>NZ_JOHB01000002.1:0-530783 GCF_000719605.1 Streptomyces sp. NRRL S-1813
GCCGGCCTCGTCGCCTCCCTGCGCGCACAAGGCGACGGCGGCCTCGACCACTCCGCCCTCCTGCGCGGCGTCGAACGACTCTCCGGACACACCACCGAAGACTGAACCGCTCCGCGGGACCGCCCCGTGGCCGCACGGGGTCGGCCGGCGCCGCGACTGCCGTACCCGCAGTCGCGGCGCCGGTCTGCTGTGGGGCGGCTTCTCGCCGGGCGGGCACTTGCGGGGCCGGTGGGAACGGCTCGGGCGAGGCGATATGTAGCGGTCTGTCGGAGCGATGTGTGGCTGCTCAACGGGGCGAAGTGCGGCGGTTTTGACCGCCGGGACTTTCGCGTACGGCCCGATTCACCGGCCGAGGGTCACCGGAAGGCTCGCCAGACCGCGCATCAAACGCGTGCGCCGCCACTCCAGCGCATCCCAACTGGCCACCGCCGGACGGATGCCGGGGAAACGCGTCAGCAGCACCTCGAAGGCGATCCGGGCCTCGACGCGGGCCAGCGGCGCACCGAGGCAGTGGTGCGGACCATGTCCGAACGAGAGATGTCCACCCGAGCGCTCGGGTCCCTCGGAATGCCGGCCGCGCTGGGGACCGTTCGGGAGCCGGGGGCCGTTCGGACGCTCGGGACGGTCCGGGCGCGCCGTACGGACGTGACGGTCCAGTCGTACCTCGTCCGGCGCGAGGAACTGTGCCGGATCACGATTGGCGGCTCCGGGGGACACCAGAACCACCTCCCCCGCGCCGATCCGGGCGCCGCCGAGTTCGATCGGTTCGGTGGCAAAGCGGAAGGTCGCGAGGGTGATCGGGGCGTCGTGGCGCAGAAACTCCTCGACCGCGGCGGGCAGCAGGCCGGGATCGGCCCGGAGGCGGGAGCGGAGCGCGTCGTCCTGGAGCAGGGCCAGCATCCCGTTGCCGATGAGGTGGGTCGTCGTCTCGTGGCCCGCGACCACCAACAGCACGGCCAGGGAGACGAGTTCGGCCTCGGACAGCTGGTCCGCCTCGTCGCGGGCGGCGATCAGACCGCTGAGGACGTCGTCCCCGAGGTCCTGGCGCCGGGCCGCGATCAGCCGTGTCATGTAGTCGCTGAGGGCATGCGACGCGAGGTCCACGGTGTCCGGGGCCGCCGCGGCGAACAGGTCATGGGACCAGCGCCGCACCGCCGCACGGTCCGGCTCCGGTACCCCCAGCAGCTCGCTGATCACCGCGATCGGCAGCGGCACGGCGAACTCCTCGACCAGATCCGCCGACCCGCGCGCGGCCAGTGCGTCGGCCAGCTCCTCCGCGATCGCACGGATGCGGGGCTCCAGCCGTGCGACGGCCGCCGGAGTGAATGCCTTCATCGCCAGCTTCCGCAGCCGGCCGTGGTGCGGCGGGTCGGTGGCGAGCATGGTCCGGCTGACGGCGGGCGCCAGGTCGCGCTTGCCGGGACGGTCGGCGAAGTAGCGGGCGGTGTCCTTCGACAACCGTGCGTCCGCCAGCGCGGACCGGGCCTCCGCCCATCCGGTCACGACCCATGTCGTACGGCCGTTGCCCGTCCTCACCTGTTGCACGGGACCGCGCGACCGCAAGGCGGCGAGCAGCGGATACGGGTCCCGGGAGAACTCGGCTGAGTCCATGGGGTTGTTCACGGTCGGCCTCTTGTCCCTCGTCGAAGAGGCAGGTTCCGGGGCCGTGCGGACCAGCCGCCCGCTCCGTGTCCCTGCCACCCGGCCAGCCTAGTGAATGCTTGCCGGGGCAAGCGCTGGTGCGCACGGCGGCCGCTGATGCTCACGGCGGCTGTCGAAATGCGCGAGCGCGGAGCCCGGCGCACGCTGGATGCATGACTGAGCACCCGCCCGTCATCGTGCACCCGCCGACGCCCTCCGGTGGCCGACGGGTGACCGTACGTGGGCAGATCGTCGGCCTGGCTCACGGCCGTGGCGATGTCGCCGAATTCCTCCGCCGCGCGGGCGTCGCCGGCCAGGCCGAGGACATTGCGCTGGACGATCCCCGGCTTGTCGAATGGCGCGGCGGCTCGTTGGACGACTGGCCGATGCCGCCCGCCTGACGCGGCGGGCGGTGCCTCCGGGCAGCGGCAGGGACGTCGGCGCGGCTGAGGCTCGGGCGGACGGGCCACGACGGGTACGCCACCCGTCCGTAGCCGTAGCCACCTTCCAGAGCCGGAGCGGAGCCGTACCCGCACCGCCTGAAACCAGTGCTGGTGGCAAGACATACGCTGGTGAGCGGCGGTCGAAAGGCTGTCAGTTCGTGAGGTGCGGCAGAAGAGGGCGGGAGTACGGCGTGAGTGACAGCGGGGACACAGGGGACAGCGGCTACGGTGACGACGGTATGAGCAGCCACGGCTCGTCGTCGAGCGGCCTCCCGAGCGTGAGCGTCCTGCGGAGGGCAATGCGCTGGGAGACGCTCGCGCTGGTCGTGTTCCTGGTGGTCCTGGCAGCGATGGCGTCGTAGGGCGTCCGCACAGTCCGCCTGGCGCGAGTGCGCCCCGCGCGCCGTGCCGAGCCGTTCCGACCCGCCCGGCCTTCTCCACGGAACTGCGGTCGACTGCCGGGGACTTCGTCCCCCGAGCACCGCCGCTTCCCGTGTCCCCACGTCCGGTCCGGCCGCGACCCGTACGCTCGCGACCCGGCCGTGCCGCGACCCGCACGCCCGTGAACCGACGCCCGCGTCCCGTTCCTCTGTGCTCAGGCTCTCCGGGCTGCCGAACGTGCCGTCCGATTTCCGCCAGCGTCGCCGTCTGACCTGCTGCACAGTGGACTCTGTGATGCATGAGGACAGCAGGTACGAGGCGGTGCGCAGCAGGGACGCCAGATTCGACGGCGCCTTCTTCTTCGCGGTGTCCACGACCGGGATCTACTGCCGGCCGAGCTGCCCCGCCACCACGCCCCGCCGCCGGAATGTCGCCTTCTTCCCGACCGCCGCGGCCGCCCAGGGCTCCGGTTTCCGCGCCTGCCGGCGCTGCCGTCCCGACGCGGTGCCCGGCTCCGCGGAGTGGAATGCCCGCGCCGATGTCGTCGGGCGGGCGATGCGGCTGATCAGCGATGGTGTGGTCGACCGGGAAGGGGTCTCCGGGCTGGCGGCCCGGCTCGGCTACAGCGCCCGGCAGGTGCAGCGGCAGCTGAACGCCGAGCTGGGCGCCGGTCCCGTGGCGCTGGCGCGGGCACAGCGCGCGCACACCGCCCGGGTCCTGCTCCAGACCACCGGTCTGCAAGCGGCCGAGATCGCCTTTGCGGCCGGGTTCGCCAGCGTGCGGCAGTTCAACGACACCATCAAGGAGATCTACGCACTGACCCCGAGCGAGCTGCGCGCCGCCCGCCCCGGAAAGACGGCCCGATATGGCGCGGTGGCGCCGCATGCCATGCCCGGGGTGCTGCCGCTGCGGCTGGCCTTCCGCGGGCCGTACGCGGCACGGCAGCTGTTCGACCACCTCCAGCGGCGCGCCCTCACCGGCATCGAGGACGTCAGCGGCGAGCTCGGCGCCCGCACCTACCGGCGCACCCTGCGGCTGCCGAACGGCACCGGTATCGCCGAGGTCGACGAGGCGGCCGGCGACGGCTGGCTGGACTGCCGGCTGCGCCTCACCGAACTGCGCGATCTCACCACCGCGGGCCAGCGGGTGCGGCGCCTCTTCGACCTGGACGCCGACCCGTACGCGGTCGCCGAGCGGCTCGCCGAGGACCCCGTCCTGGCACGGCTGGTGGCCGAGCGCCCCGGACTGCGCTCCCCGGGCGCCGCCGCCCCGGACGAGCTCGCGGTCCGTGCCGTACTCGGTCAGCAGGTCTCGGTCGCGGCCGGCCGCACTCTCGGCGCCGCCCTGGTCGCCGCGTACGGCGAACCGCTGCCGGAGCCGTCCGGTGCGCTCACCCATCTCTTCCCTCGCGTCGACGACCTGGCGGGGGCCTCGCTCGCGGAGCTCGGCATGCCCGAGTCCCGGCGGACGACCCTGCGCACCCTCGGTTCCGCGCTCGCCGACGGCAGCGTCAGGCTGGACACCGGAGCCGACCGGGACGAGGCCGAGCGCGCGCTGCTCGGGCTGCGCGGCATCGGCCCGTGGACCGCCGGCTACATCCGGATGCGCGCCCTCGGGGACCCCGATGTGCTGCTGACCGGCGATGTGGCCGTACGGGCCGGTATGTGCCGGGCCGGAGTCCCGACGGCCGGTCCGGCAGCGCGGGCGGACACCTGGCGCCCCTGGCGCTCCTACGCCATGCACCACTTCTGGAACGTGCCGGCCACACAGCCGGCGCGCACCCGCCCCTCCACCACGGAAAGCACAGGACCATGACGCTCTACACCACCCTCGACAGCCCGCTGGGCGAACTCCTGCTGGTGGGCGAGGAATCGGCCACCGCACCGGGCGGTACCGCGCTCGCCTCGCTGACCGTGCCCGGCCAGAAGGGCGGTGCGACCATCCAGGACGGCTGGACGTATGACCCCGACGCCTTCGCCGAGATCGCCCGCCAGCTCCGCGCCTACTTCGACGGGAAGCTGACCCGTTTCGGCATCGAGTACGCACCGACCCGGGGCACGGACTTCCAACGGCGCGTGTGGAAGGCCCTGGAGGCCGTTCCGTACGGCACCACGACCACGTACGGGGCGATTGCCGCCGATGTCGGTGCGGCGCGGGGCGCGGTGCGCGCCGTCGGCACGGCGATCGGCGCGAACCCGTTGCTCGTCGTCCGGCCCTGCCACCGTGTGATCGCCGCGGACGGATCCCTGTCGGGTTACGCGGCGGGCCCCGTCCGCAAGCGGCAACTCCTCGGCATCGAGGGTGTCGCGCCGGACGCCGGCTGAGTCCGCTGTACGGGACGCGGCCCCCGCTCCTCTGAACCGCCCCGCCCGAAGCCCCCCTGGAGCACACCATGACCACCACGACCACCACGACTGCCAAGCGCCGAGCCCGCACCGCCTCGCTCGCCGAGCGCGTCGGGGCCGCCGACTGGACGGCGCTGACCGACGAACTCGACACCCTGGGCTGTGCGTTGACCCCTCGTCTGCTCAGCCCGGCCGACTGCCGCGACCTCATCGCGCTGTACGACCGGCCCTCCCGCTTCCGCTCGACCATCGAGATGGCCCGGCACCGCTTCGGCTCGGGCCAGTACCGCTACTTCGCCGACCCGCTGCCCGAACCGGTCCGGGCCCTGCGCGAGGCGTTCTACCCGCACCTGCTGCGGACGGCGCGTGACTGGGCGGACAAGCTCGGCAGGCCGGCGCCCTGGCCGGACACCCTGGGGGAGTGGCTCACCCTGTGCCATGAGGCCGGGCAGGCCAAGTCCTCGCAGATTCTGCTCCGTTACGGGGCGGGCGACTGGAACGCGCTGCACCGGGACATCTTCGGGGACATGGTCTTCCCCCTCCAGGTCGTCATCGGCCTGGACGAGCAGGGCACCGACTACACCGGCGGTGAGTTCCTGCTCGTCGAGCAGCGGCCCCGCGCACAGTCCCGCGGCACCACCACCGTCCTGCCACAGGGCCACGGCCTGATCTTCACCACCCGCGACCGCCCCGTTCGCTCCGCCCGCGGCTGGTCGGCCGGTCCGGTACGCCACGGTGTGAGCACCGTCCGCTCGGGCCAACGGCATTCCCTGGGCCTGGTCTTCCATGACGCCTGACGACGCCGCGGCTTGCGCCGGACCCAGGACCGTCCCGGCGGGTCAGAGCATGGAGCCGCCGGTGACGTCGATGCGCTGACCGGTGACCCAGCGGGAGTCGTCCGAGGCCAGGAACGCGGCGACGTCCGCGATGTCCGTGGGGTGGCCGATCCGGTTGAACACGGAGATGGACGCCAGCGCCGCATGCGCCTCGGGTGTCGCCCGCATCGCCGCATTCATGTCGGTCTCGATGAAGCCGGGGGAGATGGTGTTCACCGTGATGCCGCGCGCACCGACCTCCTTGGCGAGGGTGCGCGTCAGGGTATCCACGGCGCCCTTGGAGACGCCGTAGGCGATGGTCGACGGGAATGCCGTACTCGTCACCGCCGACGAAATGTTGATGATGCGTCCGCCGTCCCGCATCCGGCGCAGACCGTGCTGGATCACGAAGAACGGTGCCTTGGTGTTGACCGCGAGGGTGCGGTCGAAGTCCTCGGGCGTCACCTCGTCGATGTGCCCCGGAATGCTGATCGCGGCGTTGTTGACGAGGATGTCGAGGCCGGGCTCCGCGCCGCACGCCGCAAGCCCGTCGTCGAACGCGGCGAAGAGTGCTTCGGCATCACCGGGAACTCCCATCTCCGCACCTACTATGAAGGCCCGGCCGCCCGCGTTTCGGATGCTCTCGGCCGTTTCCTTGGCCGCGGTGTCGTTGCTGCCGTAGTGGACGGCGATCAGTGCACCGTCCTCGGCGAGGCGCTGGGCGATGCCCCGGCCGATACCCCGGCTGGATCCCGTTACCAGCGCGGTCTTTCTGTTGAGCTCACCCATGATCGTTCTTTGGCCTTTCCGTGTCTGCAGCGGGCGTGCTGCCGCCGAGGACTGTTGGTTGCTGTGAAGTTTTTCGGCAGCCGGGGGCCGGCTGCCCCTGTCTCAAGAGCCGCTGCTGCTCCTGACATGTGGTGGCTCAGGAAGCGTGGTGCGCTGACCGGGGTAAGGGCCCGTTGAGAAGTACGTTCCTCGTGGACGGTGCGCTCAGCGCCGGGGGTCCAGCGCCGTCAGGGTGGACACAAACACGGGGTGGCCGCCCTGTGAGCCGGTGACCTGGACTGTTGTGCTGCAGGGCAGCGCCGACGAGATGCGGCGGGCCTCGATTACGCAGGGGCCGTCATGCTCGGCGTAGCGGCGGAAGTCGGTGCCGAACGCGTAGGGAACAAAGCCGTCGGGGACAGTCAGGATGCGGGCGGCCTGCTGTGCGGCGTCGAGCAGCACCATGCCCGGAACATGGTCGTTCGCCGGGTTCACCACCGCGGCGTGACCGGGGGCGACGCGCAGCAGCCAACGGTCGGGCCGGTCGGTGGGGGAGAGCAGGACGTCGCTGTCACTGACGCTGCCGGTCAGCCGGGGCGGGACCGGGGCGGGGAGCGGGGCGAGGGTGCGCCGCGCGGCCAGCCGCTCGCCGCGGATCCGTCGGTAGACGGCGGGCGAGGTGACCGTGACGCTGGAGTGGCCCGTCGCCACGATCCGGCCCGCCTTGCGGATCGTCATGTCGAAGCGGCCGCCGGCCATCGCACCGGCCCGCATGCGCATTTTGCTGCACGTGACGTCAATCGTCAGCGAAGTGGGTCCGCTTCCCACCGCGAGGTGTTCGGGGTGAGTGGTATAGACGAGGTCCCCGAGGATGAAGTGGTGGCCGACAGGTACGCCGAGTTCGGTGTGGGAGAGCAGCAACCCGGCCTGACGGATGGTCTCGCCGGTGAGGATGAGATGGTGACGCCCGCGGTTGGGGGCGAAGTACCCGTGATCGTGCGGCCACTGGGCAGTCAGTGAGAAGTGGGACTCATCGAGGCGGCGCCACGAAGTGACCAGAATGTCGTCGGCGAAGGGGCGATGCACGAACTCCCGCCGGACGGGGACGTCGAGACGGGGCGGCGGGGTGCCGGGCTGCTTCCGGTTGAACCGCAGCTGATGTGGAGACCTGGGCTGAACCGTGCCGCTGACGTGCATCGTTTCGCTCATGACTGCCCCCAGGCATCTCTACGGGATGAGGTACATCGCTGTTAAGATACGTACCATCCGGTTTTATTTTCAATGCCGGGCCGACGAAAAGGGGAAAGTAGCTGATCCAGCAGTGACTTGGGCTGTAGCTAACTGTTGCGGAACGTGAAGACATCGAGAGACAGGAGGCGTCCTGTGGCACAACAGGACCGCGCGATCCGGACCCGGCGAGTGATCTTGGAGGCGGCCGCGTCGGTTTTCGACGAGCAAGGCTACGACCGCGCGACGATCGCCGAAGTCCTCGAGCGCGCTGGCGTGACGAAGGGCGCCTTGTACTTCCACTTCGCCTCCAAGGAACAGCTAGCGCTCGCGGTGCTCGAGGAGCAGGTAGTCGATATCGCCGTCGAGCCGCAGAAGATCAAACTTCAGGAATTCGTCGACTCGGGCCAGGTGCTGGCATACCGGCTGCGCAGCGATCCGATCCAGCGTGGTGCGGCGCGACTGGCCGTTGAGCAGGGCTCCAACCACCTCGACCGCAAGCAGTCGATGATCTCGTGGACCCATTTCGTCGAGAGCCTGCTGAACGAGGCGAGGGATCGTGGCGAAGTGCTGGAGAGCATCGTCGTACGCGAGACCGCGGAGCTGTTCGTCGGCGCCTTCGCCGGACTCCAGATGATGTCGCAGGCCCTGACCAACCAGGCCGACCTCAGTCGCCGGCTCACTGTGTTCTTCGAGCACACCCTCCCCAGCATTGCGGTGCCGGCCATCCTCGCCAAGCTCAATCTGGATCCGGAGCGCGGTGCGAAACTCAATGCGGCTCTTCAGGGGGGAGCGCCGGCAGAGTCCGCGGCCGGCGTCGCCGCGAGCTGAACCGGTCCCGGTCCGCGGGGGGTTCGGGAGTCGGGTAGCGGCGTGCACATTCCGGTGCATTCAGGGTGGTGAAAACATACCGCGCACGCGGTGTTGATTGTTGAAGTGTGGAAGAGTCGTGCACGAATCGTGCACGTCAGAGGCGTCGTGGAGATGTCACGGCGCCTCTCAGCGTTGACGGGTGCTGCGGTCAACGACAGGCCGTGGTGGTGCGCGGTCACCGCCGGGCCGCATTGTCAGTGGCGTGCTGTTCACTGGATTCGGCGGGTTCAGCGGATTCCGCATCGAAGGCGAGGTCGGGGGAGGCCAGATGCACGGGGTGAAGGGGAGCCGGAGGCGGGGCGGCGTGAGGCAGATCACGAGCGGTGCGGGGAGATGCCGGCCGGTGCGCCGGAATAGGCCCGCGAGATAAAACGTTCGGCATGCACGTATCAATGGCCTGATCGTGCCGATGCCCGTGGGCGACGCCCACACCGCGAACGCCTGTTGCTCACCCCTGCCCCGCCATTCCTCACGACACACGCTCACCCCCACTCTCCCTGACGTTCACCCTCTGCCGCCTGGAGGCCGCACGCATGACCCGGACGACGACGGACCAGCTTCCCGGAAGGGCGGCGACCACCGCTGCCGCGCCCCCGACGCCCGACCCGGCCGCGGGCGGGCGCCACAGAACCCGCGGCGGCATCGTCCCGGTCCTCGCCTTCTCCGGCATCGTCGTCGCCGTGATGCAGACGCTGCTCGTGCCGGTCATCAAGGACCTGCCCGTGCTGCTCAACACGGCACCCAGCAATGCCACTTGGGTCATGACGGCCACCCTTCTCGCGGGTGCCGTCTCGACGCCCGTCATGGGACGGCTCGGCGACCTCTACGGCAAGCGGCGGATGCTGCTGACCAGCCTCGCGGTCATGGTCGTCGGCTCGCTGATCTGCGGATTCACCAGCGACCTGATCACCATGATCGTGGGCAGGGCGCTCCAGGGCTTCGCCATGGGCGCCATTCCGCTCGGCATCGGCATCATGCGCGACGAGCTGCCGCGCGAACGGCTCGGCTCGGCCATGGGCCTGATGAGCTCGTCGATCGGCGTGGGCGGCGGACTCGCGCTGCCGGCCGCGGCCCTGGTCGCCCAACACGCCAACTGGCACACCCTGTTCTTCGGCGCTGCCGGGCTCGGCGTGCTGTCGATGCTGCTCACCCTCCTCGTCGTACCGGAGAGCGCGGTACGGGCCCAGGGGCGCTTCGACGTGGCGGGCGCCCTCGGGCTGTCGGCCGGGCTGGTCGCGCTGCTGCTGCCCATCACGAAGGGCAGCGACTGGGGCTGGGGCTCGCCCACCACCCTCGGCCTGTTCGGCGTCGCGGCCCTGATCCTGGTGCTGTGGGGTGTGATGGAGCTGCGCATGGCCGACCCTCTGGTCGATCTGCGGACCACCGCCCGCCGCGAGGTGCTGCTGACCAACCTCGCCTCGATCACCGTCGGTGTGGCCTTCTACGCGATCTCCCTGGTGCTGCCGCAGCTGCTGCAACTGCCCGAGTCGACCGGCTACGGCCTGGGCCGGTCCATGGTGGTGGCCGGTCTGTGTGTGGCACCGCTGGGCGTGACGATGATGTTCGTCGCCCCGCTGTATGCGCGCATCGCCGCCCGGCGCGGTCCCAAGGTCACGCTGCTGCTCGGCATGCTGGTCATCGCGATCGGCTACGGCGCGGGCATCGGCCTGATGAACGCCCCCTGGCAGACCGTCATCATCGCGGTGGTCGTCGGCGCCGGCATCGGCCTGGCGTACTCCTCGCTGCCCGCGCTGATCATCGGCGCCGTCGACCCGTCCGAGACCGGCGCTGCCAACGGACTGAACACCCTGATGCGCTCGATCGGCACCTCGGTGTCCAGCGCCGTGATCGGCATGGTGCTGGCCCATATGTCCCAGCGCGTCGGGACGGTCACGGTGCCCACGATGGCCGGCTTCCGGGTCTCCTTCCTGATCGCGACGGCCGCGGTCATCGTTGGTGTCCTCCTGGCCTCCTTCCTGCCGTCGCAGCACAAGGTGTCCCGTCCGACCCTGGTCGCGCAGAGCACGGACAGCGGTGCCGAGGAGGTGCTCGCAGCTGACGCCGGTGCCGACGGGGCGGCGGTCCCACCGGCCGACCGGCCGGGCCGGCTCGTGAAGTCCGCACCGTCCTGGGCCCGGCCGGCCACCGCAACGCAGGCCGTCCGTCTACCGTCCGCGCCCGCCGAGGCGACCGCGACCGGACCGGCCGAGACGCCGGCCGGCTTTGCCGGCCGCGTCCTGGACGCTTCCGGCACCCCGGTCCCGGGCGCGAGTATCACCCTGATCGACCGGCAGGGCCGCCAGGCCGACGTCACCACGGCCGGCGCCGACGGGCGCTATGCGCTCGCCGCCCCCGCGGCCGGCACCTACGTCCTCACGGGCGCAGCGCCCGGCCACACCCCGTATGCCGCCTCTGCCAGTTACCGCGGCGAGGGCGTTGCGTCCCAGGTCGATCTGATCCTCGCGGGCACCGGCCGGTTGGGCGGCGTGCTGCGCGGGGGCCCCGAAGGCGCCCCGCTGGCCGGCGGGAGCATCGTCCTGACCGATGCCGGTGGCGAAGTGGTGACCCGTACGACCTCCGGCACCGACGGGAGGTGGGAGACGGCCCCGCTGCCGCCCGGCCCGTACACCCTGGTTCTCAGCGCCCCCGGTCACCAGCCGCAGGCCCGCGCCGTCGAACTGTCCGGCGGCGAACCGGAACGGCAGGACATCTGCCTACAGCCGACCGCTACCGTCCGCGGAACGGTCCGGGGCCCGAACGGCCGGCCGCTCGCCGACGCCGCAGTGACCCTCGTCGAGGACGGCACGGTCACGGCGCATACCGTCACCGGCCCGGACGGTACCTTTGCCTTCTCCGACCTGAGCGGCCCTCACTACACCCTCACGGCAGCCGGCTACCCGCCACACGCGGTCCCGATATCCCTCGCCGGCGGCGCCCACGAGATCCTCGACCTGGACCTCGCCCAGCCGTCGGTGGCCGCCGGCTGACCTGCGTGTAGCTGTCCACGCACAGACGCCGTGACTGGCATGGAGGCACCGGCGTGTACTTCGCGTACCTGTCGGCGTGCGGTGGGCACATGGTGCCGCGTGCTCAGGCCGGCGCCTGCGGGACGTGGCCCCTTCCCCGGGTGGGATCCCGGGGAAGGGGCGCCACGTCCGGAAGGCGCCGATGCCTCTCAGCCCTGGTACTCCGTGAGGTCAATGCTGTGCACGGTCAGCGCATGGCCGTACTCCGGATGCGTGGCCTCCCGCTCGAAGGCCATGCCTAGCTTGCGCACCACGTTTTCCGAGGACTCATGGCCGAGCCGGTTGATGGCGATGACGCGGTCGAGGCCGCGGTCCTGGAGGGCGAACTCCAGCACGGCCTGGGCGGCTTCGGACGCGTAACCCTGGCCCCAGTACTGCCGGCCGAAGCGCCAGCTGATCGCGATATCGGGCTGCGCTTCCGGCAGGAACTCGGGGACGGACAGGCCGGCGCAGCCGGCCAGTTCACCCGAGGCGAGCAGTTCGACGGCGAAGAGGCCGAAGCCTTCGTCGTCCCACTCCTCCTCCCACCGTTCGATTTCCTCGGCGGTCCCGTCCAGGTCGAGGACGGAACCGTCGCCGATCCAGCGCATGACCACCGGGTCCGCGTTGATGTCCGCCATGGGGGCGAGGTCGTCGTCGGTCCAGCGGCGGAGGATGAGGCGGGGGGTGTGGATCTCGGTCATCCGCCCATCCTGTCGAAAGCGGTGGCCCAGCGGTAATCGGCGGGTGCCCGCGCGGGGGCCGCGGCCGGTGGGACGCGGCGGCCCTCGCCGAGGGCATCGCGCCGGCCACCGAGGCGCTGCCGAAGGGCCTGGACTTTCTGGATCGCCTCGCCGCCGACCCGCGGCAGGCTGGTCATCACCGGGTGTACGTCGTCCGGGGCTCCGTGCCGCCCAACCCACCGTGCCCCGGCTCGAGGACGGGCAGCCGGCGCCCGTGGCGGCTCCCTGCTGATCTGCCATGGCGCGGGGAGGGTGTCGGACCGCAACACCGTCCGCTACAACGTCAGCGGCAACGACCGCAACACCTCCGCGCCCTATGGCGTCGTTTCGGTCGTCTGCGGCCCCGCAACCCGCACCCTGGTGTACAACAACACCCTCATCGACACCCGCATCACCGTCCCGGGCACGGCTATGGTCAGCGGCATCAGCCTCGGCGGCGTCACGTTCCGTAACCACATCTTCGTCGGCGCCCCGTCGCCAGGGCGCGCGCTCCCCGATCGCCGATCCGCGCAACTCCTACGCCCACAATCTCTACGCCCGCCTCGTGGGGATTCCCGTGCGGGCGGGCCGGCGAGGTGCGCGCCGATCCGCGGTTCGCCGCCCCCGGTGACGTGCGGTAGCGCACCGTCTCCCCGGCGCCGGGTGCGGGTGTCCCCGCCCCGGAAGGAGGTGGCCGTGACTTCTACGGCCATCCGCTCCCCGACCCGCCGAACGTCGGCGCCTACCAGGGACACGGGGTGCAGCGGGTCACGCGACCGGCAGGTTCACCGGGGCCGGTGGGCCTGCCGGGATGCGTGGGGCAGGTGATCTCGATCGACGGAACGGCCGAACCTGGCGGTGCGGCATCCGCAACTCGGGAATTATCTGCGATTCTGAGCGACACGCCCCGAATACCGGCTGGTCACACCGATTGCCGGGGTTACCGGCGTGCCGAGCGCACCGGCTCGTTAGTGGTGTGTTAGTGCCTCGTTAGCGGACCGGCAGTGCCCGGGGCCACGCTGGCTGGAGCACCGCACGGACCGTAGACACCCACGACGAGAGCTCGCACCTACCAGACGAGGGGGACACTTATGTCGCTCACCACCAAGACACTCGGCCGCGGCCGTCGTGTCGCCGCGGGATCGCTGATCGCCGTCGCGGCGCTCGGGCTCACCGCCTGCAAGGGCGGGCCCGACGCTGCATCCCGCCCCTCGTCGGCCGCCGCACCGGTGACGTCCCAGGACACGGAGCGCGGCAACGGCGCACAGTCGGCCGGTGGCAGCGCTCAGTCGTCCGCCGCGAAGCCGCAGTCCTCGGCGAACGGCCAGCGGCCGTCGGCGCCGGCGAAGGCGGCATCCCCCGGCGGCAAGCCGACGGCCAGGACCCCGAGCGCCGCACAGTCCCAGGCCTCCGCCATGACGGCCTCGGACCGCTGCAACGCCGCCGATATGTCGTTGCGCCTGGGGCGCTCCGACATCGGTGCGGGCAACATCCGCTACCCCCTCGTCTTCACGAACAAGGGCAAAAAGGCCTGTACGCTGCGCGGCTTCCCCGGGGTCTCGCTCATCAAGCGTGATGGCTCGGCCGTCGGCAAGCCCGCCACCCGCGAGGGCGGCTCCGGACCCGTCGTCCGGCTCCAGCCGGGGCAGAGCGCCCACGCCCTGCTGCACACCCTCAACGACGGCGTCTCGGACACCCCGTGCTGGGACCGCTCGCAGCTCGTCTTCGTCTACCCGCCCGGCTCCAAGGAGCCGATGACCACGGGCAGTGACGGACTGCGGGTGTGCGGCGGACGGTTCGATGTGACCGCGGTGGAGGCCGGGGCACTGGGCTGACGCGCACTACGGCGACACGGGAGCCGGGCGGCCGCGAGGGCGGTTGTCCGGCTCCCTGCGTTGTCCGTCGGGTGGAGGGCGCTCCTCGGACCGGGCGCTCGGGTGGTGTGTCACCGCAACGGCCCCTTGTGACCGCCCCGTCGCTGCTGATCGGTGTTACCAAGGTGGATGGAAGTCTTGAAATGAGCGCTTTCGCTGCATATCTGCCTAGGAGACATCCCCATGGCTGCTTCGAGCGTGGCCGACCAGGCCGCTGCGAACGGAAAGCCGTCCGCCGAGGACGAGTCCCCGATCCACATTCTCTGGATCAACGCCGGCCTGAGCTGCGATGGCGACTCCGTGTCGCTCACCGCCGCGACCCAGCCGAGCATTGAGGAGATCGCGCTCAGTGTGCTGCCGGGGTTGCCCAAGGTCGCCGTCCACTGGCCACTGATCGATTTCGAGTGCGGCCCGGTCCAGGGCGCGGACAATTTCATCGAGTGGTTCTTCAAGGGCGAACGCGGCGAGATCGACCCGTTCGTGCTGGTCATCGAGGGGTCGATCCCCAACGAGTCCATCAAGCCGGAAGGCTACTGGTGCGGTTTCGGCGACAACCCCGAGACCGGTCAGCCGATCACCACCAGTGAGTGGATCGACCGGCTCGCCCCCAAGGCGCTCGCCGTTGTCGCGATCGGCACCTGCGCCACGTACGGCGGTATCCACGCGATGGCGGGCAACCCGACCGGAGCCATGGGTGTGCCGGACTACCTGGGCTGGGACTGGACGTCCAAGGCCGGGATCCCGATCGTGTGTGTGCCCGGCTGCCCGATCCAGCCGGACAACTTCTCGGAGACGCTGGTCTATCTGCTCTACCAGGCGGTGGGCTCGGCCCCGATGATCCCGCTGGACGACCAGCTGCGTCCCACCTGGCTCTTCGGGGCGACCGTGCACGAGGGCTGCGACCGGGCCGGCTACTACGAACAGGGCCAGTTCGCCACCACCTACGACTCGCCCAAGTGTCTGGTGAAGATCGGATGCTGGGGTCCCGTGGTCAAATGCAACGTGCCCAAGCGGGGCTGGATGGACGGAATCGGCGGCTGCCCGAACGTCGGCGGTATCTGTATCGCCTGCACCATGCCCGGCTTCCCCGACAAGTTCATGCCGTTCATGGACGAGCCGCCCGGCGGCAAGATCTCCAGCACCGCCAGTGCCGCGTACGGCAGCGTCATCCGCAGGCTGCGGGACATCACGGCCAAGACCGTCGACCACGAGCCCAAGTGGCGCCATCGCGGCGACCAACTGACCACCGGCTACCGCAAGCCGTGGTGAGCCCACCCCGCCAGCAGTCGTCCGGCACCCCGGACCTCCGTCCGACCTCACCTCCGCGCGCAACAGAAGGGCACGGCACTCACGATGGCACCGAAGACAAAGGCGGCCGGTGACGGCAGCGGTCTGACGGAGATGTCCTGGGATCCGATCACCCGGATCGTGGGCAGCCTCGGTATCCACACCAAGATCGACTTCAAGCAGAAGCGGGTCGCCGAGTGCTACAGCACCTCGTCCGTCTTCCGCGGCTACAGCGTCTTCATGCGGGGCAAGGACCCGCGCGACGCCCACTTCATCACCAGCCGGATCTGCGGCATCTGCGGTGACAACCACGCCACCTGCTCGGTGTACACGCAGAACATGGCCTACGGGGTGAAGCCCCCGCACCTGGGGGAGTGGATCATCAACCTCGGCGAGTCCGCCGAGTACATGTTCGACCACAACATCTTCCAGGAGAACCTGGTCGGGGTCGACTACTGCGAGAAGATGGTCCGCGAGACCAACCCCGGTGTGTGGGAGCTCGCCCAGCGCACCGAAGCCCCCCACGCGGGCGACCACGGCTACCGCACCATCGCCGACATCATGAGCTCCCTCAACCCCATCGAGGGCGAGTTCTACCGCGAGGCGCTCCAGGTCAGCCGCTACACCCGGGAGATGTTCTGTCTCATGGAGGGCCGCCATGTGCACCCCTCCACGCTCTACCCGGGCGGCGTCGGCACCGTCGCGAGCGTCCAGCTGTTCACCGACTACCTCAGCCGGCTGATGCGCTATGTCGAGTTCATGAAGCGTGTCGTCCCGCTCCATGACGACCTGTTCGACTTCTTCTACGAGGCGCTGCCCGGTTACGAGGAAGTCGGCCGGCGGCGGGTGCTGCTCGGCTGCTGGGGTGCGCTCAACGACCCCGACCACTGCGACTTCACCTATCGCAACATGACGGACTGGGGGCGGAAGATGTTCGTCACCCCCGGCATCATCGTCGACGGCAAGCTGGTCACCAACGACCTCACCGAGATCAACCTCGGCATCCGGATCCTGCTGGGCAGCTCCTACTACCAGGACTGGGAGGGTCAGGAGCAGTTCGTCACCCACGACCCGCTCGGCAACCCCGTCGACCCCCGCCACCCCTGGAACCAGCACACCATTCCGGCCCCGCAGAAGCGCGACTTCAACGACAAGTACAGCTGGGTGATGTCCCCGCGCTGGTTCGACGGCAAGGAGCACCTGGCGCTGGACACCGGCGGCGGCCCGATCGCCCGGCTGTGGTCCACCGCGCTGTCCGGGCTCGTCGACACCCCGTACGTCAAGGCCACCGGCCGGAGTGTCGTCATCGACCTGCCGCGCAGCATGACCAAGCCCGCGACCCGCTTCGAGTGGAAGATCCCGAAGTGGAGCAACGCGCTGGAACGCAACCGCTCCCGCACCTACTTCCAGGCGTACACGGCCGCCATGGCGCTGCACTTCGCGGAGCAGGCCCTCGAAGAGGTCCGCGCCGGACGCACCCAGACGTGGGAGAAGTTCGAGGTTCCCGACGAGTCCATCGGCTGCGGCTTCACCGAGGCGGTACGCGGCGTCCTCTCGCACCACATGGTCATCCGGGACGGGAAGATCGCCAACTATCACCCGTACCCGCCGACCCCGTGGAACGCCAGCACCCGAGACACCTACGGCACCCCCGGCCCCTATGAGGACGCCGTCCAGAACACCCCGATCTTCGAGGAGAACTCCCCGGAGAACTTCAAGGGCATCGACATCATGCGCGCGGTGCGCAGCTTCGACCCGTGTCTGCCCTGCGGCGTCCACATGTACGTCGGGAACGGCAAGTCCGTACAGAAGATGCATGTGCCCACCGGCCTGAGCGGGCTGTCCGGATGAGCGCCCGGACCACCACGGCGCCGGCCGCCGCCGCACCGCAGACCGACGGACCGCAGTCCGCCACAGTGCAGGCAGACGCGCCCCACGCCGCCGCACCCAACGCCGAGGCGACCGGCCGGCGCGTCGAAGAGGTACTGGACCGCCTCGCACAGCGCGACGACCGCGAGGCCGGCGCCGCCGCCGAGGAGCTCGTCCGCGTCCTGATGGACTTCTACGGCGCGGGACTCGCCCGGATCATGCACCTCCTGGGCAGCGGCACGGACGACGGCGGCCCCGGCTCGGCGCTGCTCCGCGACGAGCTGGTGACCAGCCTGCTGGTGCTGCACGATCTGCACCCCGAGGACACCACGGCACGCATCGACCGCGCCCTGGACAGCGTCCGCCGGCAACACCCCGCCGAGG
Source organism: Streptomyces sp. NRRL S-1813 (assembly GCF_000719605.1). Lineage (NCBI taxonomy): Bacteria > Bacillati > Actinomycetota > Actinomycetes > Kitasatosporales > Streptomycetaceae > Streptomyces > Streptomyces sp. NRRL S-1813. Next base: position 17,635 of record NZ_JOHB01000002.1, read on the forward strand.
TGGCGGAGTTCGACGCGGACAGCGGAACGCTGCGACTGCGCTCCGGCGACTCCGGAGGCTGCGGCTGCCCGAGCACGAACCAGCAGGCCCAACAGGCCGTCGAGGCCGCCGTGTCCTGCTTCGCGCCCGAGGTGACCTCGGTGCAGTGGGAGGCGGCGGGAGCCGGAAAAGAACCGGCGCTGCTTCAGATCTCCCGCCGCCCGCCGACCGCCGCCACCGCCTCGTGAGCGCCCGGCAGACGGCGCCCCCGCGGCTCGGACCGCCGACCGCCCACCGCGGCCTGCGCCGCTTCCGCGCACCGGTGCCCCCCGCTCCGGAGCGCTGTGAGCTGTGCGGCGTGGTGCTCGGCGAGCACAACCACCGCCACCTGGTCCACATCGAACGCCGCGCACTGGCCTGCGCCTGCATCCCCTGCGCGCTGCTCTTCGAGCGGCCCGGTGCCGGCAGCGGACAGTTCCGTACGGTTCCGGACCGCTATCTCGTCGACTCCGGCCACACCCTCGACGACGCGGCCTGGGACCTGCTCCAGATCCCCGTCGGTGTCGCCTTCTTCCTGCGCAATGCCGACCTCGACCGGCTGGTCGCGCTCTACCCCAGCCCGGCCGGCGCCACGGAGAGCGAACTCGACCCGTCGACCTGGGAGGCCGTGCTCGCCGCCAGCCGGCTGGCCGGCCTCCTCCAATCCGATGTGGAGGCGCTGCTGCTGCGCCGCTCCGAGGGCCGTATCGACTGCTATCTGGTGCCCGTCGACATCTGTTACGAACTCGTCGGCCGGATGCGCCTGTTGTGGCAGGGCTTCGACGGCGGCGCCGAGGCACGCGCCGCACTCTCCGACTTCTTCACCAAGGTCGCCCGCCGGGCCCGTGAGCCGAAGGAGGACGACCGGACGTGACCGACCTGTCCTTCGTCTGCACCGGTGTACGCGCCGACCGCTACGCCGCCGCCCCCACCCTCCTCTTCCGGCTGCGCATCACCGCCGCCGCAGCGGACCGGGTGCACGCCCTCGCGCTGCGCTGCCAGCTCCGCATCGAACCGGCCCGGCGCGGCTACCGGTCCGACGAGGCCGAGGCGCTGTCCGACCTCTTCGGCGAGCGGTCCCGCTGGGGCAGCACCCTGCACCCCCTCCAGTTCGCCCAGGTCTCCCTGGTCGTCCCCGGCTTCACCGGCGAGACCGAGGTGGACCTCCCGGTCCCGTGCAGCTACGACCTGGACGTCGCGGTCGGCCGGTACTTCCATGCGCTGCGCGACGGCGAGGTGCCGCTGCTGCTGCTGTTCTCCGGCACGGTGTTCGCCGGGGCCGGCGGCTTCCACGTCGAGCCGGTGCCCTGGAGCAAAGAGGCGTCCGTGCGGATGCCGGTGGCGGTCTGGCAGGAGATGACCGACACGCACTTCCCCGGCTGCGGCTGGCTCCGGCTGCCCCGCGAGACCCTTGACGCGCTGCTCGCCCACCGCTCCCGGCACGCCCTGCCCTCCTGGCAGGCGACCGTCGAGTCGCTGCTGGCCACGGCCGGCGACCCCGAACCGCCCGCACCGCGCGCCCGGCTCTTCCCCGGCGCCGTCGCCCGCCCCGTCAGCGAGAGGACCGCGCCGTGACGACCAGCGTCCTGCCCGACGAGACGGCGGACCACTTCGCCACCGCCCGCCAAGTGGCGGACGCCGTGCTGTTCGAGGGCTATGTGCTCTACCCGTACCGCGCCTCCGCCGCCAAGAACAAACTCCGCTGGCAGTTCGGCGTCCTCGTACCGCCCCACTGGGGTGCCGAGAGCGCGGAGCACTCCTTCCAACGCACCGAATGCCTCATGGAGCCCAGGTCCGGCGCCCGGCTCTCGGCCGAGCTGCGGTTTCTGCACGCCCAGCGGCGAACCGTCCAACGCCTGTCCCCGGCCGACGGGTTCGAGACCGTCGAGGAACTCGAACTGCCCGACCGGGTACTGGTCCCCTGGGACGAGGGCTCCGAGGAGCGCGTCACGCTCGTGGCCGACATCTCCAAGCTGACCGGGGAGGGCGTCACCGTCCCGTTCACCCGGCCCGCGCGGGAGGAGACCGAGCCGGTGCACGACGCCGACGGGAAGCTCGTCGGCCGACTGGTGCGCCGCTGCGCGGAGGTCCAGGGACATGTACGGCTGACCGCGAGCGAACTCGACGGTCCGTACACGGCGCTGCGGCTGACCGCGACCGTCGAGAACACCAGCGGCTGGCAGCCGGACGGCACCGGCGCCGACCGTGATGCGGCGCTGCCCCATTCCCTGGTCGGCGCCCATCTCCTCCTCGGCCTGAGCGCGGGCTCGTTCGTGTCGATGACCGACCCGCCGGAGTGGGCCCGAGGCGCCGTCGCGGCCTGCCGCAACGCACACGCCTGGCCGGTGCTCGCCGGCGCCGACCGCCGCGCCGACGTGGTCCTGTCCTCCCCGATCATCCTGGAGGACCACCCGGCCATCGCCCCCGAGAGCCCCGGCGCGCTCTACGACGCCCTGGAGATCGACGAGATCCTCGCCCTGCGCACCGCGGCCCTCACCGACCAGGAGAAGCGCGAGGCCCGCGGCACCGACCCCCGCGCCGCCGAGGTCATCGAGCTCGCCGACACCATGCCGCCCGAGGTGCTGGAGCGCCTGCACGGCGCCGTACGGGCACTGCGCGAGGTCACCGGACCCGGTCCGGCCGCCCCCGACGCCCCGACCCCTGACGTGCCGGGACTGCGCCCCGACACCCCCTGGTGGGACCCGGAGAGCGACCGCAGCGTCGATCCCGTACGCGACCGGATCACGGTCGACGGGCACTCGGTCGGCGCCGGCAGCCGGGTGCTGCTGCGGCCCGGTCTGCGGCGCACCGACGCCCAGGACCTCTTCCTCCAGGGCCGCACCGCCCAGGTGGAGGCCGTCCTGCACGACGTCGACGGCGGAGTGCACCTCGCGGTGACCGTGGAGGGCGACCCGGGTGCCGACATCCGTCGCGAGCAGGGCCGCTTCCTGTACTTCCAACCCGATGAGATCGCTCCGCTGGAGGACGCGTGAACGCCGCCGCACCCGTCGCCGGGCCGCCCGCGAAGACCCTGATCGCCGGGGTCGGCAACATCTTCCTCGGCGACGACGGCTTCGGTGTCGAGGCCGTCCGCCGGCTGGGCGAGCACCCGCTCCCCGACGGAGTCGAGGTCGTCGACATCGGCGTACGCGGCGTCCACCTCGCCTACCAGATGCTGGACGGCTACCACACCGTGCTCCTCGTGGACGCCTCCGCGCGCGGAGGCGAACCCGGCACCGTCCACCTCCTCGACGCCACCACTCCGGCCGGCACCCGCCCCCCGGACACCGCGCTCGACGGCCACCACATGACCCCCGATGCCGTGCTCGCGCTGCTCGACACGCTCAGCGCGGGCACCGGCGGCCGGCGCCCCGAGCGCGTCCTGGTCGTCGGCTGCGAACCCGCCGATGTCGCCGAAGGCATCGGGCTCAGCGAACCGGTCGACGCCGCGGTCGACGAAGCCGTGGAGCTGATCCTGCGGCTGGTCGGCGCGGCGGAGCCGGCACCGTCCGCCGCCGGACCGCACACAACCGAGAGGAACACGACACCATGCTGAAGCTCGCCCTGAGCGGGGCGTTCGCCGCCGCGCTCGCCCTCGCCCTCAAGGCCGTACTGCCCGACGTCAAGCGCTACCTGCGCATCCGCTCCATGTGACCGGGCGGCGCTGCACCGAACGGTGTACGCCACCGCACCGCCGCGGCGAGGCACCGCGGCGGCCCTCCGGACCCGCCGTCTAATGAAGCCGAGAGGCCCCCGGTCGTCCCCGCACCAGAGAGGGACCGATGCACGAGATGTCCATCGCGCTTGCGGTCGTGGAGCAGGTCGAAAGCGCGGCCCGGCCCACCGGGGCCACCACCGTCAACAGCGTCCGGCTCCAGGTCGGCGAACTGGCCGGGGTGGTCCCCGACGCGCTGGCCTTCTCCTTCGAACTCGCCTGTGCCGGAACGGTGCTGGAGGGTGCGGAACTGGTCACCGAGCCCGTCCCGGCCCGCGCCCGCTGCGGCCCCTGCGCGGACACCTGGCCGGTGGGCATGCCGCCACAACTCAGCTGCCCCGGATGCGGCGGGGCGACGGCGGAGCTGCTGACCGGCCGTGAACTTCAGATCGTCAGTGTGTGCTGGAACGACGCCCCGGTACACGTCCCTATGCACAAGGAGCGCTGAACCATGTGCCGTGTCGTCGATCTGCAACAGGCGGTCCTCGCCAAGAACGACGCCTGCGCCCACACCCTCCGCGAGGACCTCGCCGCCCGTGGCACCGCGGTCGTCAACCTGCTCTCCAGCCCCGGCAGCGGCAAGACCGCCCTCCTGGAGCGCGAACTCACCCTCGCCCACAGCCGGGGCATCCCCGTCGCGGCGCTCACCGCGGACCTCGCCACCGAGAACGACGCCGTACGGCTGGCCCGCTCCGGAGTGCCCGTCAAACAGGTGCTCACCGACGGGCTGTGCCACCTGGAGGCCGAGATGCTGGGCGGCCACCTCCACGGCTGGCTCCCCGCCGACACCCGGCTGCTGTTCATCGAGAACGTCGGCAATCTGGTCTGCCCGGCCTCCTACGATCTGGGGGAGACGCTGCGCATCGTGCTGGCGTCGGTGACCGAGGGCGAGGACAAGCCGCTGAAGTACCCCACCGCCTTCGGACTCGCCCATCTGGTCGTGGTCACCAAGACGGATATCGCCGAGGCGGTCTCGTTCGACGAGAAGGAGTTCCGCGCCAACGTCGAACGCATCAACCCGGGCGTGGAGGTCGTCCTCACCTCGGCGCGCGGCGGTGAGGGAGACGGTCTGCTGCTGGACCGGGCGCTGGCCGCGCGCGACGGCGCGCCGGTGCACATCCCGGTCATGACCCGCAAGTCCCACCACGTCCACGACGCCGAGGACGGCCAGCCGCACGACGTGGGCCACACCCACGACGACGAGGGCCACACCCACCACGGGGAGCACGCCCACGCCGCGCGGGCGCAGGACCGCGGCCACGCGCACACGACCGACTCCGACACCGTGGCGTCGAGCCGCTCATGACCACAGGGCAGGTCGGCGGGGTCACCGCGAAGGCCCCCGCGACGGCCGCCGCACGCCGCCGGATCACCGTGCGCGGCGTCGTCCAGGGCGTCGGCTTCCGCCCGTTCGTCCACACCCTCGCCACGGAACTCGGTCTGACGGGCCATGTGACCAACACGGGCGAGGGTGTCGTCGCCGAGGTCGAGGGTGCCTCCGCCGCGCTCGTCCGCTTCGCCCGGCGGATCAGCGCCGAGGCGCCACCGCTGGCCGTGGTCGAGGCCGTCGAGGGCGAGGACATCGCGCTGACCGGCGACGCCGGGTTCCGCATCCTGCCCTCGCGCGCGGACGGCCTCTCCCGCACCCTGGTCTCCCCGGACGCCGCCACCTGCGACGCCTGCCTCGCCGAGCTGACCGATCCGGCCGACCGCCGCCACCGGCACCCTTTCCTCACCTGCACCCACTGCGGTCCGCGCTTCACCATCGTCACCGCGGTCCCCTACGACCGTGCGCTGACGACCATGGACCGCTTCCCGATGTGCCCCCGCTGCGCCAGGGAGTACGCGGACCCAACCGACCGGCGGTTCCACGCCCAGCCCATCGCCTGCCACGACTGCGGTCCCCGCCTGCGCCTGCTGACCGCGGACCCGGCCGACCGCACCCGTCCACCGCGCCCGGCGCCCGGCCCCGACCCGGTCGCCGACACCCGCCGGCTGCTCGCCGCCGGCGCGATCGTGGCGGTCAAGGGCCTCGGTGGTTACCACCTCGTCTGTGACGCCTCCGACGACGACGCCGTCGCCCTGCTGCGCCGCCGCAAGGCCCGCGGCGACAAGCCCTTCGCCCTGATGGCACGTCACCTCACCGACATCGAGCATCTGGTGCGCGTCCGCGCCGAGGAGCGCGCCCTGCTCACCGGGCCGGTACGCCCCATCGTCCTGCTGCGCCGCCTCCCGGCCCCCGCGCCCGCCCCGGACGCGCCGGCGCTGTCGGCCGCCGTCGCCCCCGGCAGCCCCGACCTGGGCGTCATGCTGCCGTACACACCGCTGCACCATCTGCTGCTCGGTCTGCCCGATGACCCGCCGGGACCCCGGCTGCTCGTCATGACCAGCGGCAATGTCGCGGGCGAACCGATCGTCACCGACGACGACGAAGCCGTAGCGCGTCTGGCGCACCTGGCGGACGCCTGGCTCACCCACGACCGGCCGATCCGGATCCCGTGCGACGACTCCGTGGTCCGCATCAGCGACGGGGAACAGCTGCTGGTCCGCCGCTCCCGTGGATACGCGCCCCTGCCCGTTGCCCTCCCGGTGCCGGTGCAGCCCGCGCTCGCGGCCGGCGGCGACCTCAAGAACGTGCTCTGTCTCGCCGAAGGACACCGCGCCTGGCTGTCCGCGCACATCGGTGACATGGACGATCTGGCGACCCAGCTCGCGTTCGAGCGGGCCGAGGCACATCTGGAGACGGTGACCGGAGTGCGCCCCCGACTCCTCGCCGCCGACCGGCACCCCGGCTACCGCTCCGGGCAGTGGGCCCAGCGTCACACCGACGGCCGGCCGCTGGTACGCGTCCAGCACCACCACGCCCATATCGCCGCGGCCATGGCCGAACACGGCCTGCACGACGGTCACCCCGTCATCGGCGTCGCCTTCGACGGCACCGGCTACGGCGACGACCAGGCCGTCTGGGGCGGCGAGATCCTGCTCGCCGACTATGACGGATACCGCCGCTTCGGACAGCTCGCCTACGTCCCGCTGCCCGGCGGCGACACCACCGTACGGCGCCCCTACCGGATGGCCCTTGCCCATCTGCGCGCCGCCGGGATCGACTGGGCCGAGGACCTGCCCCCGGTGGTGGCCTGCCCGCCGGAGGAGCGACGACTGCTGGTACGGCAGCTCGAACGCCACCTCAACTGTGTGCCCACCTCCAGCATGGGCCGCCTCTTCGACGCCGTCTCCTCACTGGCCGGGATCTGCCACCAGGCCGGATACGAGGCCCAGGCCGCCGTCGCACTCGAAGCCGCGGCCCTGACCGCGGAGGAGGACCGCGGACCCGGCTATGCGTTCGCGCTGCGCGCCGCACCGACGGGCGAGACGGGCGCCGACACCGTCGCCGACCCCGCGCCGGTGCTCACCGCCGTCGTCGCGGACCTGCGTGCGGGCACCGCCCCGGCGCTGATCGCGGCCCGCTTCCACACCGCGGTCGCCGACCTCGTCCGGCGCTGCTGCGCCCTGGCCCGGGAGCGCGCGGGCCTGACGACCGTGGCACTGACCGGCGGCGTCTTCGCCAACACCCTGCTGGCCGAGGCCACCGCCCGCCTCCTGCGGCAGGACGGCTTCACCGTCCTGCGCCACCGCCGCGTCCCGCCCAACGACGGGGGACTGGCGCTCGGCCAGATCGTCGTGGCGGCGCGCACCGCAGGAGCCGCCGCGCGCTGAGCGGCGCCCCCGCGCGGCAGACGCAACGTACCCACGACGAGGAGAGGCCCCCATGTGCCTGGCGGTACCCGGCAAAGTGTTGGACATCGAAGAACGGGACGGCACCCGTATGGCCACCGTCGACTTCGGCGGTGTGGTCAAGGAGGTGTGCCTGGAGTACGTCCCCGACCTCCAGGTCGGCGAGTACGCCATCGTCCATGTCGGCTTCGCGCTTCAGCGGCTGGACGAGGAATCCGCCCGGCAGACCCTGGCCCTCTTCGAGGAACTGGGCCTGCTTCAGGAGGAGTTCGGCGATCCGTGGGAGGCGGCCGGCGCGCCCCCGGGATGGGACGAGGCGGGCGACGGGGCGGGCGCCGCCCCCGGCTCCGCACCCGCGGCCGCGGTCGGCGACGGAGCGCAGGAGGCGAACCGGTGAAGTACCTCGACGAATTCCAGAACCCCGAGCTCGCCCGCCGGCTGCTCGACGACATCCGGTCCACGGTCACCCGGCCCTGGGCCCTGATGGAGGTCTGCGGCGGCCAGACCCACACCATCATCCGGCACGGCATCGACCAACTGCTGCCCGAAGAGGTCGAGTTGATCCACGGACCGGGCTGTCCGGTCTGTGTGACGCCGCTGGAAGTCATCGACAAGGCCCTGGAGATCGCCTCCCGCCCCGACGTGATCTTCTGCTCCTTCGGCGACATGCTCCGCGTACCCGGCAGCGACCGGGATCTGTTCCAGGTGCGCAGCCGGGGCGGCGACGTACGGGTCGTCTACTCCCCGCTCGACGCGCTGAAGATCGCGCAGCAGAACCCGGAGCGCGAGGTGGTGTTCTTCGGGATCGGATTCGAAACCACCGCACCGCCCAATGCCATGACGGTCCATCAGGCCCGCAAGCTCGGAATCCCCAACTTCAGCCTGCTGGTCTCACACGTCCGGGTACCGCCCGCGATCGAGGCGATCATGACGTCGCCCAGGTGCCGGGTCCAGGCATTCCTCGCCGCCGGTCACGTGTGCAGTGTGATGGGCATGGGGGAGTACCCCGAACTGGCCGACCGCTTCCGGGTGCCGATCGTGGTCACCGGCTTCGAGCCACTGGACATCCTGGAGGGCATCCGCCGCACCGTCCGCCAACTGGAGCGCGGCGAACACACCGTGGACAACGCCTATCCGCGCGCGGTGCGCAGCGAGGGCAACCCGGCCGCCCAGGCCATGCTCGCGGACGTCTTCGAGGTCACCGACCGTGCCTGGCGCGGCATCGGCACCATCCCGGCCAGCGGCTGGCGGCTGTCGGAGCGCTACCGCGACTACGACGCCGAGTACCGCTTCTCCGTCGACGGCATCACCACCAAGGAGCCCGCCGCCTGCCGCAGCGGGGAAGTCCTCCAGGGACTGATCAAGCCGCACGAGTGCGCGGCCTTCGGCACCGTCTGCACTCCGCGCACCCCGCTCGGCGCCACCATGGTCTCCAGCGAGGGCGCCTGCGCCGCCTACTACCTCTACCGCCGACTCGGCACCACGCCCACCCCACAGGAGGCGAGCCCCGTTGTCTGACACCATCCACCCCACTCCCGGCGGCCCCACCCGCGGCGGACCCACACCGGCCGACCGCGGCCTGCCCACCGTCGACATCTCCGGCTGGACCTGCCCCACCCCGCTGCGCGACCAGCCCCGCGTCGTCATGGGGCACGGCGGGGGAGGCGCACTCTCCGCCGAACTCGTCCAGCAGATCTTCGCCCCCGCCTTCGGCGGCGAGATCCTCGCCCAGCTCGGCGACTCCGCTGCGGTGTCCCTCGGCGGCGTACGCCTCGCGTTCACCACCGACTCCTATGTCGTCCGGCCGCTCTTCTTCCCCGGCGGCTGCATCGGCGACCTCGCCGTCAACGGCACCGTCAACGACCTTGCCATGAGCGGCGCGAAGGCCGCCTACCTCTCCTGCGGCTTCATCCTCGAGGAGGGTGTGGAGATGCCGGTGGTGGCCGGTGTCGCCGACGCCATGGGCGCGGCCGCGCGGGCCGCCGGGGTCGAGGTGGCCACCGGCGACACCAAGGTCGTCGAGGCGGGCCACGGTGACGGGGTCTACCTCAACACCGCCGGCATCGGGCTGATCCCGGCGGGCGTCGATCTGCGCCCGCAGCGCGTCGCCCCCGGCGACGTGGTGATCGTCAGCGGAGACATCGGCCTCCACGGCGTGGCGATCATGAGCGTCCGCGAGGGCCTGGAGTTCGGTGTCGAGATCGAGAGCGACTGCGCGGCCCTCGGCGGCCTCGTCGAGACCATGCTCGCCGTCACCCCCGACCTGCATGTGCTGCGTGACCCCACCCGCGGCGGCCTGGCCGCCGCCCTGTGCGAGATCGCCACGGCTTCCTGCACCGGCATCGTCATCCAGGAACGTGCCATCCCCGTCCCGCCGGCCGTCGCCAACGCCTGCGCCATCCTCGGCCTGGACCCGATGTACGTCGCCAACGAGGGCAAACTGGTGGCCTTCGTCCCCCGGGAGCACGCCGATGCCGTCCTGGACGCCATGCGTGCGCACCCTCTGGGCGCCGGCGCCGCGATCATCGGCGAGGCCGTCGCGACCCATCCCGGCATGGTGGTGGCCCGCACACCGCTGGGCGGCACCCGGGTGGTCGATCTGCCGCTGGGGGAGCAGTTGCCGCGGATCTGCTGAGCGGATCTCCCGTCATACGTCCGAGGGCGGCGCCCGTTCCGGCGCCGCCCTCGCTCCGTGTGCCGCTGCTCAGACCTTCTTCAACAGCTGGGACCCGAACCAGTCGTCGGCGTCCCGTACCCCGGGCAGGATGAAGAAGTAGCCGCCGCCGAGCGGGGTGATGAACTTCGACAGCGGCTCGTGCCGCAGGCGCCGCTGTACGGTGGCGAACTGCCGCTCCGGATCCTGCTGGTAGCCGCAGAAGACCAGCCCGAGGTCCATCCGCCCGGAGCGGTCGAAGCCCCGGTCGTAGTTGTAACTCCGGCGCAGGAAACGGGAGTCGTCGGTCTTCTCGGTGCGCGGGTTGGCCAGTCGGATGTGTGCGTCGAGCGGGATCGTCCTGCCGTGCGGATCGTCGCGGTACCTCGGCGGGTCCGTCTCGTTCCGGCTGCCCAGGGGTGCACCGCTCGCCTTGCGCCGGCCGAAGATCTTCTCCTGCCGTGCCACCGGCACCTTGTCCCACTTCTCGATGTGGAAGCGGATCAGACGCAGCACCTGATAGCTGCCGCCCAGGGCCCAGTCCGGCTCCCCGCAGGGCGGGGTCACCCACAACAGCCGGTTCATCTCCCTGGCCGAGCCGGTGTCCGGATTGACGATCCCGTCCTTGAAGCCGACGAAGGTGCGCGGCGAGCCCGAGGGCCGCGAAGGGTTGAGGAAGGCGTCCGCGCGCCAGCGGGGCCGCAGCAGCCCGTCCGTCTCCCGCGCCAGATCGCGCAGCACATGGACGATGGCGTCCGGGTGCTGGGCGCAGATCTGGAGGGAGAGGTCACCGTGGCAGCGCGACGGCTCCAGCCGGTCGTCGGGGAAGGCCGGCATGGCCTTGAGATGCCGGGGCTTGTGCCCTGAGAGCCCGAACCGGTCGTCGAACAGGGAGGCACCCACGCCGAGCGTGATGGTGAGGGAGTCGGGGGTGGGCTGCTCCGAGGCGATCTGCTCGTCCTGTGGCTTCACCCCGCCCGCCAGCACCCGTGCGCGCGTGGTGAGCTTCTGGAACAGATCCGTCAGGCCTTCGCGGTCGTCGACCAGCACATCGAAGCCGACGAACCCGGCGAAGAGCTGCATCGGGGTCACGATGCCGGCCTGGTGGCGCCCATGGAAGGGAACCCGGTCGGGCAGCAGCCCCGCGTTGTTGCGGATCCCGCCCACGGGCCGGTCCGCCGGAGCCGCGGCCGCCTCCTTGCCGAGCCCGGTCGCGGCCGCCACACCGGCGATCCCGGCCGCGCACTTGAGAAAGCCTCGGCGCCCGTCGTCCCGCACAGGGGCACGTTCGTCGCCGGCCTGATCACATCTCATGGTCCCGCCCATCCTGACTGCGTCGTCCGGCAGCCGCGTGCCTGCACAAACCTGTGCGCGATGCTCGTCGCCCAGGACGCGTCGGCAGGGAGCAACACGGCCTCGGCGGCGGATATCACGCCTTGGCCGCGGGCCGGTCGTCCGAATGGCGCAGCCGGAGCGCCTCCCGCGCGACAGGGCCCCCGCGCGCTTCTAGCGTCGGCCCTGTGACCTGCCCGGACACGGCACAGCGCCATGCCGGGGCAGCCCGTCACGCACCACGCACCGCCACCGAGCCCATGGACCCCCACACATGAGCACATCCACCGACGCGAGCACAGTCATCGGCGAGGCCAGATCTGTCGGTGACGGCACATCCACCGAGGCGAGCACGGCCCTCGGCGAGTGTCCCTCCACCGATGAGGGCACCGCCGTCGGCGCAGGCACGGTCGGCGCCGGCGGCACGGGCCTCGGCGAGGCCGCACCCGCCGGTGCGGACGCCTGCACCGACGAGGGCACGGCCGCCGGGGAGTGCACAGCAGTCGATGACGTCGTGTCCCCCGACGGGAGTACGCCGCCCGACGACCTGCCCGCATCCTGGCTGCGCATCGAGAAGGGCCATGCCGAGCCCGAGGAAATCGCCGCGATCAGCGTCGTGCTGTGCGCCCAGCTCGCCCGCCTGCGCGCCCTCGCCGAGCGCGGCCCCACCGAGGAGCGGCTCGCCGGCCGGCGCCACCACGCCCGCCACACCGCATGCTGGTCGGGCTGCTGGTCCTGCGGCTGAACCCGCCCGGCCGCGGGAACCTCCGGGGAAGAGCGCTTCGGGCGAGGGGGCGCGCGGCATGACGCAGTGCCATGCACGGTCCCGGGCGGGGCATCACGTACGCCGAGCCGTGCGGCTTCGCCTCCTGCGGTCCCGCGGATTCCGCTCCCGCGCATTTCATTCCCGCCGCGTCCGGCGGCCCGGCCGTCCACTGCCCGGGATGCAGCGGGCGGCCAGGGCCGCAGCGGTGAGGAACCCCACGGCGGCGATGCGCACCGCGGTGTGCAGGCCCGCGACGAGGCCGGCGGCGATCAGCGTGCCGAAGAGCGCGACGCCGAGAGCGCTGCCGATCTGGCGCGCGGCGTTGAACACCGCGGCCGCGGCGCCGCTGCGCTCGTCCGGCGCGGCTTCCATCACCGCCGCGAGGGAGGCCGGCATGGTCAGCGCGGTACCGAAGCCGGCGCAGGCCATGGGGGCCACCAGCGCGAGGTACGGCGTGCCGGGGCCGGCCACGAGCCAGCCGGCCAGTCCGGCCGCGCCCACGGCCAGGCCCGCCACCATGGGCAGCCGCGGCCCGGTGCGGGCCGTGAGCCGCCCGGCCAGCGCGGAGCCGACGGCCACCACGCCGACGGCCGGCAGCAACGCGAATCCGGTGCGCAGTGCGCTGTAGTGGTGGACCTGCTGGAAGTACAGCGGGGCGAGGAACAGCAGCCCGTAGAAGCCGGTGTTGAGCAGCACGCCGATGACCGCGGAGGCCGCGAAGACACGGGTACGGAAGAGGGCGAGCGGCAGCATCGGCGCGGGCGAGCGCCGCTCCAGCGCCAGGAAGGCGACGAGTCCGGCGAGGCAGCCCGCGAAGGCGCCGAGCACGGCCGGATGTGTCCAGCCCAGTGCCCCGGCCTCGATGCATCCGGTGGCAAGGGCGGCCAGGCACACCGTCGCGGCGGTCTGGGCCGGCACGTCCAGTCCGGGGCGGGTGCGGTCGGCGGGGGAGGCCGGGACGTGGCGGTGGGTGAGGAACAGTGCGGCGAGGCCGACGGGCAGATTGAGGAAGAACACCGACCGCCAGCCGAGCCCGGCGACCAGCACACCGCCCAGGACGGGACCGGCCCCGGCGGCGAGGCCCGCGACGGTGCCCCAGACGCCGAAGGCGCGGGCCCGCGCCGCCTGGTCCTGGTAGGCCGTCCGCAGCAGTGCCAGTGAGGACGGGACCATCAGCGCCGCCCCCAGCCCCTGCACCAGCCGGGCCAGGACCAGGACCGTGGCCGTGGGAGCGAGCGCGCACCCGGCGGAGGCGAGGGTGAACACCACCAGGCCGCCGAGGAACACCACCTTGCCGCCCAGCCGGTCGCCGAGCCCGCCGCAGAAGAGCAGCAGACCGGCGAACACCAGGGTGTAGCCGTCCACCACCCACTGGAGTCCGGTCACCCCGGTGTGCAGGGCGGTGCCGATCGCCGGGAGTGCCACCGTGACGACGGTGACGTCCAGGATGACCATGAAGTAGCCCAGGCACACGGCAACGAGCGGCAGCGGCGACAGCCGGGGCGCGGTCCGTTGTGCCGTGGTGGGCGCGGAGATCGTGCGCATACGGTCAGTGTTCTGCCGGATCCGTTCGGCAGATGCCGAAACGTTCTCGCCATACGGGGCGGCAGCGGGAGAACGTTTCGCCATCCGCCGAAGCGTGATCGGCGTACCGTCGTGCCCATGGATGCCCGGACCGAGACCGACGTGGCCCATGTCGCGGCGGCGATCGGTGACCCCTCCCGTGCCAAGGTGCTGCTGGCCCTCGCCGGGGGCGGCGCGCTGCCGGCCAGCGCCCTCGCCGCCGAGGCCGGTGTCGGCAACTCCACCATCAGCGGCCACCTGGCCAGGCTCCTCGATGCCCGGCTGCTGACCGTCGAACTCGACGGCCGCCACCGCTACTACCGGCTCGCCACCACGGACGTCGCCCGCGCCCTCGAACAGCTCGCCCTGATCGCCCGTCCCCTGCCGGTGCGGTCCCTGAACGCGGACACCCGCGCCAAGGCCCTGCTGCGCGCCCGCCTCTGCTACGACCACCTGGCGGGCCGGCTCGGTGTCGCGGTGATGAGTGCCCTCCAGGAGCGGGAGATTCTCGCCGTCGAGCGGACGGGAAGCGGTGGCGGTTCCCCTGATGCCGATGCCGGCGCCGGCACCGGCGGTACGGGTGCCGGTTCCCTCGACGTCGCCTACGTCCTCACCCCGCACGGCCGCCAGGAGCTGGCCGCCTTCGGCATCGAGACGGACCGCCTCCCCCGCCGCCGGGCGTCCGTCCGCTACTGCGTCGACTGGGCCGAGCAGCGCCACCACCTGGCGGGTGCCCTCGGTGCCGCCCTCACCGCCCGGCTGTTCGACCTGGAGTGGCTCCGGCACGGGAAGTACCGCCGCGTCGTCCATCTCACCGACGCCGGGCGGGAAGGCCTGGCGACGGCCTTCGGCGTCCGGGGCGACCAGGTCGAGTGAGGCCCGTCCCGGGGTGTCCGCGTCGTCATCCGGGACCCTCTCCTCGGTGTCGGTGTCGGTGTCGGTGTCGGTGTCGGCCGGAGTCGGAGTCGGGGGCGGGGTCCGTCGAGCGCCTCACCACTGCGCTGAGTTCTTGATCAATGCGCTGCGTATAGGAAGTGTCCGCTGGTGGAGCGGAAGATTCCTCTTCGGCGATCGTCGAGTAGGGTCCGGCGAGCCGGAACAGAGAATCAAGGAGGCCGTTTTCGTGACGGAGCGTCAGGTGTCAGGTGGGGGCGACGGGGCCGGCGCGCCGGAAGTGCTGGCGCAGGAGCGCCGATTGCGCCGCGATCTGGGGTTCTGGGGCCTTACGGGGATCGGTTTCTCCAATATCGTCGGCTCCGGCTGGCTGTTCGCCGCGATGTACGCGGCACAGGTCGCCGGCCCCGCGGCGCTGCTCTCCTGGGTCGGCGCCGGTCTGCTGTGCGGCCTGGTCGCCCTGGTCATGATCGAACTCGGCGCGTCCCGGCCGGAGGGCGGCGGCACGGTCCGCTGGCCGCTGTTCGCCAGCGGCCGGCTCGTCGGCACCCTCATCGGCTGGTCGACCCTGCTGTCGGTGGGCGGAACCGCGGCCGAGATCAGCGCGATCATGCAGTACGCCGCGCACTACCTGCCGGGCATCTACAACGGGCACACCCTCACCCTCTCCGGGCTGGCCCTGGCCGCCGGGCTCAGCGTCGTACTGACGGCGCTGAACTGGTTCGCGGTGCGGATGTTCGCCCAACTCAACAACCTGGTCTCGGTGTTCAAGATCGTGGTCCCGGTGGTCACCGTGATCGCGCTGATCGCCTCCGGCTGGCACTCCGGCCGTCTGACGGACCACGGCGGCTTCGCACCGTACGGGTATGTCGCCTGTCTGACCGCGCTGGCCGGCGGCGGCATCGTCTACTCCGTCAACGGCTTCCAGGCGCCGCTGGACTTCTCGGGCGAGACCCGCAACCCCCGCCGGACCATCCCCGCCGCGGTCCTCACCGGTATCGGCCTCGCCGTCATCATGTACCTGGCCCTGCAACTGGCGTTCCTCTTCGCCGTCCCCGAGAATCTGCTCGGCCACGGCTGGAAGGGGGTCTCCTTCGACTCGCCCTTCGGCCAGCTCGCCCTGATCCTCAATCTGCACTGGCTGTCCAGCCTGCTCTACGCGGACGCGGTGATCTCGCCCGGCGGTTCGGCGTACGTGGGCGTGGCGATCAACGCGCGGCACACCTACGCGCTCGCCAAGAACGGCACGATTCCCCGGTTCTTCATGAAGGTCAATGAGCGGTTCGGCGTCCCGCGCCGGGCCCTGGCGATCAACCTCGTCGTCATCATGATCTTCCTGCTGCCGTTCGGCGGCTGGCAGGACATCGTCAGCGTCATGGGCGACATGTATCTGCTGATCTACGCCGCCTCCGCGGTCGCGGTCGCGGTGTTCCGCGCCGAGCCGGGCGGCCACACCGCCGACTGGATCCCGGGGCTGGGCTGGATCGCGCCGCTCAGCTTCGTGGTGGCCAGCGAGTTCGTCTACTGGTCGGGCTGGCACGACCTGCGCCTCGCGCTGCCGCTCGTACTCGGGGGTCTGCTGATCTTCCTGGCCATGCGCCGCACCGGGGCACGCGCCGAAAGCGACAGCACCGGCCGGGACCGCTCGCTCGGCGCCGAACTCCGCACCGGTGCCTGGCTGGTGGTCTACCTCATCGCGCTGACCGTGCTCTCCTGGCTGGGCACGTTCGAGGGCTCCGGCCGGCTGCCGGCACCGTACGACTCGATCACCGTGGCCGCCCTCGCGTTCGCGGTCTTCTTCTGGGCCGTACGGTCCGGCGTCCGGCACCTGGCGGTGTCCCCGGCCGCGGACGCCTGAGCCCGATCGCGGACGCCTGAGCCCGGCCGCGGGGCGGCACGGGAGGAGGGGTACGGGACCGGCCGGGCCTCCGAGGGGAGGCGCAGCAAGGGTTGCTCCGCACGCACATCTGACTGCGGAGGGTGCCGGTCCCGGCGGGACCGCGGGGAGGGTGCGGCGCGGGAGCACCCCGCCGCACCCCGTGCACGCCGACGACCGGCAGACACCACCGGCCGCGTGGCAGCCCGCCTGCCACGCGGCCGTCAAGCGGAAGTCACCCCCCAGAAATAAGATGAATCGGGAAAGGCGGGCTCCCCGGGAGCCCCGAGAGGCCAGACGGGGCGGCCACCGCGGACTGCCGTACGGGAGCACGCTCCCTGGCCGGTACACCGATGCACCTTGGAGCGGTCCATGCTTCGGCGTCGTCCCCCGCGGTCCGCGAGCGCTGACGACCTGTTGACCACGCTCGGACGGCTGACCGCTCAGGCGCGGGAAGGCGCCGAGAAGCAGCGGGCCCGGGTGGAGCTGGCCGAGGCGCTTCAGCACGAGATGCTGCCGGCCGTGCTGCCGGGGACCCCGGGGCTGCGCGCGGCTGCCACCTACGCACCCGCCCGGCACGGCCTGGACATCGGGGGCGACTGGTACGACGGCTTCACCCTGCCCGACGGCTCGCTGGCCTTCTGCATCGGCGATGTGCAGGGCCACGACGTCGAGGCCGCCGCCTTCATGGGACAGATCCGCTTCGGGCTGCGCGCGGTCGCCGGTCACGCCGCGGACCCGGGAGAGGTGTTGAGCCGGGCCAACGACCTGCTGGTCTCGGTCGACTGCGGGCTCTTCGCGACCTGCACCTTCGTCCGCTTCGACCCGGTGGCCTGGGAACTGTCCAGCGCCCGGGCCGGCCATGTACCGGGCATCTGGGCCACCACCGACGGCCGGTCCGGCCTCGCCGATGACCCCGGTGGCCTGCCGCTCGGCATCGTGCCGGGCGAGAGATATCCGGTCACCCGTCGGCGTTTCGCCACTGCGGGGGCGTTTGTGCTGCTCACCGACGGAGTGGTCGAGGGGCCGTCCTTCCCGATAGAGGCGGGGCTGACTCAGGTGACCCGACTGGTCAGCGCGAACGCCGGGGGCGATCCGGCCACGGTGGCCGACGCGGCGATGAGCGTGGCGGAGTTCACCGGGCACACCGATGACGCCGCGGTGATCGTGCTGCGCTTCGACGCGACCGCGCCCAGAGCCGGGTGAAGCGAGGCCCGAGCGTGCGTGTCGCAGCCGACGCCCGGCCCTCGGCGTTGTCTGATGGCTGATGTGGTGCGCACCGGGGAACTCCGACGTCTTGCACCGGCCCTGACGATCCTCGGCCTCGCCGGCGTCTACTACGCGTCCGCCCGGATCGGTCTGCTGGAGCAGGTGGTCATCGCGGGTGCCGTGGTCACGCCGTTGTGGCCGCCGACGGGCATCTCCCTGAGCTGTCTGCTCCTTTTGGGCCTGCGGACCTGGCCGGGCATCGCCCTCGGCGCCTTCCTGGTCGTGGCCACGATCAGCCCGCTCGATGCCTCGGTCCTCGGGATCATGGCGGGCAACACCCTCGCCCCGGTCTGCGCCTTCCTGATGCTCCGCCGGGTGGGCTTCCGGCCCGAACTCGACCGGCTGCGCGACGGGGTGGCGCTGGTCGCCCTCGGCGCCTTCGCCGGGATGCTGATCAGCGCGACGCTGGGCACCGCGATGCTCCTCCTCAAGGGCGCGCTGCCGGCCGTGGGCTTCTGGCCGACCTGGGCGGCGTGGTGGGTGGGCGATGCGATGGGCATCCTCGTCGTCACTCCGCTCCTCCTCGCCTGCCGTACGATCCGGTGGCCCCGGGACGTCCCCGGCTACCGGTGGGCCGAGGCGGCAGCCCTGGCGGTGGTCTCGGTGATGGTGACGCTCGTGGCGGTCCGAAGTGAGCTGTCGCTGCTCTTCCTGGTCTTTCCGCTGATCGTGTGGGCGGCCCTGCGCTTCCAGCTGGCGGGCGCCGCGCCCTGTGTGCTGCTGGTGTCCGTCCTGGTCATCGCGGCGGCGACGGCCCGGACCGGACCGTTCGAGGGCCAGAGCCTTCTGGAGGCGATGGTCAATCTTCAGGCCCTCAACGCGTCCGCGGCGCTCACCGCGCTGCTGCTGTCGGCGATCGTCACCGAGCAGAACAGCATCCGCCGCAAGATCGAGCAGGCCTGCCGCGAACTGGCCGACGTGGTGGACCGGCTCGCGCCGGGGGAGAGCCGGCGCCGCTGGCCGCCGGACGGTGACCACACCTGACCCGGCGCCCGGAGGTGACCGGCGAGCCGACCCGTCCGGTCAGCCCGGCAGCAGCTGCCCCAGGTCGTAGCCCACCGGCTCCTCCAACTGGGCATAGGTGCAGCTCTCCGGCGTACGGTCGGGGCGCCAGTGGCGGAACTGGGCAGTATGACGGAACCGGCTGCCCTCCATGTGGTCGTAGGCGACCTCGCACACCCGCTCCGGGCGCAGCGGCACCCACGACAGATCCTTGCCGCCGCTCCAGCGGCTGGGCCCGCCGGGCATCCGCCGCGAGGCATGCGCCGTCTCGTCGGTCCACGCGCCCCACGGATGGCCGGAGACATCGTCCATCCGCAGCGGCGCCAGCTCCTCGACCAGCGCACGCCGCCTGGCCATGGGAAACGAGGCGCACACCCCGACGTGCTGCAACTGCCCGTCGTCGTCGTGCAGGCCCAGCAGCAGGGAGCCGACCACCGGCCCGCTCTTGTGCAGGCGGTAGCCCGCCACCACACAGTCGGCGGTGCGGGCATGCTTGATCTTGAACATGGCGCGGTCGCCGGGCCGGTACGGCAGATCGAGCGGCTTGGCGACCACCCCGTCCAGCCCCGCCCCCTCGAACTGTGTGAACCAGCTGCGCGCCAGCTCCTGATCCGTCGTCGCGGGCGCCGTGTACACCGGCGCCCGCGCCGGGCGCAGCGCCTCGACCAGGGCTTCCCGGCGGGCCGACTGCGGCTCGTGCACCAGCGCATCGGAGCCGAGCGCCAGCAGGTCGAAGGCGACCAGCGAGGCGGGCGTCCGCTCGGCGAGGGTACGGACCCGGGAGTCCGCCGGGTGAATGCGCTCCAGCAGCTCCTCGAAGTGCAGCCGGCCGTCGTGGGCGATGACGATCTCGCCGTCGACGACGCAGCGCCGCGGCAGCTCGGCCCGTACCGCGGTGACCACTTCGGGGAAGTAGCGGGTGAGCGGCTTCGTCGTGCGGCTGGCGATCTCGATGTCCTCGCCGTCCCGGAAGACGATGACGCGGAAGCCGTCCCACTTGGCCTCGTACTGCATGCCGGCGGGGATGTCGGTCACCAGCTTCGCGAGCATGGGGGAGACCGGGGGCATGACGGGCAGGTCCATGGTCCCGATCCTGAAGGCTGAGGCCGCTTCCCGCGCGCCGGACGGGAACCCCCGGGGGCCGCCCGGCCGCCGCTTTCCCGGCGCGCGGCGGCGGCGCCCGGAATCTAGCGTGGAGTCATGGCCGGAGCCGGAGCTGTGGAGCTGGACGTTGCGGGGCGCACCGTGCGCCTGTCGCACCCCGACAAGACGTATTACCCGGAGCGCGGTTTCACGAAGCTGGACGTCGCGCAGTACTACCTCGCCGTCGCCGACGGGGTGCTGCGGGGGCTGCGGGACCGGCCCACCACCATGCAGCGTTTCCCCGAAGGCGTCGAGGGCGAGTTCTTCTACCAGAAGCGGGCGCCCAAAGGACTGCCGGACTGGCTGCCCACCGCCCGTATCGCCTTCCCCAGCGGACGGTTCGCCGACGAGATGTGCCCCACCGAGCCCGCGGCGGTCCTCTGGGCCGCCAACCTGGGATGTCTGACGTTCCATCCGTGGCCCGTCCGCCGCGGTGACACCGAGCACCCCGACGAACTGCGGATCGACCTCGACCCGCAGCCCGGCACCGACTTCGCGGACGCCGCCCGGGTCGCCCACCTCCTGCGCGAGCTGCTGGCGGAGCACGGGCTGCGCGGCTGGCCCAAGACGTCCGGTGGCCGTGGTGTGCACGTCTATGTGCCGATCCAGCCCCGCTGGACGTTCACCGAGGTCAGACGGGCCGCGATCACCCTGGCCCGGGCGCTGGAGCGCCGGATGCCGGAGCTGGTGACCTCGGCCTGGTGGAAGGAGGAACGCGGCGCGAAGGTCTTCGTCGACTACAACCAGATGGCCCGGGACCGGACCATCGCCTCCGCCTACTCGCTGCGCGCCCGGCCCCGGGCGACCGTCTCCACACCGCTGCGCTGGGACGAGCTGTCCGACGCCGCGCCCGAGGACTTCGATCTGCGGACGGTCCCCCCGCGGTTCGCCGAACTCGGCGATGTCCATGCGGACATGACGGACCACGCCTTCGGCCTGGAATCCGTCCTGGAGCTCGCGGACCGTCAGGAGGCGGACGAAGGACTGGGCGATATGCCATATCCGCCCGACCACCCGAAGATGCCGGGGGAGCCTTCCAGGGTCCAGCCGAGCCGGGCCCGTAAGCGCTAGGCATTCGACCTCGGGGCCGAAGGGCGGCGAGGTGCGTGGCCAACGGCCGGGTCCGCCTGCTCGGCTGCTCCGCCGCCGGGTTCAGCCAAGAGCTCGCGGGAGCTGCCGATGGCGTCGAGCAGGCGGTCCGGCCGCGGACCGGTGACGAATGTGCCGTCGCCGCGCCGCACTTCGAGGAACCCGGCCATGACGAGCGCGCGCACCGCCGGCCGCGCGGGGACGCCTGACCCGAACGGGGGTACCGGCCGCGGCTGCCACAGGGCGGGACCGGCCTCGCCGTTCGCCTGCCGGCGGGCCGCCCGGTCCCCGTACCCGGCATGCGCGCGCCCGGTCCGCGCGAGAACATTCCGCACGTGGCGCACGACAGGAACGCACCGGAGGCGGACCGCCCGCACGCACCTCTGCATCCGGGGACTCGGATGCCACGGCCGGCCCCCTCGCCGGATGCAGGCAGCACGTGAGCGCCTTCCCGATCGACTATGCGGCCGTCTTCCAGGCACTGCCGGGCGGAGTGCTGCTGCTCACCCCGCAGTTGGTGATCGCCGATGTCAACGAGGCCCTGCTGTGGCGGGCCGGGCGCGAACGCCACGAACTGATCGGGCGCCCCCTCTTCGACGTCTTCCCCGGCAATCCCGACGACCCCGACGCGTCGGGTATGCGCAATCTCCGGGCGTCCCTGGAACGCGTGGTGGCCACCGGGGTCCGCGACTCCATGGCGTTGCAGCGCTACGACGTCGAGGCTCCGGGCCGGCCAGGGACGTTCGAGGAGCGCTACTGGAGCCCGGTCAATACGCCCGTGCTCGACGCCGACGGACGGGTGCGGCTGATCGTGCACCGGGTCGAGGAGGTCACGGAGATCGTCCGGGCCGGTGCCGGGGACCATCCCGTCGACCGGGTGCGGATGGAGGCCGAGCTCTTCACCCGCGCCCAGGATCTCCAGGAAGTCAACGAACGGCTCCGCCTGGCCCAGGTCCGGGAGCGGGAGGTGGTGCTGGCCCTTCAGGAAGCGATGCTGCCCGCGCCCGTGCCCGTGGGGCACCACCGGGCAGCGGTGCGCTACCGGCCCGCGGTCGGCGCGCTCAATGTCTGCGGCGACTGGTACGACCTGGCCGATCTGCCCGGGGACCGGATGGCGGCCGCGGTCGGCGATGTCGTCGGCCACGGACTGGCCGCCGCCTGCGTCATGGGACAGCTCCGCAGCGCGCTGAGCGCCGCCGCCCGGGTCGCCGACGGCCCCGCCCGGGCGCTGGAGGTACTGGGGATCTACGCCCGCTCCGTGGACGGCGCGGAGTCCACCACCGCGGTGCAGGCCGTCATCGACTGGTCCACGCACACCCTCTCCTACAGCAGCGCCGGTCATCCCCCGCTGGCCCTGCTGCACCCGGACGGCACCGTGGAGCTGCTGGACCGGGCGACCGACCCGCCGTTGGGGGCGCGGCCCGAGCATGTGGACCGCCCGGAGGCGCGGGTCGCCTTCGCCGACGATGCCGTGCTGGTCCTCTACACGGACGGGCTGATCGAGCGCCGCCACGAGGACATCGACGTCGGTCTGGCGCGGCTGGCCGAGGCGCTGACCCGGCATCGGGGCGCCGACGCCGAGACGCTGGCCGACGCGCTGCTGGCGGATCTGCTGCCGCCCGGCGGCGCCACCGACGATGCGGCCCTCGTCATCATCCGACTCTGATCAGGCCGTTCACCAGGATGCTTTGCCGATTCATTACCGCGAGTGGAGCAATTCTTGGGGCCGTTGGAGTGGCTGTCCGCCGTGTCTGCACGGTTTCGGGTGGGGCGCGGTACTTATCGAATGTCAGATTTCCTGCCAAACAGGAGAAACGCAATGCGCAAGTTCATAGGCCGCTCCGTGGCCACCGCGGCCCTTGCCGCCGCTACCGTCCTCCCGCTCGCCGGCATAGCTTCGGCCACCCCGCAGGCGCCGGCCGCATCGTCCAAGGGCGACCACCACGGTCGTCACCACCACGGTCATCACCACTACAGGCACCACTGCCACCACAACGGCGGCTTCAACGGCTTCAACGGCTTCGGCGGCTTCGGCGGCTTTGGCGGCTTCGGCGGCTTCAACGGCTACAACGGCTTCGGCGGCTGCGGCTACGGCAACAACGGCTACGGCTTCGGGGGCTTCCCCTTCGGCCTGCTGGGCATCCTCTGACCGGCAGTAGCACTGACAGGCCGCCGCAGCCCTGGGCTGCGGCGGCTCGTCGCTGTCATGCCACGGTGCCGGCCTCCTGTTCGGCCCGCCGGCGCAGCTCCTTCTTGTCGGGCTTCCCGGCATCGGTCAGCGGCAGCGCGTCGACAAAGGTGATCCGGGCCGGTTCGTACATCGCGCCCCGCTCCGCGCAGACCATCTCGCGCAGTTGCTGCGCGTCGACGGTGCTGCCGGGCGCCCGCACCACCGTGGCGTGCACCCGCTCCATGCGGTCGGTGTCACGGACACCGAAGACGGCGCTCTGTAGTACCTGCGGGTGCGAGTTCAGCAGGTCCTCCAGTTCCGTGGTGTACACATGGCCGCCGACCACGACGATCATGTCCTTGAGCCGGTCGACGATCGTCAAGTAGCCCTCGTCGTCGAGGAAGCCGATGTCGCCCGTGTGCAGCCAGCCGTCGCGCAGCACCTCGGCGGTCAGCTCGGGCTGCTTCCAGTATCCCTTCATGATCATGTCGGAGCGCACACAGACCTCGCCGTGCTCGCCGGCCGGCAGGTCACGGCCCGACTCGTCGCGGATCGCCACCTCGACGTCGGGCAGCACCTTCCCCGCGGACCGCAGTCGCCCGGGCCGCTGCGGGTCGTGGTCCTCCTGGGTGAGCACGCTGATGCCGCCGGCCTCGTTCTGCCCGTAGCCCTGCATCAGCACCGGGCCGAACGCCCGTACCGCGTCGGCTATCCGGGCGGGGGAGGCCTGGCAGCCGCCGTACGTCAGCAGCCGCAGGCTGGAGGTGTCGGTGTGGCGGGCGTCGGGGTGGTCCATCAGCTGGTAGAGCAGCGGCGGCAGCAGGAACATGTCGGTGATGCGCTCGCGTTCGATGGCGGCGAGTGCGGTGCCCGGGTCGAAGTCGTCGAGCAGGACGACGGTGCCGCCCGCGTGCAGGGTGCTGTCGGCCATCAGGCCCGCGGCGTGCGCGAGGGTGGTGCAGACCAGCTGCCGGCGCGCGGCCTCCGGCTCCTGCTGGATCACGCCGTGGAACCAGCGAGCCTGGTCGAAGGTGGTGCAGATGCCCTTGGGGTGGCCGGTCGTGCCACCGGTGTGGCGGATGGTGCACACATCGTCGGGCCGGGCCCGGCTCGCGTACGGCTCGTCGGACTGCCCGGCCGTCAGCTCCAGCAGATCCGTGCCCACCTTGGCGGGGCCGAGGACGAGGACCTCCGGCACCGGCGCCAACTCGGTGACCTCGGCGGCGCGTTCGGCATGGCGAGGGTCGACGATCAGGGCGCGGGTCTCGACATCGCGGACGATGGCGGCCTGGGACTCGGCGGACAGCTTGTTGTAGAGGTAGTTGACGCGGGCGCCGATCAGGTTGGCTGCGTAACGGGCGGCGATGATCTCCGGGAGGTTGCCGCTCAGCAGGGTGACGGTCGCTCCCCGGTCGACGCCGCGGGCGCGCAGGGCCCGTGCCATGCGGTGGACCAGTGAGCGGAACTCACCTGCGGTGACGCGACGGCCTTGGTGGACCAGGGCTTCGCGCGCCGGGTCGGCGCTAAGGACATCGAGGTTCTCCTCCACGTAGGTACGGAATGTCCGGGCGGCGATGGGCATGATGTGAGGCTTCCTCCTGACACCGGCGGGCGCAGTCCGCTACGCCGGATGCGGTATGCATGTATTTAGTTGCTAGAGGCAACTAAAGTCAGGGTAGTCGCTGTAGATCGACATCTCCAAGTCGGACGGTGACGTCCGGGAGAAGCCCAGCGGTCACGCAGCGGCGCAGCCCTTGCGGCGTCCGGCCGCCGCCCCGCATGCCCGTCCCGCGAGCGCGTCCGGAATCATCGCCCCGAATATCGTCAACGCGCTCGCCGACCCGGGAACAGCGACGGATAATGCTCCCTCGCGCACGGGGCGACGGTGCCCTGCGGATCTCGCTCTCCCTGCGGGTCCGTCCCGTGGCGAGAGATGATGGAGAGCAACGGAAGCACAGCGAGAATCGGTCGATGTACGGAGAGCGCCACGGCTGTCGGTCTGCGGTGACCGGCGGAAGGAGTACCTGGATGGGTGCGACCGACGCGTTCCCCGAGGGTGCTCCCTCTGTCGGGGCCACACCGGGGCAGCCCGGCGGCCTGATGGACGTGCTGGGCGTGGCCGCGGTGATGCTGGACGCGGACGGGCGGATCACCCTGTGGAGCCCCCAGGCCGAGCAGCTCTTCGGCTGGAGCGCGGAGGAGGCACTCGGCCGGCCCGCCGCGCAGCTGCTGGTCGGACCGGAGCACTTCGATCTGGTGCTGAGTCTCTTCTCCGAGGTCATGGCGGGCGGCGAGAGCTGGGCGGGGGTCTTCCCGGTCCAGCACAAGGACGGCAGCACCCGGCTCGTCGAATTCCGCAACATGCGGCTGCTGGACGAGCGCGGCGAGTCCTACGCCCTGGGCATCGCCACCGACCAGGCCGTGCTGCGGCGGGTGGAGCGGGATCTGGCGCTGTCGGTGCGCCTGGTCGCCCAGTCGCCGATCGGCCTGGCGGTCCTGGACACCTCGCTGCGCTTCGTCATGGTCAACCCGGCGCTGGAGCGCATCAACGAGCTGCCCGCCGACCAGCACATCGGCCGCGACGTCGGGGAGGCCCTGTCCTTTCTGGACACCGGCACCATCGTGTCCCGGATGCGCGAGGTCCTCGACACCGGGACACCGCTGCTCGACCAGTTCTTCGTCGGCCGCACTGCCTCCGACCCCCACGCGGACCGGGCCTGGTCGGTGTCGTACTACCGGCTGGAGGACGCCCACGGCCGGGTGCTGGGGCTGGCCACGTCCGTCGTGGACGTCACCGAGCAGCACCGCGCCGCCACCGAGGCCGCCCGCGCCCGCAGGCGGCTGGCCGTCATCGCCGACGCCTCGGCCACCGTCGGCACCACCCTCGACGTCGACCAGACCGCCCATGAACTGGCCGACGTCATCGTGCCCGAGCTGGCGGACCTGGCTGCGGTCGACGTCCTCGATGCCGTGCTCGACGGCCGCCGCCCGACCTCGCTGTCCCGCGGCGGCCCGGCCCGCTTCCGTGCGCTCGCCGTGGCCACGGCCTACTCCACCGAGGCCGTCCGCGCCGCAGACCCCACCGGCCAGATCGCCTCCTACGAAGCCGACCGGCTGATCACCCGCTGTGTGACCGAGGCCCGTCCGGTGCGCATCGCCCACGTGGGTCCGGACGATCTGTCGCACATCGCCGCGGACCCGCAGGGCGCCGCCCTCCTGG
The DNA here is from genome assembly GCF_000719605.1 of Streptomyces sp. NRRL S-1813. Classification (NCBI taxonomy): domain Bacteria; kingdom Bacillati; phylum Actinomycetota; class Actinomycetes; order Kitasatosporales; family Streptomycetaceae; genus Streptomyces; species Streptomyces sp. NRRL S-1813. Next base: position 44,080 of record NZ_JOHB01000002.1, read on the forward strand.
GCAAGGCCGGACTGCACTCCTACCTGGCCGTACCGCTGATCGCCCGCGGCGAGGTCCTCGGTGCGCTGTCGCTGTACCGCGTCCGCAACCAGGAGCCGTTCGACGAGGACGATGCGGTGCTGGCGGTCGAGCTGGCCGCCCGGGCGGCGGTCTGCATCGACAACGCCCGCTCGTACCAGAGCGAACGCCGCACCGCGCTCACCCTCCAGCGCCATCTGATGAACCACCGGCCGCCGCAGCCCACGGCCATGGAGATCGCCTACCGCTACCAGCCCGCCCAGGCGGCCAGCGAGGTCGGCGGCGACTGGTTCGACGCCATTCCGGTGGCCGGCGACAAGACCGCGCTGGTGGTCGGCGACGTGATGGGCAGTGGAATCAACGCCGCCGCCACCATGGGCCAACTGCGCACCACCACCCGCGCGCTGGCCGACCTCGACCTCGATCCGGCCGAGGTGCTCCGCCACCTCGATCACATCGCCGTCGGTCTCGACCCGGCCTTCGCCACGTGTCTGTACGCCGTGTACGACCCGCACCGCACCCTGTGCCGGATCGCCGTCGCCGGGCATCTGCCCCCCATCGTGATACGCCCGGACCGGCCTCCCGAACTCCTCGATCTGCCCACGGGGGCGCCGCTCGGGGTCGGCGGCGTCCCCTTCGAGCAGACCACGGTTCCGCTCCGCGACGGCGATCTGCTGGTGCTCTACACCGATGGGCTGATCGAAACCCGGGACCAGCCCATCGACGCCCGCCTGGACATCCTGCTGGAGCTGCTGGCGGAGCCCGAGCGGGATCTGGAAGACCTCTGCGACCGTCTCCTCGCCGCGCTGCGCGATGAGCACGACCACGACGACGTGGCACTGCTCATCGCCCGCGTGCACGCGCACGAGGACTGAACGAACGGGCACCGGATCCGGCGGGCCCGCAACGGATTCGGCGGTGTCCCGGCAGGAACGCGCAGGCCTCGTTCGGCCGCGGAATTCGCTTATTTCCGCGACTGTGGCGCGGATAAGCGCTTCTATGGCCCTTGAGAGCTACGGATTTCGTTGTCCGCGGACCTTAACAAGGCCTTGACGTGAGTCGTCGGCGGGGGTTTTATTCGGTCACCAAAGGGGGCCTGCGGGATATCCGGGTTCGGGCCGCTTTGCGGCGTACTTCCCCCCCAGGCGCCGCCCCTTCTGCCGCCAGCACTGATGGGATACGGATACCGATATGCCCTACACGCCTGTTGCCTCCGCAGCTCCGGAGCGGGACACCCGTAGTGCGACGGAGGGGGACGCCTCCACCTCCCCCAAACTCACCCGGTCGATCGGCGTGGTCGGTGGCACCCTGCTCACGCTGTCCTGTCTGACCCCGGCGTCCTCGCTCTTCGTGATCGTGCCGGACTCGTTCGCCGGTCTGGGCACCGGCACCGCACTGACCATCGCCGTCGCGGCTCTGCTGTGCATCGGAGTGGCCTTCACCTACTCCGAACTCGGCACGCTGATACCGAGCTCGGGCGGCGAGTACGCCATGGTCGGCACGCTCATGGGGCGCCTCGCCGGGTGGCTGGTTTTCATACTCTCGCTGATCGTCGTCATGATCGTGCCGCCCATCATCGCCCTGGGCACCGCCGACTATCTGGCACCGATCGTCCGACTCGATCCGCAGCTCACCGCCGCCGGTGTCATGCTGCTGGCCACCGCCATGGGCCTGCTGGATCTGCGCGCCAACGCCTGGATCACCGGCATCTTCCTGGTGCTGGAGGTCGTCGCCTGCGCGGTGGTCGCCTTCCTCGGCTTCACGCACACCCAGCGGTCCGCGTCCGTGCTCGTGCACCCCGTGATCGACGCCGGGCACGGGCACAGCACCGCCGTCACCGCCGGCCTCATCGTGACCGGACTGGCCACCGCGCTCTTCATCCTTCAGGGCTTCTCCACCGCCGTGTACCTCGCGGAGGAGATGGACAACCCCCGCCGCAACGTCTCCCGCACCGTGCTGTGGACCCTCGGCATCGGCGTCGCCGTCGTGCTGATCCCGGTGGTGGCGATCACCCTCGGCGCCCCCGACCTGAAGACGCTCGGTGCCGGGGACGTCGCCGGCATGGTGCAGGACTGGAGCAACTCGGGGGTCGGCACGTTCGTCAGCCTCTGTATCGCCCTGGCGATCATCAACGCGGCGATCGTGATGGTGATCCAGAACTCCCGCGTGGTCTTCGCCTCGGCGCGTGACGCGGCCTGGCCGACGGCCGTCAACCGGGTCCTCTCGCACGTCGGCCGGCGCTTCGGCTCCCCCTGGGCGGCTACCCTCGCGGTGGGTGTCCCCGGGGCGGCCCTGTGCTTCGTCAACCTCGACACCCTGAGCGAGGTCACCGGCGTGGCCGTCGCCGCGATGTACGTGTTCGTCGCCCTGGGTGCCCTGGCCTCGCGCCGCGGCGAGCACAAGCACCGGCCGGCCTGGCGGATGCCCCTGTGGCCGGCGGTCCCGGCGCTGCTGATCGTGGTGCTGGCCTGGGTGCTCTACCAGCAGAGCGCGAAGAGTCTGGTCATCACCGGCGTCATCGTGGCCGTCGCCGCGCTGTACTGGGCGTGCTACCTCCGCCCGCGCCAGGAGACGCACTGGGTGATCTCGGTACCCGAGGACGAGCAGGCTCCCGCCGAGGCGCCGTCCGCGGCCTCGCTGCCTGCGTAGGGCCCTGAAGGCCCAGGAAGTGCCCGCCCCGGCCTGTGCCCGGGCGGGCCTTCTTCTTTACTGGCCGGTGAGCTTGGCGAGCGCGAGCGCGTCCAGAAGAAGGCATACGTGGTCGACGGCGTCCCGCCCGTCGGGGCCCTCGGCCACCGCTGCGTCGTCGAGCAGCCCGGCGGTCCCGTGCAGCAGCTCCCGCAGTCGCTCGTTCATGCCGGCCGCCGGCTCCGCGTGCGCCAGGACGGACCGGATCTGCTCGCCGGTGAGCGGCTGACCGCTTTCGAGGAAGCGGTACAACGCCACGGCGGCTTGCCGGTCGGCGTCGTGGGGCTTCCACAGACCGAGCGCGTGGTGGTCGATGAGCGCGGCCGCCTCGGCTCGGATCTCCTCGGGAACATGCATGCCCACGAACGTCTCATACCGCCTCGCCGGGTCCGACCAGGGCATAGAGGGCGCCGGTGCCGTCCCCGGGCCGGCTCCGCCCCTCGGACGAAGCGGCTGACCAGGCATGTTGCGCCGGCGCCGAACTCACCCGACTGGTAGACACCTGTCAGGCAAGCCGCCGGGCCTGTGGGAAGAGTTACATGAACCATCCGGCCCCTGGGCGATTTGTACCCAGTGCCGTGGCGCGATGCGGCCGCCGCGTATGTCCCCTTCGTCGAATACTGTCGCATATGCGTGGCCGCAAAACCTACCCGGGGGTCTTCCCGCCCTCTGGCGCCCGGCCCCGGATCACGGGACCATCCTCGGACAGCCCGTGAGGCCGCCCGGCGCAGCGCGGGCCCTGACCGCTGCTGCGCTCCGCATCGCGCGGCTCGCCCACCGTATGCGGGAGGTGTAGAAAGAGGACATGGCCGGACGCTACGGCCGCCCGCGTTCGGTTCTCAGGATGCGAACTGTCGCAGGTCAGGTCTTTCTCCTGCAGGTGGCGATCGTGGTGTTGCTCGTCGCCGCCGCCATTGCGGCGCTTGTGCTGCAATCCAGGGCCGACGGAGACCGCGAAGCCCGCAACAGATCCGTCGCCGTGGCGGAAGCGTTCGCCAATGCGCCGGGCATCGAGACAGCGCTGAAGAGCGCCGATCCGACCTTGGTGCTCCAGCCGCGGACAGAGGCCGCGCGCAAGAGCTCCGAGGTCGACTTCATCGTCGTGATGAACACCCAGGGCATCCGCTACACCCACCCGATCCCCAACCGGATCGGCAAGAAGTTCGTCGGCACCCTGCAACCGGCACTGTCCGGCCATGTGGTCACCGAGAAGATCATCGGCACCATCGGTCCCCTCGTCCAGGCCGTGGTGCCGGTATACGGCCACAGCGGCAAGGACAACGGCAAGGTCATCGGGCTGGTCTCGGCCGGTATCACCGTCAATCGGGTGAGCGGTGTCGTCGACGACCAGTTCCCGCTGCTGTTCGGCGCCGCCGCGGGCATCCTCCTCCTGACCACCGGCGGTACGGCGCTGGTGAGCAGGCGCCTGCGGCGCCAGACCCACGGCCTCGGCCCCGCCGAGATGACCCGGATGTATGAGCACCACGACGCGGTGCTGCACGCGGTGCGCGAAGGCGTGATCATTGTGGGCGGCGACGGCTGTCTGCTGCTCGCCAACGACGAGGCACGCCGGCTGCTCGACCTGCCGGCTGACGTCGAGGGGCGCCCGGTCGCCGATCTCGGACTCGACCCCGCCACGCGCCGCCTGCTGGCCTCCGGCCGGGTCGTCACCGACGAGGTCCACCCGGTCGGCGAACGGCTGCTGGCCATCAACCAGCGTTCCACGGAGCAGGCCGGCGGACCGCCCGGCAGCGTCACGACGCTGCGGGACACCACCGAGCTGCGGGCGCTCACCGGCCGCGCCGATGTGGCCCGCGGCCGCCTGAAGCTGCTCTACGACGCCGGCACGGAGATCGGCACCACTCTCGACGTGGTGCGCACCTGCGAGGAACTCGCGGAGTTCGGCTCCACCCGGTTCGCCGATATCGTCACCGTCGACCTGGCCGAGGACGTGCTGATCGGCGAGGAGCCGACGGTCTCCACCGGTGCGGCCATCGAGATGCGGCGTACGGCCACCAGCGGCGCCCCCGCGGACAGCGGCCTCTACCCCGTCGGCAGGCTGATCCGCTTCGAGCCGGCCACCGCCCTCGGCGCCAGCCTCACCAGCGGCAAGGCGGCCCTCGAAGCGGATCTGGCGGCGTTCTCCGGCTGGCATCTCCAGAGTCCCGGCCGGGCCAGGAAGATCGTCGCGCACGGCATCCATTCGAGGATCGCGGTGCCGCTGAGCGCCCGTGGCGTCATCCTCGGCGTGGTGATCTTCTGGCGCTCGGACAAACCGGAGCCGTTCGAGGACGAGGAACTCTCCCTCGCCGAGGAACTGGTCGCCCGCGCCGCGGTGAGCATCGACAACGCCCGCCGCTACACCCGCGAGCACACCATGGCCGTCACCCTGCAACGCAGTCTGCTGCCGCGCGGCCTGCCGGAGCAGAACGCCGTCGAGGCCGCCTACCGCTATCTGCCCGCACAGGCCGGACTCGGCGGGCTCGGCGGCGTCGGCGGCGACTGGTTCGACATCATCCCGCTGCCCGGTGCCCGGGTGGCGCTCGTCGTCGGCGACGTCGTGGGGCACGGACTGCACGCCGCCGCCACCATGGGCCGGCTGCGCACCGCCGTGCACAACTTCGCCACCCTGGACCTGCCGCCCGACGAGATCCTCTGGCACCTCGACGAGCTCGTCACCCGTATCGACCAGGACGAGGGCGCCGAGGAGGCCGAGGGCTCGGTCACCGGAGCCACCTGTCTCTACGCGATCTACGACCCGGCGTCCGGGAACTGCACCATGGCGCGCGCCGGGCACGTCCAGCCCATGCTGCTGCTGCCGGACGGCACTGCCGAGACCGCCGATGTGCCCGGCGGCCCGCCCCTCGGGCTCGGCGGGCTGCCCTTCGAGACCTGGCAGCGGCAACTGCCCGAGGAGACCCGGCTGGTGCTCTTCACCGACGGGCTCGTCGAGGACCGGGACCGGGACCTCGACGAGGGCATCGGGCTGCTGAGCCGCACCCTGGCCGAGCACTCCGGCCGGACTCCGGAGGAGACCTGCGAGGCCGTGCTCGGCGCGCTGCTGCCGGAGCGCCCCAGCGATGACATTGCGCTGCTGGTGGCCCGCACCCGGGTGCTGGACACCGCGCATGTCTCCGACTGGGAGGTGCCGCCCGACCCCTCGGCCGTGGCCCAGATACGGGCCGCCGCGGTCCGCAAGCTGATCGAATGGGGCCTGGCGGAGGAGGCGTTCACCGCCGAGCTGATCCTCAGCGAGCTGGTCACCAACTCCATCCGGTACGCCTCCGGCCCGATCCGCGTACGACTGATCCGCGACACCTCCCTGATCTGCGAGGTCTCCGACAGCAGCAGCACCTCACCCCATCTGCGGCAGGCCGCCACCACGGACGAGGGCGGCCGCGGCCTCTTCCTGGTCGCCCAACTGGCCGAACGCTGGGGGACCCGCTACACCACCAGCGGCAAGGTGATCTGGACGGAACAGGCGCTCACCGGCATCGACCTGGTCGCGGTGGAGGACGACGGCGAGGATGCTTGAGCCGAGACGGATGAGTCCGGGGGCTCCGAGCGTACGAGGAGGCTGTGATGGATTACCCGCTGCTCAACGCATTCTGGACGATGTGCCTGATCTTCTTGTGGGTCCTGTGGCTGATCCTGCTGTTCAGGATCATCGGTGACATCTTCCGCAGCCGGGACCTCAACAACTGGGCCAAGACGGGGTGGCTGATCCTGGTGATCGTGCTGCCCTTCCTGGGCGTCTTCATCTACGTGATCGCGCGTGGCCACGGGATGAGCGAACGGGAGGTCGCCCAGGCCGAGCGGCAGCAAAAGCAGCTTCAGTCCTACCTGCGGGACACCGTCGCGACCGGGGAGGGGACGAGCCATGCGGATTCCCTGGCGAAGCTCGCCGACCTGAAGAACCACGGCGACATCACGGAAGAGGAGTTCCAGAAGGCCAAGGCGAAGATCCTCGCCTGACCGCGGACACCATGACGCGGTCACTGCCGCCGCTGTCGCCTCGACTGCTAATCTCGAATTGCGCGAAACGCGCAACTTGAGAGGCGCCCCGAACGGGGTGCCGGGCGGACGACGGCAGACAGAGGCGGGCAGTGAAGTGACCAGTGGGGAACGCTCGGCCACTCGGCGCCGACGGGAGCGGATGGTGGAACTGCTCGGCGCCGGGGACATCAGCGTGCACGATCTCGCCGCCGAGTTCGATGTCTCGCTGTCCACCGTCCGCCGCGACCTGGCAACGCTGGCCGCGCTCGGCCGGATCACCCGTACCTACGGCGGCGCGGTCGATCCCCGCGCGGTGGAACGCTCCTGGCACGACAAGGAACACGAGCAGCCGGGCGAGAAGGACGCCATCGCCCGCACCGCCGCAGCGCTGGTCCGCAGCGGTGACGTCGTCCTTCTCGACGCGGGCAGCACCGTCGCCCGGGTGGCACATGAGCTGCGGGACCGCGGCGATCTGACCGTCGTCACCAACGGCCTGTCCACGCTCGTCGAGCTGGCGGACGCGGAGGTGGAGGTGGTGGTGCTCGGCGGCCGGCTGCGGCGCCCCAACGAGTCGCTGCTGGGCACCCGGACCGAACAGGCGCTGCGCCGGCTCACCCCGGACATCGCCTTCCTCGGCGTCGACGGCCTCGACCCCCGCCGCGGCATCAACTGCCCCGATCCCGAACAGGCCGCGCTGAAGGAGACGATGGCCGAGTGTGCCCGGGCCGCCTGGGTGCTCGCCGACCACTCCAAGCTCTGTGGGGGAGGGGGCTTCCCTTACTGGGCGGCAATGCCGGCCGGGACGGGCCTGATCTCCGGCAGTGACGAGCGGGAGGTGGCCGCGTTCACGGAGGCGGGGTGGTCGGTGCGCACCGCCGCGGACGGTGCCCAGGCGCCCGTCGAGAGCGCCTGAGTGCACACCTCTTGACAGCCCGTTCGCCGAGTAGCCACTCTGAATTGCGTGAACCGCGCAATTAAAAATGCGTGGTCCGGTCACTTCGGGGTCGCAGGCGGCACCGGAGCCGACAGGAGGAGACCTCGTGGCCCAGGTGCTCGTCATCGCGGACGACCTCACCGGCAGCAATGCCACCGGCGCGCTCTATGCGCGCCTGGGCCTGCGGGCCGTCACCGTCGGTGCGCTCAACCAAGTGGAGCGCTACGCGGACCGGGTGGACGTCCTCGTCATCAACACCGCCTCGCGGCACTGGTCCCCGGCCCGCGCCCATGCGGCCGTCCGGGCCGCCGCCGAATCAGCGGGCGGAGCACCCCTGATCGTCAAGCGCGTCGACACCACCCTGCGCGGCAACCCCGGCAGCGAACTCGACGCGGTGGTGGACGTCCTCGCCGCCCGCGAGCCCGCGGCCCGGATCCGGACGCTGGCCGTTCCCGCCTTCCCCGACGCCGGCCGGAGCACGGTGGGCGGTCTGCACCTCGTCGACGGTGTCCCGCTCACTCGTACGGCCGTGGCCCGAGATCCCTTCGATCCCGTCCGGCACTCACGCGTCGCGGCCGTGCTCGGCGCGCAGAGCCGGCGCAGCACGGGCGAACTCGCCCTGGACGTGGTGGAGCGGGGCCCCGACGCGGTGGCCGCGGCGCTGCGGGCGAGCCAGGCCGAGACCGTGGTCTGCGACGCCACCGAGAACGCCCATCTGCGCACGGTCGCGGTGGCCGCCGCCCGCCTCGCCGTCGAGGACCGCATCCGCTGGGTGGCGCTGGACTCGGGACCGTTCGGCGCGGCCCTCGCCGGTGAGCTGGGCCTGCGGCCCGAGGGCGGCGCACCCGCCCGCATCCTGGCGGTTGTCGGCAGCGTCACCGACCGCACCCGCACCCAGCTCGCCCGTACGGAAACCGCGCTCGGCGCCCGCTGGGCCGAGCTCGACCCCGCCGCGCCGGATCCCGGCGCGGTGCTGGCCGAGTTGCGCGCGGCGGCGGCGGAGGGGGCCACGGTGCTCGGCGTACGGGTGGCCCCCGATCCGCTGACCACCGCCGGACCCGCTCCCGACCCCGCCGCCGCCCGCATCCTCCAGGCACTCGCCGAGATCGCCCGCCGCGCGGTCGTCGAGCTGTGTCCCGGCGGCCTGTATGCCTCGGGCGGCGATGTCGCCACGGCGGTCACCTCGGCGCTGGGCGCCGACGGCTTCGCCATCGAGACCGAGGTGCTGCCGCTCGCCATCGCGGGACACCTGGTGGGCGGCCCCCACGACGGACTGCTCTTCGCCACGAAGGGCGGTCTCATCGGCGGCCCCGACGCCGCCCGCGACTGCCTGGAACACCTGCGCGCGGCCTGCACCCGGCACACCCTCGGCCCCACCTTGAGCACGACCTGAACACGGCACCCCGAAAGGCGACCCCATGACCCACCCTCAGCAGGCGACCGACGACCGGACGGCCGCCACCGGCCGTCCGGCCTCCGACGGCCCGCTGCCGCTCCTCGCCGTCACCCTCGGCGATCCCGTCGGGATCGGCCCCGAGATCACCGCCCGTACCCTCGCCGACCCGGCGGCCACCGCACTCGGCCGCGGACTCGCCGTCGGCGACGCCGCCGTACTGCGCCGCGCGGTCGCCGTCTGCGGTCTGGACGTCGAGGTCAACGCGGTCGGCACGCCCGGTGAGGCACGCTTCGAGCCCGGCACCATCGATGTGCTCGACCTCGGCATCGCCCCCGCCGACCTTCCCTGGGGCACGGTCGACGCGGTGGCGGGCCGCTCCGCCGTGGCCGCGATCGAGGCCGCCACCCGCGCCGCGCTGGCCGGCGAGGTCGACGGCGTCGTCACCTCGCCGATCAACAAGGAGGCGATCTGGGCGGCGGGTTCACCGCACCTCGGTCACACCGAGATGCTCGGCGAACTCACCGGCGCCGCGCACTTCGACACCATGTTCGTGGTCCGCGGCCTCAAGATCTTCTTCACCACCCGACATCTCGCCCTGCGCAAGGCGCTCGACCAGATCACCGAGGAACGGGTCGCCGCGAGCATCCGTCACGCCGCCACCGCACTGCGCGTCTTCGGCCATGACGAGCCCCGGCTCGCCGTCGCCGCGATCAACCCGCACGGCGGTGAGGGCGGCCACTTCGGCGACGAGGAGATCACCGTCCTGCGTCCGGCGGTGGAGAAGGCGGCCGCCGAGGGTCTCGGGGTCGTGGGACCGATCCCGGCCGACTCGGTCTTCCACCAGGGCCTCGAAGGCCGCTTCGACGGAGTGCTGTCGCACTTCCACGACCAGGGCCATATCCCCGCCAAGACCGTCGACTTCGACGGCACCGTGTCCGTCACCGTGGGCCTGCCGATCCTGCGCACCTCCGTCGACCACGGCACCGCGTTCGACATCGCCGGCAGCGGCCTGGCCTCACACGGCACGATGGCCGCGGCCTTCCGGGCCGCCGCCGGCTTCAGCCGCTTCACCGACCGGATCCGGGCCGCGTACGGAACGGCGGCCGCCCAGTGACGGACGCCAACCCGCAGTCGATACCGCAGTCGATCCCGCAGACGTCGCCCGCGCCCCCCGCCAAGCGCTGGATGTATGTCATTCCGGTCGCCGCGATCATGTACATGCTGGCGTATCTCGACCGGAACAATGTCTCCGTCATCCTCCCGTACATGCACGGCGATCTGGAGCTGTCCAACGCCGACAAAGGGCTGGTCGGCGGCATTTTCTTCGTCGGCTATGTCTTCCTCCAGATCCCGGCCGCGATCCTCGCCCAGCGCTGGAGCGCCCGGAAGACCGTCCTCATCCTCATGCTGGCGTGGGGCGTGGCCGCGTCGCTGTCCGGTCTCGTACAGACCAAGTCGCAGTTCTACGTGGCCCGCTTCGTGCTGGGCCTCTTCGAGGGCGGCGTCTGGCCCGCCGTCCTCATCCTGCTCGCCTCGTGGTTCCCGCTGCGCGAGCGGGCTCGTGCCAACGCGCTGTGGATGGCGTGCCTGCCGCTCTCCTCGGTGCTGATGGCGCCGCTGTCGGGGTGGATGCTCGACCACGGGACCTGGCACTGGGTCCTGGTGATGCAGGGCATCCCGCCCCTGGTGTGGGCGGTGGTCTGGTGGTTCGCGGTCGCCGACCGGCCCGCGCAGGCCCGGTGGATCTCCCGCGCCGAGGCCGACCATGTGGAGGGCGCGATCGCCGCCGACGAAGCCGCCAAACCCTCGGCGGGCAGCGGTTCGTACCTCGACGCGGTCAAGCAGAAATCGGTCCTCGTCCTCATCGGTGTCTACTTCTTCTGGATCACCGGCTTCTACGGCTTCAACCTGTGGCTGCCGTCGGTCATCAAGGAGCTGACACACGGCGGATCGCCCACCGAGGTGGGAGCGCTCACCGCGATCCCGTTCACCGTCGCACTGATCGTGATGATTGCCAATGCCGCCTGGTCCGACCGCACCGGCAGACGGCGCCAAGCGGTGGCCCTCCCGCTCGTCGTGGGCATCGCCGCGCTGCTGCTGGGACAGGCGGTGGACGGTGCCCTGCCCCGGATGCTGCTGCTGTGTGTGACGGCCGCCGCGGTCTATGCGCCGTACGGGCCGTTCTGGGCGATCCCCGGCCAGCTGTTGCGCTTCGAAGTCGTGGCCGTGGCGATGGGGCTGATCAACGCCCTCGGAAACCTCGGCGGCTTCGCCGGGCCCTACCTGGTCGGCTGGCTGACCGACGTCACCGGGTCCAGTGTGACCGGCTTCGCGGTGCTGTCCGCCTTCCTCGCCGTGGCCGTGGCGCCGGTGACACTGGGGCTGCGCCCGAGCGCGCGCCCCGTACCCCAGGTGGCCGGGCAGGCGCCCGAGGGGGCCTGAGCGGCGCACGGCTGACGCTCCATCAACCCGTGCCGGCGGGCCCGTTTCGGCTCGGGGCGGGCCCGCCGGCCGTCCGGCCGGGCCCGTGCTCACCCGGCAGAGCGCTCCTTTGACGTCCGGTCAGTTAAAGGGGCGCGGTTCCGCTGCCAGTCGTCTCCCCGAACGGGCGACATCCGTAAGGAAATTCCTGGAAGACGGCCCCGACGCGGGGGGCGGCGCCCGCTCCCCCTCGCGTCGGGTGGCCGCGCCGACGGTGAACAAGGAGCTCAAGTCTGCGAGTTGGGCGCGTGAGGGTGCTGTGGAGGGGCCCCGCCGATGCCGCGATGGCCCGGCGCACTCTTCTTGTCAGTCCGGCGGACGGTTACTCCGACTCGCGCAATTGACGAGGAGCAAGGTTTTGGGAGGTTCCGTGAAGGTGATCCCTGAAAAGGTCGATATACCCCTTTGATCCTCCTGAGGAGCAGACATGCGCATCCGCGCCGCGATCGCAGCTAGCGCCCTGGCCACCACTATCGTCCTGGGCGGTGCGAGCGCCGCCCTGGCTCACGGTAAGGACCACAAGGACAAGCACCACGGCCACCACTACAAGCACCACCACGGCCACGGCCACTACGGCTCCTGCTGGCTCTCCGCGGGCGTCCTCGACCACGTCGGCCCGGTCTTCAGCGAGGGCTGCGAGAACGGCGGCTGGGGCTGGGGCGACCGCGGCCGCAACGGGAGGTAAGCCAGAAAGCTGTCCAGCCGGTGCCGGCCGAGACGACCACAGGTCCGATCGGCCGGCACCGGCTGCATGTGCGGGCCGCACGCCGGGGGGCCGCCCGTCAGCTGTTGAGGAAGGCCAGGAGATCGGCGTTGAAGTCGTCCTTGTACGTGCCGACCGCCGAGAGGCCGTGCGGCGCACCCGGGTAGACCTTGAGCGTGGCATCCTTCACCAGCTTCACCGACTTCTGGCCGGCGGCCACGATCGGCACGATCTGGTCGTCGTCACCGTGGATGATGAGGGTCGGGATGTCGAACCGCTTGAGGTCCTCGGTGAAATCGGTCTCCGAGAACTGCTTGATGCAGTCGTACGCCCCCTTGAGCCCCATCTGCATGCTCCAGAGCCAGAACGCCTCGCGGACTCCCTGGGAGACGGTGGAACCGGGCCGGTTGGCACCGTAGAAGCTCTCGCTGAGGTCCTTGTAGAACTGCGACCGGTCGGCGGCGACACCGGCGCGCAGCTCGTCGAAGACCTTGATGGGCAGCCCCTCCGGGTTGGCCTCGGTCTTGAGCATCAGCGGTGGGATGGCGCCGAGCAGGACCGCCTTGGCCACCCGGCCGGTGCCATGACGACCGATGTAGCGGGCCACTTCACCGCCGCCCGTGGAGTGCCCGACCAGCACCGCCTCCCGCAGGTCCAGGGCCTCCATCAGCTGCGCCAGGTCGTCCGCGTAGGTGTCCATGTCGTTGCCGTGCCACGGCTGGCCGGAGCGGCCGTGCCCGCGGCGGTCGTGGGCGACGGCCCGGAAGCCGTGGGAGGCGACCACGTGCATCTGGTCGTCCCAGGCGTCGGCGTTCAGCGGCCAGCCGTGGCTGAACACGACGGGTTGGCCGGCCCCCCAGTCCTTGTAGTAGATCTCCGTGCCGTCGGTGGTGGTGATGGTGCCCATGATGCGATCGGTCCTTCCTTCCGTTCACCGGTGTGCGGGACGTGGCCGTGGGGGCCGGGAGGTGGCTGTTCTCGGGACGGTCAGCAGCGGTCCGTCGGCGGAGCGTCGGCGCCACGCCGTCGGCGGACACTCGCGATGAGCCCGGCTCCGGCGACCACGGCCAGACCGGCAATCGTGCCGAGCCCCATGAACACCAGGGGCTTGGTGCCCGTTGCTGCCAGGGCGGGTGCTGCGGTCGGCGTGGCGGCACCGCCGCCGTCGGCGGTGGCCGGCCCGGCGGTGGTGACGAACAACGCGATGAGCAGGAAGGTGACGGCATACCCACGGCGGAGGAGGCTCGGCGAGCCAGGGGCGGGTGGTGCGGCCATGCGATTCTCGCTTCTCCGCCTCGACGGGGAGGCTGCTGGATCGAAGGATCGGTGGATCTCAGCGTTTCCGGCCTCGGCCGGAAGAGCGTGTCGTGGAAGGCAGAAGGGTGAAGACGGCCGACCATCCGAGTGGTGACCGGCCCTGCCGTGCTTCCCGGCGGCCCTGCGCACGCGAGATCCCGTCCTGGTCGGCCGGGCCCTCCCAGGAGACGGCCGCCGGTACCCGCCTGCCTTGCCGTGGAGGCGCTCTGGACGGGCACGACGCCGTGCCTTAGCGTCGCAAGCCGGCCGTGCACCACCGTCCGAGTCCGATTTCCACCAGGGGAAGCCGAGGACGCGTTGTGACCACCATCCCTCCGCCGCCCGACATCCTGTCACCGGAGTTCGCGGCGGACCCGTACCCCGCGTACCGCATCCTGCGTGCGCACTACCCGCTCTTCCACGACAAGGGCACCGACAGCTATCTGCTCTCGCGGTACGAGGACGTGGCACGGGCCTTTCGCGAGCCGGTGTTCACCAGCGACAACTATGAGTGGCAGATCGAACCGGCGCACGGCGGCCGGACGTTGCCCCAGATGAGCGGCCGTGAGCACTCCGTACGCCGGGCCCTGGTCGCCCCCGCCTTCCGGGGGCGGGAGCTGCGGGAGAAGTTCCTGCCGGTCATCGAGCGCAACGCGCGGGAGCTGATCGACGCCTTCCGCGAGGACGTGGAGGCCGATCTGGTGGCGCAGTTCGCGACGCGCTTCCCGATCAACGTCATCGTCGACATGCTCGGCCTGGACCGGGCCGACCACGACCGCTTCCACGGCTGGTACGAATCCGTCGTCGGATTCCTTGGCAACCTGAGCCAGGATCCCGAGGTCGCGGCCGCCGGCCTGCGCGCCGGCGAAGAGCTCTCCGCCTACCTGCGGCCGGTCCTGACCGAACGGCGAGCCGCACCCGGCGACGACCTGCTCTCCACCCTCTGCACCGCAGAGGTCGAGGGCACCCGGATGAACGATCAGGACATCACGTCGTTCGTCAGCCTGCTGCTGGCCGCCGGGGGCGAAACCACGGACAAGGCCCTCGGCTCACTGTTCCGCAACCTGCTGGCCCACCCCGGCCAGCTCGCCGCCGTACGCGCCGACCGGTCGCTGGTCACCGCGGCCTTCGCCGAGACCCTGCGCTACACCCCGCCGGTCCAGATGATCATGCGTCAGCCCGATGCCGATGTGACCCTCAGCGGCGGTACGGTCCCCGCGGGCGCCACGGTCACCTGTCTGATCGGCTCCGCGAACCGCGACGAGCGCCACTACGCCCGGCCCGACGCCTTCAACGTCTTCCGCACCGACCTGACGCCCGCCACGGCCTTCAGCGCCGCCGCCGACCGCGTGGCCTTCGCGCTCGGCCGGCACTTCTGCGTGGGCGCTCTGCTCGCCAAGACCGAGATGGAGGTCGGCGTCAACCAACTGCTCGACGCCTTCCCCGCCATGGACTTCGCGGGGGACACGGCACCCCCCGACGCGGGGGTGTTCACCCGGGGCCCGGCGCGGCTCCAGGTGCGGCTCACGCCCGGTGAGGGGACGGGAGCCCGTAGCGCTCCCTCTGCCCCACACCCCTCCGGACAGTGATGTCCGCACCGTGAGGCGCCAGGAGGAGGGCAAGAGGGAGAGGGAGCGAACGTCCGGGCGCAGCGGTGCGGTCCGGGCTCCGGGCCGTTCGTGTGGCAGCCGCAGGGGTCAGGTGCCGGTCGTTGGTGGCCGGCGCAGTACGTAGAGGCCGACGGTCACGGCGAGCACGATGACGCAGGCGGAGAAGGTCAGGCCCGCGCCGCGCAGGCCGAGCACCAAGGTGAGCGCGCCGACGCCGACGACGGGCAGGGAGATGCCCAGGTAGGCGACGAGGAAGAAGGCCGAGATGGTACCGCCGCGGCGCTCGGGCGGTGCCGCGCGGCTCACGGCGGTCAGGCCGGCCCGGAACGCCAGCCCCTGGCCGATACCGCCGCACACCGCGCCGATGACCAGCACCGGCAGTGAACTCAGGGCCAGCGAGGTGGCCACCAGCACGAGCCCCACCACCAGCACCAGACAGCCACCCGGCAGGGCCTTGCGTACGCCGATCCGTTCCGTGAGGGACTGTCCGACGGTCGATCCCAGGAAGACCGTGAAGACGATGAGCCCTGCGACCGCCAGGTTGTGCACGCCAAGGGTCTCGCCGACGAAGCTCGGCGCGACCGCGGTGAACAGCCCCAGGAGGGAGAAACCGGCGAACGCGGCGACGGCCGAGGGGGTGAAGACGCCCCGCACTTCGGGCGGCAGCCGAAGCCGCTGGGGCTGGAGTTTGCGGGGGCGGTGCGGATGCTCGACGGTCTCCGGCAAGCGCCAGGTCGCCACGGCTGCCACGGCCACCAGCGCAAGATGCACCAGGAACGGCAGGGTCAACGGCCACGGCGCGTACTGGGCCAGCAGCCCCGACAGCAACGGGCCGCAGCCGAGGCCGCCCATGTTCGCGGCGGTGGCGGCGAATCCCGCCTGTGCTTCCTGGCCGGGCTTCGCGAGTTCCAGCACGGCCGCCGTGGCCGCACCGCTGAACAACCCTGCGGCAAACCCCGACAGCACCCGCCCCAGCAGCAGCATCGGCAGCCCGCCCTCGAACACGAAGCACAGTGCGCTCGCCGCCGACAGCCCCAGTGCGCAGAACAGCACCGGGCGCCGGCCCACCTCGTCGGAGAAGTTGCCGGCGAGGAGGAGAACGGTGATGACGCCGAGCGCGTACACGGCGAAGACCACGGTCACCATCAGCTCGGAGAACCCGAGCTGCTCGCGATAGAGCCCGTACAGCGGGGTGGGCAGTGTCGTCCCGGCCATGCCGATCGCGAACACGCCCGCCGCCACCGGATAGCCGAGTCGTCGCCTGCCACTCGTGCGATCGCTGATCATGGTCTCAACGTAGGTCCCGTGGGCCGTGCCGTCGAGAATCACTGGAGGGACCCGCGGGCGAGGGACCAGGGGGTGTCTCCACGGAGGCCGGGGAGACACCCCCTGACCCGTGGACGGGCCGGGGCGTGGTGCCCCCGCGAGCGGCGAGGGCACCACACTGTGCCTGGTCCGGAGCGGATCAGTGCTTGGCGGAGGGCGTGTTGGCCGCCGTCACATTCACCGCGGCCCAGGCCTTGTCCACCGTCTTGTACGCGGTGCTCCCGGCACCGTACAGGTCCTTGGCCGCGCGCAGGGTCGCGGTCCGGGCGTCATGGAAGTCGGTCGTGGAGACCATGTACCGGGTGAGCGCCCGGTAGAAGATCGCCGTCGCCTTGCTCCGGCCGATGCCCGTCACCTTGGAGCCCTTGTACGTGGGGGAGTTGTAGGTGACGCCACCGATCGTCTTCTTGCCGCTTCCCTCGGCGAGAAGGTAGTAGGCGTGCGAGGAGACGCCGGAGCCGGCGTGCACCTCGGTGTCGTAGGACGCCTTCGACCAGTAGTCGACCGTGCCTTCGAGCTTGTCGAGGGACGGCTTGTCCAGACGGCGCAGGAACTTCTGCTCCAGGCCGAGCTTCTCGCCCATCAGGTAGTTCGGCGGGTTCTTCGGGTTGTTGGTCGAGAATTCGACCGCGCTGCCGAAGATGTCCGCCAGCGACTCGTTGAGGGAGCCGGGCTCGCCGAACTGGTTCCCTTCGGCGTCGACGCGGGTGGGCTGGAGGTTGGCCGTCGCGTCGACGACGCCGTGGCTGAGCTCATGGCCCGTGACGTCCAGTACGACCAGGGGCTTGGCGAACGTCTTGCCGTCACCGTCGCCGTAGAGCATGCAGCCGCAGTCCGGGGACCAGTAGGCGTTGCCGACCTTCTTGCCGTAGTGCACCAGGGCGCGCGCCCCGCGGCCGTCGTTCTTGATGCCCTTGCGGCCGAAGGTCTTCTTGTAGAAGTCCAGAGTGCTGGCGATGCCGTACTGGGCATCGACGGCGGCGGTCGCCCGGTTGCTCGTGGTGCCGTTGCCCCAGCGGTTGGTGGTGCTGGTGAACGCCTTGCCGTCGGCGAACTTCTCCAGCTCCTTGTCGCCGGCGTCCCGGGTCTCGGTGTTGCCGCGGGTGGAGTCCTTGAGGGTGAAGGAATTCTTCGCGGTCCGCGTGGTCGACAGCGGCACACTGCCGACGAAGAACGACGCGCCGGAGCCGGTGGCCGCGGAGGGGAACCCGTTGGCCTTGGCCGCCTTGTCGGTGGCGGGCGCGGTGGGAGCGAGCATGCTGGTCGACGGGTTGAGCCGTTCGCCCCGTGCCCGCAGCTTGGCCTGGAGGGCGGGCGACAGGAACGAGTCGTTGGCCAGGACGTTGCTCAGCACCGTTCCGGAGGCCGCGTCGATGACGACCGTACGGGCGCCCTCGGCCTCGGCGGTACGGCTGTCGGCCACCTGCACCCGGTAGGCCAGCGTGGTCCGGTTGTCGCGGGCGTCCACGACCAGTTCGGCGTCACCGGCGTGGCCCTTCGCCACGGCGGCCGCCTTCGTCCGGGCCTCTGCGGCCGACAGCTTCGGGTCCGTGCCGGACACGTCGAGCTGGTGACGGTAGGCCCGGGTCACGCTCTCGTACGCCGACTTGGCGGTCAGGTGGACGACGAGGTCACCACCGAGAACCGGCAGTCCGCGGTGGGTGCGCACGAAACGGACATGCTGCCGGCCGTCGGGGTCGACGAGCGCATCCGTGGCCTTGAGGGTGTCCTTCTTGCCGACTCCGGTGGCCGAGGCGTGGGCGTACGCGGCGGCGCGGGCCGCATCAACGGCCTTCTGGAGGGCGGGGGTTGAGGAGGAGGGGGAGGCAGCGACCGGCGAGGCCGCGGGGGAGGCGGAGGCATTGCCCGCCACCCCCGCAGTGAGGGTTGCGGCCGTCGTCACTGCGACGGCGATGGCCAGGCGGTGTCTGCGTATGTGGGGTCTACGCACTGCTGTGGGTCCTTAGCGCTGCGGGGGCGGTCGGCTGGCCAACCGCCCGTACGCGCGGTGCTGTTGTGCACCGCGGGGGCCGTGAGGCCCCGCGCAAACCCTGGTATGTCTGGCATGGGCATGTAAAGCGAAAAGATCAGGATTCAAGATTCCTGGTCGAAATTTAACAATTGGTCAGCTTTGAGTAGCCAGAAGGTGACCAACGGTGCTCCATGAGAAGAGACATGGAGTGGCGCGAAATGGTTGCTCGGAAAGTGCGCCGAAGGCGATGCCGTACACCGGAGGGTTCGCCGCGCGCCTTGCCGGGCGCGGAACAGGGGAACGGGGGAGGGTCCGGGCGCCGGTCAGTCCGTCGGCGAGGAAAATCCGCACGACACGGCAGGGCCGCTCGCAAGGTCCCTCAAGCCGGGGCCGGTGTCCGGGCCGGTGCCGGGGATCGCAGCGTCGGGATCAGAGGGGGCCGGGCTGCGGGTGGAAGAGTTCCTCAAGGGAGGCGTCGGCACGCTCGCCGCCACGTACGGCTTCGACGACGGCTTGGTGGAAGGTGCGGCTGGCTTCTTCGGAGTGGCACGGGACGGGGCTGCCGGCCATGGTGTACCAGTCCGTGGCTCCGGTGTACTGCACAGCTACATGCGCCAGGTCTTCCGACCAGGTCGTGTGGATGGTCAGGTCGCCGTTGATCACGCCGATCTCTGCGGTGCGAACCGCGCCGGGTAGAGCGTGGATCCCGACAGTGGTCCAAGATGCCCAGGTCATGATGTTCCCCTCGGCGGCAAGGGCCCCGGCCGGCGGCCGGGCGCGGTGTCTCAAGTTTGGCACCTGAGGTGCGGGAGCGCACCGCATGCGGTGGCGCGGATTCCGGAAAAGTCGTGGGACGTGTTGCCGCGCCTGGTCGCCGGCTCCGTCAGCTCGGCAGGCCGGTGGCCGCCTCGATCACCGTTGGACGAGCGTTGGTCACCGTCCGTGCCCGCCTGCCCGGTCTGCCCGCTTGCCTGTCTGCCCGCCATGGCCGGTGGACGCTGCGAGGGCGTGGTCACCACCATGGTGCGGCGCTGCGCCCAGCGCATCGACGACGTCGCCCACCGCGAAAAGGCCGAGCAGCCACTGATGCAAGAAGACCTGCCCGCACTGCCGTGGCACGCGCCGCCCCGAGGGCAGGGGCGCGTCATCGTCGCCGGTCCGGCGGCCGTCGACGCCGCCCGCCTGATCCAAGTGCTGTGTCGAATCATGGACTTGGGCAACACCGTGCTCGTCATCGAGCATGACCTCGCACAGCCGGCCGGGCTCGCTCACCGAGGCGTTTTCGGACGCACCGCACCCGTGGGGGGAGTACGGTCCCGGCCCGCACGGGTCATCGAGCGGGCCGGGACCGTTACGGCTGTCCTTGCCACGGTGAGCCACCGGGCCGAGCCATCCGACCGAAATCCCCGGCGGAATCTCAGTCGATGACCGTATGGAAGAAGGTGACGGCGGCGCCGAAGGCAGCGCCGCCGATGAGGGTTGCGGAAGCCGGTGTGCCCCCATTGAAAAAGGTGAGCACACCGGCGCCGATAGCGGTGAGGGCGCCAAGCAGAAAAATGACGGCGGCGCGCTGACTCAGCAGGGTTGATCTGTTGTCGGACACATCAACTCCGATCTGCGCGGGAGCGATGAATCGCTCGGTGCGGATGCTGATGCTCTAACTGATCTTCTCATCTCACCCCCCGGATTTTCGGCAGCACACGAGAAAATTCCGAAAGGGGGACGGAAAGCATCAAAATGGCGTCCGGGTCGTGTTATGGCCGCGAAGAGAAGGCAGGCCCCGAACGGCTTGCGGGGGCCAGGGCGCCAGGGGTCAGCGTCCGGCGCCGCGCACGCTCTGCGCGCCCCTCCTGCGGCTCTCCGCCTGCCGGGTGATCGCGAGGACCGCCATATCGTCGTCGCGCGGCCCGCCGCTCCAGCGCTCGACCTCCCCCACCAGACGGTCGATCAACTCCCGTGGCCCCCGGAACGGCCCGTGGTCCGCCAGTTGCGCCGCGGGGTCGTAGAACGTTCCGGCATGGTTCCGGGCTTCCGTCACGCCGTCGGTGACCAGCAGCAGCGTGCTGCCCGCCGGGAACGCCCAGTCGGTGGGGCCGGTCCGCGCCGCGCCCAGTGCACCCATCCCCAGCGGAAGGCCCGGATCGCCGACCTCCAGTGCGCGCACCTCGTCGTCGAGACAGAGATAGGGCGCGGGATGACCGCAGTTCAGCAACCGCAGTGCCGTGGCGCCCGGGACGATTTCGCAGATCAGGGCCGTGATGAAGCCTTCGAGCCGGTTCTCCTCGGAGGTGTGCTCGCTCTCCCGCAGCAGGGCGTGTTCCATCCGGTCGGCCAGCACCGTCAGCTCCGGCTCCTGCTCGGCGGCCTCCCGGAACGCGCCGAGCAGCACCGATACCGCGCTCACCGCCCCCAGTCCCTTGCCGCGCACATCGGCGATCAGCAGCCGGACGCCGAACGGGGTGCGCTGGACGGCGTAGGCGTCACCGCCGATCCGGGCCTCGCTCTGTGCGGCCTGGTAGCGGGCGGCGATGGCCAGCGGACCGATACGGTCCGGCGGTGCGGGCAGCACGGCAAGCTGAGCGGCCTCCGCCACCGACCGGACGACGTCCAGGTGGCGTCCGTGACGGGCGATCACCCGGTTGACCCCGACGCCCATGAGCGCGGCGAAGAGGGTGTTGATGAGCTCCAGATGGCCTTCCAGGACGTCGGCGGTGCCGTCCTTCACCGTCAGCGCGAAGACGCCGACGATGATGGCGGCGCCGATCGCCAGGGTGTGCCGCAGGGAGAGCAGCGCACCGGCCGTCACGCTGGCCGCCGTCAGCATCGGGTCGCCCCAGTAGTCGGCAGGCGAGAACGCGTCCCAGATGAGCCCTCCGGCGACCAGCACGCTCGGAGCGAACTCGACGTATCGGGGCCATCGTGGGGAGAAAGAAGGCATAGATATTCCTGACCAGCCATCCATGTCGGGGTAGTCAGGAATATGCCTGTTCCGGGCCGATTTATACAGCGCGCTTCGGTGGTCGGGCGATGCCGGCGAGTCGCCCGCCGTGCGCCCTCGGCCCACAGCCCGCGGCCCTCCGGCACCCCGGACGCCCGAACGTGTGTCACTCCTTCGAGGCGAGCCGGGCGTGGGCGCGGACATCCGCGTCCGGGTCGTCCGCGACCGCGACCCAGGCCTGGCGGGCCTCCTCGCGGCCGGAGTGCGGGCGCAGCGCGAGAACCCCGGCCCTGCGCACATCCGCGTGCGAGTCGGCGAGCGCGGAGCGCAGCGCGGGCACGGCGAGTTCGGGTCCGGCGGCCGCCAGGGCCGTGGCGGCGCCGGCCCGGACCTGCCAGGCCGGGTCGCCGAGCGCCGCGACGGCCGCGGTGTCGTACGGCGGTGGGCAGCCGGTGGTGGCCAGCGCCGCGAGCGCCGCGGCCCGTACGAGGAGGTCCTCGTCGTGCAGCAGCGCCGCCAGGTCGTCGGGCCCGCCGACCGTGCCGAGGCCGTGCGCGGCGGCGACCCGGACCTCGCGCGAGGGGTCCGCGGCAGCGCGTTGCAGAGCCTCGGAGGCGTCGACGGAGACCAGGGCGCGGACGGCCTGGATCCGCACCTCCACGGCCGGATCGGTGAGCGCGGTGACGAAGAGGGCCCGGTCGCCGAGGCGGAGCGTGCGCAGCACCTCCACGGCCGCCGAGCGGACGACGGCGTCGGGGCCGTGCACGGCGGCGGCCAGCGGTGTGCGCAGGTCGGGCTCCGGTGTCAGGACCTCGATCAGTTCCCGCAGTGAGGCACCGGCGGCGGCCCGTACGGCCGGGTCGGGATCGGCGAGGGCGGCGGCCAGGGCCCGTCCCGTGCCGGGCGGGACGCTTTCGGTGAGCGCGTCCACGGCGGCGCGACGGACGGCCGGGTCGGGGTCGGCGAGGTAGGGGCGAAGCGTCGGGAGGTCGGGCTGGTCCTCGGCGAGGGCGAGGAGTTCGAGGATGCGGGGGGAGGGGCCGGGCGCGGAGCCGTCCCCGGGAGGGTTTCCGGCCGTGACGCCGTCACCTGATGCCGCGCCGTCCGGCACCGCAGCGCTCGCCCCTTCGGGACCCGCGCCCGTGGACCCCACCGGGGGTGTGTCCCTCCGCCCGGCTGTGGCGACCTGCTCGGGGTGGACCTCGCCGAGGAACCGGGGGGTGCCGCCCACCGGGGTGTACTCGTCGACCGGGACGAGATACGGCGCCACGGGCCTGGCCGTGAACTCCATCGCTCCCACGGCCGACTTGCGCAGATCGAGGTGGTGCAGCCAGTCCTCGTCATTGGTCTTCGGGTGGTCCGTGCGCTCGTGGTAGAGGCCCCAGCGGGACTCGGTGCGGGCCAGCGACGACCGGGCGGCCATCTCGGCGCAGTCGCGGATGAAGCCGACCTCGGCGCAGCGCATCAGCTCGTGCGGCGTGCGAGCGCCCATGGCGGCGATATCGGCGTGCATCCGCTCGAAGTGCTCGACGGCCAGCGACAGCCGGGCGCCGCTCTTGGGCGGGGCGACATAGTCGTTGACGAAGCGGCGCAGCTTGTACTCGACCTGCGGCTGCGGCGGGCCGTCGGGGTTGCGCAGCGGCCGGTAGATCAGCTCGTGGGCCTCGTGCAGCTGGTCGGCGGGCAACTCGCCCTGATACGCACGGTGGCGGGCCGCGTCCGCACCCGCGAGATCGCCGAAGACGAACGCGCCGATCATGTAGTTGTGCGGGACACAGGCCAGGTCACCCGCCGCATAGAGACCCGGCACGGTGGTGCGGGCATGGTCGTCGACGCGTACGCCCGACGCCGAGTGACCGCCGCACAGGCCGATCTCGGAGATGTGCATCTCCACGTCATGGGTGCGGTAGTCGTGGCCGCGGCCGGCGTGGAACGTGCCGCGGGTGGGGCGCTCGGTGGTGTGCAGGATCGTCTCCAGGGCGGAGACGGACTCCTCCGGGAGGTGACTGAGCTTCAGGTAGACCGGACCGCGTTCGGAGGCGACCTCGGCCGCGAACTCCGCCATCATCTGCCCCGACCAGTAGTCGGATGCGCCGAACCGTTCGCCGTGCCGGTTGACCTGGTAGCCACCGAAGGGGTTGGCGACATAGGCGCAGGCCGGGCCGTTGTAGTCCTTGATCAGCGGATTGATCTGGAAGCACTCGATGCCGGTCAGTTCGGCGCCCGCGTGATACGCCATGGCGTAGCCGTCGCCCGCGTTGGTGGGGTTCTCGTAGGTGCCGTAGAGGTAGCCGGAGGCGGGCAGGCCGAGGCGGCCGCAGGCACCGGTGGCGAGGATCACCGCGCCGGCCCGGACCGTGACGAACCGCCCCGTACGGGTGTGGAAGCCCGCCGCGCCCACCGCCCGGCCGCCGGAGGTCAGCACCCGCACCGGCATGATGCGGTTCTCGATGCGGATGCGCTCACGCATCTCCCGCCGGCGCAGCTGCCGGTAGAGGACCTTCTTGACGTCCTTGCCCTCCGGCATCGGCAGCACGTACGAGCCGGAGCGGTGCACCTGGCGGACCGCGTACTCGCCGTGCTCGTCCTTCTCGAACTTCACGCCGTACGACTCCAGCCGCTGCACCATCGCAAAGCCGCGGGTCGCGGTCTGGCGGACGGTGGACTGGTCGACGATGCCGTCGTTGGCGCGGGTGATCTCGGCTACATAGTCGTCGGGTTCCGCGCGGCCCGGGACGACGGCGTTGTTGACCCCGTCCATGCCCATGGCGAGCGCACCGGAGTGACGGACATGCGCCTTCTCCAACAGCAGGACGGAGGCGCCGTGTTCGGCGGCGGTGAGCGCCGCCATGGTCCCGGCGGTGCCGCCACCGATCACGAGGACGTCGCAGGACAGCTCCTCGGCGGTGTCGAGGGAGGGGATCTCCATGGCTTCCGTGGTCTCCATGGCGGTGCCTTTCGGTTGCCGGGTCACGTCGTATGACGCGCCCGTCACATCGGTCATGTCGTGGGTCATCCCGGGTCTCGACACCGGGTCAGGGACCGGGCCGGTCGCCCAGGGACGCGAGGACTTCGCGGCGCAGCGCGACCGTCGCAGGATCGGCATGTGCCGCGCGTGCCCGTGGCCGCGGTACGTCCAGCATCCGGCCGGTGCCCGGCAGAGCCACCCGGTCGCCCAGGAACAGCGCCTCGTCCACGTCGTGGGTGACGAAGACGACGGTGGCGCCGGTACCGCGCAGCGCCGTCACCAGCAAGTCCTGCATGCCGGCCCGGGTCTGCGCGTCGAGCGCCCCGAACGGCTCGTCCATCAGGACCGCACGCGGCCGCCCGGCGAGCGCACGGGCCAGCTGGGCGCGCTGCCGCTGCCCGCCGGAGACATGGTGCGGCAGACGTGTGGCGTGCTCGGTGAGTCCGACCCGGGCCAGCCAGTCGTCCGCCCGCGCGCGGCGCTCCGCGCGCGCCACCCCCCGGATGGCCAGCGGGAGTTCCACATTGGCCCGCAGCGTGCGCCAGGGCAGCAGCGCATCCTCCTGGAAGATCAGCGCACGGTCGGCGGCGGGCCCCGCGACCGGTTCGCCGTCCTGGCTCAGCCGGCCGCCGAGCAGTGGCAGCAGGCCCGCCAGAGTGCGCAGCAGAGTGGATTTGCCGCAGCCGGACGGCCCGACGACGGTGAGGATCTCACCGGCGGCGACATCGAGGTCCAGTCCGTCCAGTACGGGGGCGCCGGGCCGGCCCAGCACGGCGTCGTCGAGGACGAGCCGGAGGCCCGGGGCGGGTTCCTGCGCCGGCACCGCGGCGGAGATCTCGGTGCGGGTCATGAGGGCTCTCCGACCGCCGTGCGGGCCACCCGCCACCGGACCCGGCCGCCCGTGGGCCCGGACGGGTCGTCCGCGGTCCGCGGCAGCCACCGCGTCGCGCGCCGTCCCAGCCGTTCCACCGCCGTGGAGGTCAGCCGGCCGAGCAGACCGATCGTGGCCATGCCGACGAACACCCCCGGGTAGTCGACGATGGTGTAGTCCTGCCAGGTCCGGTAGCCCACGCCGTACTCGCCGGAGATCATCTCGGCGGAGATCACACAGATCCACGAGACGCCGATGCCCACCGACAGCCCGCCGAGGATGCCCGGCAGCGCCCCCGGCAGCACCACCGACCACAGCACCCGCCACCGGCCCCCGCCCATGGTGCGGACCGCCTCCTCCCAGACGGGCGTCAGCGCCCGTACCGCATGCCGGGTGGAGACCGTCACCGGGAAGAACGCCGCGGCGAACGTGATGAAGACGATGCCCTGTTCATTGCTGGGGAACAGCAGGATCGCCACCGGTACCAGCGCGATCGCCGGTATGGGGCGCAGCACTTCGAGCAGCGGACCGAGAAGGTCGGAGGCGAGGGGGGAGCGGGCGACGGCGGTGCCGACGGCGACGCCCAGGACGGCGGCGAGGGCGAAGCCGCCGACGATCCGGGTCACACTGTCGGAGACGTCCTGCCAGTACGCGGCCGTGCCGAGCCGGCGGGCGAACTCGTGGGCCGTCTCGATGACGGTCGGGAACTGGGAGAACCGCAGCCACAGGTTCACCCGGTACTGGGCGAGCAACTGCCATACGGCGAGCGCCGCGAGGACCGCTGCCGTGCGCCGGGCAGGGCGGGCCCGGGCCCACCGGCGCGGGCCCGCCCGTCCCGCCCCCGTGGTGGTGGGTGCGCTCACCGGGCCTGCTCCAGAGCGGCGGCGTAGCTGAGGGGGCGCGCACCACGGTGCTTGCGCGTCCAGGCGTCGGCGGTGGCCCGCGCGGCGAAGGGCAGCAGCCGTGCGCCGTCACGGACCCAGACGGATTTGTCGGCGAACCAGCGGGTGCCGGTCGTCGCGTCGGCCACATACGCGGCCCGCACCTTGCCGTGGTGGGCGGCGGCGAACCGCAGCAGGGCGTCCGGGCCGGTGAAGGAGTGGGTACGGTCCTCGCCGCGCAGCCACACCTCGTCGGGCGACGGGTGGGCGGTGCTGTTCCGGGCCTTGGCGTACCCGCTGCCGTAACTCTGCTTGACGTAACGGTCATTGACAAAGGAGTCAACATTGACCGGGCCGGTCAGCTTGCCCGCGCGCAGCACGGTCACATCCTTCTTCAGCGCGGCGACCAGCTGCGGTTTGAGGGTGGGATCGAAGGTGGCGAGGCCGCCGGCGCCGTTGTAGAGGTAGACCACCTCGGGCGGCAGACCGGTGGCCTCGGCGACTCGCCGGGCGGCATCCACCGGGTGGGTCTGCAACGAGCGCGTCGCCTCCCGCTGTGCGGTGAGGAACGCCCGCACCACGGCCGGGCGCTGCGCGGCGAGGGCGTCGCGTACGGTCACACCGTGGAAGGTGGGCAGGCCGAGCGCGCCCCCGTCGTAGAGCGCCTGCGCCTTGCCCTGGAAGGCGAGCAGCCCCGGCCAGGCCACGAACTGGGAGAGGGCGTCCGCGGTGCCCGACTGGAGGGCCGAGGCCCCCACGGCCGGCTGCTGGTTGAGCTTGTGGATGTCCTGTTCCGGATCGATCCCGGCCTGTCGCAGGGCCCGTACGAGAGTGCCGTCGGAAGCCGAGCCGACGCTGCTGGAGACCGTCTTGCCGCGCAGGTCCGCCAGCGACCGCAGGCCGGAACCGGGCTTGGTGACAATGGTGTTGAGCGCCCCGCGCAGGTTGTAGCCGGTGACGGAGATCAGCCGGGTCGGTGCGTGCAACTGCCGGCCACGGGCGGCGTTGATGAGCAGCGGGAAGTCGCCCATCGAGCCGATGTCGACCTTCCCCGCGACCATCTGCGCGGTGATCGGCGCACCGGTCGCGTAGTCCTGCCACCGCACCTTGTACGTCCTGCCGTCGCGCTTGCCCTGGGCGCGCAGCGCACGTTCGAAGAAGCCCAGCGAGCGCAGCAGGGTGCCGGCGGTGACGGTGTTGATGGTCTTGGACTGGTAGCCGACGGTCACGGTGACGGTCTTGTCGTCCGAGGCGTCCGCGGCGGTGCCGCAGCCGCTGAGCGAGGCCGCCAGCAGAGCGGCCGGGAGCGCCGCGGCGAGCGCCCTGCGGTGAGCGGCACGGGGTGCGGCGGAAGAAGGGGCGGGCGGGCGCCGGGAGGGGGAGGGGGACGGCACGAACGGGGAGCCCGTGAATCGGGAGCTCATGAACGGGGGCCTCTCATCGCAACAAATAGGGCATGTTGACCGTGACTGCGCCGGTGGGACAGCGCGCGGCGCACGGCCCGCAGTACCAGCACTCGTCGACGTGCATGTACGCCTTGCTGCTCGCCGGGTCGATGGCGAGCGAGTCCAGGGGGCACATGTCGACGCACAGCGTGCAGCCGTCGATGCACTTGGATTCGTCGATGGTCACGGGCACGTCGGCGCGTTGGGGCGCAAGAGGCATGGCGGTCTCCAGGGCATGGCGGGGGAGGGGAATGGCGGGGGGGGGGAGCGGGCGGGGGGAAGCGGGGGCGGGGGCTCAGATCGTGCGGTGCAACAGGCCCCGCATGGTGAGACGGTCACCGCGGAAGCGGATGAACTCCAGGTCGACGGGGGTGCCGTCGGCGAGATGGGTGAGGCGTTCGAGCATCAGCACGGCCGTGCCGCGCGGCGCCTCCAGTACGGCGGCGGAGTGCGCATCGGCATTGACGGCCTCCAGGGTGATCTCGGCGGTGCCCAGCGGCTGTCCCGCCGTCTCCTCGATCAGCCGGAAAACGTCGTTGTTCTCCAGATCGGCGTCGAGCAGGGGCAGCCCGATGTCCATCGGGATGTAGGTGAGGTCCAGGGAGAGGGGCAGGCCGTCGAGCCTGCGCAGCCGTTCCACGTAGAGCACCTCGCCGCGCGGCGGGATCCGCAACCGGTCCGCCACCGGGGCCGGGGCGGCGACCGGGCTGATGGTGCGCACCTCGTTGGTGACCCGGCCGTGCGAGTGCAGGGTCTCGGCGAGACCCATCAGCCGGTCGAGCGCATGCGGATACTTCTGGCCCACCACCACCGTTCCCACACCCGGCTGGCGGGCCACGAGCCGTTCGGCACGGAGCAGGTCGAGGGCCTGACGGACGGTGTTGCGGGAGACGCCGTAGTCCGCGCCGATCACCTCCTCGTGCGGCAGCACCCCGTCGGGGAAGAGGCTGCCGAGCACCTGGTGCCGCAGCAGGTCGGCGAGCTGCCGGGCGCGGTCCGCGCGGAGCCGGCGACGGCGCGCGGCGGCTACCGGAGTGGTGTGCTGGCGGGTGCGTTCGGCTGGCATGCGGTGGACCCTACCGAGCAGATCCGGCCCATGGTGTTGCCGCAGTATTGCGCCACCTACCGCCGTGCGAAGAGCGGCTGTGACCTGGGCGTACGGCGCTGCCGCGGCAAGATCTGCCACCCCGGACACGGCCGCACGGCACCCCCGCGCGGCCCCCCGGCACACTCCACGTTGACCCCCACGGCACACCCCGCGCCGGCCGCCCGGCACCCCCGCGGCAGCCCTTCCGGCGTCCCCGCGGCAGCCTTTCCGATTGCCCCGCGACACCGCGGATGCGGCCGTCCGGCCCAGCGGATGCGGCCGTCCGGCATCCGTGTCGCCGGGCGGTCCGCGCCGACCTCCGGATAGCGTCGAAGCCCAGTACAACGCCGCCCCCGCCCCGACCCGCACCGCCCGGCGCGGCCGCCGGCGGTGCGGGCCCGCAGCCGGGCCTGGGCGGCCGACGAGGAGGTGGGCGCGTGGCGGCCGTAGTGTTCGCGTTGCTCGCGGCCGCCAGCAATGCGCTGGCCACGGTGCTCCAGCGACGCGCGGCCCGCACGGTCCCGCTGTCCACCGGGCTGCGCCTCGGTCTGCTCGTCGATCTGCTGCACCGTGCCGTCTGGCTCGGCGGGATGCTCGCGGTCATCGCCGCGGCCTGCTTCCAGGCGCTGGCCCTGTCGCAGGGAGCGCTGTCGGTGGTGCAGCCCCTCTTCGTCCTGGAACTGCCCCTGGCCCTGCTCATCGGACGGGTCATCCTCGGCGGACAGATCTCCCGCGGCGGATGGACAGGGGTGGTGCTGCTCGTCGTCGGACTCGGCTGCGCCCTCGCGGCCGCCGCGCCCACCATCGGCACCGACCATGCCGCGTTCAGCAGCTGGGTGCCCGCGCTCGTGGTCTGCGCCGCGGTGATCGCCACGGCGGTCGCTGCCGCACTCCGCCATGGGGAGGGCGGTGTACGGGCGGCCTGCTTCGCCGGGGCGACGGCGGTCGCCTACGCACTCACCGCGGCGTTGATGAAGGACGCCACCCACGCCTGGCAGACCGGCGGCCCCGCCGCGTTCTTCACGGCGTGGCAGACCTACGGCTTCGCCGCCGTCGGAGTGACGGCCCTCTTCCTGCTGGAAAACGCCATGCAGTCGGGTCCGCTGACCGCCTCGCAGCCGGTCCTCACCCTCGGAGACGCGCTGGTGAGCCTGTCGCTGGGCGTCACCCTCTACGACGAACGGGTCCGGACCGGCTGGTGGCTGATCCCCGAATGCCTGGGCATCGCCCTGGTCCTGTGGGGCGCCGTGCTGCTCTCCCGCGTCGCGCTGGCCCGGGATCTGACCGGCGCTCAGGACACGGCGCCCGCGGCCGCCCGGGAGACCGGTACGGAGCCCGGACCGGCGGATACGTGAGCGCCGTGCGACGACCCGCGGCGCCCCCGGGCAGGGCCGCGGCCGGAAGCTGTCGCCTCACAGCATGACGTGCTTGACCTGGGTGTAGTCCAACAGCCCCGCCAGGGACAGATCGCTGCCGTAGCCGGAGTGTTTGACCCCGCCGTGCGGCATCTCCGACACCGTGGTGCCGTGGGTGTTCACCCACACGATCCCGGTGTGCAGGGCCCGGGTGGCCCGCATGGCCCGCGCGTGGTCGGCGGTCCACACGCTCGCCGCCAGACCGAACCGGACCCCGTTCGCCAGCCGGAGAGCCTCGGTCTCGTCCGTGAAGGGCTGCATCGTGACGACCGGGCCGAAGATCTCCTCCTGCACGATCTCGTCGCTCTGGCGCACCCCGGCAACGACCGTGGGGGAGTGGAACCATCCCGGCCGCCCCACCGCCGTACCTCCCGTCACCACCTCGGCATGGCGCGGAAGGCGGCTCAGCAAGCCTCGCACCGAGTCCAGTTGGGCCGCGCTGTTGAGCGGGCCGTAGTCGGCGTCCGGTTCGCCGGGCGGCCCGGTGCGCAGCTTGTGGGCGGCTGCCGCGAACGCGGCCACAAAGGCCTCGTACCGTCGGTGGTGCACCAGGAACCGGGTGGGAGCGGTGCAGTCCTGGCCGGCGTTGTAGTAGGCGACGGCCGCGAGCTCGGCCGCGGTGGCCTCCACCTCCACGTCCTCATGGATGACGACCGGGGCGTTCCCGCCCAGCTCCAGATGCACCCGTTTGAGATCCGCCGCGGCGGCCGCGGCGATCTCCCGCCCGGCCCGGACGCTGCCGGTGACGGCGAGGAGACGGGGTACAGGGTGCGCCGTCAGCGACCGGCCGGTGTCGCGGTCACCGCAGACCACATTGAGCACCCCTGGCGGCAGGTGATCCGCGGCGATCCCGGCGAGCAGAGCGGTGGACGACGGGGTGGTGTCGGCGGGCTTCAGGACGGTCGTGTTGCCTGCCGCGAGCGCCGGGGCGACCTTCCATGCGGCCATCATCAGCGGGTAGTTCCAGGGGGTGATCTGGGCGCAGACACCCACCGGTTCGCGCCGCAGCACGGAGGTACGGCCCTCGGTGTACTCGGCGGCGGCCGCCCCCGGCAGATTGCGCGCCGCCCCCGCGAAGTAGCGGAAGGTGTCGATGACCGCGGGCAGTTCCTCCGTCCGGAACTGCTCAGGTGGCTTGCCGGTGTCCCCGACCTCGGCGGCCACCAGGGCGTCGGCGTGCTCCTCGATCGCGTCGGCGATCCGCAGCAGCGCCTGCTGCCGCTGCGCGGGAGTGGTCAGCGACCAGCGGGCGAAGGCGGCCTCCGCCGTGGTGCACGCCGCGTCCGTATCGGACGGGCCGGAGCGCGGGGCACTGCCGTGCACCTCGCCGGTGGCGGGGTCGATCAGGTCCATCGTCGCGCCGGAGGCCGCCGGGCGGTCGGCCCCCGCGAGGTGATTACGGACCGGGCCGGCCGGGCCTGCCTCAGCCATGACGGAGCACCTCGCGCGCCGCACCGCGGCCGGTGCGTACCGCGCCCTCCATATAGCCGGCCACCCACTGGTCGGATCCGCAGACGTAGAAGGGCGGTTCGTGGGAGCCGTGCAGCGGACCGACCGCCATCACATCGCCCGGATTCCACTGCGTGACGTAGCCCTGGGTCCAGGGGTCGGTGCCCCACATCCGCAGATACGACGTGAACGGCTGAAAGGCCTCGGCGCCATAGAGCCGGGCCATGTCCGAGAGCAGCTCATGGTCGCGGACGGCGGCGGGCATGCCCAGCAGGACGCCGTAGCGCTCGGGCGGGATCAGCGCGGAGAGGATGCCCTCGCTCTGCGGCCAGGTGCTGCCCAGCACGCCTTCGCATTCGGAGAGTCCGTTGAGGTCCAGGCTGCGCCAGAAGGGCTTGTCGTAGGCCGCGGCGAACTTGGCCGCGACGGCCTGCCGCTGGCGGTGCAGCGAGGCGAGCCGGGCCTCGGAGACGCCGGTCAGGGCGACCGAGCGCAGCGGACCGACCGGCAGGGCGCTGACCACGGCATCCGCGGTCAGGGTCTCCCCGCCGGCCAGGCGTACCCGGCAGCCGCCCGGTCGCACCGTCACCTCCTCGACGGCCGCTTCGAGCCGGATGCGCCGGCCGAGTTCCGTCGCCATGCGCAGTGCCACGGTCGCCGATCCCTCGGCCACCCGCAGGCCCTCCCAGTCCTCATAGGCGTAGGGGTCGTCACCGGGGACCGTGGCGTGTTTGCGCAGTGCGGCGAGCAGGGAGGTGCGTTCGTAGGAACCGCTGGCCAGGGCCAGTTGGCCGATTTCCCACAGCCGCACGACGGCCGGGCTCGCCCCCTCGCCGCGCAGCCAGGCACCGACCGACAGCCGGTCGAGGGTCTCCGCGTGCGGATGGGACCACGGGTCCAGCGGGTCCACGGTCCGCGCCAGCGTGACGAATGCGTCGGTGACCTTCCGGTGGCAGGCCTCGTCGCCGGGGCCGAACCAGTGCGGCGGGTCGCCGGCCGAGACCCCTTCCGCCGTGGCCCGTGCCATCCGGCCCGGCTCGGCGACATAGCTGGGGATGAGGGTCAGACCCAGCTCGGCGGCCAGGGCGAGGTAGGCGGTGTGGGCCCGGCCGACCACCTCTCCGCCGAGCTGGACCAGCCGGCCGTCGGGCAGCACGGCCTGCTCGACGCGTCCGCCGACCCGGTCACGGGCTTCGAGGACGAGGACGTCGGCGCCGGCCGCGCTCAGGTCCCGTGCCGCGGCGAGACCGGCGAGGCCGGCGCCGAGCACAATGACATCGTGATTCATGGGGGAGCGTTCCTTTGCTGTCGGTGAGCGGCTGGGGCGTGCGGACTGTCGGCGGGACGGGGCCGGAGCCCCTGGGGGATCCCCTAATCCAGGACCAGACAGTGCTCGGGCTTCCAGCCGATCTCCACGCTCTCGCCGCCGCTCCAGCGGTCCTCCATGCGCGAGCGGTCGGTGTTCTGCTCCAGCACGGACACGGTGACGCCGGGAGCGAGTTCGATCAGATAGGTGGTGGTGGGGCCGGAGTACACGGTCTCCCGGACCACGCCGTTCACCAGCGCCATCCCCGGTTCGAAATCGGAGAGCCAGATCTTCTCGGGCCGTATCGACAGACTGACGCTGCTGCCGTCGGCGACACCGCTGCGCGCACCGACCGGCAGCGCGGGGCCGCAGTCGAGGACGACCTGCCCGTCGCGGTAGGTGCCGGGGACGAGATTGGACGTCCCCATGAAGGACGCCACGAACCGGCTCGCGGGGCGTTCGTAGACGTCCTCCGGCGTCCCGCACTGTTCCACATGGCCCTCGTTCATCACGGCCACCCGGTCCGACATGGTCAGCGCCTCGTCCTGGTCATGGGTGACGAAGACGAAGGTGATGCCGACCTCGCGCTGGATCTGCTTGAGTTCGACCTGCATCCGCCGCCGGAGCTTGAGGTCGAGCGCGGCCAGCGGCTCGTCGAGCAGCAGCACCTGGGGCCGGTTGACCAGGGCGCGGGCCAGGGCGACCCGCTGGCGCTGCCCGCCGGAGAGCGTGCCGGGTTTGCGGTCGCCGAGACCGCCGAGTTGCACCCGGTCGAGCATGGCACCGACCCGTTCACGGATCTCGGCGCGGGCCACGCCCTTGCGCTTGAGGCCGAAGGCCACGTTGTCAGCCACCGAGAGGTGGTCGAAGAGGGCGTAGCTCTGGAAGACCGTATTGACGTTGCGCTTGTCCGGCGGGAGCGCGGTCACGTCCTCACCGCTGAGCAGGATGGTGCCCGCGGTGGGGTCGGTGAAGCCGCCGATCATCCGCAGGGAGGTGGTCTTGCCGCAGCCGGACGGGCCGAGGAGGGAGAAGAACTCGCCGGGAGCGATGTCCAGGGAGAGGTCCTGCACCGCGTAGGAACCGCCGTAGTTCTTGCTGATGTGGTCGAGCCGGACGGCGGGCGTGCCGTCGGCCGGGGCCGCGCCGGCGGAGGGCGTGTCGGAGGAGGTCATGGGTGTCACTTCCCGGAGAGCAGGTCGAGGCCACCGCGGCGGCCGAACAGACGCGGGATGGCCAGGGCGAGCCCGATGAGGCCGATGGAACCGGCGAGCATCAGCGTGCCGACCGCATTGATGGTGGGCTGTACGCCGAACCGGATCGCCGAGTAGATGCGTACGGAGAGCGGCTGCGGGTCCACGCCGGTGGTGAAGTAGGCCAGCACGAAGTCGTCGAAGACCAGGGCGAAGACGAGCACCGCGGAGGCCAGGATGCTGGGCAGCAGCGCGGGCAGGGTGACCAGCCGCAGGGCCTGCCAGCGGGTGGCGCCCAGGTCCATCGCGGCCTCCTCGACCTCCGGGTTGAGGGCGGCGATCCGCGAGCGCAGGATCACCGTCACATAGGAGATGGAGAAGGTGATCTCGGCGAGCATCACGGTGCCGGAGGAGAGGGTGATGTCCATGCCCTTGAAGAGCAGCATCGCGGCGACACCGGTGACGATCTCCGGGGTGATCAGCGGGACCAGCATGATCAGGCCGGCCAGCGAGCCGAGCCGGGTACGGCAGCGCACCAGCCCCAGGGCCAGCGCCACTCCCAGGATCACCGACCCCGCCATGGCCACCAGGGAGACCCGCAGGCTCATGCCGAGCGATTCGAGCAGCACGTTGTCGTGGAAGAAGGCGGAGTACCAGCGGAGGCTGAAGCCCTTGAAGACGGTGAGGGACTTCTGGCCGTTGAAGGAGAAAAGGACGACCACCCCGATGGGGAGGTAGAGGAGGAGGAAGAAGAGGGTGGTGACCGTGAGGGCGAGCCGGGGCCTGCAGTCGGTGCCGCGGCGGTGCCGGCGCGGGGGGCGGAGCGTCATCGGGCGGCCTCCGCCTCGTCCTTGCGGGTGCGCCGCAGATAGCCGAGCATCCCGATGAAGAGCACCGCCATCATCAGCATGGTGAGGGCGGAGCCGAGCGGCCAGTTCTGGCCCTGGAAGAACTTGTCCTGGATCAGGTTGCCGATCATGATCTGGTCCGGGCCTCCCATCAGCTGGGCGCTCACGAAGTCGCCCATGGCGGGCAGGAAGACCAGGACGGCGCCCGCGGCCGCGCCCTGCCGGGTCGCCGGGAGGGTGACGAAGAAGAAGGTCCGCAACGGCCCTCCGTACAGGTCGCGTCCCGCCTCGATCAGCGAGAGGTCCATCCGTTCCAGCGCCGCGTACAGCGGGATGATCATGAAGACGATGAAGCCGTAGACGAGCCCGGCGATGACGCCGATCCCGCTCTGGAGGATCTTGGTGTGCCCGTCGGCGAGTCCGACCGCGCGCAGCGCCTTCAGCACCGGTCCGCCGTCGGACAGCACCACCGACCAGCCGTACATCCGCACCAGGTAGTTGGCGAAGAACGGGACGACGATCGCGGCGATCAGCAGATTCTTGAACCGCCCGCCGTGCAGGGCGATGGTGTAGGCGACCGGATAGGCCACGACCAGACAGACCACGCAGGCGATCAGCGAGAAACCCAGCGAGCGCAGCAGCACGATGCGGTAGGCCGGGTCGGCCATTGCCGCGATGTTGTCGAAGTTGAACCCGAAGCGCGGGTTGCCGAGGGGGTCGGTGGTGCCCAGGGCCAGAGTGGCCACGAGGATCAGGGAGGCGATGAGGAACCCGGTCATCCACAGGGTGCCGGGGAGCATGAGCCAGGTCCACAGCCGGGTGCCGGACGCGGAGCGCCCGCGCCGGTCCCGGAGTGCCCCGGAGGGGGTGCGTTGTGCCATGTCAGCCGGCTTTCACGTGGGTCCAGGCGGTATCGCGGGCCTGCTCGCCCCTCGAGGACGCGTTGCGGAAGAAGAGATCGGCCTTGAGGTCGTCGGGGGCGACCAGGCACTGCGGGAACGGCTTCACGATCGAGGCGTAGACGTCCTCACTGCCGCCGACCGGCATGGGGTAGCCGATGTACCGGATGTTCTTGCGCACATTCTCGGGTCTGAGCATGTAGTCGATGAAGAGCATCGCCGTACCGGGATGGCGGGCGTTGGCGGGGATCGCGTAGCAGTCCGAGTTGATCGGCGCGCCCTCCCGGGCCACTTCGAAGCCGAGGACGGACGGGTCCTTGGCCTGGCCGAGCATGGCGGCCATGTCCCCGCTCCAGGCCT
Organism: Streptomyces sp. NRRL S-1813; assembly: GCF_000719605.1. Taxonomy (NCBI): domain Bacteria; kingdom Bacillati; phylum Actinomycetota; class Actinomycetes; order Kitasatosporales; family Streptomycetaceae; genus Streptomyces; species Streptomyces sp. NRRL S-1813. The sequence goes on from NZ_JOHB01000002.1 coordinate 80,160, forward strand.
GGGTCATCACCGCGTTGCCGTTGAGCAGGTTGTTGTAGCTGTCGCTGGAGAAGCCGCGCAGCCGGGGGCGGAGACTCTGGAGCGTGGCGGTGATCCGGGCGAGGTCGCGTGCGTCGGCGGTGTCGATGTCCAGGCCGAGTTTGAGCGCGGCCATGCCGAGGACCTCGTCGCGGTCGTCGAGGACGAAGACCTGTCCTTTCGCCCGGGCGTTCCACAGGTCGGCCCAGGAGCCGGTCAGGTCGTCGCCTATCCGGTCCTTCCGCCAGCCGATGCCCGTCTTGTACATGGTGAACGGGACGGTATGCGCGGAGTGGCGGTCGTACCAGGGGTCGGCGAAGTAGCGGTACCGGCCGAACACCGCGTCGGCGTGCGGCAGCCGGGAGTGATCGATACGGCGCAGCCGCCGGCCGTCGGCCAGCCGCTGGGCCCATTTCGCGGTGGGGAAGATGACGTCGTAGCGGTTCCCGGCGTTGAGCTTGGCGGCCATGCCCTCCATCGAGTCGAAGTTGGACTGGATGACCTTGACGCCGTACTCCTTCTCGAATCCGTCGAAGACGGCCGGGGCGACGAAGTCCGCCCAGTTGAAATACACCAGATCGCCGTCCGCCTTGACGTCGATCGGCTGGTCCGGGTCTCCGAAGGCGTTGCGTTCCTCCGGCAGAAAGCCGCATCCGGCCAGGCCGAGACCGAACGCCGCGGCGACGCCCGAGCGCAGAAACGCGCGCCGGGACGGAGATGGAGGTTCCTCGGGGGACATGGGGTCCTCTCCGTAGGGGATGAGCGCTGCTTCAGGGAGCGGTCACGGATGCACGGAAGCCCTGTCCTCCGTGCGGGACCTGTCAGCCGTGGCGCGGGGCGTCGCGCGCCGAGGGGGACGGCTCATGGCGCTGTCTCACCGGTGGGTGTCAGCGCATCGTGCCGCCGAGGTCGGTGCGTACCCGGTCGGCGAACCAGCCGACCGCGGCTTCCCGGCGGGAGAGGGGGCCCGGCTCGAAGCCCGGGGTGCCGAGGCCTTTCTGTACCCGGGACACCAATTCGACGTCTTCGTCATTGGTGATCCAGCCGATGTGGATGTTGAGCCGGCGCGCGAGCCGGGTCCGTGGACTCGTCCCGCGGCGTGTGTAGAAAGCGCCGGGGACGGCCACGCGGTCGACCGCCGTCGGTATGGCGGTCCAGGCAAGCACATGGTCGGGGTAGAAGTCGATGAGTGTGTTGGGGTAGATCACCGCGTACCGCCAGATCCGCCGGTCGGCTTCCTTCAGCCCCGGCATCGGGGAGGCGAGGCGCTGGTAGAGCCGCTCCGTCCAGTTCGAGGACGGCTTGTCGCGCAGCGGGGAGGCGAAGAGGACGTAGGACTCGTCGATCTCGCTGGTGTAGCCCTGGTAGTCGAGCAGGCGCATCAGCCCGGGGTGGGCGACCGGGACGTGATAGCCCTCCAGGTAGTTGTCGACGGCGACCTTCCAGTTGGCCTCCTGTACTTCCGCGCCGGCCAGATCGTGGATGCGGCTGCGGCCCACCGGCACCAGATCGGCGCCCGCGTAATGGCCGACCGCCTCGGCCAGCCCGGCGCACTGCTCCGCCAGCGGCACCGCATCCGGATCGAGGTTGGCGAAGACGAACCCCAGGAACGACTCCACCCGGACCGGGAAGAGGCCCAGGGCCGGCTTGTCGAGGCAGGGGATCTGCCGTGCCTCGGGCGCGCCGACCAGCCGCCCGTCGAGCTTGTACGTCCAGCCGTGGTATGGGCAGCGGATGGCCTTGCCGGACGGTTCGGGGGCGGAGACCAGGCGGGTGCCGCGGTGCCGGCACACATTGAGATGCCCGGCCAGGGTGCCGTCCTCGGTGCGGACGACCAGTACCTCGCGGTCGGCGACGGTGGCGGCGAGCCGTGCGCCGGGGCCGGGGAGATCGGACTCATGGCACACGAGCTGCCAGGACTTGGCGAAGATGTGCCGCGTCTCGGCGGCGGTCGTGGCCGGGTCGGTGTAGTAGCGGGCGGGCAGTGCCTGCCCGGGGGCATCCTGTTCCGTCGGTGCCGTGGTGGCTTCGGGGTGCATCGGGTCGCTCCTCCATGCCGCACGGGGCGCCGGGGCCGGGGCGGCAGGGCGCGGTGGAAAGTCCCTGAACGGCGCTCCGGATCCGTGCTGACTAATTGGTCAGTCAGATTGCTGGCGGGTTTCAACGAAGTCAAGACTTGTGTCCTGACTAATTGATTAGTTAGCTTAGTGGTATCGCTGCTCCGGCGCTTCGCCGCACGGATCCCGGAAGCGAGCGGGCGCCCCGCGCCCCGGTCCACCGGCCGCACCCCGCAACGGCACCTCACCCCGGCACGAGCCACGGCACCGCCCCACACCCCGCTGCCCTGACCCGCGCCGGCACTCCACCCCTCTCCCCGGAGGCACGCATGAGCGGTCGTCGGCACCTGATCTGGCTCGGGCTCACCCCCGAACCGGAACGGGAACTCCCCGCCACCGTTGCCGCCCTGCGCACCGCGGCGCGGCAGCCGGCGGACGCGCCCGCAAAAGCGGCCGAGGCCGAGAGGCGCCGCGTCGAGCGGCTGATCCTGCACGGCACCCAGCGCGGCTGGCTCCGCTACCTCGCCGAGGTGACCGGTCTGGTGACAGCCGTCGCCGGCAGTGACCGCCCCGGCGACCGGCGGGCCGCACTCCGTGCGGCAGAGGTCGTGCTCGACCACCACCGCATGCTGATCGGCCTCCCCGGACCGGGCTACGACCGGACGGCCGCGGACCGCAGAGCCCTGGAAAGCGCGGTGCGCACCCTGCGCGCCACCCCACCGGACGGAGACCGAGGATGACCGGGACCGACTCGCTCATACCGCAGGGGACCCCCTCGGTGCTCGGCGCGACGCCCGGCGTGACCGAGGATGCCAGGGCGTACGCGGTCAACGGCGGCTACCGCACGGCAACCGGAGCGGCCGAGCTCCTCGACCGGATCGCCGCCGCCGGCCTGCGCGGACGCGGCGGCGCCGGCTACCCCACCGCCGCGAAACTCCGCGCCGTCCGTGACGCCGGCCCCCGCCCCGTCGTCGTGGCGAACGGAGAGGAAGGGGAACCCGGCTCCGTCAAGGACCGCTGGCTGCTGCGGGCCCGCCCGCATCTGGTCCTGGACGGGCTGGCCCGGGCCGCGGAAATCACCGGCGCCGAGCGCGGCTATGTCTATGTCTCCGACACCGCGGCGGGCGAACGGATCCGCCGTGCGCTCGCCGAACGGACACCTCGGCTGCCGTGCGACGTCGTCGAGACCCCGCACACCTATGTCGCGGGGGAGGAGACCGCCGTGGTCCGCCGGATCAACGGCGGCCCGGCCCTCCCCACCGCCAAACCGCCCCGCCCCTACGAACAGGGTGTCGGGGGCGCACCGACCTTCGTCGCCAACGTGGAGACGCTGGCCCGTATCGCGCTCATCGCCGCACAGCCGGACCGCCGGCGCCGCACGGCCCGCACCACCCTGGTGACGCTCGCGGGCGGTGGCGCCGAACCGTTGCTCGCCGAGGTCTCCTACGGCTGCACCCTGCGGACCCTGGCGCAGGCCCAGGGCGTCCCCGAGCCGGCCGGCGCCCTCATGGGCGGCCTCTTCGGCGGGCTGATCGGCCCCGGTCACCTCGACCTCGCACTGGAACCCGACACACTCAAGGCCGCCGGCACGGCCCTGGGCTGCGGGGCGATCCGCTTCCTCGGCCCCGACGAGTGCCCGGTGTCCCTCGCTTCCGCCGCCCTCGCCCATCTCGCCGCCGAGAGCGCACGGCAGTGCGGCATCTGTATCGCGGGCACCGGCTCGATCCGCGACGCCGTCGGTGCGCTGACGACCGGTACGGGCGACCCCGGCCTCCTCACCCGGCTGCACCGCTGGTCCACCTCACTGCCCGGCCGCGGCGCCTGCGGTCTGCTCGATGCCGCGGCAGGCACGGCCGGCAGCCTGCTGCGCGCCTTTCCCCACCTGGTCCGCTCCCACCTCGACGGCCCCTGCCACGGCTGTACCGCGCCCGCCGACGCCGGCCGGCTCACCGTGGCCGTCCCGCACGTCGCCGGCCGTACCGTGCCCCGCCCGCGCTCCGCCCCCTGCACCCGCTGAAAGGACGACCACCGTGAAACTCCGTCTCGACGCCACCCGCTGCCAGGGCTACGGCCTGTGCCAGGAACCCGCACCGGACCTCATCGACCTCGACGACTTCGGGTACGCCGCCGTCGTCGCCGACCCTGCCCCCGGCGCCACCGAGGATGCCGCCCGGGCCGCCGCCGAGGCCTGCCCCAACTCCGCGCTCCGGCTGGAGAGGTGACCATGGGACGTGATCTGTCGGCCCTGTTCGACCCGAAGTCGGTCGCGGTGGTCGGTGCCAGTGACGATCCGGCGAAGTACGGCCATGCGGTTGCCGCCCAGGCGCTGCGGGCACCCGACCGCCGCCCCGTCCACCTCGTCAACCGCCGGGGCGGCACGGTCCTCGGGCGCACCACGGCCACCTCGCTCGCCGGGATCGGCGAACCGGTCGAACTCGTGGTGATCTCCGTACCGGGCCCCGGTTTCGAGGCTGCCGTCGACGACGCGCTCGCCTGCGGCGCACGCGCCATCGTCGGCATCACCGCCGGCTTCGCCGAGACCGGTCCCCTCGGACTGGCCCGCCAACAGGCGATCGCCGACCGGGTACGCGCCGCCGGCGCCGTCCTCGTCGGCCCCAACTGCCTCGGCATCGCCGACAACACCACCGAGCTCTATCTCGCCTCGGACCGCTTCGCACCCGGCGGCATCGCCCTGCTGAGCCAGAGCGGCAACCTCGCGCTCGAACTCCAACTCCGCTGTGCCCCGCACGGGCTGGGATTCTCCCGCTTCGTCTCGCTGGGCAACCAGGCCGATGTCACCCTCGTCGACCTCATCGAGGACGCTGCCCGGCACGACGCCACCCGGGCGATCGCCGTCTACGCGGAGGACTTCGGCGACGGCCGGGCCTTCGCCGAGGCGGCCGCCGCGGCCGGCAAACCGGTGGTCCTGCTCACCGCCGGGCGGGGCACCGCCTCCGCCCGCAGCGCACAGTCGCACACCGGCGCCCTGACCACCTCTGCCGATGTCGTGGCCGCCGCCTGCCGCGACGCGGGCGTCGAACTGGTCGCCACACCCCACGAGATGACCGTCGTCCTCGCCGCGCTGAACGGGGGGCGGAGCGCCACCGGACACCGCACCGCGGTCTGCACGGACGGCGGCGGCCACGGTGCCATCGCGGCCGACGCCGCCGAGGCCGCCGGGCTGGCCGTACCCGAACTCGGCACCGCCGCACAGCAACAGCTCCGAACACTGCTGTGGGAACAGTCCGCGGTGCGCAACCCCGTCGACCTGGCCGGGATGGGTGAGCAGAACCCGCACTCCTACGGCGACACCGTCGGCGCCCTGCTCGCCCTGGACGAGGTCGACTCCGTGGTGCTGACCGGGTACTTCGGCGGTTACTCGGCGGCGACCGGCGGCCTGGGCGGCCCGGCGGCCGAGAGCGGCACCGCGGGCGGCGGGAGCGCGCTCGCGGCGGGCGAGCTGGAGACCGCACACCAGATGGCCGTCCATGCGACGAGGACCGCCAAACCCCTGGTGGTGCAGTCGATGTTCCCGGACGCCCCCAGCTGCCGGACGCTGGTCGAGGCCGGCATACCGGTCTTCGCCTCCACCGAGGACGCGGCCCGCGCGCTCGCGGCCATGACCACGGCCGAGACCGCCGGCCTGCCCGGAGTCCGTCCGCTGCCACCGGCTGCGGCGCCGCTGCGCGACCCCGGCTACCACGGCGTCCGCACCCTGCTGAGCGACGCCGGAGTGCCCTTCCCCGAGGCCCGTGAGATCACCGGCGAGGCCCAACTGCTCGCCGCCGCCGACGCGTTCGAGGGCCCCTACGTCCTCAAGGCCCTCCACCTGCTGCACAAGTCCGACGCCGGCGGCGTCGCCCTCGGGCTGCCGGACCGCGCCGCACTCGTCACCGCCTTCCGGGAGATGCACGCACGGCTCGGTGCCGCCTCCTACTCGGTCGAGGCGATGGCCGACCTGACCGACGGCGTCGAGCTGATCGTGGGGGTGAACCGCGACCCCCGGTTCGGCCCGGTCGCCATGGTCGGCCTGGGCGGAGTGCTCACCGAGGCACTGCACGACGTCGCTTTCGCCCTGGCACCCGTCCCGGCGGCCCGCGCCGAACAGCTGCTGACCGGGCTGCGGACCGCCGCGCTCCTCAAGGGCGTCCGCGGGCGGCCCGCGGTCGACCTGGCCGCCGCGGCAGCCGTCATCGAGCGCCTCACCACACTCGCCGCCGCTCACCCCGAGATCACGGAGATCGAGGTCAATCCGCTGCTCGTCCGCCCGGACGGCGCCCTCGCCCTCGATGCCCGCGCCGTACTGGCCTGACGCCCCGCCCCCGCCCGCCGTCCCGGAGGACACCATGGACTTCCGCTACACCCCCCGACAGGCCGATCTCAAGGCCCGCGCCGCCGCCTACACCGAGCTGCTGTTCCGGTACGAGGACCAGGCCGAGGAGGCCGGGGGACCGCTTCCTTCCGACACCGTCCGCGAGCTGACCCGGGCCGCGATCGACGCCGGGGTCTACGCCATCAACATGCCCGAGAAGTGGGGCGGCCCGGGGCTGTCGCTGCTCGACCAGGTCATCGTCGAGGAGGAGTTCGGCAAGGTCACCAACTGTCTGTGGGACATCCCCTGGCGGCCGGCCAACGTGCTGGCGTACGGCACCGAGGCCCAGCGGGAGAAGTACCTCCTCCCCGTCATCCGGGGCGAGCGCTTCGACGCCTTCGCGGTGACCGAACCCGGCGCGGGATCGGACCCCTCCTCGGGCACCAGCACCGCCACCCGTACCGAGGGCGGCTGGCTGCTCAACGGCGAGAAGTGGTTCGTGACCTGCGGCGACATCGCCGACTTCCTGCTGGTGCAGGCCGACGCCGGTCCCGAGCGGGCCGCCACCCTCTTCTTTGTCGACAAGCAGGCGCCGGGCGTACGGATGACCCGGGTGCCGCGGTTCATGCACTCCGCCGTGAACGGGCACCCCGAGTTCACCTTCACCGATGTCTTCGTGCCCGACGACGACGTCCTCGGTGGCGTCGGCAACGGATACGAACTCACCAAGGAATGGTTCACCGACGAACGGCTGATGATCGCGGCCCGCACCACGGGCGCCGCCGAGCGGGCCCTGCAACTGGCGCGGGACTGGGCGGTGGAGCGCAGGCAGTTCGGGTCGCCGATCGCGGACTTCCAGCTGGTGCAGGGGATGCTGGCGGACTGCGCGGTCGATATCCGCTGCACGCGAAGGCCTCGACGGCCAAGCTCGCGGCGAGCGAGGCGGCGGGCCGGGTCATCGACCGCTGTGTGCAGATCTTCGGTGGCCGTGGCTATGACCGCTCCTGCCCCGTCGAGCGGCTCTACCGCGAGCTGCGGGTGGACCGCATCTGGGAGGGCACCTCCGAGATCCAGCGCCTGATCATCGCCAACGAGCTCATCAAGCGCGGCACCCGCGCCCTCGACCTGCCCCTGCCCTGACCCGCCGCCCGCCACCGGACCCCGCCCCACCACGACCTTCGAGGACTGACATGGACTTCCGTCTCACCCCCCGCCAGGCGGACCTCAAGCGCACCGCGCGCGAGCTCACCGAGACGCTCACCGCCTACGAAACCGACTGCGAGGAGAACAACGGCCTGACGGCGCAGGACCACGCGGCCATCCGCGACGTCGTCCTCGCCTCCGGCCTCCAGGCCGTCAACATGCCCCGGGAGTGGGGCGGCGCCGGGCTGACCATCCTGGAACAGGCCATCGTCCAGGAGGAGTTGGGGCAGCTCACCGGCGCGCTGTGGGACACCGTGTGGCGCCCCGCCAACGCCCTGCGCTTCTGCACCCCCGCACAGCGTGCGCGCTACCTCGAACCGGTCATCCGCGGCGAGCGCCGCGACTGCTACGCGGTGACCGAACCCGGGGCCGGCTCCGACCCGCAGAACCTGGCGACCACCGCGACGCGGACGGCCGACGGCTGGGTACTGAACGGCGAGAAGTGGTTCGTGACGGTCGGCGACCACGCCGACTTCATGATCGTCCTCGCCGCGGCGGGTACGGACCGGGAGCCGACGCTCTTCCTCGTCGACAAGGACACCCCGGGCATCGAGATGACGCGGGTGCCGCGCTTCATGCACACCTTCGTCTACGAGCACCCCGAGTTCACCTTCACCGAGGTGCACGTTCCCGAGGACGCTGTTCTCGGGGGCGTCGGCAAGGGCTATGACATCACCCGGTCCTGGTTCACGGAGGAACGGCTGATGATCGCGGCCCGTACGACGGGCGCCGCCGAGCGGGCGCTTCGGCTGGCGCGGGACTGGGCGGTGGAGCGCAGGCAGTTCGGGTCGCCGATCGCGGACTTCCAGCTGGTGCAGGGGATGCTGGCGGACTGCGCGGTCGATATCGCGGCCATCGCCAAGCTCGCGGCGAGCGAGGCGGCGGGCCGGGTCATCGACCGCTGTGTGCAGATCTTCGGTGGCCGTGGCTATGACCGCTCCTACCCCGTCGAGCGGCTCTACCGCGAGCTGCGGGTGGACCGCATCTGGGAGGGCACCTCCGAGATCCAGCGCCTGATCATCGCCGGTGAACTGGTCAAGCGGGGCACGGGCGTGCTCCAGATGCCCTCCGCAGGCTGACCTCTTCCCGGGGCGCCGGGGCGGGGTGTGACGGGGGAGGGCACACCGGACACGCCCCAGCCACACCCCACCCCACCCCGGCACCCCACCCGGCCCCCGGACCACCGCGTACCACCAGGAGTCACGGACGGACCGCCGGGAGCTGTCCGCCCTCCCCGGACACCGACCGGCAGCCCCACCCCCCCGGACCAAGGAGGACCCATGTCCGAGAGCACCGACACCGTCGAGCGGATCGGGATCGTGGGCTGCGGCCTGATGGGCTCCGGAATCGCCGAGGTGTGCGCCAGGGCGGGCCGGGACGTGAGCGTCGTTGAGACGGACCCCCGCGCGGCGGACGCCGGACTCCGCCGGATCACGGGCTCCCTGGAACGTGCCACGGCAGCCGGGAAGCTCTCCGCCCCGGACCGGGACGCCGCGCTCGCCCGGATCACGGTCACCGCGGACCTGGCCGCGCTGGCCGACCGGGACCTGGTCGTCGAAGCCGTCGCCGAGGACGAGTCCGCCAAGCTGGCCGTCTTCACGCGGCTGGACCAGGTGGTCCGGCGGCCGGACGCGATCCTGGCGACCAATACCTCGTCCCTTCCCGTCATCCGTCTTGCCGCCGCCACCGCACGCCCCCAGCAGGTCATCGGCCTGCACTTCTTCAACCCCGTTCCGGTGCTGCCGCTCGTCGAGCTGGTGCCCTCCCTGCTGACCGGCGAGGACACCACCCGCAGGGCACACTCCTTCGCCGCCGGCGTTCTGGGCAAGGAGGTCGTGCACGCCGCGGACCGCGCCGGTTTCATCGTCAACGCCCTGCTCGTCCCCTATCTGCTGGACGCGGTACGGATGGCCGAGTCCGGCGCCGCGTCGGCGGCCGATATCGACCGGGGGATGCGGCTGGGCTGCGCCCACCCGCTCGGGCCGCTCGCGCTGGCCGATCTGATCGGTCTGGACACGACGCAGGCGATCGCCGAGTCGCTGTACGAGGAGTTCCGTGAGACGCGCTACGCCCCGCCGCCGCTGCTGGCCCGGATGGTCGAAGCGGGCCTGCTCGGCCGTAAGTCGGGCCGGGGCTTCCACAGCTATCGATGACCGCAGCCGGCGGCGGACGGCCGCGGGCTGCGATGCGCGAAGATGGACGCGACGGGCGGCCGAGCCCGCCGAGGACACCGACACCGATCCGGGGAGCACTCACGTGGCCAAGGCTGAACGCACTCTCGAAACGCGGGAACGGATCCTCTCCGCCGCGTGCGAAGTGATCGCCGAGGTCGGCTTCGAAAAGATCCGTATGCGGATGGTCGCGGAGCACGCCGGAGTGTCCACCGCCCTGCTCCACTACCACTTCGAGAACCGTGAGCGGCTCTTCGCCGAGGCGATGACCCACTCCTTCGCGCAGACCGGCACGGAACTCGAACGGGACGCCGACACGGTGCCCGCCTCGGTGGTCCTGGCCCGCATTCTGCACAACATGCTGCCCACGGACCCGGAGCTGCGGCAGGACTGGCGGCTGTGGCAGGAACTGTGGGTGCGGGCGCTGCGTGACGAGACCGCCCAGCATCTCGCCGTCGACCTGTACGACCAGCTGCACACCTGGATCAGCCAGGCGATCCGGCGGGGCATCGAGTCGGGCGAGTTCACCGACTGCGATGTCGAGGCGACCAGCACGCTGCTGCTCGCCCTGAGCGACGGGTTCGGTATCCGGCTGATGCTGGGCGACCCCCGGATCGACCTCCCCGCCGCCCAAGCGGCCATCTGGCGGGCCGTCGCGGGGACGCTCGGCGTCCCCGACACCTTCCCCGAGATCTGACCTCCTCCTTGGGCAGGCCGCCGTGGGGCCGGACGGTCGCACGGCCGCGGCGGCCCATGGCAACGGTCCCGCCGCGAAACCCGGTTCCGGGCGCGGGGCGGCTCAGGCGGGCGGCCCCGTCCCCCGTGCCCTGGCCGGTCGGCGTCCGCCCCGCCGTGCTCACTCGTGGATCGGAAGGACCGTGAGCGCTTCCTGGCACCGGGCGACGGCGTCGCTGTGGCCGAACAGACCGGGGAGCCCCCCGGAGTGCAGCAGGACGGTGCGCCGCCCGGGTGCCACGCTTCCGTCCCGCACCGCCGCCCGCAGACCGGCCAGCGCGCGCCCGGTGTAGACCGGGTCGAGCGCGATGCCCTCCGTACGGCCTGCCAGTGTCAGGGCGTTCATCGACTCCTCGGTCAACGTGCTGTAACCGGCGCCGACTTGATCCCGCCGCAGACGCAGGGTCTTCGGTGCGTGGACGGTGCCGGACAGCGTGGTGACCAGGCCGGTGACCGTGCTCGCCGGGTCGCGCACCGCGCCGCAGTCGATGCCCAGCACCCTCCCGGGGCCGAGGGTGTCCACCAGGCCGGCCATCGTGCCACCGGATCCCAGGGCGACGACTACGGTGTCCAGGTCGGGGGCCTGGCCGAGGAGTTCGCGCCCGCATTCGGCATAGCCGTACGCACCCAGCGGGCTGGAACCACCCAGCGGGATCAGCGCCGGGACGGCTCCCCGCTCCCGGAGCCGCTGGGCCACCTCCTCCGCCGCGGCCGCGAGCTGTGTGCCGCCGGCCTCCCCGGCCCAGACGACGGTGGCCCCGAAGAGGCCGTCGAGGACGAGGTTCCCGGAGGTCGAGGAGCCGGCCGCACCGGCCAGCACGAGGACCACATCGAGCCCGAGCCGCGCGCCGGCGGCCGCGGTCAGCCGAGCGTGGTTGCTCTGTGCGGCGCCGGTCGTCACCAGGGTCGTGGCCCCCTCGGCGAGCGCCGCACCGCAGATCCACTCCAGTTTCCGGACCTTGTTCCCGCCGCCACCGAGACCGGTGAGATCCTCGCGCTTGACCCAGAGGTCCTCCGCGCCGAGCCCCAGCGCGCGGGCCAGCCGCGGCGCCGGCTCCAGCGGGGTCGGCCAGGTCGCGAGCGCTGCCCGCCGGGGGGTGCCGCTGTCCGAACTCATCGTCATGTCCTTCCGTCTGCCCTGCGGTACCGGTCCGCCGGCCAGCGTGCCATGCCGTACCCGGCGCCGGACCCCGCTCAGCCGGCGGCCCCTGCCCCGGCCGCCTCCGCCCCGGCGTCGTCCATCAGGCCCACGAACATCGTCCGGTGCAGCTGGTCGACATGCCGCCGGGCGACCTCGGTCGCGCCCACCGGATCACCCCGGCGCAGGGCGTCGACCAGGGCGCGGTGTTCGCAGTTGGACCGCTGGAGGGTGTCGAGTGGATACGGCAGGTAGTAGCGGTAGAGGTCCTGGAGCACCGCGCCGTACGGTGCGGCGGCGAAGGCGACGCCCGTGGCGTCCGCCACCGCGAGGTGGAACCGTTCGTCGTGGCTGCGGAACTCGGTCCAGCTCCCGGCCGCGTCCATCTCGCCGACCAGCCGGTCGAGGACGTCGAGGGCGGCATCGCCTGCCTGGAGGGCCGCCAGATGGGCGATCCCGCATTCGAGGACGAGCCGGTGGTCGATCAGCCGGTGGACCTCGGCAGCTGCCGCGCGGTAGGCCGCGGCCTCGGTGACCGTCCCCTTCGCGGGCCGCTCGGCGACGAGGGTGCCGCCGGTCCGGCCGCGCCGGCGTTCCAGCACACCGTCGGCGTGCAGCGAGGCGAGCGCGCGGCGGACGGTGATGTCCCCGACGCCCAGTGCCGCGGCGATCTCGTCGGTCGGGGGGAGGCGCTCGCCGGGGGCCAGCAGGCCGAGCTCGACGGCGAGGGCGATACGGGCGCGCACCGTGTCCAGGGCGGAGAGCCGTTGAATGCCACCCAGTGGTGGGGCATTGAGACCCCGCACCGCGGCCTCGGGGTCCGTGGCGTCGGGAAGGTGTCCGGGCATGACTCACTCTAACAAACATCTCATTATGAGATCTCTTGAATAAGAGCTCATCTTGCTCTAATTTCATGCGGGTCCTGAAGTCCACCCCCGCGGCCCGTCGGCCACACCGCCGTCCGGCCACTGAGAACGCAGGTGAGGCCCGTGTCCCGACCCCTCCCCGTAGCCCTCGTCCAGGCACCGCCCCGCCCGGCCACGGCGCCCTTGTCCGGCTTCGCCGCGGACGTCGGGGAGCTGATCGCGCGCTTCCCGCAGACCCGGCTCGTCGTCTATCCCGAGCTGCATCTGTGCGGGGTGACCGGTGGCGCGGACGGGTCCGAGGCCGAGCTGCGGGCGGCGGCCGAACCACTGGACGGCCCCCGCGCGCGACAGCTCGCCGAGCTCGCCGGTGATCTGGGCATCTGGCTCGTACCCGGCAGCGTCTGCGAGCGGGGACCGGGCGGCGAACTGTTCAACACGGCGCTGGCCTTCTCCCCCGAGGGCCGTCCCGCCGCCTCGTACCGCAAGATCTTCCCGTGGCGGCCGCACGAGCCCTACGACCCCGGGGACCGCTTCGTCGTTCTCGACCTGCCGGGGACCGGCCGGGTCGGGTTCTCGATCTGCTACGACGCCTGGTTCCCCGAAGTGGCCCGCCACCTCGCCTGGATGGGCGCCGAGGTGATCATCAATCCCGTCATGACCACCACCGCCGACCGGGCCCAGGAACTGGTGCTCGCCCGCGCCAACGCCATCGTCAACCAGGTGTTCGTGCTCAGCGTCAACACCGCGGGACCCACCGGCACCGGCCGCAGCCTCGTCGTCGACCCCGAAGGCCGGGTACGCACCGAGGCCCCCGACCAGGGGCCCGCCGTCCTCACCGATGTGCTGGACCTCGACGACGTCACCCGGGTACGGGAGTTCGGCACGGCCGGGCTGAACCGTATGTGGGACCAGTTCACCGACACCGACGCGCCGCTGGAACTCCCGCTCTACGACGGACGCATCGACCCACGCCGCTGGCGGCCCGCCGGCCCCGCCCCGTTCCCTCCCGGCACGGGCAGCTGACCGCCACCCGCCTCCCACCCCGTATCGCGGCACATCCCCCGGAGCCACCCATGGACCCCTCCGAGCACACGCTCGCCCGTACGCTCACCCTCAAGTCCGTCGTCCTGTTCGGGCTCGCGTACATGACCCCGCTGATCGTCCTGGGGACCTTCGGCGTCGTGGCCGACACCACCGGCGGTGCCGTTCCCACGGCCTATCTCCTCGCCCTGTGCGCCATGCTGTTCACCGCGCACAGCTACGGGAAAATGGCGGCCGCATACCCGGTCGCCGGGTCGGCGTACACCGATGTCAGGGAAGCCATCGACGGACGCGTCGGCTTCCTCGTCGGCTGGGCGACGCTGCTCGACTACTTCTTCCTGCCCATGGTCATCTGGCTCATCGGCGCCGTCGGCCTGATCGCCCTGCGCATGAACGTGGCCACCTCCACGTCCTTCATCAACTTCGGCGCCTTCACCGCCTTCACCTTCGTCAGTCTCAGCGTCCTCGCCACCTACCTCCGCAGCCGCCGGGCCGGCGACCGTCCTCGCGTGCTGCCCTATGTGATCGCCCCGGTGATCGGCGCCGCCGTCGACATCTGGCTGCTGACCCATCTCGACTCCAAGGCCCAGCTCCTGGGCCTGATCTGGCTTGCCGTGGGCGTCGGATGCCTCACCTATCTGACGAAGGGCTTCCGCAGGCCGCCGCCGAAGATGGACCTCTCCGAGGACTCCCGTACCGCCGACGCAGCCGCCTGAAGCGGCCCGGCAGTCCACTTCGGATCACTTCAGACCACATCAGGGGCACTGCTGCCGGAAGTTGTGTGATCATCTCGGGATGAGTGCGAGTGGCGGGGCAGCAGTGCCCGCGTACGGGACGCAAGCGGCCGAGAGCCCTGCTTTCGTCGGGGAGTTCGAGGTGCATCTCACCGTCCGGGACGACGGGGACCGCGGGGCGGCCGGGGCGCTGGCCGCATACGCGGCGGCCCATCGCCTCACGTACGTGCACATCCTCCTGGAACAGGGCGACGTGCCCTCGCAGCCGATGCTGACGCTGCACGGGTCCGGGACGTACGAGAAGGTACGGGCCGCAGCCGCCGCACAGGCGGACGGGTTGCGCGCCGCGGGGTTCGACGTGGTGCGGACGAAGATCGAGGCGACTCCGTGGGCCGCGGGCGTACCCGTCACGGACGGCGAGGCCGCAGGGCTCGGCCCCGGCTACTACTTCGAGCATCACCTCAAGCTGGTGCTGGCGCGCTCCGCTCCCCTCGACCCCCTGCTCGCCGTCGCCGTCGGGCACGGTGCGCATCTCTCGCGGAACGCGCGCCGGGTGCGGTCCGACGGCAGGGCGGAACGGTTTGTGACACAACGGTGCCGGAGGGTGGGCCTGACGACCGCGGGACGGCGGCTGGACGCCCTGTCGGCGCAACTGCGTGCCGCGGGCCACCAACTCGCCTCCGTGGAGCGGGAGTTCGTGGTGCACGACGGGAATCTGGCGCTCGACGCCGGCTGGCTGGACGGGGAGTACGCGAGGGCGGGGGAGGGGATCGGCTCGTGACAGGGACCGACGAGACGGGTGCGGCGGCGCAGTGGCAGGCGTTCCGGTACGGACCGTGGGCGGACACCGAGGTCGTGCCGCGGGCCAGGCCCGACGAGGCGACGCGGGCCGAGATGGATCTGCCCACCACCCTGCTTCCCGTACCGGATGACGGGGTGGTGCAGCGCCCGGTCTTCGACCCCGCGGCGACCCACCATGCCTTCGGCATGCGCCTGGGAGAGCCCACCTTCGCGGACACGGCGGTCGGTGAGCGGTGGTACGAGGCGCGGCGGCATGCCCTGCATCACGTACTGACCGCGCTCGCGCAGTCCCCATGGGCCGGCCATCTCGTGCTCCGCGGCAGCATGCTGCTGAAGGAGTGGTTCGGGGACGCGGCACGCGAGCCGGGGGACCTCGACTTCGTCGTGGTACCGGAGACCTGGCAGCTGGAGGACGACCGTACGGACCGGATGCTTGACGGCATCGCCGCCGCGGCCGAGGCGCTGTCCCACCGCGGCGGCCCGGTACGTCTTGACGCGCGCGCCGCCGTCGGCGACGAGATCTGGTCGTACGACCGGGTGCCGGGCCGGCGGCTGGTCATCCCGTGGACGGCCGAAGCCGACGGCGTCCCGGCGGGCAGCGTGCAGCTCGACTTCGTCTTCAACGAGCACCTCCCCGCGCCCGCGGAGCCCGCCGAGATCCGCGGGCCGCAGGGCGCCGCGCCGGTGGTGGTCCATGCGGCGACCCGTGCGCTGTCGCTCGCCTGGAAGGTGCTCTGGCTGGTGAGCGACATGCATCCCGAGGGCAAGGACCTCTACGACGCCGTCCTGCTCGCGGAGAGCACCGAGCTGCCGTTCGCCCTGCTGCGCGAGGTGTTCCGGGGTGCGGACGACGGCAACTACGACCTCCATCCGGTGCTGCTGCGGACCATCGCCGGGATCGAAGGCGACTGGTCCGAGTTCCGCAAGGAGTACCCGCCGCAGACCGGGACCGAGGCAGTGGATCCGTACGGCGGGTACCGGTACGTCCATCGTCTCGCGACGGCTCTGGAGCCCACCTTCGCCGGCGACGACGGCAGCGGCGCCACCGCCGAATACCGGCAGCGGGCCGCCTGGTTCGCGTCGCTGACCGCGGAATGCGCGGGGGTTCTTGCCGAGCGCGGTATGGACGCGGTGCAGGACCTGCTGCTGGAGCGGCGGATGAGGTTCGAGAACACGGTCGTCATCACCCGGGAGCTGTCCGGCCGCGACGGATGCACGCTGCGGGACGCGGCCGCCGTGGTGGCGGAGTTCCGCAGGGACCATCCGGCGGTTGCCCGGTGGACCTGGCTGCTCGCCGACCCGGACGAGGCGGTGCAGGAGCTGAGCGGGGGCGAGACCGGCACGGAGGGCTGAGCGGGGGCTCGCCGCCGAGGGCCCGTGGAAACCGGAGCATTGCTGCGACACCGCGGCCCCGGCTGCTCCGCGCGACGCGCCCTATCCCATGCTGCTGATGCCCTCCGGCTCGATGACGAAGAGCACGCGTTCCTCGTCGCGGCCCCCGTACCAGGGGTAGGGCCCACCGAGGTACTTCTGGGCGAGCTGCTCGATGTGCTCGACCGCGCCCTCGGCCGTGGTCTCGACGACCCGGCCGCGCACCTGGAAGTAGCGCGAGGGGTTGTCCGGATCGGAGACGGCGACGGCCACCCGCGGGTCGCGCCCGATGTTCCGGGTCTTCACATGGCTCCGGACGCTGTTGATCAGTACATGGGTGCCGTCGGTGTCGACCCAGGTCTGGGTCAGCTGAGGGGAACCGTCGGGCATCGAGGTGGCCAGAAAGCAGGTGCTCGGCCTGCGCAGCAGCCCGAGAACTTCGGAGGGAAGGTGCACAGCGTTCTCCCGGCCGGTCGGAGGGGCGGGGGCGGTTCGGTCTCCTCCCGCCGCTGGTTGGACGCGCCCCGCTCGCGCGGGGCGTGGCGGAGCGTATACGGGGCGGTCCGTTGCCCCTGCACGCCCATCCCCTCTCCCGTGAGCCGGTGTGGAGCAGTTGTATCCAGCCGCTATGCTTGCTGGATACAAGCAATGTATTCAGCGGAACGACGACATCACCGCGAAGGATCACGACGATGAGTAAGGGCACGGTCCATGACTGCGACCGGGCTGCCTCGCAGGTCACCGCCTCGTCGAGGCTGGATGAGGCTGCCGCCGGGCTGGGGACGGAGATCGTCCGCTTCTCGCGGCTGATCGCGGCATGGAAGCAGCGGGCCAAGACCGACGGCGGCGCCGCCGACCGGGTGCTGCTGGCCAGGCTGGTGGTCGGTGGGGACCAGCGGGCGACCGATCTGGCCGCCGACGCGTTCCTCGATCTGTCGACCGTCAGCCGTCAGGTGCGTTCGCTGGTCGAGCGGGGCCTGGTGACCCGTCGCCCCGATCCGGAAGACCGCCGCGGGTCCTTGCTGGCGGCGACCGATACGGGGCGTGCCGCTTTTGCGCACTACCGCGCTCAGCGCGACGCCGAACTGGCCGGGCTCCTCGAACCGTGGTCGCCCCAGGACCGGGCCGACCTGATCCGGTTGCTGGGCCGTCTCAACGAGGACATGGCAGAACGACAACACACACGGCTGACGACCGGGGGAGACCAGGGAGCCGCCGTGGAGCAGGGAGACATACGTACATGAGCACAGCCACCTCCCCGCCCGCCGCGGGAGCCGAGGCGATATCCGAACCAGGAATTCTGAGCCACCGTCAGATCCTCACCATCCTCAGCGGCTTGATGCTGGGGATGTTCCTCGCCGCGCTCGACCAGACCATCGTCAGCACCTCCATCCGGACCATCGCCGACGATCTGCACGGCCTCAGCCAGCAGGCCTGGGCGACCACCGCCTACCTGATCACCTCGACGATCGCCACACCGCTGTACGGCAAGCTGTCCGACCTGTACGGCCGCAAGCCGTACTACCTGGCCGCGATCACCATCTTCGTCGCGGGTTCGGTGCTGTGCACGTTCTCCACCTCGATGACCGAACTCGCCGCGTTCCGGGCGATTCAGGGCCTGGGCGCCGGTGGCCTGATGTCGCTGGCACTGGCGATCATCGGTGACATCGTCCCGCCGCGGGAACGCGCCCGCTACCAGGGCTACATGCTGGGCACCTTCGCCACCTCCAGCGTGGCCGGACCGCTGATCGGCGGGGCGCTCGCCGGACAGGACCAGCTGCTGGGCATCACCGGCTGGCGCTGGGTCTTCCTGGTCAACGTGCCGATCGGCATCGTCGCGCTGTTCGTGGTCGCGAAGGTGCTCAACATCCCGCACACCCGGCGCGATCACCGCATCGACTGGTGGGGAGCGTTCACCATCTCCCTCGGCGTCGTTCCGCTGCTGCTCGTCGCGGAGCAGGGCCGGGAGTGGGGCTGGGACTCGTCCCGGTCGATCGCCTGTTATGCCATCGGTGTCGTCGGCATCATCGCCTGGATCCTCGTCGAGCGGTGGATCGGCGATGACGCGCTGATCCCGATGCGGCTGTTCCGCAACGGCACCTTCAGCAAGACCAGTCTGCTGTCCGTGCTGATCGGTATGGGCATGTTCGGCGGGATGCTGATGATCCCGCAGTACCTCCAGATCGTGAAGGGTGCCAGTCCCACCAAGTCGGGTCTGGAAATGCTGCCGTTGATGGCGGGCATGATGATCGCCTCGATCGCCTCGGGCCAGATCACCGCCAAGACCGGCCGCTACAAAATCTTCCCGATCATCGGCACCGCGCTGATGATCGCGGCGATGCTGCTCTTCCACTTCAGGGTCCAGTGGGACACGCCGCTGTGGGAGACCATGGCGTACATGCTGGTCTTCGGCCTCGGCCTGGGCGGCTGTATGCAGACCCTGGTACTGGCCGTGCAGAACGCGGTGCCCCCGCGGGACATGGGTGTGGCGACCGCCTCGTCCACGTTCTTCCGTCAGATGGGTGCCACCGCGGGTACCGCGATCTTCCTGTCGGTGCTGTTCAGCACGGTCGGTGACAAGATCTCCTCGGCGTTCAAGGACGCCGCCTCCACCGAGCGTTTCCAGGCCGCGCTGCGCGACCCCGCGGTGCTGCACGACCCCGCCAACAAGCCCGTGCTGGACATGCTCAAGCACCCCGGCAACGGCAACTCCTCGGGTGTGCTCAGCGATTCGTCGTTCATCCAGCACCTCGATCCGCGGCTGGCCGAGCCGTTCAAGCGCGGCTTCGCCGACTCGATGCACACCGTGTTCCTCATGGGCGCGATCGTCGTGGCCGTGGCCTTCCTGCTGATGTGGTTCATCAAGGAGGTGCCACTGCGGCAGATCTCCGGTCTACAGGCCCGTGCGCAGGCCGACGCCGAGGCGGAGTCCGCCAAGGACGCGGCAGGCGCCGTCGACGGTGCGGCGCACGGTGCCGAGGGCGCGGCAAAGGGCGCGGACACGCGGACGGCGGCCGAGCCGGCCGATGTCCCGGTCGCCGACGCCGTGCCGGTCCTCGCCGCGATGCCCACGGGCTCCGCGGACCGCGGAACCGGTGCGACCGGTCCGGTGATCCACGGGACGGTGCGGGACGGCGACGGCAGGCCGGTGACACAGGCCGCGGTCACCCTCATCAGCGTCGGAGGCCGGCAGCTCGGCCGTACGTCGTCCGGGGCCGACGGTGGCTATGCGCTGCCCACGACGGGTGCCGGCACCTATGTGCTGATCGGTTCCGCGGGGGCCCGCAGGCCGCAGGCCGTGACCGTGGTGGTGGGCGGCGAGCCCGTGTCGTTCGACCTGACCCTGAGCGGCGCGGCGGGTCTCTCCGGCGAGGTCCGCGAGGAGAAGGGCGACGAGCCGGTGGCCGGCGCACTCGTCGTGGCCACGGACGTACGCGGCGAGGTCGTCGCCTCGGGCGTGGCCGGCCAGGACGGCGGCTTCGCGTTCGGGGAACTGACTCCGGGCAGCTACACCCTGGCCGTCAGCGCCGAGCACCACCGCCCGTCCGCCCTCCAGGTGGAGGTCACCACCGGCAACCGCAACTGGTACGAGGTGCGGCTGACGCTCGGCGCCCAGGTCCGCGGCACCGTCCGGACGGTACGCGGCGGACCGGTGGACGACGCCCGGGTGACCCTGCTGGACCCGGCGGGCAACGTGGTCGCCACCGCCACCAGCGGTCAGGACGGTGAGTACGTCTTCACCGACCTCGACAGCGGGGAGTACACCCTGATCGCCGCCGGCTATCCGCCGGTCGCCGCCCCGCTGCATGTGGGGGCTGCCGGACAGAGCGAGTTCGACATCGAGCTCGGCCACGACCCGGCGAGCTGACGCACGGCGAAGGATGCAGGTGAGGGGCCCGGCGGGGAAGGAGCGGCGGGCCTCTCACCCGTGACCGGCCAGGACGCGGAGCCGTGTGCGCAGGGCGCCGAAGCACCCTCGGGCGCCCTGCTCCCGGGCGGGGCACTGCCCACCGGGTTTGGCGCTGCCGCCCCGGCCTACGTAAAGTTCCGCCGAAGCTTGAATAGAACACACGATCCCAGGGAAGCGGCAGCGGCAATGACGGTGACCGAAACAGGCCGGGCCGATGGCACGGGTATCGACTCGGAGCGGATGGCGGTCTGCCTGAGCGTGCTCGAGGAGCTCGACGCGCTGCCCGTCGACCACCCGGACGCGATCGCCATACGGCGCGCCACCGCCGGTATCTACCGCTCGGTGAAGCAGCGCCGCCGCCAGGAACGCCGGGCGGCCAAGACCGCCAACGACAGGGCCGTGACCGCGGCCACGGCCACCGGCGCGCCCGACCGGATCGACGACGAGACACAGGGACTGGCCCTCACCAGCTCCGTGACCACGGAGATCGCCGGCATCCTGAAGCGGCCCAGGTCCTGCTACACCTGCAAGTCCCGCTACGTCGAGGTCGACGCCTTCTACCACCAGCTCTGCCCGCCCTGTGCCAAGGAGAACCGGTCCCGCCGCGACGCCCGCACGGATCTCACCGGCAGGCGCGCGCTGCTCACCGGCGGCCGGGCGAAGATCGGTATGTACATCGCCCTCCGCCTGCTGCGCGACGGCGCTCACACCACCATCACCACCCGCTTCCCGAGTGACGCCATCCGCCGCTTCAAGGCGATGCCGGACAGCGCGGAGTGGCTGCACCGACTGAAGATCGTCGGTATCGATCTCCGTGACCCGGCCCAGGTCATCGGGCTCGCCGATGCGGTGAGCGCCGAGGGCCCCCTGGACATCCTGATCAACAACGCCGCCCAGACCGTCCGCCGGTCGCCCGAGGCGTACGGACAGCTGATCGCCGCCGAGTCCGCCCCGCTGCCCGCCGGGGAACTGCCCGCCTCCCTCGTCTTCGGCCACTTCGGCAGCGGTGCCCCCGCCGCCCCGGCCGCCCTCACCGCCGCATCCGCCACACACAGCACGCTGAGCGCCGAGGACATCACTGCCCTCGCCCTGACCACCGGCTCCACCTCGCCCGCCCGGATCGAGGCGGGTACCGCGATCGACGCCGGCGGCCTGGTACCGGATCTGCACGCGACCAACACCTGGATCCAGAAAGTGGACGAGGTCGACCCGGTCGAGCTCCTGGAAGTCCAGCTGTGCAATATGACCGCGCCCTTCCTGCTGGTGAGCAGGCTGCGCCCGGCGATGGCCGCGGCCGCCGCGCGCCGCAAGTACGTGGTCAACGTCTCGGCGATGGAAGGCCAGTTCAGCCGCGGCTACAAGGGCGCGGGCCATCCGCACACCAACATGGCCAAGGCGGCGCTGAACATGCTCACCCGCACCAGCGCCCGGGAGATGCTGGAGAGCGACGGCATCCTCATGACGGCCGTGGACACCGGCTGGATCACCGACGAGCGCCCGCACCCCGACAAGATGCGACTGGCCGAAGAGGGCTTCCACGCTCCCCTCGACCTGGTCGACGGCGCGGCCCGGGTGTACGACCCGATCGTCCGCGGCGAGATGGGCGAGGATCTGTTCGGCTGCTTCCTGAAGGACTACGCCCCCGCGGCCTGGTGATCCTGACCGCCGGTCGCCGCAGGCCGGAGAGAGTTCCCGGCATGCGGTCCGGCCGGCGGTTTCTCGCCGGTTCCCGGTACGGGAAGACTGGTACGCAGCCTTCCCAGGAGGGCTCTGGCGGCGGGGCCGGCGGGTCCCTCCGTCCGCCAGGTCAGGGCGACCCGGCCGCGTGGCCGCGGCGCGGTGATCTCCAGCATCCGCAGACCGGCCGCTGACGCCTCGGCCGCCGGCAGCGCCGGGATGACGGCCACGCCGAGGCCCCGGGCCGCGAGCCGCGCCAGCACATGAGGGGCGGCCGCCTCGAAGGCGATACGGGGCCGGATTCCCGCTTCCGCGCAGGCACGTTCGAGCACCCCGCGCAGACCCGTACCGCGCGGCAGGCTGATCAACGGGCGCTCGCGGAGGGCAGCCAGCGGGACGCTCGTACGGTCCGCGTGCGCCGCCAGCAGGGGGTCGCCCGGCGCGACGGCGGCGACCAG
The DNA here is from genome assembly GCF_000719605.1 of Streptomyces sp. NRRL S-1813. Taxonomy (NCBI): domain Bacteria; kingdom Bacillati; phylum Actinomycetota; class Actinomycetes; order Kitasatosporales; family Streptomycetaceae; genus Streptomyces; species Streptomyces sp. NRRL S-1813. Next base: position 102,652 of record NZ_JOHB01000002.1, read on the forward strand.
GGGCTCGTCGACCACGACCTGGCAGGAGACGCCTGGCGACGGTTCCTCGTCCGCGAGGCCGAGCACGGCGATGTCGAGGTCACCGCCGTGCAGTGCGGCGAGCATCCGTTCCGAGGTGTCTTCGGTGAGGGAGATCTCGACCTGTGGGTGCTCATCGTGGAAATCGGCCAGGAGGGAAGCCAGATCGAATCTGCGGGTGCTGGCCCCCGAGACCAGGCCGACCCGGACGCGACCGCGGAGCAGCCCGCTGAACTCGTCCACGGTCTGCCGTATCTCCTCGACGGCGGCCAGCGCGGCCCGCGCATACGTGAGGACGGCCTCGCCCACCTCCGTCATGGTCACCGAACGGCCCGAGCGGTCCAGGAGCGGCTGCCCCAACTCCCGCTCCAGCTGCCGGATCTGAGCGCTCACCCCTGGCTGCGCCAGATGCAGTCGGGCGGCGGCACGGGTGAAGTTGGCCTCCTCGACCACGGCGACGAAGTACTGCAATTGCCGAAGTTCCATAACTCCTGATTCTAAGGAGGAGAACAGCCAGCTCTTGGACTTATGGGGAAGGGAGCAAGATCCTTGCAACCAGGGGAAGTTCGAGAGCCGGATCCCCTGGGGGAGGAGAACTCGGATGACGCAGATGACTGTCGAAGCGGCGATCGCGGCCGAACGCCGGGAACTGGCGGACCTGTTGGACGGCCTGACGGTCGAGCAGTGGGAGGCGCCGACACTGTGCGCGGGGTGGCGGGTGCGGGATGTCGCGGCCCATATGTCGATGGGGTTCCGCTACTCGCTCCCCAAGATGGCCGCCGAACTCTTCAGAGCGAGGGGAAATATTCACCGGATGGCCGACCGGTGTGCCCGCAGGGACGCGGCCGCCGCCTCGACCGGTGAGCTCGCCGACCACCTCCGGGACAATGCGCACCACCCCTGGAAGCCGCCGGTCGGCGGCATCACGTCGGCGCTGGGGCACGACGTGGTCCACGGCCTGGACATCACCGTCGCCATCGGCCTCGACCGGCGGGTTCCCGAGGACCGGGTGCGCATCCTCCTGGAGAAGGTCACCCGCAAGTCCGCCGCGTTCTTCGGAGCCGACCTCAGCGGTACCGAGCTCCGGGCCGACGATCTCGACTGGTCCTTCGGCACCGGAACGCCGCTGTCCGGCGCGGCCCAGGATCTGCTGCTGGTCGCGTTCGGCCGCAAGCTCCCGCCCGGCCGCCTGCACGGTGAACGGCACCACCGGTTCGTCACCGGCTGAACCCCGGCCGACGGCGCGACCGCCGGGGTTCAGCCGGCACGGAGCAGCCGCCGGCCCTGCGCCCTCAGGCCGGGCGCCGCCTGCGAGGATCAGCCGTCCAGCCCGTGGCGTGCCAGCAGCGGCGCGAGTTCCGGGTCCCGCCCGACGACCGCGCGAAATGCCCCGAGCGGGTCGACGCTGCCGCCCTTGCTGAGGAGTTCCCGGCGGAAGATCTCCCCGCTCTCGCGGACCGTCTTTCCGTTCTCGCGGAACCAGCGCACGGTGTCGGCGTCCAGCACCTCGGCCCAGCGGTAGCCGTAGTACCCGGCCGCATAGCCGCCGCTGAAGACATGGGCGAAGTACCCGGTGCGATAGCGCGGCGGGATCGCGGCCGACGCAAGACCGTAGCGCTCCAGCGCGGCCGCCTCGAACGCCTCGGCCTCGTCGGCCCCCGGTGTGTCGCCGTCGGCGGAGAGGGTGTGCCAGGCCCAGTCCAGCACCGCGGCGGCCTGGTGCTCCACCATCCGGAAGCCCGCACCGAAGTTCTCCGTCTCGCGCAGCCGGGCCGGCAGTTCGGGCGGCATCGGCTCACCGGTGACGTGGTGCCGGGCGTAGTGGGCCAGCACCTCCGGCCAGTCCGCCCACATCTCGTTGACCTGGGAGGGGAACTCGACGAAATCGCGCGGCACTCGGGTGCCGGACAGCAGCGGATAGCGCACAGCGGAGAACAGGCCGTGCAGCGCATGCCCGAACTCGTGGAACAGGGTGTGGACCTCGCTCCAGGTCAGCAGCACCGGCTCGCCCGCCGGAGGCTTGGCGACATTCAGGTTGTTGACCACTACCGGCTTGTGGCCGAGCAGGCGGGACTGCGGCACCAGTGCGTCCATCCAGGCGCCGCCCCGCTTGGACTCGCGGGCGTGGAAGTCGCCGATGTACAGGCCGAGCGGGCTGCCGTCGGTGTCGTGCACTTCGTAGATGCGGGCGTCCGGGTGGTACGACACCAGGTCGGGGCGCCGGGTGAAGGTGATCCCGTAGACCAGCTCGGCGGCGTGGAAGACACCGTCGTGCAGCACGGTCTCCAGCTCCAGATAGGGCCGCAGTGCCGCCGCGTCGAGGTCGAACCGCTCCTTGCGCACCCGCTCGGAGTAGTACTGCCAGTCCGCCGCGCGGATCTCCGCCACCCCGGCCGCCTCGGCCAGGGCCGCCCTCCCGCGCGGCGTTGGCGACGGCGGGGGCGACCAGCCGGCCGAGCAGCTCCTCGACCGCGTCCGTGGTGCCGGCCGTCCGGTCCGCGACCTCCCAGGCGGCATGGCTGGGGTAGCCGAGCAGGGCGGCGCGCTCGGCACGCAGGGTGGCCAGGCCGACGGCGACCGGCCCGTTGCTGTCGATGCCGCGCCCGAGGGAGGCGGTGAGCAGCCGCTCGCGCAGCGCAGGGTCGTCGAGCGCGGCGAGCTCGGTCTGGCAGGAGAAGTTCTTCAGACTGAGCACGAACTTGCCTTCGTGTCCCAGCGCCCGGGCGTTCGCGGCGGCGGCCGCGATCTGGTCCTCGGGCAGGCCGGCCAGCTCCTCGGCACGCTCCAGTACGAGCGCCGCGGCCGCGGTGGCCGTCCGAAGGTTCTGCCCGAACTCGGTGCACAGGGCGGCGATCTCGGCATTCAGCTCGCGCAGGCGCCGCTGCTGCTCCGGGCCGAGCCGCGCACCGGCCCGGACCCGGTGGGTGTGGTGGCGCTCCAGCAGCTGCAACTGCTCCGTGTCCAGCCCGAGTTGCCCGCGCCGCTCGAAGAGCGTGTCCAGCCGGGCGAACAGGGCGGAGTCGAGCAGCAGCGCGTCGTCATGGGCGGCCAGCAGCGGAGCGATCTCGACCTCGAGCGCCTGGACCTCCTCGTCGGTGTCCGTCGCGGCCTTGTTGTAGAACACCCGGCGCACCCGGCCGAGAACCGCGCCGCTGCGCTCCAGCGCCTCCACGGTGTTCTCGAAAGTCGCCGGCTCGGCGCAGGCACCGATCGCCGCCACCTCTGTCAGCTGGTCGGCCATTCCACGGGCGAAGGCGGCGGGAAAGTGATCGTTCCGGATCCGCGCGAAAGGCGGCAGTTCGTAGGGCAGATCACTCGGCTCGAAGAAGGGGTTGGACGTCGTCACAGTCACAAGGGCCGACACTACGCCCGGGGGCGCTGTCCGGTCCCGCAGTCGCCCCATCACGCCGGAGTGCGGGGGCAGTTGGCTCCCGGGATGCGCGGCGGCGGGCCGGGGCACGAGCGCGTGACCTCACTCCGTCTTCCCCTCCCGCGCACTCGCCGCATGACGAGTGATCCCGCCCCGCCGCGGCAGGGCCTTCCGGGCCGTTCTCCGGTGAGCGTCGTGCGGCCATTCGTGGTGTCATCGAAGCGAGGCAAGCAATAAGGACTCCTGTGGCAGGAGGAATCATGGCCAGCAAGCTGCGAGCCCGAGACATCATGTCCGGCGGAGCGCATTGTGTGGGTGCACATGAGTCGTTGATGGATGCGGCGAAGATGATGCGGGATCTGGATGTCGGGTGCCTGCCCATCTGCGGTGACAACAACCGGCTCATGGGCATGATCACCGATCGCGACATCGTCATCACCTGCTGTGCCGAAGGGGTCGACCCGATGACGGTGCAGGCCGGTTCCATGGGCGGGAAGGTCCACTGGATCGATGCGGACGCGGACGCCTCCGAGGTCCTGCGGACCATGGAGGAGCAGCACATCAAGCGCCTGCCGGTGATCGACGTCAAAGGCGGCCACCGCCTGGTGGGCATGATCACCGAGGCCAACCTCGCCAAGAACCTCAGCGACGCACAGATCGCGGAATTCGTCAGCCGGGTGTACGCGACCGCCGGCTGAGGTGCCTGTCCGGGCGACGGCAGGCAGGCACCGAGGACGACCCCTTCGACCAATGGGCCACCGCGGCGGGCGGTGGCCCCACCCGTTAACCTGCGGTGATCAACTTTTCGCCCACAGCGCTGGGCACCTCCTCGGATTCGCCATGGCGAAGGGAATTTTCTGTGTCCATGCCCTCCCCGCCGCAGGGTGGCTACAACGCGCCGCAGGGCGGTCACCCTCCTTACGGCCAGCCGCCCCAGGCGCCGTACGGGCAGCAGCCTCAGGCGCCCTACGGGCAGCCGGGCCAGGCGCCGTACGGGCAGCCGGGCCAGCCTCCCTACGGCCAGCCGGCGCAGGCCCCGTACGGCGGGCCCGGAATGCCGCAGCAGGGCGGCTACCCCGGGGGCCCGATGCCGTCCGGCGGCGGCCCCGTGCCCGGGGGCCCCGGCGGCCGGCCGCCGCGGCAGGTGCGCATACCCGGCTTCGTCCGCGCCCTCGTCGTCCTTCTGGTCTTCGGTGGGGTTGCCGCATGGGTGGTGCTGCACCAGGACGAGTACAACGCCGAGGCCCACAAGCGCCCCAAGGTCGACCCGCGCAGCGTCGGCCTCGCCAAGGTCGGCGACTGCGTGGAGCAAACCGGCGGTACGGACGACGAGCCGGACCTCAAGCTGATCGACTGCGCGAAGCCGGCTGCGAAGTACAAGGTGGTCAAGACCGAGGCGCACTCCGAATGCAAGCCCGGAGAATCCCGCTACCGGCAACTCGACGGCCACTACGAGACAGTGAACCTCTGCATGACGCGGGTCGGCGAGACGACGACCACACCGTAGGTCCGCGGTGCACCGGCCGTCACGTGTACGGCCCCGCCGCCACGTCCCGCGGTGGCCCGTCCCCACCGACGGGCCACCGCAGCGTGAAAGGGCGGAGTATCAGCGGAATTCCCCTGGGGTGGACCAGAGAATTCCCGCTATTCCGTTACGCGTTCAGTGACCGCCGGAACGAGGCACGGCCAGTCGCATGCCGGGGAAAATCAGGTGCGGATTCGACCCGATCACCTGTCGGTTCAGCCGGTAGAATTCCCGCCAGCCGAGGCCGTGCGTGTAGGCGATTCCGCTGACCGTGTCGCCGGCGTTGACGACGAGCGAGCCGTTGGTACTCCGATGGCGTCCCACTTTGTATCGCTTCTCATGGGACTGCGGATGGCGGGCCCGCGCCCGGGCCGACGGGTCCGCCTGTCGCTGCGGCGCGGAGCGCGGGGCGGTGGTCCGCGGAGTGCGGTGCGCGGTGGCCGAGTTGAGTCCCAGCGAGGCCGAGCAGGCCGGCCAGGCACCCCAGCCCTGACGTGCCAGTACCCGTTCCGCCACCTGGATCTGCTGGGACCGGCTCGCCCGCGCCGCCCGTGACGCGTAGGCACCGCCGCCGAAGGAGTGCCAGGTGGAGTGGGCGAGCTGGAGCCCGCCGGAGAATCCGTTCCCGGTGTCGATACGCCAGTTCCCTCCGCTCTCGCACCCGGCCAGGCGGTCCCAGGCCCCGCCTCCCCGGGCCTCGGCGGGCTGCCCGGACGCCAGGTTCAGCGTGCCGGCCGCGAGCAGGACTGCTGCTGCCGTGATGCCCCGGACACCATAGCCCCGGAATTCACTCCGGGCAGGCGATTCCGAAACCTGCGGAATTTCCATGCGTCTACTCCCGTCGCTCGCCGCGCAGTTTCCTGGCGGTCATTCAAGAAACCTGACGCGTTTGCGGTGTCCGCGTTCGAATGGTGCTCGAACCGCGATTTCCGTGCGGCGCCATGAATTTGACGGGGATGAGACAACCATGCCGTGAGTTCGCCTCGGCAGAGCGCGCGGTAGCGCCGCCGCTGCCCGGCCTGCCCCCTTGCCGTCGGAGCGCGGCCGTGCTTGGTGCATCCGCACCTGTTCAGACGGGCAGGGGCGCACCCCTCGCCCCGCAGGCGCATCACACCCCCGAGTCCGCCGATCATGTGCCCGGCCCGGGGGTGTCCGCCGAGCGCACCCGGCGCACTCGATGCACGCGTTGCGCAGGTCCGCATGCACCGCGCACGGGCCGTTGGCAGTGCAACGGCCCGTTCTGCCCTGGTGCAACGGCGCGTTTCGCACCGGTACCGCTGGTCGTAGAGGCAGAACCCACCCGGCTGACGACGGCCTCCGCGCCGGGGGAGTGCGCGGAGGCCGCCTCGTTCCGCCGTCGGGCCGGGGGGCGGAGCCCGTCGGCGCCGCTGACGCCTACGCGCTCACGTTGCCTGCCATGCGTCCACCATCAGCCGCCCGTCGCCGTCCTGGTCCAGCGCCGCGAAAGCCGCCTCCGCCTGGGCGTCCGAGTACCCGGCCGCGCGGTGCACCGTCGCGAAGTCCGCCAGACTGACCACACCGTCCCCATCGGCATCCGCCAGGGCGATGGTGGCGGCGACCGACGGCCCCACGACTCTGCCGAGGGCACCCGACTCGCCGGCCCGCGCGAACGCTGTGACGAACTGCTCCCGGTCCAGGCGCCCCGCACCGTCCACCTCCGCCAGGGCGGCGAGCTCGTCGAAGGTGTTGCGCATCCCCGCACGCAAGGCCTGTGCCTTGGCGGACTCTTCCGGTTCGCCCACCGCTTCCGTCAGCACGCGCGCCCGCTCGGTGAAGTCCTGTGCGGTCAGGTAGCCGTCGCCATCGGTGTCGTACAGGGAGAAGCGGTGCTCGTACTCGGCGCGCAGGGCATCGTTGATCATGCGTCGTCCCTTCCGGAGGTGTGGCTCCCGGCGGAGCCCGGGGAGGCGGCCGTTCGCGGGGTGCCGCGACCACCCGCCATGAGCACATTAAGTCGCCACGTGATGGCGGAGCGTCATCGAGGGGCGGTGTGTTCGGGGTCCCGCCGCAGGGGGAGGCGGCGGCGGGTCCAGGCGGCCCGATACGGACGACAGGCGACTTATTATGGCGAAAAGATGTGCGATTTCATGAGGGAGATCACGTAGGATCACGCTCCAAAGTGAATAACTGTCGCAGTCACCCCCACAGGTGGATATTCCTCCGCCGAACCGGACCAGGGTGACGGCGCAGGGGGGAAGGAAACCTCGATGAAGTCGTCCCGTCTCCGGCATCGCCTCGCCGGTACCGCAGCCGTCACCGTCCTGGTCGGCGCGGGTGCACTGGCCGCCGCGCCGTCCGCGGTCGCCAAGGCCAACCTCCTGACCATCAACAAGGTCGCGATGCACGCGCCCGACCTACAGGTGAAGGTCACCTACTCCTGCGACCCCGGCATGAACCATCAGCTGGTCGCCCACGCAATGAAGATCAACCAGCCCGGTCCCGAGGAGCCGGTCGCCGCCGGCACCATCAAGACGGACAAGCTCACCTGCGACTACAACAGTCACGCGGCCCAGATCACCCTGCACACGGCCCTCGGTTCCCACTTCGACAAGGGCGAGAAGGCGAAGGTGGCTGTCTTCTACTTCGACAACGACGGATTCAGCTACGCGCGCCAGGAGACCGTCGTGGTGCTGTAAGCGCGGCCGTCGCCCCGGCGGACCGGACCGGATACCCGTCCGTCCGCCGGGGCGGCTCGCCCGGTCGGCCCGTGGCGACGTATCAGATATTTCGGGTCGGTCACGCCTGCAACCGACGGGTCGGGCAAACAGTCCTACGGGGCATGAAAAGACAACTGAACCCGGGTATACGGCGGTCCGGCGCCGGTCGCCGGGCGGGCGCGGCGCTCGCCCTCACGGCGCTGACCATCCCGCTGACGGTGGCCTTCGGCTCCACGGCCCAGGCCGCCACCGCGTCCTCGTGCACCGCGAGCCGCGGCCCCTACCAGAAGCAGGCCGAGAAGTTCCTCGGGCTTCCGGTGGACGGCCGGCAGTCGGCGGCCGACTGCCGGGCGATCCGTGCCTTCCAGACCAGCCACGGCATCACCCCGAACATCGGCTACGCAGGTCCCGTCACCTGGGGCGTGATGAGCGTCGTGGCGCAGCAGAAGGCGGCCGGGAGCAATCCCAACAAGGCCCGTAAGTGCCCCACCGACAAGGGCCGGATCGCCTGTGTCGACCTGACCCGCCAGCTCAGCTGGATCCAGGACGGATCGAAGCTGGTGTTCGGGCCGGTACCGATCCGCAGCGGCCGCGACGGCTACGAGACCCGCACCGGCGCCAAGAAGATCTACTGGCGCAACCTGCATCATGTCTCGACGATCTACCACGTGGCCATGCCGTACAGCCAGTTCTTCGACGGCGGTCAGGCGTTCCACTCCATCAGCGGCAGCGTCTGGTCGGCCCCCGGCTCGCACGGCTGCGTCAATATGCGCAGCAACGACGCCAAGAAGTACTGGTCCCTGCTCAAGAACGGTGACGACGTCTACGTCTACGGCCGTAAGTCCGGTACCTGAGCCCCGGACCGGGCGGACCGGGCGCCGCTGCGGGGGCGAGCGTCCGATGGCGGGAATGTCAGCGGGCGCCCTGCCGTCGTCACGCCGGCCGGCCCCGTCCGGTCGGAACCCGCTACGCCCGCTTCTGCGTACGCGGGGCGGAGGGCACCGCACAGGCAGCCGTACCGCCCGGCATCCGCTGGCGGTTGTTGGCGATGACCCTGTACGCACCGTGGGCGAGCCACCGTACGGGCGGGAGCGTGAGCAGCGCGCCCACCACCGGCCACCCGCCCCGCGCGCTCATCAGCAGCTTGGCGACAGCCTGGGCGCCACCGTGCACGGCGCCGCCCGGCGTCACCCACAACACTTCGTGCTCGGCGCGCTGTTGAGCGATGCCGAGCCCTGCGAGATCGGTGAACTGCCAGGGCGTTGCGTCACAGCGCGGCCGCAGACGCCGCTCCGCGAACCGCACCGAGGACGTGCAGAAGGCGCAGTCGCCGTCATAGACAAGTACGGGTTGCCTCTGCATCGTTCCGTCACCTCTCGCGCGGGTGCCCTGGCGATCACCATGATAGGTGCAGGGGCACCACAGGACCGGAGAGGGGCGGACGTCCGCTGCGGGCCATGACGCGGTAACCGGCTGTGGGTGGGGCCGGTGCTCGGCAGCCGCCCGTGAAGGGATCTTCGGAAGCCCGCTACCAGGTCCGGCCGGCCGCTAGGTTCTGCGCCTTCGGGCGGCGTCGGGTCCGGACGAGGACGGCGGCGAGCCCCGTCCAGGCTTCAGTTCCGGCAGCGCGGACAACGCCTGGAGCCCCTTGAGGAAGCCGGCGCGGTCGGCGGCCGGCAGCTGGGTGAGCAGTCGCTCCTCGCCCTGCTGGATCGCAGTCTGCACCTCATCCCGCAGCCGCCGGCCCGCTGCGGTGAGCGACAGCAGGCGTACCCGTCGGTCCTGGGGGTCCGGCTGACGGCGGATCAGCTCCCGTGCCTCCAGGTCGTCGAGCACGGCGATGATGCGGGTCTTGTCCGCCCGGATGGCCTCGGCCAGCGCCGCTTGCGTGCGGATCGGTGTCTCGTCGAGGTGCAGCAGCACCGAGTACGCCCACATCGTCAGACCGTGCGCGTCGAGGATCGGCTGCTCGGCGGCCATGAGTGCGCGGCCCAGGGGCACGATCATCGCCGCCAGATCGGGACGGGGCGGCCGCCCCCCGGGTGTGGTGCCGCTGTCGGCTGCGTTCTCGGCCATGGCCATGAAAATACCCGTTGACAATTCATGTGCTCACGCTGATCGTAAGTGCATGCATACGAATAATGCACATCGCGAGGACGCGCCCACACCGCACGTGGACTTCGCACGCCTCCGGCGCCTCAACGCCCGGGCGGTCCGGGACAGCGTGACCCTGATACGCCGGATGTCCCCCGCCGACCTCCGCAGGCCAACCCCCTGCGCGGCGTGGACACTGGCCGATCTGCTCGCCCATATGACGGCCCAGCACCACGGGTTCGCGGCGGCAGCGCTCGGGCACGGGCAGGATCTGTCGCACTGGTCGGTCGGACCGCTCGGCCCGGATCCCGTCGCGCAATACCGCGACGCAGCGGAACACGCCGTCGCGGCCTTCGCGACCGTGGAGAGCCCCGACCGTGCGTTCGCCCTCCCCGAAATCACCCGCGCGCGGACGTTCACCGCCGCCTGCGCGATCGGCTTCCACCTCATCGACTACGTGGTGCACAGCTGGGATGTCGCCCGCACCCTGGACCTCCCGTACGCACCCGGCTCCGACCTCCTCCGGGCCGCACTGCCGATAGCCCGCGCCGTCCCGGACGGCGACTCCCGGCGGGCCCCGGGCAGTGCCTTCCTGCCGGGGCTGTCCGTGGCCAACGACACGGGCACCCTGGAGCAGATCCTGGCGGCTCTCGGCCGTTCGCCGGACTGGCGCACCCCCCTCGTCCGTGACCACCACCCCGGTCCGGAGCGCGGCGCGGCGGGCCCGGACACCACCTACTGAGGTCCGGGCGCAGACGGGCGTACGGCCTGCTGAACTTACGTACCCAGCGGGCGGTTTGGTGCTGCCAGGGCATTGTCAGTGGTCCATGCCACGATCGATTGCGTACGGACCGATGCCGTACGGGCCACTGCCTGCCAACCGCCCCCGAAGGGAACCAACCCCCTGTGACCGCCAGCTCCCGCTCCGCGCTCCGTTTGGCGCTGAGCCTCGCCGATCCGGACACCGCCGACGCGCTCGCCGAGCGGATGGTGCCACAGCTGCTGGGTGTTCTCTCCGACCGCTTCGGGCTTCCGGAGGAGATGGTGGAAGAGCTGTTGGGTGCGGACCCCGTGCAGATGCGGGCGGCGCTGGACATAGATCCCAAGGAATGGCTCATGGCGGCGGCGGAGACCGGCGATCCGGTGGTCGGCCGCGCGTTGTGGCATGCGATGTACCGCAATGACGCGGGGTACCAGGAGCACGCGATGGAGGAGATCCCCGGCCTCCTGGCGACGCTTCTGTACGCCGCCGACCTCGCGGATCCGCGCTGGTACGAGGACGACGGCCTCTTCCCGCTCTTTTACGAGGAGCTCTCAGGCCCTCTGCTCGTGGCCATCCTGACCAGCGGGTTCCCCGGCGTGAACGCGCTTTCCCTCGCGGCGTTCGCGGTGCACCTCCCGCCGCCGGTCGTCGTGGACACCTGCCTCGGCCTCCTGGAGATCTGGGGCAGCACGGAACCGTTCGCCGTGTTCCTCGGCCTGCTCGATGACCTGCCGGACCTGGACACCGGGCATCCATGGCTGCCGGATCTCCTGCGGCAGGCCCTCGATGCCCCCGATCCGGAATCGTTCCTGAAGGAGCACCGGCCCGCCGGGGAGTGGGAAGACCCGGAGCATCTCCGCGCGCTGCTGGCGCTCCGTTACGGTGACATCCGGGACGTCCCCGGGGCGAAGCCCGACGGTCTCGACTGGGACCTGATCCGCCGTGAACACCAGCGCCTCTCGTTCGGCCCGGAGAACCCCCGGTGGCCGGGCTTCCGGTACGACACCCCGCTGGGCCGGCTCGCCCGGTGGGAGGACTGTCCCGCGGACCTGATGATGGAGAGCTTGCGCAACTACCCCGCCGGGACCGCGCTGGACGCCGCCGAGCTGCCCTTCGAGGCGCTCGTCGGCCCCGAGGCGCAGACGAAAGAGATGTACCTCTCGCCCATCCTGGAGCGCGGCATAGGCAGCGGCCGGTATTCCGTGGACCGGGTGCTGGCCGAGGTGGGGCCGGCGGTGGACGTGCTCGACTCGCTGCCGTACGACCACGCACCGACCCGCAAGGCCGTCGCCGGGCTGCTCGCCTGGCTGGGCAAGGATCCCGTCAACTGGCTGACGTGCTACGCCCGGATGGGGCGCGCCCGCGGCAGCGTCGCCGAGCTGATCGTGGACGTCACCTCACCGAACTCCCGCAAGAAGCGCTGCACCAGCTGGCCGTGGCCCCAGGAGGCGAAGTTCCCGGTCGGCCACCCCCGGAACTCCCGGGCGGCATTCCTCGCCATGTTCCGGTGTGCCACGGAAGAGGTCCAGAAGGCCGTCGTCCCGCACCTCGACGCACGGGCCGTGCAGCATCTGCTGGTGTTCGGCGAGCCTTCCCCGGCGGTCCGCGACGCGGTGGTGGCCGCCCATGGGCTCCCGGCCCAGGCCGCGATGGCCGCCTCCCACCACCTCTCGGAAGAGCAGGTGGACTACCTCCTGGATCTCGACGAACCGACGGTGGACGCCCAGTTGTTCCACCATGCCCCCCTCGACCGGCTTGAACGGGAGCGGCTGCTCGCCGGACGGCTGCGGGGCGGCGGTATCCGCCCGGTGCCCGAGGAACTGCTCGCGGTGCTGGAGGACATCACGGTCAACGACTACCGCGACCGGTTCCTCGCGGGTCTGGAATCCGGCGACCTCGGTGTGGCCCGTACGGTCGTCGGCCGACTGCGGCTCCATGTGCCGGCCGGCCGGACCCGGCTGCTGATCGCCGTATGGGAGCGCGGCGGCCCGGATGCCGTACGGGAGATCCTGGCCATGGACCGCCTTCCGGCCCGGCTGAAGCGGTGGACCGAGCGGGCGCTCGACGCCCCGGACGGCCTGGAGCGGTTGCGCGCCCGGCTCGCCGAGGAGGAGTCCCCGGCCGGGCTCACCGAGTTCCTCACCGCGACCACGGATCCTGGTACACGATTGCGCCGGCTTCTCGCCGAGGGCTACCAGCGGCCCTGGGAGGGGCTCATGGCGGCCCACCATGCCGACGGCCTCCCTGCCCCGCTGGTGAACGAGCTGGTGGAGCACCCGGACTGCCCCCGCGAACTGCTGCTGGCCGCCCTGGCGACCACTCCCGAGTCGGGGGCGGACTGGATGCGTGACGCGCTGCGGAGCGGCCGCCTGACCCTCGAAGACCTCGTGACCCGTGCCGCCCCCGCTCGTGCCGCTCTCGCCTGTCTGCGGCGGTACGCCGACGACCGGACCGATGCCGCGGCCCGGCAGTCCGTGCGCGACCGGGCCGCGGCCCTGACCGGGGAGCATCTGGGCACGGACGTCGAAGCGTGGTCCGCCTGCCTCCAACTGCTGCCGGCCTTTGCCGGAACTCTTCTCGAACTCGTCACGGCAGCAGGGGAGAGGGCGCGGTGACGGCCAACAGCTCGTCCACTCTGATCCGCCCGGCCCGGCAACTCGCCGACCGATCCGGCCACCGTGGACATCCTTGCCGAGTGGCCGCGCCCAAGTCCCGTGTCGGACACGTCTGCGACAGGCCAACGCATACGTAGGGATTTCCCTACATTTGACAGGTAGGGAGATGCCTACCTATCGTGAGTGCCATGAACATCACTCACGCCTCCTTCCTCACCCTCCCGGTCTCCGACCAGGACCGGGCCCTGGCGTTCTACACCGAGGTCCTCGGCTTTGAGGTCCGGGTGGACCGCCAGGTCGGGTCCATGCGCTGGCTCCAGGTCGCGCCCAAGGGGGCCCAGACCGTCTTCACGCTCTCCGGTCCCGGGATGGGTGATTTCCTGCCCGGCTCCACGCAGGGGATCATGTTGGTCACGGCCGATGTCGACGCCGACTGCGCGAACCTGGCCGCGGCCGGGATCGAGGTGAACGGTCCGGACGACGTTCCCTGGGGGCGGATGGCCGGCTTCCGTGACCTCGACGGTAACGGTCTGATGCTGCTCACGGAGAAGGAAGGGCTCTGAGGCCATGGTCACGACGGGTGCCGACGAGGACCGCGTGTTCGCCGCGCTCGCCAACGGTACCCGCCGCGAAGTGCTGAGGCTGCTGCGCGAGCGCGGCCCGCAGCCCGTCCAGTCCCTCGCCGACCACTTCGACATGCGCCGCCCCAGCCTCTCGGAACATCTGAGGGTGCTGCGGGAGGCCGGTCTCGTCTCGGAGGAGAGGGCGGGGCGCCAGCGGATCTACCGGCTCGAGGCCGCGCCCCTCGCCGAGGTGCAGGACTGGCTCCATCCGTACGAGCGGTTCTGGCGCGACAGGCTCAAGGGCCTGGGGGAGCTTCTCGACCATATGCCGGACGACGAGACATGACCTCGGCGGTCGAAAACCCAGGTGATCCGGAAGATCTCACCACCGTCCGGGTCGATCAGTTCCTCGCCCATCCGCCGGCCAAGGTCTGGCGTGCGCTCACCGAACCCGACCTGATCGCCCAGTGGCTGATGCCGGCGGACTTCCGCCTGGAGGTCGGCCATCGCTACACGATGACCACGCTCCCACGCCCCAACACCGGCTTCTCCGGCACCGTGGCGGCCGAGGTGCTCGCCTACGAAACCGGGCGGAACGCCGCAAGGGGTCACCGCAGGGGGAACGGGGGTATGACACCGGTTCTCGATGACGGCGGGTGGTTCTCCGGCACGCGCCGCACGGGCGGACACGATCACGGTCGGGTGAGATGTGCGGGCCATCGCGGCGACCGATGTTGCCTCCGGTGGGAAGGAGGGGAGAAGGGGAAAGGGATAGAGGGTGCGCGAAGCCACCGACCCCTTGCTGGATCTCGTCCGTTGGCACAGCGAGCCCATCGTCGCCCAGACGTTCCGCTCGACCGTGGCCGCCGTGATCTCCTATGTCGTCGCCCTGCTGCTGAGCAGCGAACCGGCGCCCCTGACCGCACCGCTGACCGCTCTGCTCGTCGTCCAGGTGACCCTGTACACCACCCTCACCACCAGTGTGCGCAGGGTGAACGCCGTCGTGGTGGGGGTGGTCATCGCCATCGGCTTCAGCTCCCTGGTGGGCCTGACCTGGTGGAGTCTGGGGCTGATCATCCTCGCGTCGCTGGTGATCGGGCGTTTTGTCCGGGCCGGTGAGTTCGTGCCCGAGGTGGCGATCAGCGCGATGCTGGTGCTCGGGGTGACGACGACGCGGGTGGCGGCGACGGCCTGGGACCGGGTGCTGGAGACGCTGATCGGGGCGGTCGTCGGACTGCTCTTCAACATGCTGTTCGTGCCACCCCTGTGGGTGCAGCCCGCCAGTGAGGCCATCGAGGGCCTGGCCGCCCGGATGAGCCGGTTGCTGCTGAGCCTGGGCGACCAGGTGACGGGTCATACGTCCGTCGAGGAGGCCGCGGCCCGGCTGCACGAGGCGCGGCGGCTGGATCACGACATCGTGCAGGTGGACGAGGCGCTCCGGCAGGCGGAGGACAGCCTTCGGCTCAACCCCCGCGTCAAGGAGGGCCTGCTCTCCCGTGTCGTCCTGCGCACCGGGCTGGACACCCTGGAGATCTCCGCGGTGGTGCTCCGTACGGCGTGCCGCACACTGACCGACCTCGCCAAGGCGCGGACCGACGAGTCGCTCTTCCCTCCGGCCATCGCCACCGCCCTGCGGGAGCTGTTCGGCCATATGGCCCGCGCGATCGAGAGCTTCGCGGTTCTGATCACCACGCAGGTCAGCGCCAATGCGGAGGAAGCCGAGGACCGGCTCGTCGAGGAGCTCGCCGCCAGCCGCGAGAGCCGCGAGACCGTCGCGCACCTGCTCCTCGACACCGTGCGGGACCATCCGCGCCAATGGCAGCTGCACGGCGCGCTGCTGGCCGAGATCGACCGGATCCTCGACGAGCTGGACGTGGCGAAACGCTCCGAGCGGCTCGTCGAGGAGCTGAACCGCCAGTCCCGCGAACAGCGGGAGAAGTTCCGGTTGGTGGACAAGCTGCGGGGCCGGTTGCGCCTGGGACGGCCGGGGCGCCACACCACGGACGTGGCGCACTAGGCGGCATCACACCGGCACCGTCACCGGCGCGATGCAGCTCGGTCGGCCGCAGGCGGCTCAGCGGGCGGTGGGGGCGGCCGGTACACCCCCGGCCCGGCGGTAGAAGTCGAATTGGGTCACTCCGTTGTAGCCGTAGCTCTCGGGGTGGAGTTCGTGCAGCGCGACGCCGGACCGGGGAAGCGGGCCGAGGAGGTCCGACAGCAGCTCACCGGCCTGGGCGATGAAGGCCGCCTTCTCCGTGGCGCTGTTCGTGCCCATGGTGATACTGGCCTCCACATGTGCGTCACGGACGCTGGTCAGGGGCCTGCCGTCGACGTAGTAGCTGCCGGCCGGAACCAGGTTGAGATGGACGATGGTCCTCGCGCTGGACTTGTGCAGGACCGAGACCGCCAGCCGGGTCAGCCCCTCGGCAACGGCGCGCTGGACGTCGGCAGAGAGGTCGGGGTCGGTGACGGTGACCCGGAAATACGGCATGGCTCTCCTCGGTACGAGCTGGGGATGTCTCCGCCGGAGCCGGCGGACGGAGCAAGCGTCGCCGAGCTGGCACCATAGATCCAACGCATAGATGTCATAGGTATATGAGGCGGCCGCATGACCGTGAATCTTCCTCAGCTGAGGGCCTTCCTCGCCGTCGTCGATGCGGGCGGCTTCAGTGCGGCCGCCGCCGAGTTGGGCATGAGCCAATCGGCGGTGTCGCACGCCGTCGCCTCCCTGGAACGCGAGTTGACCGCCCCGCTGTTGGTCCGGGCCACCCCCGTGCGGACCACCGTGCTCGGCGAGCAGGTTCTGCCGCACGCCCGTATCGCGCTGTCGGCGGTCCGGTCCGTGGAGCAGATCGCGGCCGATGCCACCGGGACCATGACCGGCACCGTGCGGCTGGCCTCCACACCAACGGTCTGTCAGGGACTGATTCCCGGCCTGCTCCGGCACTGGTGCGAGGACCAGCCGCGGATCACCGTGCGGGTCTTCGAGGGCGACAGCAGCGAAGTCTCGGCCTGGCTGGAGGACGGGACGGCCGATGCCGCCGTACTGATCGACCCTCCGCCCGGCCCCGGCATCCAGCTCGCCATGGACGGCTACCGGGCCTTGCTGCCACGGGACCACCCCCTTGCGGGTGAGCCGCTGGTCGACATCCGCGACCTGGAGGACGACCAGTTCCTGATCTCACCCAACGGCTGCGAGGCCCGCATCCGTACGATCCACCATCTGGCCGGGCTGCGCTTCACCCCCACTCACCGGGTGCGGGATCTGGCGACCCTGATCAGCATGGTGCAGGCCGGTATCGGCGTGACCGTCCTGTCCGAGGTCTCCCGCTCGTTGATCCCGCCCGACCTGATCCTGCTGCCGCTGGCGCCCCAGACCTCGCGCCGCCTCGTCCTGACCGGGCCGGATGCCCGCCCCTGGCACCCGGCAGTCCGCACCTTGGCAGAGTCGGCCGCCCACTATCTGGCCCGAACCGATTCCGGGTCGCCCTTCGCGGGGGAAGGACCGGCGCCGGCCTTGCCTCAGCACGTGCCATGAACCGCAGGGGGCGGACAGTTCCTGGCCACGGGGGTCAAGTCCCAGGCGGCGCGTTCTACTTGCCGTTGGCCTCCGCGAGGGTGTGGGCCACAAGGGCGTTGGCGTGGCCGTGCCCCAGGTTGTGTTCGGTCTTGAGCCAGCTGACCAGTTCCATGTGCTTGGTCAGGGGTGAGGTGTGGATGAGGTGCTTCCACTCGGCTATCGGCCGGCCGTACTTCGTCTCGATCGACGGAAAGTAACTGGCGGGTCCCTTCACGGTGTCAGTCATGGCCGCAGTCTGGCACCTGCCACTGACAACGCGGCGCGGCCCGGCTGCATGGGGCTCCCTTCCCGCTACGGGTAAAAGCTATTTGTTTGCGTTAGGTGAAGCGAGGGCCTATTCTGCTCTAAGGCAAAGATTTAGCTTTTGTCGCGTGGTGGCTGGGTCGTGGCTCAGCAGTTCACGCGCACCTACACGGAGGGCATCCATGAGCGCCGTCGAACTCACTGCCGCGGAGGCCGCCCGTTGCGCGCTCCGCGCCGGGCTCCCGCTGGCGGGCGAACGTCACGCCGACGTGGCCGCCACCGCGAACCACATCCACGCCGTCATCAGCACCTTGCGCGACCTCGACTTCGGGGAGACGCTCCCCGCCGCTCATGCCGCTCATGCCGCTCATGCAGCCCACGTCGTCGAACGGGAGGTGGCGGATGCGTCCGTATGAGCTGACGCTCACTCAGGCAGCCGCGGCTCTGCGGGAGGGGGAACTGTCCCCGCTGGAGCTGACTTCTTCCCTGCTCGAACGCATCGACGCCGTCGAGAAACGTCTCGGGGCGTATGTCACCGTGGCGAGCGAGGCGGCGCGTGGCTCGGCCGCGCGAGCGGAACGCGACATCGCGGCCGGCCGGTACCGCGGCCCGCTGCACGGCATCCCTTTCGGTCTGAAGGACCTCATCGATGTCGCCGGCATGCCGACCACGGCCAGTTCCCGGGTCAGGGCGGCTCATGTGGCGCAGGCGGACAGTACCGTCGCCACGCGGCTGTTCGAGGCCGGGGCGGTCCTCCTGGGCAAGACGCAGACGCACGAATTCGCCTACGGGCTGACGACGCCTCAGACGCGTAATGCCTGGGACCCCGGCCGCGTCGCGGGCGGGTCGAGCGGTGGTTCCGCGGTCGCGGTGGCCGCAGGTGCGGCGACCTTCGCTCTGGGCACGGACACCGGAGGTTCCATCCGCGTACCCGCGGCACTGAACGGAGTCGTCGGGCTCAAGCCGACATACGGCCTCATCTCCCGGCACGGCGTCATCCCGCTGTCCTGGTCCCTGGACCACGTCGGCCCCCTCACGCGCACGGTGCAGGACGCGGCGCTCGTGCTCTCCGCGCTCAGCGGCCACGACCCCGCGGACCCGGCCTCCCTCCCCACGGCCCCGCGCGACTATCCCCTCCCTCGCGACGGGGACTTGAAGGGCCTGCGGATCGGCGTACCGGTCAACTACTACTTCGACCGCGTCAGCCCCGAGGTCGAAGCCGCCGTGCGGAGTGCCCTCGCCCAGATGTCGGACCTCGGGGCCGACCTCGTCGAGGTCGAGATTCCGATGGCCCAGTACGTCCAGGCCACCCAATGGGGTCTGATGGTCCCGGAGGCGACCGCCTACCACGAGCAGACGCTGCGGTCGGCGCCCGAGCTGTACGCGCCGGACGTCCGGGTCCTCCTTGAGGCCGGCGAGCTGGTTTCCGCCGGTGACTATCTTCGGGCACAGCGGGCCCGCACTCTCATGCGCCAGGCATGGGCGGAGATGCTCGACCGGGTCGATGTGATCGCTGCGCCCACGGTGCCGATGACGGCGGCCAAGACCGGACAAGAGGTGGTCGAGTGGCCGGACGGCACGACGGAGAGTGTCTCCGATGCCTACGTGCGCCTCTCCGCCCCCGCGAACATCACCGGAGTGCCGGCGCTGACGCTGCCGGTCGGCCGTGACCACGCGGGCCTGCCCATCGGAATGCAGTTGATGGGGCCGCCCATGGGGGAAGCCGTCGTGCTGCGTGCCGGCCATGCCTACGAAGCGGCCCGGAACCATCGCGGCGCGTTGGCTCCCGTGGCGGCCTGAAGTGAATCGTCCCCACCACGATCGCCGCCACGAGGGATCTGGGGCGGTGGTCCGTCACCCCCGGAGCACCTATATGCCGCTCGTCGTGGAAGCCGAGGTCATCCGTACCGGCCGGCTGACCCTTCTGCCGCTGCTGGTCGAGCATGCCGAGGAACTGGCCGCGGCGCTGTCCGATCCGGACCTGCACAACTTCATCGGCGGAGCCCCGGCGACCCCGGAGGCACTGCGCACCCGCCACGAACGACTGGTGGCCGGCTCGCCCGACCCCGCCGTCACCTGGTGCAACTGGGTGATCCAGCTCCGCGATCAGGGCTGCCTGGCCGGCACCGTCCAGGCGACGGTCACCGCCGAGAGGAACGGAAAGGCCGCTGAGATCGCCTGGGTGGTGGGGACGCACTGGCAGCGGCGCGGCATAGCCACCGAGGCGGCCCGGGGACTTGTCGCCTGGCTCCGCCGGCAGCACGTGCGGACTCTCGTCGCTCACATCCACCCGGATCACGCGGCATCCGCTGCCGTCGCCGCTGCTGCCGGGCTCACGCCCACGAGCCAGGAGCAGGAAGGCGAGATCAGGTGGGAGTTGAGCGAGGAAGGTGGTTGAGCGAGGAAGGCGGCTGAGCGGGGGTGGCGGTTGAGAGGGGGCGGCATCTGGGGAATCGGCCAGGAACGGTGAGACGTGGTCAGGCGGTGCCGGACCCTGAGAGGTCACGGAAGAGGAGACGTACGGCCGTACCCGGTGGCTCGCACGGCGGGGCCCGTTCTCAACGAGCCCCGCCGGGCGAACCCGTACCCGGATTCGGCACCGGATCCCGTACCCGAATTCCGTACCGGACCCCGTACCGGATCCTGGACCCGGCCGTGCCGGGCGGCAGGGTCAGTGGGCCAGCAGGCGGTGCAGGGCCATCGGCGTCACATAGCCGGGCCAGCGGCCGTCGGCGAACAGGTGCACACCGGCGTCCAGATAGCACTGATCGACGAGTTGGGAGCAGATCATGTGCCGGGTGCTGGCGACATAGCGGCGCAGTCCCGGAACGGGCAGGTGGAACCGGTGCGTGGCGATCGCCAGGTAGTCGAGGAAGCTGTAGGGCACCCCGACGTAGCGGGCGGCGGCCGCGCAGATGTCGGTGCGCTGCTGCTCGGTGAGCCGGTCCGGGCAGACGTAGACCACGTCCGCGTCGGTGTAGGCGGTGAGGGGCATGATGCGGGCCCCGCCCGGTTCGGCCTCCAGCAGCCGGTCGTCGGGCAGGACCAGGAAGGCGTGTTCGTAGTCGGCGAAGCCGTCGCCGTTGATCCACTGTCCGAAGCGGATCAACTTGCCGGCAGCGCCGGATATTTGGGTGAGTCCGATGTCGCCGGGCAGGGGAGGGGTGTGCTTCATGAGCAGCTCCCGGGAGCAAAAGGGGGGTTCCCGTGGGTAATACCCGTTGTCCGGGTGTGCGGACCGCGTCCGCGGGGGCGGGTGTCAGCAGATGGCAGAGCGGGAGGGAGAGCGGGTGCCCGTCGGGGTACGGGTGTCCGGACCGGGAGATGCGGCTGCGGTGAGCCGACGGGATCGAGCGTGAGGAGCGGGAAGGCGATGGTCAGCAGCTCAGAGGCCGGAAACGCCGTGACGGGACGTCAGAGCGGGGCGGTGGCAGGCACCGACGCCGACCGGAAGGCGCTGTCGGGCAGTGTGGCGCTGGTGACCGGCGCTTCCAGCGGCATCGGCGCGGCCACTGCCCTGGCACTGGCCCGGGAAGGCTGTTCCCTCGCATTGGTCGCCCGCCGTACCGAGCGGCTGGAGCAGCTCACCGAGGCGATCGGCGAGCAGGGAGGCTCGGCCTTCGCGCTGCCCGCCGATCTCAGTGACGCGACGCAGGCACGTCGGGTGGTCGAGGAGGCGGTGAACCGTTGCGGGCGGCTGGACGTTCTGGTGAACAACGCGGGCTTCGGGGTGCGGGGCTCGGTGGAGGAGAGTGACCCCGAGGACTGGGACCTGATGATCGACCTCAACCTCAGGGCGGTGCTGCGGATGACACATGCCGCGCTCCCGCATCTGCTGCGCGCGGCGCACGAGGGCCCGCGGGGTGTGGCCGACCTGGTGAACGTCAGCTCGGTCGCGGGCCGGGTGCCGCGCAAGGACAACAGTGTCTACTCCGCCACCAAGCACGCGGTGTGCTCCTTCAGCGAGGCGGTGCGCCAAGAGGTGACCGGGCGTCAGGTCCGGGTCGGGCTCGTCGAACCGGGCATGACCTCGACGGAGCTGACACGGGCCCCCAGCCAGGCCGCATCGGCCCATGGAATGCCACCGGAGACCTGGCTGGCGGCCGACGACGTGGCCCGCGCCATCGCCTTCATGGTCACTCAGCCGGCGCATGTGGCGATCAACGAGATCGTCGTGCGGCCGACCGCCCAGGAACGCTGACCGCCTGGGGCCTGTCGTTTGGATCAGGCCCTGGCCCCCGCGTCCGCGAGCACAGCCGAGGGAGGGCTCCGTGCGACTCCTGCTCATCTCCGACACCCATCTGCCCAAGCGCGCCAAGGCGCTGCCGGTGCAGCTGCTCGACGAAGTGCCCCGTGCCGATGTCGTCGTGCATGCCGGCGACTGGGTCGACACCGCCACGCTGGACCTGTTGCAGGCCCGCTCCCGGCGGCTGATCGGGGTGTACGGCAACAACGACGGCCCGGAGCTGCGCGCCCGGCTGCCCGAGGTGGCGTATGCGGAACTTGCGGGGGTGCGGCTCGGGGTGGTGCACGAGACCGGCCCTGCGCAGGGGCGGGAGCGCCGCTGCGCCGCACGCTTCCCCGAGCTCGATGTGCTGGTGTTCGGGCACAGCCACATCCCCTGGGACTCCACGGCGGACGACCGGCTGCGCCTGCTGAACCCGGGTTCGCCGACCGACCGCCGCCGACAGCCGTACTGCACGTACATGACGGCGGAGCTGACGGCGGGCCGGCTCACCGCGGTGGATCTGCACCGCCTGCCCCGCAGACGGTGAGGCGGCTGGGACCGCCAACGGTCCCGGCAGCTCTCACAGACCGAGCAGGCCGCGGACGTAAGCCGCCTGTCCGGCGTGCTGGAGATCGTCGGCGATCACGCTGACGAGGCGGACCCCCAGGGTGACGGGCGGTGTCCAGGCGCGGTCGACGACGCGCTTCATGTCCTTGTCGTCGACCCCGGCGAGGTACTGCACGGTGTTGTCGTGGACGGCGCCGTGGTAGTCGGTCAACAGCTGTGCGCTCAGGTCCTGTACGGCCGCCACGTCCTTGCCGGAGTGGCCGTAGCCCGTGTCGTCGGCGGCGAAGGGGAGCCCGAAGCGGTCGTACCAGCCGTCCGAGGTCCAGATCTGCTCGGTGCCTGCCACCCCGGCGAGATGATCGTCCTGGATCCTGGTGAGATGCCAGACCAGCCAGGCGATCGAATTGGCGTCGTCGGGGCGGGTGCTGAGCTCATCGGGGTCGAGCCCGGTGACCACGTCCTCGACGACCTCCTGGATACGTCCGAAGGCGTCGACAAGCAGATCCGTGCTGGCGTTCATACAGGGCTCCTTTGCGGCGACGGAGGTCTTCGCGCGGAAGTTCCGCGGATACCGGTACCGGTTGACCGATGTGTCGCGCTCCGTGGCGGTCAGGCACCCGGAGGGCGTCAGTTCCGGCAATTCGCCCATCGTCGCAAGCCGAGCGCAGGAATCAGCGAGGGGCAGGCCGAGAGGCGGGATTTTCCGGTCGCCGCACGCGGAAGTGCGCGGCGCCGCGGCCGGTGCGCACGGGACCGCCAGGCCGGCGGCCGGTGCGTCAGCCGAGGGAGAGGGGGAGCCGGCTCAGGCCGCGGAGGGTGATGTGGTCCTTCCAGCGGGGCTCGCCGGCGAGCTGGACGTCCGGGGCGCGCCGCAGAAGCAGGCGCAGGACGATCTGGGTTTCGAGGCGGGCGAGCGGGGCGCCCAGACAGAAATGTATGCCGTGGCCGAAGGACAGGTGCCGCAGCGGTGTGCGGCCGACGTCGAGCCGGTCGGGGTGGTCGTACGCGGCGGGGTCACGGTTCGCGGCACCGGCCAGGAGCAGGAGTGTCGTGCCGCGCGCCACCGGCACATCGGCGACCTCGGCATCCTGGAGGGCGAAGCGGGCGATGAGCTGGACCGGGGAGTCATAGCGCAGCAGTTCCTCGACCCCGGGCTCGATCAGGTCCGGCTCGCTGCGCAGACGGGCGAGCTGGTCGGGGTGGCGCAGCAGGGCGAGGGTGCCGTTGCCGATCAGGTTGACGGTGGTCTCATGACCGGCGATCAGCAGCAGGGTGCAGGTGGCCAGCAGCTCGTTCTCGCTCAGCGCATCACCGTCGTCGTGCACGGCGACCAGCGCGGAGAGCAGATCGTCGCCGGGTACGCGGCGGCGTTCGGCGACGAGTTCGCGCAGGTAGTCGGTGAACTCGCGC
Source organism: Streptomyces sp. NRRL S-1813 (assembly GCF_000719605.1). Lineage (NCBI taxonomy): Bacteria > Bacillati > Actinomycetota > Actinomycetes > Kitasatosporales > Streptomycetaceae > Streptomyces > Streptomyces sp. NRRL S-1813. Next base: position 126,306 of record NZ_JOHB01000002.1, read on the forward strand.
CAGGCCTGGGCTTCCTCCTCGGCGGCGCCGGGAGGCAGCAGGAAGTCGGGGACCAGGGCGCGGGCCACCGCGTGCGACCACTTCAGCATCCGGTGACGATCGGCCGTGGGGACGCCGAGCAGTTCGCTGATGACCGCCACCGGCAGGGGAGTGGCCAGATCCTCGATCAGGTCCACCGGAGCCTCGGCCGACTCCAGGCCGGTGAACAGCTCGGTGGCGAGCTCTTCGATGCGCGGCGCGAGGCGATCCACCCGGCGCCGGGTGAAGGCCTGGGAGACCAGGCCCCGCATCCGGGTGTGGTCGGGCGGGTTGAGGCTCAGGAAGCCGCGCACGGGCCGGCCGTTGTCGTCGACCAGAACCTTGGAAGCCGGGCGGGCCCGCTCGCCGGTGAACCGCGGATCGTCGGCCTCGGCATGCCCGAACCGTCCGTCGCGCAGCACCGCGGCGCAGTCCTCGTACCGGCTGAGCACCATCAACTGGTCATCGATGCGGGCGATCGGCGTCCGTGCCCGCCAGCGGGCGTAGAGGGGGTAGGGGTCGGCCTGATGCCGTGGGTCGAGCAGATCCTGGAGCGAGGGCAGGGTCGCCGTGGTGTCGATGCGGGTCATCGTTTCTCCTCTGGCGGATCGGCGGGTGCGGTGTTGTCCGTGGCTGCGGTGTCGTCGGCGGCCGCGGTCTCGTCCGTGGCCGCGGTGCCCGCCGGGCCGGTGCTTGCGGCGATGCCGGTGAACAGCCACTGCATGGCCTGGCCCAGCAGGTCGTCCGGCACACTGGCGGGGTCGATCCGCCGCTGGCGCACCAGCCCCTGGAAGAGCGCCATCGTTATCGTGGCCACGGCTTCGGCGGACACGGACTCACGTGCGCCGATGTGCTCCAGGGCCGTACTCATCAGGCTTTCCATCTCGGCCCGGGGGCCGCGCAGCTGTTCGGCCAGCGTTTCCATCAGCTGGGGGTTGCGCACCGCGTAGAGCCAGAACTCGGCCTGGAGGGGAGCGAAGTCGGGATCGTCGTCGGCGACATGCGCCAGCAGCCTGCCGAGCGCCGGAGCCGGGTCGTCGACACCGGCCTGTGCGTCGGCCACGATCCGCGTCGCCCGGGACACATGCTCGCTGGCGCGCTCGCGCAGCAGCTCCACGAAGAGCCGCTCCTTGCTGCCGAAGTTCGAGTAGACCGCGCCGATGGAGAACCCCGCCGCCTCGGCGATCTCTTCCACGGACGCTCCGGCGAATCCCTTGCGCGCATAGGTCCGTGCGGCGGCGTCGAGCAGGAGTTGGCGCGTGCGGGCCTTGGCTTCCGCTCGGGTCGGGCGCCGTTTGGGGGTCGCGTCGGCGTCAAGGCTCATGGCATCAACTGTAGAGATAGTGATCGCTATGTCAATAGCGGTGGCTATCCGAACGGAGCGTGTGCGCCGGGCTCCGGTGCGGTGCCGTTCGCGCGTCGGCGATGTGGGCGGAAAGGCGTCGGGATGCCCCGGCGCGCGGGCCGTGATTGCGGCTGCCACTTACGAATGCGGCTGTCGAGGTGGGGAAATTGCCACATTGTGCAAGCGGAGTTGTGTCGGAATGAGTCCGGTATGTCGAAGAATCATTCCGCCGATGCCGAATGCCCGCCCGGGGTGGGAATCGAGCGGTTGCGTCACCCTGACTTCCAGGTCAGGGCACAGGTTGTTGCTGGGTGGTGCTTGAGCGGGTGGCTCGTTCTCTTGTCTTGTTACGGTAATCCGGCTCCTGGAAGAGCCCGTTCGCGTGACCGGGCTTCACCTCCGGTGAATGGGTGCTGCGTTGAATACGGTGCGCCCTCTCCCAGGCATTTCCCCCCACGCATGGAGAATATTTAGTTGAATACGAAATGCTCGCCCCCCTCCGCGCGCGATCCTCGCGATGGACACCGGCGACAGGGCCGAATAGTTCCCCTCGGCATCGTCGTCTCGGCCGGTGCGCTCGTCGCCGTGCTGGCTCTGCTCTCGTCCCAGGCCGATGCGAAGGCGACCGAGTACACCGGTTCCCCGGCCCCGGCATCCGCCTCGTCCGCCGCCGGGAAGCCCGCCGCCCAGCAGGACACGAAGCGGGCCGCCCGCTACGAGGCCAAGGTCCTCCGGCTCGTCAACAAGGCCCGTGCGGAGCACGGTTGCGGGCCGCTGCGGCGCGACGCGCGCCTGGCGAAGGCCGCCGGCCTGCACAGCCAGGACATGTCCGCCCGCCACTACTACGCGCATTCCTCCCCGGGCGGCCGCGGTCCCAAGGAACGGATGGAGGCCCAGGGGTACAAGGACGCCCACGCGGAGAACATCGACGCCTGGGAGACCAAGCCGGAGGGCGCCTTCCGCGCCTGGATGAACAGCCCGGGGCACCGGGCCAACATCCTCAGCTGCTCGTCGCACTCCACCGGCGTGGGCGTCGCCTTCGGCGGGAAGCTCCGGGCGTACTGGACGCAGGGCTTCGGCTACAAGTAGACCGCTGCTGCCCGGCACGGCATGAGCAGGTCGGCGGCGGGGCGACACCCGGTGGCCGGGGGGCCATCGGGCGTCGCCCCGCCGCCGTGCCGTGCCGCTCAGCGCTCCGACAGACCGACCATGGCGGCCAGTACGGAGCGCCAGTCCTCGCCCTGCTGTGCGCGCAGGGACGGGGCCAGGCGGTCGGCGTGGTAGTGCCAGCGGTGGTTCAGGTCCGGGTGGACCTCGTCCGACTCGTGGATCTCGCTGTCGCTGCCGAGGAGTTCGGTCAGCCCGGTGGCGAGGTCCCGCCAGGCGAGATGTCCGCTGACGGCGTTGGCGACGCCGTGCACGGGCGAGTCCAGGCAGGAGACCACGGCGCGGGCCAGGGCCGAGGCATGCACCCAGGCCGCGCCGTACCACGCATGACCGTGCGTACCCGGCTGCGGAAGGACGAGCGGCCGGCCCTCCCGCGCCGCCTGGTAGAGCAGGCCGGTCGCACCCCAGCGCAACTGGTCCCGCAGCCGGTGGTGCGGACCCCAGACGAGCGGGGAGCGGACGGCGCTCGCGCCGCCCCGGCCCTGGGCGCCGGCCGCCCGCAGCAGCAGCCCTTCGCAGTCCAGCTTCGCCTGTCCGTACCCGCTCAGCGGCTGCTGCGGGGCGGACTCCTCCGCCACCCGCTCACCGGCCGGGTGGCCATAGGCGTCCACACTGCTGACGAAGACGAACGGACCGCGCGACCAGGCGCCGACCATTGCCGCCATGGCCGTCACATCGACCTCGGGGCGGGTGAAGGTGCAGGCCGCGTGGATGACCGCATCGGCACTGTCGACGGCCTTGCGCAGACCGGCCAGATCGGTGAGGTCGCCCTCGATGACGTCCACGCCCTCCGCGGCGACCAGATGCGCGGATTCCGGGCGGGCCAGGGCCAGTACCGGACGTCCTCGGGCGGCCAGTTCGCGCAGCACGAACGCACCGACCCCGCCGGTGCCGCCGGTGACCAGGACTGTGCCCTCGCGCGAGCGCCGCGGGCGGGCGGAGGCGGCCGAGGGCGCGGCGGCACGCTCCGCCTCGCGTGCGTCCAACAGGGCGGTGACCGCCCGCGGGGTGCGGGCCTGCATGATGTCCAGGCCGGTCAGCGGCAGTTTCAGGGTCCGGCGCAGACGCTCGGCGAGCTGGACGGCGATCAGCGAGTGGCCGCCGAGGAGGAAGAAGTCGTCGTCCGGTCCGGGCGTATGGCCCAGGAGCTCGGTGAAGCCTTCGGTCACGGCTTCGGCGCGCGCGCCGTGCGGTGCGGGGGCCGACGGGAACCCGGGGAGCCGGGCCGGGTCGGGCGCACCGTCGGCCGTACGCGGCAGGGCGTCCAGCAAGGTCACCGCGGCGGGTACCAGTTCCGCGGCCAGCGCGGTGCGCAGACGGGAGCGGAGCTCGGCGGGGGAGGGCCCGCCGATGCCGCGCAGGACGGCATACGCCAGCAGCGGGCCGCCGGCCGGCTCCACCACCGCGGCCTCGGCCACCTCGGGGTCCGACCGCAGCAGCACCTCGGCCGGGTGCCCGCCGGTTTCGCCCCGAGGCGCCGGCGGCGCACCGGGCAGCCGGGACAGCCGCAGGCCCGGCTCGTCCGCCACCGCCGTGAGCAGGGCGGCGTAGTCGGCGCCGAGGCCGGCCGCCGCCTCCTCGTCCAGCGCGGTCCGGCTGTACTGGACGAGTCCGGCGGGAGCATCGGTGTCCACCATGCCGAACGAGAGGTCGAACTTGGCTTGGCCGGCGCCGACTTCGGCATACTCGTCCACCAGGCCCGGCAGCCGCAGCGTCGTGGGTGCGCCCAGGACGTCCGCGGTCACCCGGATCAGCGCCGTACCGTCCGTGTCGCGGGCGGCGGCGCCGAGACGCTCCAGGATGAGGTCGAAGGGCACCTCGCGGCGTTGCTGGGCGTCCAGCAGTGCGTCCCGTACGCGTTCCAGGAGCGCGGTGAAGGCCGGGTCGCCGGAGGTGTCCACCCGGACCGGGAGGGTGTTGACGCACAGTCCGACCAGACCGCGCATGTCCGCGCCCTGGCGGTGGGTGCCGGCGACCCCGATCACCAGGTCGTCCTGGCCGGTGAAGCGGTGCAGGGCGGCGAAGGACGCGGCGAGCGCCACGGTGAACAGGGTGGCCCGGTGCTGCCGGCCCAGTTCGCGCAGGGCGGCCGGCACCCGCGGGTCGAGCGGAGCGGTCTGGGTGCCGGCCGGGCGGCTGCCGGTGTCGGCGGGCGGGTGCGCGGGGCGGGGCAGACGGAGCGGGGAGACACCTTCGAGGCGGCCGGCCCAGTGGCTCAGGCCCTGTTCGAGGCGGTCGGCGGCGGCCCGCTCGCGCCGCGCGAAGTCCGCGTACTGCACCGGCTCCGGCTGCTCCTCGGCAGCGGTGTCCCCGGCGGCGGCCGAGTAGAGCTGTGCCAGTTCACCGGCCACGGTCTCCAGCGACGCACCGTCGATGGCGATGTGATGGAACGTCAGCAGCACGGTGTGGTCCTGCGCGCCGTGCCGCAGGACCAGGGCGCGCGGAAGGGGGCCGGCGGCGAGATCGAAGGGGCGGCGTGCCTCCTCGGCCAGCAGGGCGCCGGCGCCGTCCGCGTCCGTCTCCACGACGCGGAGCGCGATCGCCTCCGGAGCCGGCAGCACTTCCTGGTACGGCTCACCGTCGTGCTGCCCGTAACGGGTACGCAGAATCTCGTGGCGGCGTACCAGCGACGTCAGCGCGGCGGCCAGCGCGTCCAGATCGAGCGGACCGCGCAGCCGGGTGGCGAAGGGCACGCTGTACGAGGCGTCGCCGCGGCCCAGCCGGTCCATCAGCCACATACGGCGCTGGGCGTGCGAGAGCGGCGCGGGCCCGTCGTGGACGCCCGAGGGGGCGGCAGCGGGGCGGGCGGCGCGGGAGCGCGCCCGGCGCAGCAGTTCCTCCTGGAGCGCCGCGGCGGCGGGGGTGTCAGTGGCCATCGGTGTCCTCCGGGGCGCCGGGGCGCAGATCACTGTGCGCGGCGAGGAGCGCGCGCTCGACCAGCGCGGCATGCCCCGCCACCGTGGGGGCGGCGAAGAAGTCGGCGAGCGTCAGTTCGACGCCGAGTTCCTCGCGGAGGTCGTCGGTGACCGCGAGCGCGAGCAGGGAGTGCCCGCCCAGCGCGAGGAAGTCGGTATCCGGGTGGGTGACGTCACGGCCCAGCGACCGGCCCCAGATCTCGGCGACAGCCTGCTCCAGCGGATTCAGCGGCCGGGCCGGCACGTCGGGCCGCTCCGCGCCGACGAGATCCGTCAGTGCGCGGCGGTCGACCTTGCCGGAGGCGGTGAGCGGCAGTGCGTCGACGAACTGCACCTCGTCGGGGATCAGATGGGCGGGCAGGACGGCGGTGAGCCGGTCCCGCAGGGTGTCGGGGCGGGGCACCGGTCCGGGCGAGGCCACCACGAACGCGGCCAGGCGGGCGTCGTCGGGGGAGGGGCGGTGCACGATGACGGCGGCGTCCGCCACCTCGGGCTGTTCCCGCAGGGCGTGTTCGATCTCCCCCGGTTCGATCCGGAAGCCGCGGATCTTCACCTGGTCGTCCGTCCGCCCGTGGAAGTCGAGGGTGCCGTCCGGACGCAGGGAGACGAGGTCGCCGGTGCGGTAGAGACGCCCCGGTCCGGGGTGGTTGCTGAAGCGCTCGGCGGTCAGCTGCGGCTGCCCGGTGTAGCCGTGGGCCAGCCGGCTGCCGCCGATCCACAGTTCGCCGCGCTCCCCGTCCGGGACCGGTTTGCCGGAGTCGTCCAGAAGGTGCACGGTCGCGCCTGCGATCGGCCGGCCGATGGGCATCTGGCCGTCGCAGTCGGCGTCGGTGACGCGGTGGGCCGTGGTGAAGGTCGTCGCCTCCGTCGGCCCGTAGCCGTTGACGAGTTCCAGCCAGGGAAAGGCCCGCAGTACCTCACCGGCATGGTGCGTGGACAGCGCCTCGCCACCCACGATCACCGTGCGCAGCAGCGAGAAGACACGCGAGCGGCGGCCGGCCAGCTGGTGGAAGAGCGCGGTGGTGAAGAAGGCGACGGTGACGCCATGGCGTTCCACGTGCTGGGCCAGGTCCTCGAACGAGGGCCGCTCCGCGGTGCACACGACCACGGCGGCGCCGTTGGCCAGGGCTCCCCACACCTCGAAGGTCGAGGCGTCGAACGTCATCGGCGAGTGGAAGAGCACCCGGTCGCGGGACGTGAGGGTGAGGTACGCCGGATCGGAGACCAGCTCGGCGATCGCGCGGTGCGGGACGGCCACGCCCTTGGGACGGCCGGTGGAGCCCGAGGTGAACATGATGAACGCCGTGGCGTCCGCGCCGAGTTCGGCCCCGGCGACGTCGTCGCCGCTCATCAGCGGCTCACCGGGCAGCGCAAGGGTGGCGCCGGCGAGCCCCGCCGATTCGAGGAGCTTGCTGTCCCCGACGGTCAGGGTCGCGCCGGCGTCGGCGGCCAGTGCCTCGGAACGGGAGCGCGGATGTGCCGGGTCGAGCGGTACGCACACGGCGCCCGCCCACCACAGCGCGAGCTGGGCGATGACGGTGCGCGCCGAGCGGGGCATCAGCAGCGCCACCGAGTCACCCCGGCGGACGCCGTGCTCGCGCAGATGGGCGGCGAGCGCGCGGGCCGAGGAGACGAGCTGTGCGTAGGTGAGGGTGGTGTCGCCGTCGGCCACGGCCAGCGCCTGCGGGGTCCGTGCGGCATGCCATGCCACGAGGGCCGTCAGGCCGGCCGCGGGCGCGGGCCGGCCGGCCGCCGGTGCGGACGCGGTGCGGTCACCGGATGCGGTGCGCTCGTCCTTCGGGGTGCCTTCGGTGGGCACGGGGCCTTCCTTCCGGGTGTCGGGGGAGTGCGGGGTGCGGGTGGTCATCTCAGGCTCCTGCCGGTTGCCGGGCGGCGCGGCGCGTGTCGACGAGCAGGGCGACGGCGCGCAGGTCCGGCTGGCGGAGCAGTTCGGGAGCGCGCAGCCGCACACCGCTCTCCTTCTCGATGACGGTCAGCAGCCGTGCGGCGAGGAGAGAGGTGCCGCCGGCCTCGGTGAAGTTGTCCGTCAGCGAGGCTCCCGGCCGGGCGAGCAGATCGCGTACGGCGCTCAGCACGAGCCGCTCGCCCGGGGTGGCGTCGTCGGGCCCGTCGTCGGTCGCCGGGGCGTCGCCGCGGCGCTCGTCGGAGTGGGCCGCCTGCCGGGTCAGCTCGGCCCGGTCCACCTTGCCGTTGGCGTCCAAGGGGAAGGAGTCCACGATCCGCACGTCCGAGGGCACGGCCTGCTCCGGCAGCCAGGTCCGTACGCCCGGCAGCAGCGCGTCCGCGGTGAGCACGGCGCCGGCCGCCGCCCGTACATACGCCACCAGGCGGGTGCGGCCGTCGGCGGTACGCGGCGCGGTGACGACGGCGCTCAGGACCGCCGGGTCCTTCTCGAACGCGGCCTCCACCTCGGCCGGTTCGATCCGTACGCCGCTGATCTTGACCTGGTCGTCGAGGCGGCCGAGGAACTCCAGCTCCCCGTCGGCCGGCATCCGCACCCGGTCCCCGGTGCGGTACAAGCGCTCCACACCCGGCAGATCGAGCTCCTCGGGCACGGCGAGGAAGCGGCGCGCGGTCAGTTCGGGGTCCAGATAGCCGAGCGCCAGACCGCTTCCGCCGATGAGGAGTTCACCCTCCGTATCGCGGGCGACGGGTCGGCCGTCCGCATCGGCGACGACGACGGTCACGCCCGGGAGGGGCCGGCCGATGGGCGGTGCGGATTCCGCGCCCTCCGCGCTGTCGGTGCCGTGCATGGAGTGGACGGTGGAGGCCACCGTGGCCTCGGCCGGTCCGTAGGCGTTGTGGACGGTGGAGGTCACGTCCGCGCCGGGACGACGCCGCAACCGGTCGCCGCCCACGAACACATGACGCAGCCTCAGGTCCTTCGGCCAGGGCCGCTCCAGCAGCGGCTCCACCATCGGCGTGGCCGACACACACACCGACACCGCGGATGTACGCCACCAGTCGGCCAGCACCGTCGGGTCCCAGCGGACCTCGTCCGGGGCGGGCACCAGAGCCGCCCCGGACGTCAGCCCGGCCCACAGCTCCAGCAGATGGGGGTCGAACGCGACGCCGATCAGCAGGGACTGCCGGTCACCGGGGGCCAGGCCGCTCGTGGCGCGGTACCAGCTCAGCAGCATGCCGAGCGCGGGCTCGCCGACGGCCACCGCCTTGGGGCGCCCGGTGGAACCGGAGGTCAGCACGGCGTAGAACGCCTCGGGCGGTGCGGAACGGGCAGCCGTGCCCGGCGCGGCGAAAGCGGCCACCACCGTGGCGGCGGCGTTGGCGCCCTCCCCGGGCAGCGCCAGCCGCAGGTGGCCGGCCGTCCGGTGACGGGGCGGCAGCACCTCGGGATCGCCGATCAGACAGACGACGTGCAGATCCTCGGTGACGGCGTCGGTGCGACGCTCACCGGGGCGGGGGCCCAGCGGCAGATAGACGGCGCCGATCCGGGCGAGCGCGACCGCGGTCACCACGAGGGCGGCCGAACGGTCGAGGCAGACGCCGACCAGGTCTCCGGGCCGCACCCGGTCGCGCAGGGCCGTTGCGACCTCGTCGGCGGCGGTGTCGATCTGCCGGTAGGTCCAGCTGCGCTCCCCGTCGATCACCGCGGGAGCCTCCGGGGAGCGCTGGGTCCACTCCTCGAAGAGGGCGAGCACCCCGGTCGCGCCGTCGGTGGCGGGCAGGGCGCCGCGGGCGATGCTGAGCGGGCTCTCCGGCGTGGGCCGTCGCATGCCGGGAGCGGTCGTCGGGGCCGCCGTACGGGCGGTCATCGGCTGGGTCATCGGGACTCCGTCACGGTGGTCGAAGCGGCGGAAGCAGGCGCGGCGGCGGTGCCGACGGCCGCGAGCGCGAGGGCCTGGTCGGCCAGCACCGGGTTCTGGAACAGCAGCCGCAGCGGCGGACGCTGCCCCAGCCGCGGTTCGAGCCAGGCCGCCAGCTGCGCGGCGAGCAGCGAGTGGCCGCCGGTCCGGAAGAAGTCGGAGGACGCGTCGAAGCGGCTGTGGCCCAGAGCCTCCCGCCAGCCCTCGGCGAGCAGCTCCGTCATCGGATCGGCCGGCAGCTGCGCGGGAGCGCGGTGGCTCTCCCCGGCCGGGGCGGCCGGCTCCAGTGCGGCGGCCCGGCGGGTCAGCGCGGTGCGGTCCGGCTTGCCGCCGGCCAGTCGCGGCATGGTGTCGAGCCGTGCCCAGCGCCCCGGTACGAGGGCGCTCGGCAGCCGTCGGCCCAGCTCCGTGTGCAACGCCTGCTCGTCCCACGGCTCACCGCCGTCCACGCTCTCCAGGAAGCCGACCAGCCGCGGCCCGCCCGGGGCCTCGCGGTCCAGGACGACGGCGCAGGAGCGGCCGCCGAGCGCGGCCGAGGCGGCGGCCTCCACCTCTTCCAGCTCGATGCGGTAGCCCCGCAGCTTGATCTGGTGGTCCCGGCGCCCCAGGAAGTACAGCAGCCCGTCGCGGCCGCGGTAGCCGAGGTCACCGGTGAGGTAGACCCGCTCACCACCGAGCGCCTCGACGTGGACGAACCGGGCGGCGGTGGTCTCGGGGTTGCCGACGTATCCCTCGGCCAACCCGGCCCCGGCGATGGCCAGTTCACCGACCGCGCCGTCCGGCAGCGGACGGCGGTGCGCGTCCAGGACGTGGACCCGTTCGCCGGGCAGCTCGGTGCCGAGCGGGATCTCCGCACCGTCGGCGAGGCCGTCCCGGGTGATCTCGTGGACGGTGGAGCTGATGGCGGCCTCCGTGACGCCGTAGACGTTGAGCACGGTGCTGCCGCTGTCGGCCAGGAACGCGCGCATCACGTCCGCCGGGAGGCGCTCGCCACCGAGCACCAGCAGCCGCGGCGCCCAGTGACCGTCGCGGAGCACGGGGCGCATCTCCTCGCGGGTGGCGAGGAAGTAACTGGTGGGCAGATTGGCCACGGTGACCCGCGCGGCGACCAGCAGTCCGGCCAGCTCGGCGCCGGTCGGCACCTCGCGCTCGGGGGCGACCAGGCAGGCTCCGGCGTACAGCGACGGCAGCACCTCCTCGAGAGCCACGTCGAACGACGGCTGGGCGAAGAGCAGCACCCGGTCACCCGCGCCCAGGCCGAACCGGTCGGCCGCCCCGGTCAGATGGTTCTCCAGCGCCGCGCGGCCGACGGCGACGGGCTTGGGTATGCCCGTCGAGCCGGAGGTGTGAATGATGTACGCGGCACCGGGCACGACCTCGGCCGCACGTGCCTGCGGCAGCACCGGGGCGTCGACCGTGGCCGTCGGCATCCCGTCGGGAAGGGTGACGGCGGCGTCCGCTGAGGTCAGGACCAGCGCCGGGCCCAGCCGGCCGAGCAGCAGCTCCAGCCGGGCCGGCGGGTCGGACGGCGAGAGCGGGCAGTACACCGCCCGGGTCCGCAGACAGGCCAGCAGCGCCACGACCGAGTCGGCGCCGCGGGGCAGCACGGCGGCGACCGGCTGCCCGGCGGTCACTCCGGCCGCCCGCATCCGCTGCGCCAGCGAGGAGACCTGGGCGTCGAGGTCGCCGTAGGTCATCCGGCGGGCGCCGACGAGCAGCGCGGGCAGGGACGGGTCGTGGGCGGTGGCCGGGTCGAGCGGATCGTGTTCCGGTGCCGGCGGCGCGGCAGCCGGGAGGGCCTGCGGTGACGGCGGCGGAGCCAGATCCGTGAGGGCGGTGCCGGGCGCGTCGAGATACGCCCGCAGCAGGTCGAGGAACCGCCCGGCGAGCAGCTTCGCCACATCCTCGCCGAACATGTCGGCGTCGTAGTCCCAGACCAGCGTCATCCCCGCCGCACCGTGCCGGGGCCCGACCCCGCGCCGGTCGTCCGGGAGCAGCACCACGTCCAGGTCGAACCGGGTGGTGCCGGTGTTGAAGCCCTCGAACAGGGTGATGTCCAGGCCCGGGACGTCGACCTCGGGCAGCTCGGCGTCGTGGGCGCTGAACATGACGCTGAACAGCGGGTTGTCGGCGCCCGAGGTGTGCAGGCCGAGCGCGCGGGTCAGCTCCTGGATCGGCACCTCCTGGTGCGGCAGGGCACGGATGAGGGTGTCGGTCACCTCGTCCATGGACTCCTCGGCCGGGGCGGCCGGGTCCAGCCGCAGCGCGAGCGGGATGGTGTTGACGAACATGCCCACGGCTTCCTCGAAACCGCGCGGGCGATTGCCGACCGCGGTGCCGATCACCATCTGCGAGCGGCCGCTGTGCCGGCGCAGCAGCTCGGCGAAGAGCCCCAGGAGCGTGGCGAACGGCGTCAGACCGCGCTCACGGGCATGGCCGCGAAGCCGTTCCGCCAGATCGGCACCGATCGACTGACGCAGCTGGCCGCCGTGGTGCCGGCGCCGGGAGCCCGGCCGGGTCAGACCGGGCAGCGGCATGTCGTAGGAGACCTCGCGCAGTTCACCGGCCCAGAAGTCCAGACCGTCCCGCCGCTCCCCGCCGGCCTCGTCCTGGGAGCGGGCCCGGACATGGTCGGCGTACGAGGGCGCCGACGGCAGCTCCACGGGCTCGCCCAGAACGTGGCCCCGGTAGACGGTGAACACATCCCGCAGCAGGATCGCGAACGAATGGCCGTCGTGGATCAGATGGTGTTCGACGTGGATCAGCCGGTGCCGGTCCTCCGCGAGCCGTACCAGCGTCCAGCGCAGCAGCGGTGCCTCGAAGGTGTCGAGCGGAGTCTCCGCCTCGGTGCGCAACAGCTCCTGGAACGCGCTCTCCGGGTCCGCCTCCCCGCTCAGATCCACCGTGTGCAGCCGCGGCACACAGGCCTCGGCGACCCGCTGCCCCGGCATCGCCCCGGCGACGGCGACGAGTTCCAGCCGCAGACCGGGGTGCCGGTCGAGGGCGGCGGCGAGTCCGCGGCGCAGCGCGTCGGTGTCGAGCGTGCCCCACAGGTCGAGTGCGGCGGTGAAGTTGTAGGCGCGGCTGCCCGGTTGCACCTGTTCGTGCAGCCAGACGATCTCCTGCGAGGAGGAGAGCGGAAGCATGGGCGATCCCTGAGGTTGTCGGGGTGGGGGTTCTCCGGCCCGGGGCATGGTCGAGCCCGGCCGGTGGGACGCGCGGACCGGGCCGCGGATCGCGCGGCAGGTCCGGCAGTGTCGGAAGGTGAGAGAGGGGCGGTGTCGCCGCGCGGGTCAGGCGGCTGTCGGCGCCGGGGTCCGCAGCGCGTCGGCGAGTGCGGTGAAGGCGCTCTCGGCGGTGCGGTCGGGGAGGATCGTGCGGTCCCACACCATGCGCAGCGCAAGCTCGGGGCCCTGGGTGACGGAGACCGCGAAGGGACCGCGCACCGCCCTGCCGTCGATGGAGAGCTCACGGCCTGTCACACCGCCCAGGCAGAGCGGGGGATGCCGGCGGGCGTCGTCGACGGTCAGCATGCCGTCGAGCCGGCCGGTCCAGCCGGAGCCGGCCGTCCGGGCGGCGTGCACCACGGCGTCGAAGGGAGTGGCGGCATGGTCCAGGTCGTTCCACCAGGCTTCGGCCGTCGCCGAGGCCGCGGACGCGTCCCCGGTCATGGTGGGGAAGACCATGGTGTTGAGGAAACAGCCGAGCACCGGCGCGGCACCGGGCGGCCGGCCGCCCCACGGGTAGCCGAGCGGCACCACATGGCCCGCCCCGAACAGCGCCGCTGCCGCCGCCCGGCAGGCGTCGAGCAGCGCGGGGAAGGGCACGCCGGCGGGCGGGGCGGGCATCCGCAGCGCCGCCGAACCGCTCGGCGCCGTCCCGGCGGAGAGGGCTTCCGGACGTGGCGCGGGGGCCTGTTCGCGCACCGCGCGGAGCCGTTCGCCCCAGTACGCCATGGCCGCCGGCGCGCCCGCGCGCTCCTCCGCGTCGAGCTGTAGCAGAACCGCGTCCCGGTAGGCGGCCAGCTCGGCCGCGACTTCGGCGGGGGAGGCGCCCTCGGCGCCGGGACCTTCGTCGTAGGCGGCGCCGAGTTCCCCGACGATCCGGGCCAGCGACTGGCCGTCGCACGCGGTGTGGTCCAGCACGACGGCGAGCACCTCCTCCAGGCCGTCCTGCACCAGGAACAGCCGCAGCGGCGGGCCCTGCGGGGTCCAGCCGCCCAGGGCGCGACGCAGCACGGTGGCCGCGTCCTCACCGGGCGCGCACGCCGTGCGGGTCACGGGTACCTGCGGCTCCTCCAGGTGGAGTGCGGGCGTGCCGCGCTGCACGGTGAGCCGGGCGCGCAGCACGGGGTGCAGGGCGGCGAGCCGGTTCGCGGCGGCCGCGAGGCGTACGGGATCCACCGTGCCGCGCGGGAAGGCGAAGAACATCGGCACGAGATCCGGCCGCCCGGCAGGGTCCATGGCACGCACCAGTGCAAAGCGACGCTGGGCGCCCGTGACGGGCAGCAGGACCGCGGCCCCGTCGCCGGTGTCGAGTCGCCGGTAGCGGGCCAGGTACTGGCTCGTGATGCTGAGCACGTGATCCTCTCTTGACGTGGCGGGCACGCGTCGCCGGAGGCGATGCGGGTGGGAAGGCCGTGCGCGAAGGCAGGCAGGCGGGGGAGGCGGGCGAGGCGCGGCGCGGTGGCCCGCCGTCAGCCGATGGACGCGGGCTCGGCCGGGTCGGCGGTGCCGGACGGGCCGGTGGTGTCGGCCGGGCCGGCCTCGGCCTGCTCCGTGACGGGCAGTTCGCGCATCCGGCGCAGCGGGGAGAGCAGCAGCGGCAGCGGGACGGCCAGGAATCCGGCCGCGCACCACACCAGCGCCACCCGGGCTCCGAAGGCATCGGCCAGCGCACCGCCGGCCAGGGCTCCGAGCGGCAGGGTGCCCCACATCAGGAACCGCAGTGTGGCGTTCATCCGGCCGAGCAGCCGGGGCGGGCACAGGGCCTGCCGGAAGCTCACCTGGGCGACGTTGTAGACGACGGCGCCGAAGAAGACCACACCGGAGCCGAGGGCGAACAGCACCGCCCCCGCGCCGGGCGTGGAGAGCGGCCACAGCAGCGCGAACGGGCCGGTGACCAGCGCGGACAGCCAGATGATCCGGGCCTGGCCGAGCCGGGCGGCGAGCCGTCCCGCGCACAGGGCGCCGGCGAGCCCGCCCACGGCGGAGGCGGCCAGCAGGAGGCCGATCACTCCCGGCGCCAGCCCCAGCACGCGGACCAGGAAGACGGACTGTGTGGCCATCAGCACAGCGGTGAAGAAGTTGGCCAGCCCGGTCGTCAGGGCGATCACCCGCAGCAGGCGGTGTCCGAAGACGAAGCGCAGCCCCTCGGCGATGTCCTGGCGCAGGGAGGCCTCCGGCCGGGGCTCCGGGCGGCTCTCGGGCCGCTTGATGGCCCACAGGAAGAGCGCGGAGAGCACATAGCCGGCCGCGTCGGCGACGATGGCCAGGGCCGCACCGAGTACCTGGACGAGACCGCCACCGATCCCGGGACCTGCGACCTGGGCCGACGAACGGATGGTCTCCAGCGCTCCGTTGCCCGAGACCAGCTGGTCCTTGGGCAGCAGCTGGGGCAGGAAGCTCTGGTGGGCGACGTCGAAGAAGACGGTCGCCACACCGGTGATCAGGGCGACGATGTACAGCTGCACCATCGTCAGCACTCCGGCGACGGCGGCCAGCGGGATGCTCGCCATCGCCACCGCCCGCACCACATCGGCGCGGATCATCAGCGGCAGCTTGCGCATCCGGTCGACCCAGGCCCCGGCCGGCAGCCCGACCAGCAAGAACGCGGCGGTCTCCGCGGCGGTGAGCAACCCCACCTGGAAGGCGGGGGCGTTGAGCTCGAGCACCGCGACGAGCGGCAGGGCGACCAGGGTGACCTGGGCACCGAGTTGTCCGGCCGCGGCACCGGCGAGCAGAAGGCGGAAATCGCGCAGACGCAGCGGGCCGCTGGCCGCGGGTCGGGGTATGACGGGCATGCGGTCGACCATCGCGGAACGGACGATCACGGGTCAAAACCCGATGCACACTTTCAGCCGGTTTTCTTCACCATTTACTCACCGGAACCGAAAATTCTCCGTCAAATCCTGCCAACCACCGGATGACCGGCACATGTCGCCCTTCCCGATGGGCAGGGGATTGCACGGTGGTGGCACGGCGAGATCGGGTGATCGAGTGCAGACCGTCACTTGCCGGAATCCGACCGAAAACTGCTCCTGATGTCCGCTTATTGGTCGAAGCGTTCAGTTCATCCGCTATGGCGTCCGCTGTGGCATCCGCGGCCCGGAGCGCGGCTCAGGCCGGCCGGAGTTCCGCGTCGACGGCGCCGCGCAGCAGTTCGTGCGCCCGTTCCAGCGAGGTGGTGCCGCTCAGCCAGCGTTCGCTCAGGCCCTCCGCCAGCGCGGTGAGCCGCTCGGCCGCCGCGTACGGATCGGTTCCGGCGAGGGCCGGATCGGCCGCCTGGGCCTGCCGTATCAGGTCGGCGAGGTCCTCGATCCACTCGCGGGTCGCGGTGGCCAGCAGTTCCCGCAGGTCGGGGTCGAAGACGGCGGTGGCGCGCAACTCGCCCCAGGCCGCGCTGTTCTCCCTGACGTGGGGGATGTCCTGGAGTTCCAGCAGCAGGATCTCGGTGAGCTGTGTACGGGGGTCGTCGGAGGTGTCGAGGGCGGCGTCGGTGTAGCGGACCGCGCGCCGGTTGATGAACTCCAGTGTGCGGCGCAGCAGTCCGGTGCGGTCCTTGAAGTGGTAGTAGATCAGCGCGGTCGAGACGCCGGCCTCCGCGGACACCTCCTCGACGCGCAGCCCGCGCACGCCGCGCCGGGCGATCAGCCGGGCGGCGGCTTCGAGGATCTGGGTGGGCCTGTCCGGCATCGCATGCTCCCGCGGTCCGAGGAATCTAGGTGGCTCGGGTCCGATCATGCCCTACTATCGGCCTGACTAAAATTTCAGTCAGGGAGCTGATCATGGACATATCCCGACGTCAGACACTGCAAGCGGCGGTCGTCGCCGCCCTCGGCGGGGCCTTGGGCGCCTGCGGCACCAAGGACAGCAGCGGGCCCGCGCCGCACGACGGGCGCGCTGTCCCCGCGGGTGCGAAGCGGGCCGGCGGGTGGCGGCTGCCCGACGAGGCGCATCCGCACGAGGCGACCTACATGGCCTGGCCCACCCGCGGGATCTGGGGGCCGGAGGTCACCGGCGTGCGCGACGACATCGCCCGTATCGCACGGACGATCGCCGAGTTCGAGCCGGTGGCCCTGCTGGCCAACGACCAGGAGGCGCAGGCGGCCCGGCGGGCGTGCGGATCCGGGGTGGAGGTCGTCCCGGCGCCGGTGGACGACCTGTGGATGCGGGACACCGGGCCGGTCTTCGTGCTCGGACCCGACGGCGTCGCCGGAGTCGATCTCAACTTCAACGGCTGGGGCAACAAGCAGGACCACGGCCGCGACAGCCGGGTCGCCCGCGCGATCCTGGACGACGAGCGCCTCACCAGGATCAAGGCACCGATCACCGCTGAAGGCGGGGCGGTGGAGGGCGACGGCCGGGGCACCCTGATGGTGACCGAGAGCTCCCTGGTCAACGACAACCGCAACCCCGGTATGTCCCGCAAGGACATCGAGCGCGAGCTCAAGGAGCTGTTCGGCGCCACCACGGTGATCTGGGTCAAGGGCGTCAAGGGCAAGGACATCACGGACTATCACATCGACGCGCTGGCACGGTTCTCCGAACCCGGCGTCGTGGTCCTGAGCACCCCGGCGAAGAACGCCCGCCCCAACGAGTTCACCGGCGCCTACGAACAGGCCCGCAAGGTCCTGGACCGGGCGGTCGATGCCCGGGGGAAGCGGCTCGACGTCGTCGCGCTGCCCGAACCGGCCGACATCGGGCGCCGCGGGAAGGGGTTCCTGGCCTGCTATGCGAACTACTACGTGGTCAACGGAGGGGTCGTCATGCCCCGCTTTGGCGACAAGAAGGCCGACAGCAAGGCCGCATCCCTGCTGCGGGAGCTGTATCCGGGACGGGAGGTGGTGCCGGTGCCCGTCGACCACCTCGGCGAGGGCGGCGGCGGCATCCACTGCTCCACCCAGCAACTCCCGAAGGCAGGCTGAACCTCACTGCCCGGGACGGCCGTCGCGGCGCTGATGTGGCTGCGGTCGTGGCAGTGCGGGGCCGCGTGCCCGGTGGCGGACTCAGCCGCGGCGCTGTCCGCCGGCCAGCTGATTGAGCGGGCCGTCCGTCAGCGTCCCGCGCTGATCCGCCACGACCGGCAGCCGCGCCATCGTCTCCGCCGGGAGGAGGCCGGTCTGGCCGAGCACCGCGGCCTGGTCCCAGTAGATGTGCTCGCCGGAGATCAGCGCGCCGTCGAACGAGACCACCGCGAGGACCGGGATCTCGACGCGCCGTCCGGTCGGCGGCACACCGGGGAGGATCCACGGCACCTCCACGTCATGGGTGAAGGAGACCAGCATTTCGTCGACGATCCGCGTCCCGCCCGTGGTGCGGGTCAGCGGGGCGATGGCGAAATCCGCCGCGTTGTGGCCCACGAACCAGCGGCGGTAGAAGTGCCGCACGGACGCCCTGCCGCGGGCGCCCATGGCCGTGGGCACATGCACCACCTCCGGGGCGTCCGACATGGTGGCCATCGTCGTGTCGAGATCGAGAGTGCTGAACTCGCTGGTGGTGTGCAGCTCCCAGACACGCTCCCGTTCCCGGTCAGATGTGCTGGTCACGGGCGGCCTCCTAGGTCTTCCATCCCCAAGCGGTGAGCATCCCGGGGGAGAGGCCGGCGCCGCGGGGCGACGACAGATCGCGCAGGGCCCGCTCGATCTGTGCCTCGTCCACGCGCCCCGTCGCCAGCATGGCGCCCCGTGCCCGCTCCCACGTCTCGGCCCAGAAGCGGCTGACGGCACTGCCCGGCACCAACGGCGGCACACGGATCTCGGCGGCCACCTGGCACAGACCTTCCTCGTGCAGCAGCTGCGGGTAATCCGGTACCCAGGAGATGTCCGTGCCGATGGTCTCCCGCAGTGCCTGCCACATCGCCCGCATGACCGTGGTGTACGGGGTGCTCGGCGCGGTGGCGGACGTCAGGTCCACGGCGTCGCTGAGCACCAGCACCCCATCGTCCGCGACCAGCGACGCCAGCTTGGCGATCATGCGGCGCCATGCGCGCAGATGCATCAGGACGAACCGCGCGTGGACCAGCTGGAACCGGCCGGGATCGAAGTCCGGCGCGGTGATGTCGGCGCTCAGCGCCGACAGACCCGGTGTGCCGTCGGCCCTGAGGAACCGGGTGTCACGGTCCACCGCAAGGACCGACGTGACGCCGGCCGACTCCAGCAGCCACCGCGCGAGGGTGCCGGTGCCCGCGCCCACGTCCAGGCAGTTCCAGCCGGGACCGGCTCCCAACGCCGTCAACCGGGCGGCGCTCACCTCGTCGTAGGCGAGCGCTCCCAGGTCGATACGACCGGCCTCGCCGGTCTCTTCCGGGCGGAACATGCCTTCGCCGTAGCGCCCGGCATCGGTACCCCGCACGTCCCCAGTATGACGGTGACGCTCAGGGGTTTCCTGCTGTGGTGACCAGTTCCAGGGCCGGCTCCTCCTTCGGCCGCTTCCGGGGCCTTCCCGGGGCCCGCCGCAGGATCAGTTGCAGCACGAGCATCACCACACCGGTCACCACCGCGCTGTGCCACAGCAGCGCGTCCAGTCGCCCGGCCGAGAGATAGGCCCCCGCGGCCACGGCCGCCAGCGCACACACGGCCCGGTCCACGATGCTCTCGACGGAGAGCAGGGTGGCCCGTGGCGCACCCGCCGGGATCGCGTCGTTCACCAGCTTGCGCTGGAGCGGGTAGGCGAAGCCGGTGACCGCGGCGAACACGCACAGCAGCGCGATCACGGTCCAGGGCCCGCCGAGGGTGCTGCCCGCCAGCGCCGCCGCCATTGCGAGGCTGAGCAGCGAGACCCAGGCGACCGGTGACAGCCGCGAGCCGAGCCACTGCGGCCGGGCCGAGGCCACTGCCTCCGCGACGGTCATGGCGGCCAGCACACCGCCGTGCGAGCCCTCGGGGATGCCGTGGTCCAGCAGCACCGGCTGGAAGAGGTTGACCTGGCAGATGCGCGAGAGCGTGAAGACGGCCACGCCCTGCACCATGAGCAGGGCGAGCCAGGGCGTCGCGCACACACAGCGCAGCGCCGTGGTGGCATCGCGGAGGAACGCGACCCCGCCGGGGGCAGTCTTCGCGGCCCGGTTTCGGTGGTCGGGCGCGGCGTGCCGCGGCAGCACCATGGCGCAGACGAGCGAGCCCGCCGCGCTGGCGGCACTGAGCACATACGGCGTGGGGTGTGCGACGGCCATCAACGGGCCGACCAGCGGCCAGCACAGCACCTTCGCGGCCAGACCCAGCGCCCGTGCCTGCCCCTCGGCCTTCAGATAGTGCTCTCCCGCGCCCTCGGCCGCCAGGCCGTCGTAGAGATAGGCGCTGGCGGCGCCGGAGGTCAGCGAGCGGCCGGCGGCGATGGCCAGGAAGTGCACCAGGAAGCCGGTGTAGCTGGGGGCGAGGACCGGGGCCAGGTTCGCCGCGGTCATCACGACGGCACCGGCCCGCAGACAGTTGCGGGCACCGATACGGTCGGCCACCATCCCGGTCGGGATCTCGAAAAGGCAGAACGCGACGTAGTAGATGCTCTGGATGCCGAAGATCTGGCCGTCGGAGAGCCCCGCCTCCCGCTGGTAGGCGTAGAAGACCGGCATCCACCACAACAGGTTGAACAGCAGCTGGAAGCCGTTGTTGAGCCTGATGATCCGGCGGGCCCGCGGCGTCAGCGGCACCCCCGCGGCCCGGGGACCGCGGGAGCCTCGCAGAACGGAGAACGGGCGGATCACAGCGCGTAGGGGCGGATCTGGACCAGGCGGAAGTCCCCCTGATCGGTCATCAGCCACTCGATGTCCAGCGGATGGTCCACATCGGTGTCGCTGAAGTGGGACTGGAGCAGCCGGCCGGTCAGCGCCAGCCGGGCCAGCTTGTCCCGGGTGGCGACGGGCAGGTCCTGCCCGGTCGAGCCGAGTGCGACGGTGCGGCCGCCGCCCTCGACCGTGTTGTACAGGTACTGGAGCGGCAGCGTCGTTCCGTCGACGACCGTCTCGGGCGAGCCGGGAGAGCAGTTGAGGTAGACGTTGCGGAAGTCCGTGCGTTTGGTCGGGTTGCAGGTGACCAGGACACCGCCGAGGTCAGCGGGCACATACCGCTGGATGATCACGCCCATGTAGGTGTCGTCGAGCGAGATGCCCGCCTGGTGGCGCAGCCGGACGCTGCGCGGCGACACCAGGGAGGCCCACACCTGGCGTACCGCGTCCAGGAGTTCGTCCGGGCCGTGGACGGTGGTGACCGAGTCGTAGACCCCGGCCGCGGAGAACCCCGGCAGGTCCTCGGCGTTGGAGGAGGAGCGCACCACGAGACGGTTGGCCGCGTCGGGGCCGTCGGGCAGCGCCTGGGTGATCTGGCGGGTCACCTCGTCGGGCATGGGGGTGTTCCGGATGAGCTGCTGAAGGTTCAGACAGAGCGCGTCCACCACGTCGACGGCATCGAGTTCGAGCGCCATCTTCAGCTTGCCGATGCCCTGTTGGACGGCCGGGGAGGACGTCAGGAAGCGGTGCTGGAGGGCGAAGGGGAGGGCGATCCCGTCGGGCGCGGCGATGGTGCCGGCCACGAAGTCGGCCGCCAGCGACTGTAGTTCCGCGGGGGTCGCGCCGGGGGTGCCCAGGCGGGCCGCGAGGTGGCCGTAGAGGTCGGCGCGGGGCGGCCTCGACTGCCCGTAGAAGGCGGTGAGGTCGGCGGAGCGGCTGTCGAGGACGTGATGGAGCTCCCCGAGGCTGGCCGCCTTGGTGCCGTACCGGTCCTGATCGGCGCGGCGCAGCCGGTGCAGGTACAGCGCGGGTACGTCCTCCAGCAGCGGCGGCTCCATCCGGATCCGCTGCTGGTGCCAGGCCGGGGCCTCCAGCGACGGGACATGGGCCAGCAGGGCGAGAGTGATCTCGTCGTCCTGCACCCGGTAGCGGATCCAGGCGCCGTCCAGGCCGTCCGCCTCGACGAGCCGGTCCAGATCGCGGACGATCGCGTTGGGGATGCCCCAGCCGGAGGCGAGGACATTGGTGTGCGAGAGCGGCGTACCGGGTGCGGTGTTGAGGAAGCCGGCCACCCGCGGCACATCGTCCGGCAGCGACGGCATGGCCACGATGTCGGACCAGCCGAGCTCGGCGGCCGCGGCCGCGTACTCCTCGGGGGTCCGGAAGTAGCGGAGCCGGCCGATGGCCTCGCCGGGGTTCAGCGGGGTACGGGTGCGGTTGCCGAAGAGTTCATGACCGAGGATCCGCGGCACCCGGACATCGCTGATCGCGGCGAGTTCGTGCTCCTGCCCGTGGTTCGCCGGCTTCAGCAGCAGCGGTAGCCGGCCGTCGACCCGGTGGCGGACGAAAGTGTAGAACTCCTCCAGCAGCCGGCCGTTCATGGTGTCGGCCTCGGTGGTCTCCAGGACCAGGAAAGGCCGCTCCCGTCCCTCGGCGTCCTCGTCGGTGTGCAGCGAGAGCACACCCAGCAGGAAGCGGCGCTCGGGGTCCATGTAGACCGAGGCGTTGAAGGCGTCCAGGCAGGAGTCCAGCGCGGCCAGCTCCATGCCGAGGACACGGGTGGCGATGTAGTTGACGTGGAACGGATGGGTGGCGGTGTCGAGCAGATGCCAGGTGTTCTCGATGCGGTCCACCACGACCTTGAGGTACGGGTGGCCGGCCAGGACGCCGGAGAGGGTGCGGAAGAGCGGCAGGGAGAGGTTCTCGCCGACGACGGTGCGATCGGTGAGCGGGCCGGGCGCGCCGGCGGGCAGGACGGTGGTGGTCATGACTGCGCCTCCGTGGTGCCGTGGGGGAGGACCTTGGGAAGGGCGTCCACCAGGGTCCGGAAGTCGCGGATCACGGTCTCCGGGTCGGTGGCCGACAGCAGGCACAGCGCCGCCATGGTGTTGGCGCCCGCGGCCGGGTCGTACACCGGCACCGACGTCCCGTCCGGGAGCGAGTTCTCGGCCACCACGGACAGCCGGCTGCCCGCGCTGAGCGGCACGTTGTCGTGCACCGTCGGGAAGTCCCAGATACGCCGGTCCGGCCAGGCGTCACCGGCCCCGTCGACGGCCAGGACGACCAGCGAGCCGGCCGCGCCGCGCGCCTCCTGCGGCGTGCGGGCCTCGGCGGGCCAGGAGACCGGACGACCCAGCAGGTGGTCGGTGAGCATGCCGATCAGGTCCAGGCCGAAGACCTCCTCGATCTGCGGGACGGTCATCGCACCGCCGAACCGGGCGGCGGTCTCGATCACCCACATCCGCCCGTCGGCACCGAGCTTGATCTCGGTATGCGTACCGCAGTTGCGCAGCCCCAGCGCGTCGACGGCATCGCGCGCCAGGGCCACGATGCGCCGCTGGGCGTCGTGCGGCAGCGCGGCGGGCGTGATGCCGGCACGTTCGGTGAACGGCTCCACGGTCGGCATCCGCCCGCTGAGGCAGACCGGACGGAAGTTCCCGTCCACGACGACGCCTTCGACGCTGACGTAGTCGCCCCAGCCCTCCTGGTCGAACCACTCCGCCGCAGTACCCGGCACGATCTCCTCGACGATGAAGTCCGCCCCGGCACCGGCG
Organism: Streptomyces sp. NRRL S-1813; assembly: GCF_000719605.1. Lineage (NCBI taxonomy): Bacteria > Bacillati > Actinomycetota > Actinomycetes > Kitasatosporales > Streptomycetaceae > Streptomyces > Streptomyces sp. NRRL S-1813. The sequence continues at coordinate 149,311 of NZ_JOHB01000002.1, forward strand.
ACGTGCAGTTCGGCGTACCCCAGCTGGGCGGATTCGGCCATCACCTCGCGCGCCCGCTCCCAGGCCGCCCGCACCTCGCCGGCGCAGCGGAGGGTGCGGTGCGCGGTGGAGCCGGCGCTCCAGGCGGCCTTCAGCAGCAGCGGGAAGCGGAGCGTGGCGGCCGCGTCGTGCAGATCCTGCTCGGTGGCGACGGGGCGGAACCGGGGCTGGGATATCCCCTGGTCCTGCCAGGTGCGCCGCATCATCCGCTTGTCGCGGGCAAGCGCACAGGAGTTGCCCGCCCCGGCCAGGCCGAGCTTCTCGCAGGCCTCCGCGACCGCGACGACGGCGTACTCGGAGAAGGTGACGACCGCGTCCGCGCCCACTTCCTGGGCCCGGGAGACGATCAGGGACACCAGGTCGTGTCGCTCGGACTCGGAAGGGATCAGGACCGAAGCACACAGTCGGTCCGCGGATGCGGCAACGGAGGGCGGGAGCGCGCTGAGCGCCAGCAGGTGCACTGCCGACCGTGCGGCGACCCGTGACAGGGCGTACCCCAAGGGCGGTCCGCCCTTGGCATACACGAACAGCACCTTGCTCACTGGAATCCGACTCCTCTTCATACGGGTATGGGCCATCGAACGGCCGAGGGCGCCGGATCTCACCGCCGGACGCCATGCTTCAAGCGAAGCAGCCGTGCGGCACACGGTTCCCCCCATCGGGCCGCAACCGCTCAGGCAAATGCCAGAGTTGTGGATACCGTCCATCCGCTGTGAAGGTTCCGTGATGCCGTATGGCAGCGCAGCAGCGCAGAGGCGCGCGGACGCCGCCAGATCGGCCGAGAACCGGGCATGCCACGCAACGCTGAGGGATACGCATGGCGATGGCGCGCCGTCCAAACCCGTTGAACTCTTCACCACAAAAGGGGCCCGTCGTGGACGAGACCAGTCTGAAGTCGCTGCTCGAACACCTTCCGGTGTCCTGGTGGGAGGCCGACCGTGAGCTGCGCGTGATCGACAGTGGCGGAGGAGCCTTCGACGACACGATGACGGCGCAGCGGTTCCTCGACACCGTGCGCCAAGAGCTCCCCGAGCCCGCCGCAGCGCCCGAAACCAGCCATTGGCAGGCACAGTTCGACGGTCGTGTCTTCGATGTGAACTGGGCTCTCGGCGTGCCCCGGCAGGGCCGCTCCCGTGGCCTGGCGGTGGAGGTCGGCACCCGCGCGGCCGGTGCCCGCCGCTACGACGCCTTCGCGGACCTCGCCCCCGCCGCGGCCTTCATCCGGGACGCGGACGGGCGCTACCTCTGGGCGAACCACGCCTACGCCCATCTGTACGGGACCACGCCGGAGCACATCATCGGCGAGTGTGTCGCGCACGTCGACGGCCCGGCCGACGCCGCGCAGGTCCTCGCCCTGGACCGGGAGGTTCTGGCCCGTGGCAAGCCCGTGCGGCACACCCTCACCTACCACCGCGCCGACGGCAGCAGCGGGCAGGCGGCCGGCCATCGCTTCCCCGTCAGGGAGGCGGGTCAGACCTGCGTCGCGGGCATCTACGTCGACATCAGCGACTACACCCGCGCCCTGCGCCAACGCCGGGAAGCCGAGGAGAGTCTGCATGCGCTGCGCGATCACAGCGGCCTGGCGTGCGCGCTGATCTCCGCGGGCGGGCGGATCCAGCAGGCGAGCGCGGCGGCCGCCGAACTGTTGCAGACCCGCCTGTCGGACCTCGTCGGCCGCCGTGCGCACACCGTGCTGGCACCCGCCTCGGAATTACCGGGACTGCGCCGCGGCTGGCACGATCTGATAGCGCGCCGCAGCCGGCGGATCCAGACCTCCGCCGTGCTCCTGGACGGCCGCGGCCGGCAGCGCCGCGCCCGGCTGCATCTGACGACGGTCGGCCGGAGCGCGGCCCGCGCCACGAGCGTCTGGGCGGTCGTCACCCACCAGGGACTCGCCCATGACGCGCATCCTCAGTTGACGGCCAGTCAGGTCCGCATCCTGTCCCTGCTGGCCGCAGGCCGCAGCAACGCCGAGATCGCCACCTCCCTGCACCTCTCCCGGCAGACCGTCGACTACCACCTCAGCCGCCTGCGCGACCTCCTCGATGCCCCGACCAGACCCGCCCTCGTCGCCCGCGCCTATGTCCTGGGCATCCTCGACCCCCAGACCTGGCCGCCGCGCTCGGCCACGGCCTGCCATCCGCACAGCGCCACTTGAGGGGTGGCACGCCGGGCCCCTGTCCCCCCGGGGCGGCGAAAAACTGATTGTTGGGCCACCCGGCTGATTGTGGCCGACGGGCGTTTTACTCCCCGCGGGTTGAACGGTGGTGCGGGCCGACAACGGCAGCACGATACGTGTGGCATCAGCAGGATGAAGAGGCGAGGAGCGTCGTGAGAAGAACTATGCGGGCGGGAACCATCGTCGGGGCGTGCGGCCTGGTGCTGCTCGGCAGCGGGGTCGCTCAAGCGGTGACCATTCCGGACTCCCTGCTGTCGGCAGTGGCGGACGCTGATATCGGCACCGTGACCGGCACGGTCCAAGGAGTGATCTGCAACAACCGCCTCGGCCATATCCACTACAAGTCGCCGGTGCTCCTGTCGGGCCACGGCTGCATCAACGGGCCGGTAAACAGCGGCAACAGCCTGCACAGCGGTAACTTCGTCAACCACGGGAACCCGAACGACAGCGGTAATCTCGCCAACACCAACGGGTCCACCAACAGCGCCGACTCCGTCTCGGGCGCTTCGACGGGCAGCGGCAACAACATTCAGCGCGTCCTCGGAGTGCTCTTCCACTGATCCGGATACGGCGCTTGACGGATACGTCGGGCTCGTGCACCGTCACACAATCGCCCGGCGAAACCGCCGGGCGATCGCCGTTTCCGGCCCCCCAATCGAAAGAACGGCCCCCGGAAGCCGGGGGCCGTTCTTTCGGATCAGCGTGGGGTCACGAAGCCTTCTGCGTGTTGCCGCCGCCGAGGGCCTGCGCGTTATTGCTGCTCTTCGTCGTCGGGCCGGATGTCTCGTCCTTCGAGTTGGTGTTTCCGTTGGTGTTGGTCGGGCTGCCGCTGTTGCTGATGCTGCCGCCGGAGATGCGAACGTCCTGTCCCCTGGCGTTTCCGCTTCGCAGCGGCCCGTTGACGCAGAATCTGGCTCTCGGTCCGCAGCGGAACGAGGCGTTGATCCTGGAGACGGTATCGCTGTTCGTGATCCTGTCCCCGCCGGATGAACCGGCCCAGGCCACCGAGGGTGCGACCCCGCCGGCGGCCAGGAGCAGACCGCAAGCTCCCGTAATCACAACGTTGATGCGTGCCATGTTCTTCACAGTGTGCTCCTGCACCTCATGGTTGGTCCCCGGGATGTTGCTATCCCGGATGCCCGCATCCACCAAGCAGGAGCAACGGCCCGTCCCACGTATTCACCCTGTCCGATGATGGGATTCACCGGGACGGCCGTCGACCGCACACCCCTATGCGCGCCCGGCGAGCGCTTCGGCGAGGGCGAGGATCCTGCGGGCGTCCTCGACATGCAGGTTCTCGATCAGCCTGCCGTCGACGGTGACGACCCCGCGTCCCTCGCGGGTGGCCTCGTCGAACGCGTCGATGATCTTCCGCGAGCGGGCGATCTGTTCCGTGGACGGGGCGAACACCCGGTTGCAGGGTTCGACCTGCGACGGATGGATGAGCGTCTTCCCGTCGAAACCGAACTGCCGCCCCTGAACGCACTCGGCCTCGAACCCCTCGGGGTTCTTCACGTCGTTGTAGACACCGTCCAGGATCACCTTGCCGGACTCACGGGCCGCCAGCAGCGCCAGCGACAGCCCGGTCAGCAGCGGAGCCCGGCCGGGGACGTGCTCGGCGTGCAGCTCCTTCGCCAGGTCGTTGGTGCCCATCACCAGCACCGTGAGCCGCTCGCCGGCCGCGGCCACCGCGCGGGCGTCCAGCATCGCGCGCGGCGTCTCGACCATGGCCCACACGGCCGTATGGTCCGGAGCGCCGGCGGCCTCGAGGGCCCGCTCGACGTCCCGTACGGTCTGGGCGGAGTCCACCTTGGGCACCACCACGGCGTCCGGACCGGCCTCGGCGGCGGCCCGGAGGTCGTCGGCGTGCCACTCGGTGCCCGGCCCGTTGACCCGGATCGTCACCTCGCGGTAGCCGTACTCGCCCGAGGCCGCGGCCGCCGCGACCCGCATACGGGCCTCGGCCTTGGCCTCGGGGGCGACGGCGTCCTCCAGGTCGAGGATGAGCGCGTCGGCGGGCAGGGACTTGGCCTTCTCCAAGGCGCGTTCGTTGGCACCGGGCATGTAGAGCACGGAGCGGCGCGGCCGCAGGATCGCGTCGGACACGGTACTTACTCCTTTTCGGCCGCGGCGTAGGCGTCGCGCAGCTCGGGATCGCGGGCGGCGAGGGCGGCGGCGAGTTCGGCGACCACCTGGCACTGCTTGTAGGTGGCGTCGTCCTGCATCTTGCCGTCGATCATCACCGCGCCGGTGCCGTCCCCCATCGCCTCGATGACCCGACGGGCCCAGGCGACATCGGCGGGAGCGGGCGAGAAGACCTTCTTGGCGATGGCGATCTGCACCGGGTGCAGGCTCCACGCGCCGACACAGCCGAGGAGGAAGGCGTTGCGGAACTGGTCCTCGCAGGCGGTGGTGTCCTTGATGTCGCCGAACGGCCCGTAGTACGGCAGGATGCCGTGCGCCGCACAGGCGTCGACCATGCGCGCGAGGGTGTAGTGCCACAGGTCCTGCTGGAAGGTGGCCCGCGGCGCGGCACCGTCCGCGCCGTGCGGGTCCTCCCGGACCAGGTATCCGGGGTGGCCCCCGCCCACCCGGGTGGTCTTCATCCGGCGGCTGGCGGCGAGGTCGGCGGGGCCGAGCGAGATGCCCTGCATCCGGGGGCTGGCGCCGGCGATCTCCTCGACGTTGGCGACGCCGGTGGCGGTCTCCAGAATGGCGTGCACCAGGATCGGCCGCTGGACCTGTGCCTTCGCCTCCAGCTGGGCCAGCAGCCGGTCGACGTAGTGGATGTCCTCGGCGCCCTCGACCTTGGGCACCATGATGACGTCCAGTTTGTCGCCGATCTCGCCGACGAGGGTCACCAGGTCGTCCAACGCCCAGGGGGAGTCGAGGCTGTTGACCCGGGTCCACAACTGCGTGTCGCCGAAGTCCGTGGCCTTGGCGATCTTCACCAGGCCCGACCTGGCCGCTTCCTTGCGGTCGGCGGCGACCGCATCCTCCAGATTGCCGAGCAGCACGTCCACGGTGGGCGCGATGGACGGCACCTTCGCAGCCATCTTCTCGTTGCCAGGGTCGAAGAAGTGGATCATCCGGGACGGCCGGAACGGTACCTCGCGTACCGGTGTCGGCGCCCCGACGGCCAGCGGGCGGAAGAAGTCCTTCGGAGAGCGCATGCAGTCTCCCTGGTCGGCTCGGAGGGCGGTCTGCCGCCGGGTGCCCGGCGGCGCCATTCGCGCCTCACTCTAGGCCCGCACGACGAGAAAGCTACTGGCCAGTATGTGTGCCGTTGATCACCGTGCCGCAGCAGCGGGCGGCGTCGGCCCCGGCCGCCGGTTCCCGCCCGCCGGCGGCCCGCTCAGGCCCCCAGGCAGTCGACGAACCGCACCCGGTCGCCCGCGCCCTTGATGAAGTCCTGCGGGGAGTGGTTGCGCAGGCGGCACATGTCGTAGCGGGCCCGGGGGCCGGACCCCCCGTCCGGCTCGTACGCGTGCTGCCCGGACAGCTGGCACGAGTCGTAGCGCACGAGCGGGCCCTGGGCTCCGACGCGGTAGCGGTGCGGGCTGCTCTCCTCGGCGAAGGACTTGAACGCGTTCGCGGTGTCGTCGCAGTCGTTGAAGTGCACCGTGCCGCTGTCCCAGGCGCAGTCGATCACGACGGTGTCCGGGTCGCGCACCTCGAAGCGGATGTCCTCGGCGTGGAAGCGCTGTACGGAGTCGTGGTGCGGACCCCGCGGAAAGCGGAAGAAGGTGCTGGTGCGCCCGTAGTCGTCGGAGTCCTCGGGGCGGTGGCCGGTGACGATGTAGGAACCACCGCGGCAGGTGATGGAACCGCCGTAGGGGAACTCCAGGAAGTTGCCCCAGGCGTACTCGACCTTCATGTCGTTGAACCAGTAGTTGAGGAACTGGTCCTGTTGCGTGCGGCTCAGCGACTTCTGGGACAGGCCGGAGTACAGGAACGCCTTGCGGTAGGCGCCGCCCACCCGGCAGGCGTCCCAGCGCATCTCCGAGTTGGTGTTGCTGCCGTCTAGAGCGACCCCGTAGGTCCACTCGCCGGTCCACTCGCATTCGGTGAAGCGGTAGTCCTGTGCCTGGCCGGTCGAGTAGGAGTAGAAGAACGAGGCGCCGGGGGTGGCGGCGGCGAAGCCGATCTGCTCGAACATCACATTGGCCCAGCTGTCCTCGTTGCGGCACAGGTAGGCGTTCTCGGCCTGGTGCGGGGCGAAGAGCAGCTGGGTCATGCGCTTGCCGGCGCCGCGGAACCGTAAGCCGTTGGCCTTGAGCTTTCCTCCCTGGGCGTTGAGCAGCGCGTTGGGCGCACGGATGAGGTACGTGCCGGCCGGTATATCGATCACGGTCCGGCCGACGTGGTCCCACACCCGGCCGGCCGCGTAGGAGTAGGCGCGGGCGAACGCCCGGCTGTCGTCGGTGCGTCCGTCGCCCTTGGCGCCGAAGTCCGCCACCACGTCGATGACGTCCTTGCCCTTGGGCTTGTGGCCGGTGACCACGGGGGCCTTGGCGTCGTCGGAGGACTGCCGGGAGGCAGGGGACGGCTGGGAGTCGCACCCGGTGAGGGCGGCGGCCAGCGCGGCGGCCGTGCCCGCCAGCATCGTCCGGCGGGTGGCGTCACCGGTTGACGGGGAGGTTCTGCCTGCCATGATGTTGCTCCTTCGGGGGGCCATTCATCAGGTGGGGGACATGAGCCAGTTCGGGTATGCGATCAGACAGCTGTCGGCGGCCCAGAAATCAGCGAAGGGGGTGTCCCTCTACTCGCGTTATGTGAACCGGCCGGCCGGACGGGTGTTGGCCGCCGCGGGCTACACCCTGAAACTGACACCCAATCAAGTCACTATGCTCAGTGCGGTGTTCACCTTCACCGGCGTGGTCACGATTGCGACGCTGCGCCCCTCGCCCGCTGTGGCGGCCGGGATATTCGCGGCCCTGGTACTCGGCTTCGCCCTCGACTCCGCCGACGGACAGCTCGCCCGGCTGACCGGAAACGGCAGCGCCGCGGGGGAGTGGCTGGACCATGTGGTCGACTGCGCGAAGATGCTGGCCCTCCACATGGCCGTGCTTCTCTCGTTCTACCGCCACTTCGGTTTCTCCGACCCTCGCTATCTGCTGGTTCCCGTCGCGTTCCAGTTCGCCGCGGTGATGGTCTTCTTCGGCGGCATCCTCACCGAACAACTCAAACGCGCCGACCGGCTGAAGAGCGGCGCCGGCCCCGCGCCCGCGGCACCGGCATCCACGCTGCGCTCCGTCGCGCTGCTTCCGGTCGACTACGGGGTGTTCTGCGCGATATTCCTGTTGTTCGGCAGCCGGGAGGTGTTCATGGTGCTGTACTGCACCCTGTTGGCCGCCCATGTCCTCTTCATGGTGGCCTTCCTGGCCAAGTGGTACCGCGAATTGTCCGCCCCCGGCCGCTGACGGCCGGGGACGGACAATTCACCAGGGCGAGCGGCCTGGACGGGGCGCCGGGCCGCCGCAACGGGTCACGCCGAATTCGCGAGCCCGTCGAGCACCTTGCGCAACAAGGAGCTGGAGGTGTGCACGGTGTAGGGGAAATAGATCACATCGACCCCGACGGTCGCGAAATCCCGTTCGAGCTTGTCGCCCTTGCTCGTTCCCCGCCAGTCGTCGCCCTTGAAGATGACGTCGAACCGCACCTGCTGCCAGGTCTCCAATTTGTCGGGCACCGTCTCGACGAACGCCGCGTCCACGAACCGGACACTGCGTACGATCTCCAGCCGCTCGGTGAGCGGAATAACCGGTGCCTTTCCCTTGGCCTGCGTGGCCATTTCGTCCGACACCACACCCGCTACCAGATAGTCGCACTGGCTCTTGGCGTGCCGGAGAATGTTCAGGTGCCCGACGTGGAAAAGGTCGTAGACCCCGGGCGCATAACCTACTCGGTGTGTCTGTGTCATTTACCCCCCACTCGCCCTGCGGTCAGTTTCTGGCGGTCACATAGACCGGGCCGTTGCGACCCGAGACATTGGTACCGTCGGTGACCTCGATCGAGTAACGGTGCTGGGACCCGGGCTCCACGGTGTCCGTGAAGCTCATGTCGGGCCGGTTCCAGTAGCGCGAGTCCTGGTCGAGCGAGGTCAGATACGTGCCGTCGCGGTAGATCTTGTAGGTCAGAACGCCGTCGTCCCGGTCCCACGAGGCCTTCCAGTTCAGCGTGATCTTGCCCCGGGACCTGCTCGCGCCGCTGAGCAGCGGCACCTGCGGCGCCCCGGTGTCCGGACCCGCCGCGAACCGGGTGAGGCTCTGCTGCGGTGCGTCGTTGACGGTGGTGAACTCGCCCCCCGCCCACAGGATGCCGTCCGCCGCGGTCAGCGCCCGCGGGCCGATCTGCTCGCCGATCCCGTCGTTGGTGTCCGGGAACCACGGCAGGATGGTCTTGTCGGAGATCGACTGCGCCAGGAAGTGCTGGCGGTTGTTGATGTCCGTGAAGCCGCCCGGGGTGTTGGAGCAGTCATGGGCGTGCGAACCGCTGTAGAGCACGCCCTTGTACGGCAGCACCGCCTGGGTGGCGCCCAGGCAGGTGTCCTTCCACAACTGCGCGCCGTCGGACAGCCGCCCGGCCGCCCGGCCGTCGAAGACCCCGCCGCCGGTGCCCTCGGCGCCCAGGTAGAAGTTGGTGCCGTCGTTGACGAGCGTCTTGACGGCCGACCGGTTGGGGATCCAGCCGGTGAAGGAGTTGACGACCTTGCCAGTGGTCGCGTCCAGCCCGGCCAGCGCGTGCACGCCGAACAGACTCCCGTTCACCGAGGTGAACCGGCCGCCGATGATGACCTTGTTGAGCTGGGGCGCGACCGTGATGGCGTTGACCCCTGGTGTGGGGTCGTTGCCGACCGAGGAGCCACGGATCGTCGCCTTGAACGGCAGCAGTGTGCTGTCGGGCCGCAGTGCGGCGATCCGCTCGCGGGTCTGCCCCTGGACGGTGGCGAACCCACCGCCGATGTAGACGGTGTCGTCGGTGACGTCGATGGCCCGTACGGTCGAGCTGACCGTCGGTTTCCAGTCCGCACCGATCGTGCAGTCGGCGGTGTGGAGGGCGGCCGTGTTGGACCGCCCCACGGTGCCGGCCTTCCCGAACGAGCCCCCGATGTAAATCGTCGAGCCGTCGGGCGAGGCCTTCATGGCCCGGATGGTGCCCGTACCGCCGGTGAACGCCGGGGCACACGGCAGCGGTTCACCGGTCTTGGCGTCGAAGGCCGCGAAGTTCGTGCGGGCGACCTCATGGGTGCCCGGGGCGGCGCCCGGCGGCCGGATGTGGCTGAACGTGCCTCCTGCGTACACGATGCCCTTGGCGTAGGCCATGGCCCACACGATGCCGTCGGTCTGCCAGGTGCTCAGCGGATCGGCGGTCAGTGTGGTTTCGCCGGTGGCCTGAGCGGGACCGGCGGAAAGAGCCGTTGCTGCGGTACCCAGTACCGCGGCCGCGAGCAAGAGATGGACGGGTCTGCTTCTTTGGCGCACAGGTCCCCCCTGGAAGCATGGCGCGATGGGAATTGTCAGGATAGGAAGCGGGAACGAGACGAGCTCTGTGCGGAAATGAGCCCAGTGTTCATCGCGAGTTTTCCGAACCACGCTTGCGTAGCGCCCCGAAGAACTCCCCTACCCCCAGCGGCAAACGATAGCGCCAGACGGCGGTGCCGAAAGCCCCAATGGACAAAACAATTCCCAAGAACGCACCAGGAACGTTGTCCCCGAGAATTGTCCGCATGGCGAACACCGGGAGCGCCACCGCCACGACGCCGACCAGCGCGGCGTACACATAACCCCGGTCGACGGTGCCAAAGCCCAGCCGGTAGCGGGCCAGCAGCGCCGAGGCGCCGTTGTCCACCACGATCGCCAGGCCCCAGGAAACCGCGGCCCCCAGCACCCCGTACCGCGGCACCAGCCATACCGCGCTGCCGAGTTGCACCACGAACGCGGTGCCGGCGACAGCCAGATTCCAGACACTCCGTCCCGCCATGAGGATGACCGTCTGCGCGTTGCCCACGCCGACGTTGACCAGGCAGGCCGCCGCCAGCACCACCAGGCTCGGCGCACCTCCGGAGAAACCGGGCCCGAAGAGCGACAGCACGGTGCGCGGGTAGGCGGCGAGGACCAGGAACACCGGCCAGGAGAAGAGCGCGATCCAGCGTGTCGACAGCCGGTGCAGATGATGGGCCCCGGGTGCGTCACCGCCCGCGACAAGACGGCTGATCTGGGGAGCGACCGCCAGCCGGATCGCCAGTTGGAGCAGGGTCCCCGCGGTGACCAGACGGCCGATCGCGGTGTAGACACCGGCCTCGGTGGCGGTGCCCAGCACCGACAGCAGGATCACACCGATCCACACCGCGGTGATGTCGAAGACCGAGGAGACCGCCCGCGGACCGGCGAAGGCCCAGAACTCCCGTGCCTGCGGCGGCGGCCGGCCGGTGCCCGGGTGCGTACGGCAGGACCTGCGCAGCGAGATGCCCGCGGCCACCGCCCCCAGCACCCCGGGCACGAGCCAGGCCGCGGAGAGCGCGGCCACGCTCGGCGCGAGCAGCACCAGCGGCACGGCGAGCAGCACCCGCAGCGCCGGTTTGCCGATCTGCTCCACGCCCACGAAGGGCACCACCGAACCGAACCCCCGGGTGGCCCCGAGCAGCACCAGCGCCACCGTCGTCACCGGCAGGAACACCGCGAACAGCCGCATCAGCGCGGCGGCTTGGCCCGGCTCCAGATCGGGCAGCAGCAGACCGGCGAGCCCGGGGGAGAACAGCAGCACAGCCGCCCCGGCGGCGCTCGCCACCAGCGTCGGCAGCACCGAGATCCGCAACAGCCGCGGCACACCGGCGCCGCCGCTCAGTTCGAGGTCCCGGGAGACGAAGCGGACCAGGGCGGTATCGGCGCCCAGCTTCAGCGCATTGCTCAGGATGGTGAAGGCCGCGACACCGGTGAAGACCGCACCGGCCCCGCGGGCTCCGAGGCCATGGGTGACGACCGCGACGAGGACGAACCCGGACACCGCGTTTGCGGCCGAGCCCACGAGACCGAAGAGACTGCCGCGTGCGGTCGTGCCGACCCCGCGCCCGGCGGCCGCGGCCGGCCCGGGTGCCGTCGGCGCGGGCCGGCCGCCGGGGCCGGCCGGGCGGATGCCCGTCACCTGCGCAGTGAGGTGGTGTCGGCATCGAGGGACGCGCCGCCCGGCACCGCGGGGCCGGAGCCGGGCGGGGGCGGGCCGGGCAGCTGAGGCGGTGCCACCACGGCGGCGGGCGGGCGGCTGCGGCCGCGCTTGCGATGGGTCGGTCCGCCGTCCGACAGCCGGCGCAGCGACGGCCCGCGGCTGCCCTTGTCCAGGACGGCGCCCAGGATGTGCCCGCCGGCCCCGGTGATCAGCTCCCACACCCGGTCCAGATCGTCCCGGCGGACCTCGGTCAGATCGCAGACCACCACGACGCCCGCCGCCTGCTTGGCGACGGCCAGCCCGTCCGCATGCGACAGCAGCGGCCCGGTGACCACCACGACATTCTCGTTCGGCCCCGACGGCTCGTTCAGCAGCCGGGTGAACTGCGGTGAGGACAGGGCGCGTCCGGGGTTGGGCACCTCGCGGCCGGGCAGCAGATCGAAGCGCCCGTCGACGCCCGCGTCCACGGCACGCCGCTCGCCGTCCGCCCAGCCGCCCGGCACCGGCCGGCCGTGACCGGGGTGCAGCGGGAGCCGCTGGGCCAGTCGGGGAGTGCGCAGATCGGCCTCGACCAGCAGGATGTCGTTGCCGATCTCGGCGAACGCACCGGCCAGGTTGACCGCGACCGAGACGGCATCCGCGTTCTCCCGGGGGGCGACGATCAGCAGGCTGCCCCGCCCGGCGAACCGCTGGTCGTGCACCAGCCGGAAGGCGATCGTGCGGTAGGCCTCCGCACGGTTGCCGCGGCCGCTCCGGCCGACCTCCAGCAGCTCCGTACTGTCCTGCCGGCGCGGCAGGATGCCCAGCACCGGTGCCCGCAGATTGTCCTGCACATCCGCCACCGACCGGACCCGCGGTTCCAGCACCGAGCGGACCCAGGCCGCCAGAATGCCCAGGACGAGACCGATCACGGCCCCGGTGAGCAGCAGCATGACGAGTCCGGGGCTGGACGGGAAGGCCGGCGGATCGCCCTTGCGGACGATGTCGCCCGGTGTGGTGTCGAGGGACTTGAGGCTGGATATCCGGCCTTGGAGATCCGCTATCTCCGACACCAGATTGCTGCGCTCGGACTCGTCGGTGGCCCGCCCCGCCCCGCCGCTCGCGCCCGCGATCCGCCGGTCCAGCACCTTGCGCTGGTCCTGAAGGGGCTTCAGCTCCGTGCCGAGCTTGCTGACGGTCTTGTCGATCCGCTGGGTCGCGGCGTCCTGACGGTAGTCGAGGTACGCATGCACAAAGGCGTTGACGAGCGCGGACGCCCGGTCCGCGGAGTCCGCGCTGTACTCGAACATCAGGGTCTGGGTCTCGGGTGGATTGCTCACCCGCAGATCCCGCTGGAGCCCGGCCGGATCGGTGCGGATCCCCAGGGATTTCGCCGCGGCGGTCGCGACCGAGGCGCTCTGCGCGATCTGCCGCTCGGTGCCCATGCTGATCTGCTTGTCCGCCGAGACACCGCCGGCCTCGAAGGGCGCCGTACTGATCGCATGCACCACCACCTCACCGGTTGCCGTGTACGTCGAGCCGCCCAGCACGGACACGGCGGCGCCGCCGAGCATGCCCAGCACCAGCCCGAGCACCAGCAAAGCGCGATAGCGGAAGAGCTGGCGCAGCTGGTCGCGGATCTGGTCCGGCTCCTCCGCGGGCTCGTCGAAGACGCTCACGTATGTGCTCCTCCTGTGGGTAGCGACAAGGCGTCGCGCTGCGCCCGGGGCGCCGGTGCGTTCGCGGGCTGCGCCGCGGACGGCGGCAGGGCCCGCCGTCCCGCCTTACGGGTGATCAGTAGCGGGATGCACACCAGCAGCGCCAGCGGGCCCACGATGGCCATGAGACTGCCGCGCAGCAACACCAGCTGGTAGAAGCCGAACGCCGGTACCAGCAGCGCCGCGAGGGTGCCTCGGCGCCGCCGCAGCCGGTGCCGGAGGCGGTCGATGCGCCGTCCCACCGCGCCGATCAGGCCGAACACGGCGATGACCGACGGGAACCCGGCCCACATATAGGTCTCGACCCAGAGCGGCGCGGACAGATTGGTGAAGGTGTAGCCCGCGTGCCGGGCGAGGAGGATCCCCGCGTCGTCGGGCTTGCCGGGCCATGCGGCGCGCGGCACGAAGAACAGCGGGGGGCCCAGCGCGGCCGTCGGGGTGAAGCCATGGGTGCGGGCGTAGTCCACGCCCGTCTGGATCTGCTGGAACGCGTCATAGTCGCCGTTGGAGGTGAACTGCTCGGCGAGCGAGACGACATGGACGGGTTCCCGTTTGTCGTAGCGGAAGTAGTCGCTGTACGGGAAGACCACCAGCACGACGGCCGCCACGCCCGCCGCACCGAAGCGGAAGGCCCGCGGCCCGTGCAGCCAGGACGCGCTGAAGACCAGCGCCAGCAGGACCGTTCCGGCCCAGAAGCGCGGCTGGCTGATGGGGTTGTTGACCACGACGTTCACCGCGATCATCAGCGGCAGCAGCAGCCACCGTAACCCGCGCAGGGTCCGGTCGCCCTTGGTGAACCGCGGCACGTGCAGCAGCGCCACCAGTGCCCAGAACGCCGGTACCGAAAGCGCCCAGGCCGCCATCGCCCGGTCCGCCGACCCGGCCGGTGCCGCCTGCGCCGCGGCCTCGTTGGCGGCCTGCCGGCTGAGGAAGAACGCCGACAGCCCGCCCTGACCGGGAATCAGCACGACCGCCAGCAGCAGCGCCAGCCCGCACAACAGCAGCACCCGCCCCGGCGACAGCCGCCGGGCCAGGAGCGGTTCGAGGAACGTGGACGTACGCGCCGAACGCCACGACGCAAGCGCCGAGCCCGCGCTGTAGGCCAGAAGTCCGGTCTCCACCACGGCCGTTGTCACGAACGCGGTCTTCGCGTCGACGACGAAGCCCCGCGGATAGGCGTCCGTCGCGAGCATGGCCAGCGGCGCCAGCCCCAGCCAGACGTACGAGAAGAGCCAGAAGCCGAAGGCGATCACCCGGGCCCGGACATCCGTCAGCACCCGCGCCAGCGCCGCACCGGTGTGCACCACCACCACGCACTGCACGGCGAGCGCGGCACCGAAGCGGGCGTCCAGCGACTGAAGGATCAGCACCGGCAGCAGCACCACCAGCAGCAGTGCCCAGCAGCACAGTGCGGCGATTGTGCGTACCGGCGTCATGGCACCGGGCCGATTCCCGTGCAGCATCCGCCCACCTCCCCCCAACTCCCCACCAGCGAGCACAATGTAAGGGACATCGGGAAACAAGGTCGCCTTCGGGACACAATCGCAATCCAAATCACAGCCCGCGGGCCCCGGCGGGCTCCTACGATGACCGCACATTTCAGAGGGGGACCAGTCGTGGAAAACTCGTTCGCGGGCCGGTGTGTGCTCGTGGTCTCGACCAACTACGCACCCGAACACACCGGTATAGGGCCGTACTCGACGCAGATCGCCGAGCACCTGGCCGCAACCGGCGCCGACACCCATGTCCTCGCGGGGATGCCGCACTACCCCGCCTGGCAGGTCGCGGAGGGCTATCGCGGCCGCTGGCGGATACGCGAGCGCCGCGGCGGGGTCACGGTGCACCGCAGGCGCCACACCGTTCCGCCGCGTCAGACCGCCCTGCGCCGGGCGCTGTTCGAGGCGAGCATCCTGGCCCACGGCGCCGTGGCGCCCCCGCGCATCCGCCCCGATGTGGTGCTCACCCAGATGCCCAGTCTGGCCGGGGGAGTGCTGGGCGGGCGCCTCGCGCGACAGGCCGGGGTGCCGCATGTCGTGGTCGTCCAGGACCTGATGGGAGCCGCCGCCGAACAGAGCGGCATCCAGGGCGGTGGCCGGGCGGCCGCTCTGGCGGGGGCGGTGGAGGCCAGGGTCCTGCGCGGGGCGGCCGTCGTCGGGGTGGTGCACGAGTCGTTCGTGGACCGGGTCACGGCGATGGGCGTGCCGCGCGCACGGGTGCATGTGGTGCCCAACTGGACGCATGTGGAGGGCCCGAGCGGTGACCGGGAGCGGACCCGGGCGCGCCTGGGCTGGTCCGAGAAGGACACCGTGCTGCTGCACGCCGGCAACATGGGCCTCAAGCAGGGACTGGAGGTCCTGGTCGAGGCCGCCAGGCTCGCCGATCAGGAAGCCGCGCCCGTACGGATCGTGCTGATGGGCGACGGCAACCAGCGCGCGCATCTGCAACGGCTCGCCGAGGGCGTCTCCGCGCTGTCCTTCCTGCCGCCCGCCGACGCCCAGGAGTTCCCCGACGTGCTCGCCGCCGCCGATGTGCTCGCGGTGACCCAGAAGGCCTCCGTGCTGGACATGAGCCTGCCGTCCAAGCTGACCTCGTACTTCATGACGGGCCGGCCGGTGATCGCCTCGGTGGCCGCCGAAGGGGGCACCGCCCACGAGGTGCTGCGCTCGGGCGCCGGGTCGGTGATCGCACCGGAGGACCCCAAGGCGCTGCTGGCGGAGGTCCGGGCGCTCGCCGACGAACCCGAGCGGGCGTCGAGGCTGGGAGCGTGCGGTCCGCAGTACGTCGAGCAGCGGCTGAGCAGCCGGGCCGGCCTGGAGCGGATCACCGCTCTGCTGCGGACCGCGACGGCCGGCCGGTAGCCGCGGGCGGCGGGGGCGGTGTCCGCACCCGCCGCCCCGGGTCACCCGCCGCCGGGCCGGGCGAGCGAGGCGTACCACTCCTCCAGCCGGTCGGTCACGGCCGCAATGGAGAACTCCGCCTCGACGGCCGCACGGCCCGCGCCGGTGAGGCGCTCCCGCAGCGTGCGGTCCTCCAGGAGCCGCAGCACCGCGTCCGCCAGCTCTTCCGGCGAACCGTCGGTCACCAGAGCGGCCTCGCGCCGCTGGAGAGCCGCGGCGATACCGCAGCTGTCCGTGCAGACCACCGGGGTGCCCACCGCCAAGGACTCCAGCACGCTCATCGGGAACGGCTCGTCGACGCTGGGCAGGACGTACACGGTGGCCCGCGCGGTCCGTCGCACCGCGGCGTCGTGATCGAGGGCCCCGCCGTACGTCACCGCCTCGCCGAGCCCCTCGTCTGCGATCAGCCGCCGGACCTCCGCGAGCCGCCCCTCGTCCGAACCGTGCAGGGTGAAGGACACCTCGGGCCGCTTGCGGTGCACCAGGGCCGCCATCCGCACAAAGGCCTCGGGGCGTTTGCGGCTCTGGAGGCGGGCGAGGAAGAGCACATCCGTCTCGCTCCGCTCCGCGTCGAGGGGCCGGGCACGGACCCCGTTGGGGAGCCGGACCAGGCGTGGCCCGCGCGGGCCCAGCACCTTCCGCAGCCCGGCCTCCTCCTCGTCGGTGAGCACCAGCGCCGCCACCGCCCGGCGCAGCAGCGGGACATAGACCCGGTCGAAGAGCCGCGCCACCGCCGAGCGGCGGGGCTGGACCATGCCGTGTGTCTGCACCACGAAGGGGCGGCGGCGCACCACGGCCACCGCGAGCGCGGCCAGTGAGACCAGATCGCGTCCGGCGTGCAGATGCAGGGCGTCGGCCCGGCCCGCCCGCCGCCAGAGCACCGGCAGCAGTCCCGGGTGGAACAGGCCGAGGAAACCCTGCCCCGGCACCAGGGTGCGGGCCGGGCGGGCGCGGAGCGGCACGCCGTCCACGGACCCCGGGGGCGCGCCCCGCCCCCGCCACAGCGAGATCAGCTCCACCTCGTGGCCGCGCGCGGCCAGTTCGCCCAGCTGCCCGGTGGCCACGCTCACCGGACCGCCGTACGCCCCGTCATCGCTGACCAGGGTCACGACATGGGTGATCCTCATACGGCACCCCCGGTGGTGTGCACGGCCCCCGCCGGCACATCGCGGTGGGCGACCGCACCGGCGCCGACCACCGCGCCCGCCCCGACCGTGACGCCGCGCAGCACCATGCCACGGGCGGCCACCCAGGAACCCGGCTCCAGCCGGATCGGCGCATTGTCGAACTCGAAGGTGGGCGAGCGCCGTTGATGGCTTCCGGTGCACAGCACGGCGCCCTGCGACACACAGACATCACTGGCGATGCTGATCGGCTCCAGGTTGATCAGCCAGGAGTCCTCACCGATCCAGACGTCGTCGCCGACCGTCAGCTTCCACGGCCACTGCACCCGCACCCGGTGCCGTATCAGCACCCGTTCGCCGACGCGGGCGCCGAAGGCCCGCAGCAGCGGGGGCCGCAGCCGCGGCGGGAACCACCACTTCAGGAACAGGAGGTTGAGCACGGCGAACCAGGCGGCCTGGGTCAGCAGGCCCCGGCCCTTGTCATAGCCGGCGCCGGTGAAACCGCGCAGCCGGCGGGTGGTGGCGACAGGTGTCATCGGTCCACCCGCACCCGGTGGCCGGAGAGTTCGGCCGCCAGCTGCCGTACGTCCGACTCGACCATGATCCGGGCGAGTTCGTCGTACTGCACCTTCGCCGACCAGTCCAGCAGGCGCTTGGCCTTGGACGCGTCGCCGATGAGTGCGTCCACTTCGGAGGGTCGCTCGTACTTCGGGTCGAAGCGCACATAGCGCTCCCAGTCGAGCCCCACCGTGCGGAAGGCGGCCTCCAGGAAGTCGCGTACGGTCGCGGCCACACCGGTCGCCACCACATAGTCGTCCGGCTCGTCCCGCTGGAGCATCAGCCACATGGCCTCGACGTACTCCGGGGCGTAACCCCAGTCGCGGACGGCGTCCAGGTTGCCCAGGTAGAGATGCTCCTGGAGGCCTGCCTGTATGCGGGCCACCGCGCGGGTTATCTTGCGGGTGACGAAGGTTTCGCCGCGCCGCGGGCTCTCGTGGTTGAAGAGGATGCCGTTGACGCCGAACAGGCCGTACGCCTCACGGTAGTTGACCGTGGACCAGTACGCCATGACCTTGGCGCAGCCGTACGGGCTGCGCGGGTGGAAGGGCGTCGCCTCGTTCTGCGGGGGCGGGGTGGCGCCGAACATCTCCGAGGACGAGGCCTGGTACAGCCGGGTCTGCACCCCGCCGGCGCGGATGGCCTCCAGCAGCCGTACGGCGCCCAGCCCGGTCACATCGCCGGTGTACAGGGGCGCGTCGAAGGAGACCCGGACATGGGACTGGGCACCGAGGTTGTAGACCTCGTCGGGCTGCACATCACGCAGCAGGTTCACCAGCGCGACCCCGTCCGACAGATCGACGTGGTGCAGCAGCAGCCGCCGGTCCGGGGTGTGCGGGTCCTGGTAGATGTGGTCGATGCGCTCGGTGTTGAAGCTCGACGAGCGTCTCATCAGCCCGTGCACTTCATAGCCCTTACTCAGCAGCAATTCGGCGAGATATGAACCGTCTTGGCCGGTGATTCCGGTGATGACCGCGGTTTTCGGCATGGCTTCCCCCCACGAGAAGTGATGTACATCGGGATCGATCGATGGAATACCCACGCGCCGGCGGACCGCGGGGCGTGGACGCTACCCGCTCCGTGGCCGGTGGTCGAGAGCGAAGTGCGGCAGATATTTCCTGAAATAGTCGGTGGACGTATCGGGTTCAATGACACAATCCGGCCCATGGATGACTTGCTGCCCACACCTGCTCGCGTCTTTGTCGCGGGCCACAGAGGTCTGGTGGGATCTGCCGTGGCCCGGCGGCTGACCGCCCAGGGCTATGACGTGCTGACCCGTACGCACGCGGAACTCGACCTGCGTGACGCCGACGCCACCGCGGCATTTCTGCGTGCGGCCCGGCCCGATGCCGTCGTCCTGGCGGCCGCCAAAGTCGGCGGAATCATGGCCAACAGCACCTACCCCGTGCAGTTCCTGGAGGACAACCTGAGCATCCAGCTCAGCGTCATCGCCGGTGCGCACCACGCCGGCGTCCGCCGGCTGCTGTTCCTCGGATCGAGCTGCATCTACCCCAAGCACGCCGCCCAGCCCATCACCGAAGACGCCCTGCTGAGCGGGGCGTTGGAGCCCACCAACGAGGCGTATGCGATCGCCAAGATCGCCGGCCTGGTCCAGGTCAAGTCCTACCGCCGGCAATACGGTGCCTCCTTCATCTCCGCCATGCCGACGAACCTCTACGGGCCCGGCGACAACTTCGACCTCGAGACCTCGCATGTCCTGCCGGCGCTCATCCGCCGCTTCCACGAGGCCAAGGAGAAGGGACTGGCCGAGCTCACGCTCTGGGGCACCGGCACACCGCTGCGCGAGTTCCTGCACGTCGATGACCTGGCCGCGGCCTGTGAGGTGCTGCTGCGCCGCTACGACGGCGACGACACCGTCAACGTCGGATGCGGCGAGGACCTGACCATCGCCGACCTGGCCTCCTGTGTCGCCTCCGCGGTGGGATACGAAGGGCGGATCTCCTTCGACCCGTCCCGCCCCGACGGCACCCCGCGCAAGCTGCTCGACATCAGCAAGATGCGCGCCCTGGGCTGGTCGCCCACCATCCCGCTGGCCGAGGGCATCGCCCGGACCTACCGGGCGTGGCAGGCGGAGCCGGCCCGGGTGTGACCGGGCCGGTCCCACGGTGTGTGTCCGGCGCCCGCCCTTCGGCGGCGCGCCGGACACACACCGGTGTCCCATGGTTCTAGTACGCACCGCGCCCGTCCACGACGGCACGCACGGTCCGCATCAGCACACCGAGGTCGCCGGCGTAGGACCAGTTGTCCACATAGCTCAGGTCCAGTGCGACGGTCTCGTCCCAGGAGAGATCGGAGCGCCCGCTGACCTGCCACAGGCCGGTCAGCCCCGGCTTGACGGATAACCGGCGGACCTCGGTCCCGTCGTACCGCTCGACCTCCTCGGGAAGCGGGGGCCGCGGGCCGACCAGCGACATATGGCCGGCCAGGACATTGAAGAGCTGGGGCAGTTCGTCCAGCGAGAAGCGGCGCAGCAGACGGCCCACCGGTGTCACCCGGGGATCCCGCCGCATCTTGAACATCGCCCCGTCGTGCTCGTTCGCCGACTCCAGCGCGGCCCGCATCCGGTCGGCGGTGACGACCATCGTGCGGAACTTCCACATCCGGAACGGCATCAGATCCCGGCCGACCCGGATCTGCCAGTAGAACACCGGTCCTGCCGTGGTGAGCCTTATGGCCGCGGCCACCGCGGCGAACACGGGGGCGAGCAGCACGAGCAGCAGCACGGCCCCCAACCGGTCCGTGGCCTGCTTCAGCAGTACCGGAAGGCCCCGTCGGGCCGCCGGGTCTATGTGCATCACGGTCAGGCCCGCCGCCTTGGCGAGCCGGACCCGGTGCTGTGACACATCGATCAGGCCCGGAAGTATGGCCAGATTCCGGCCTCCGTCGTGCAGCGCCCAGGCCAGCCGCCGCACCCGCGCGGCGGACAGCTGACGGCCCGGCGCCACGAAGACGACATCGGCATCGAGTTCCGCGGCGCACCCGAGCACGGTCTCCCCGTCCAGTGCACCCTCGGGTGCCTCACCGTCGGACGCGAGCCGGGCCGGGACGGGCAGCGCCGATTCGGTGGCTCCCTCCCCGACGATGCAGCTGCCGACGACGACGTAGGCGTGGTCGGTACCGTGCGCCAGCTCGGCGAGCACCAGGTCGACGGCGCCCGCTTCCCCGACGACCAGCACCCGGCGCAACGCCTGCGCACGACGCCGCATGGCGAGCAGGTACCGGTGCACGAGCTTGCGCCGGGCCACACTCAGCGCCAGGCAGGGCAACAAGGCGACCACACAGACCTTGAGGCCCACCTCGACCCGCACCCCGACACAGACGACGGCCAGGACGCCGAGCATGGTCAGCCAGTCCCACACGACCGGCATCACCGCGGCGCCACCGCCATGCTCATCCCTGGTGTAACGATTCTTCGATAGTCCGACGGCCAGCCACGACAGGCAGGCCAGCACCGCCGTGAGCCATGGCTGTGGCTGCCCGGTCACGGCGCAGAGCGCGCCGACCGGAACCAGGGCACCCACGGCGTCCACGGCCAACGCCGCCTGCACAAGACGTCGTTCCGCCGACCGGTGTCCGTCCTTCTCGCTGCGCTCCGGCGCACGATCCAACTTGGCTGTTCCGGCAGGTGATTCGATCACCCGTGATCCGGCAGCTTCGAACAACCCCATGGCCCCCCACTTGGTCGTCCCCTCACTTCCGGCGCGGCTGGAGCCCCCCGGCCACACAACCACCCCGTGTCGGACGTGACGCTAGAGCACGTTGCGCCCGACTGCTGTGGTTTACCTATTTTGAGTGTTCTTGTGTCTCATTGTTTACAAAGCAACGGACTCGTGGTCGTGTTTCCGCCGACCCTCCGGAGGCCGCGGCCGGGTGGGCCGAGGCGCCTCCGTACCCGCGGCCGGGCGTTCCGGTGTGCCCTCTCCCGGACCCGCCTAGCATGCTGCCATGAACAGTGATCTCTTCGCGTCCGAGAACATGGCCACGCCGGCCACCGCCCCCGGAATGACCCAGCAGAACGCCAAGTCGATCAAGTACGCGCTGGACGGCGAGTGTTACGCGCGGCAGGGCTCGATGATCGCCTACCGCGGGGATCTGCACTTCGAGAAGCAGGGGCAGGGCGTCGGCAAGTTCCTCAAGCGCGCGGTCACCGGCGAGGGGCTGGCACTGATGGCCATACGGGGCCGGGGCGAGGTGTGGTTCGCCCATGAAGCCGCCAACTGCTTCATCATCGACCTCGCCCCCGGCGACGGCATCACCGTCAACGGCCGCAATGTGCTGTGCTTCGACCCGTCCCTCTCCTACGGGATCAAGGTCGTCAAGGGCGCCGGCATGGTCGGCGGCGGGCTCTTCAACTCCGTCTTCAGCGGCCAGGGCAAGCTGGCCGTGATGTGCGAGGGCAATCCCCTCGTCATCCCCGTCTCCCCGCAGTCCCCGGTCTTCGTCGACACCGATGCGGTGGTCGGCTGGAGCAGCGGCCTCCAGACCTCGCTGCACCGTTCGCAGAGCCTCGGTTCGATGCTCCGCGGCGGTTCCGGCGAGGCCGTCCAACTCCGCCTCGACGGCGAGGGCTTCGTGATCGTACGGCCGAGTGAGCTCCGCCCGGAGAAGACAGCGGGCAACTGATCCGGGCCGGGTGGGTGCGCCGCAGGGGAGTGCGACGTCTCGCTCGGGTCCGTGGCGGGGCTACGGTCCGTGGCGGCGCCCGGTCGACCGTGGTGCAGAGTGTGACCTGGGACTCAGGAGGTGGCCGAACACGGGGCGCCGATGGAGGCGGCTTCGCTCGGGGCGCCACCGGCTGGCATGATCGCGCGCATGGCTGAACGCGTGATCGCCGCTTGTGACGGCGCGTCGAAAGGAAATCCCGGGCCCGCGGGCTGGGCCTGGGTCATCGCCGACGGTGCGGAGACCGTCGTCCGGTGGGAGGCCGGCCCGCTGGGCACCGCGACCAACAACGTCGCGGAACTCACGGCACTGGAACGTCTCCTGGCGGACACCGATCCGGCCGTTCCGATGGAGATCCGGATGGACTCCCAGTACGCGATGAAGGCCGTCACCACCTGGCTGCCCGGATGGAAGCGCAAGGGGTGGAAGACCGCGGCGGGCAAGCCGGTCGCCAACCAGGAACTCGTCATGCGCATCGACGCACTGCTCACGGACCGCTCCGTGGAGTTCCGGTACGTGCCCGCGCACCAAGTGGACGGCGACCCGCTCAATGACTTCGCCGACCGGGCCGCGAGCCAGTCGGCGATCGTCCAGGAGGCCGCCGGCAGCGAGCTCGGCTCCCCGCAGCCGCCGCCCGCCCCTGACACCGTCCGGCCTTCCGGATCTCGCCGTGGGGCCTCCGGCGCGGTGGCGAAAACGGCGTCCTCGCCGAAGCGGCGCGCCTCGGGGAATGCGACGCGGACACTCAACGCCAAGTTTCCCGGACGCTGCCGCTGCGGACGCTCCTACGCGGCGGGCGAGCCCATCACCAAGAACCCGGAGGGCTGGGGGCACCCCGCGTGCCGCTCCGGCGCGGCCGGCGACTGAGCTCCTTCGACGAAGGCTCACGGGCGTACCGGTCCGGACGCGCACGGGACCCAGGGCCTGCCGCCGGATGGGCCCTGATGTC
Source organism: Streptomyces sp. NRRL S-1813 (assembly GCF_000719605.1). NCBI lineage: Bacteria > Bacillati > Actinomycetota > Actinomycetes > Kitasatosporales > Streptomycetaceae > Streptomyces > Streptomyces sp. NRRL S-1813. The sequence goes on from NZ_JOHB01000002.1 coordinate 172,602, forward strand.
GGCGTGAACCGCCGAAGGGTGAGGCAGGACGCCCTGCCTCACCCACCCGTTCCCTCCACAGGGGACGTATCAGCCCAGGACGAGCGGCAGTTTCGCGGCCAGCTCGCCGAGTTCGGCCTTCTCCGCGTCGGTCGGTGCCCGTCGGCCGGTGCCGACCAGAAGTGCGTCCTTGTCGCTGAACGACGCGGGGAACGCGGCGTCGGCGATCTTCTCCAGCGTTGCGCGGGATCGGGCCAGGCTCTCCGCGGGCGGTTCCGCCGCGTCCGGGAGGTACGCGATCAGGTCGAGGTGGTGCAGCGTCCATTCCAGGACGTACGCGGTGAGGTAGTCGCCCGCCGTGAGGACCTCGTCGCGGGTGCTCACCCGGACGCCGGGGTCGGCGAGTGCGGCGGCGCGCCCGGCGGCGGAGCCGACGTCGTCGAGGTGGAACTTGAGCAGGCGTGGTTCCTCGTACGCGGCGGCCAGCCGGACGGTCAGCGCGTCGAGCGGGTCCTCGCCGGTCGGCGGTTGGTCCTCGACGTTCCAGTAGGTCACCGCGTTGACGGTGGGTTCGGTTTCGGCGGGGGTGACGAGGGTGATCAGGACGTCCTGCGCGTCGATGATCAGGTGGCACACGAGGTCCCGCACGAGCCAGCCGGTGCAGCCGGACGGCTGCGCGAAGTCCTTGTCCGGGAGTTCGGCGACAGCCGTGCGCAACGCTGTCCAAGAGCGTGAGAAGAGATCCACATCGGCACGGTAGTGCGGCGCCGCAAGGGCGGACAAGCGAATTCGACAGCAACTGCCTCGAACGGCGCTGTGTGACGGGCACTTGCGAAATGCGCTCCAGACAGGGCCTGTTGCGAGTTACCGGTCAGTGCATGTCGCTAACTGCCTGTGCCAGGGGAAGGATCGTGCATCACGTGGTTAGGCTCACCGCAGCTGACTGGCAATCAAATGGGGGGGGGCCACCGTGGTGGACGGCAACAAGAAGACAGTCCTGGGCTTCTTCGAGGCGGTCAGTGACCGTCGGCTCGAGGACCTGCCCCGGTTCATGGCGCACGACGTCGTGGACCACAACAAGATGATCTATGGCGAGGCCGACGAGCCGGGGGCCGCGTTCGAGGGCCTGCGTCAGCAGCTGGTCGCGTTCGACCCGCTCACTGTCCGCGTGGACGAACTGGTCGGCGAGGGGGATCGGGTGGTCGCCCGGGTCACCCAGCGCGGTGTCCACCGTGGGGCCCACGCGCGCATGCCCGATCCGACCGGCCGGAGTTTCGAGAACGAGGCGATCTGGATCTTCACTGTGACCGAGGGGAAGATCACCGAGATCCGGGCGGTCAGCGACCGCCTCGGCCTCTTCCTCCAGCTCGGCTGGAAGTGGCCGCAGGCCGACTAGGAGGCGGTGTGAAAACGCTGGTCGCAGCCACTCGTCGCGGACTGCGACCAGCACCCGCGCCGGACGGCCGCCAACTGGCCCTAGATGCCCTTGCCCGCCTTCCGTCCCGCCACCGGTACGTCGAGGGGGCGGGCGAGGCCCACCACGCCCTCGTCGAGGCGCTGGAGATGCCGGAGCACGCGGAAGGTGACGGAGCCCGACCGCAGGGCGCCGGAGCCGGCCGCGTCCAGCATCGCGGCGATGCTGACGCCGGATTCGACCTCGCCTTCGGTGCTCTCCTCCAGCACGCGCGCGACGATGAGATCGATGTTGTGCCCGATCCGCCGGCCGGCGCGCTCCAGGCGCGGGTCGGCCGCGACGGTCTTGCTGTACGGCACCAGTTCGGCCGTCGCCGCCAGGGAACGGGCGTGGTAGGCGCAGGTCTCCAGGAGTGCCACCAGGTAACGAGCGGTCTGCCGCCGGACCCGCAGCGGGGTGATCGGATGCGTCAGAGGCTTGGTGGAGGCGCGCAGATCGTCCAGCGCCGTGTCCAGATCGCGCGCCTTGCCCAGCAGGTCGACGGCGGGGCCGCCGCTGAGCTGCTCCACCGCGGCGGAGACGACATCCCGCAACCGGACCAGCACCGTGCCCAGCAGCTCGTCCGTACGGCGGTCGGTGTGCACCGGCAGCACCACCATGGCGGCGATGATCCCGCAGGCGGCGCCCAGCGCCGTCTCCTCGATGCGCAGCACCAGCACGGACAGGCTGTAGGTGTTGAGCAGGGTGTAGAGCAGCCCGAGCATCGCGGTGACGAAGAAGGACATCAGCGCATACGACAGCGGCGCGCTGAAGAACATCCCGAAGATGCACAGCAGAACGAGCGCGAACGCGGCCCAGGTGTGGTTGCCGACCAGCCCGGCGAGGGCGACACCGGCGACCACGCCGAGCACCGTGCCCACCAGTCGGCGGTAGCCCTTGACCATGATCTCGCCCGTGGAAGCGGTGTTGAGGAAGACCACCCAGCAGGCCAGCACGGCCCAGTACCAGCGCTGGCTGGAGAGGAACTCACCGCCGATGATGGCCAGGGTCGAGCCCACGGAGACCTGGAACGCCGCCCGCGTGGTGGGCCGTTGGAGCCCGGTGCGGTCCTCCTCCGTGTCGTCGGACTCCTCGGCCCCGACGATCGCGAGATCCTCGGCGTCGAACTCTTCACGTGAGCGAGTGGTGGCCGGGGAGTCGTCCGATTCGTCCTGCGGCCCGTCCAGCGCCAGCCGCAGACCCAGGACGGCACGTGCGGCCTCACCGAGCCCACGGAAGACGTCCTGGACGACGGACGAGGCGCGCGGCAGATTGTCCTCGTCCCGGTAGCCGAGCAGCCGGTTGCGTACATGGGCCAGCGCGGTGCCGCGGTCGTCGGGCGCGCGCCGTGCGACCAGCAGGAGCAGGGCATTGAGATCCCGGCGCAGGGTGCGGGTCGCGTCGTCCTCGGTCTGGGTACGGGTCGCCGTGGCCGGGACGGGGGCGTGCGGCAGATGCATGGTGAGGGTGTCCGCCCGCTCCGCGCTGCGGGCGTTGAGTATCAGCATGCCCAGCCGTTCGGCGGCGATCTCGGCATCCGCGACGCGGCGTTGCACCAGCCCCGCCGCGGCCGCGTCCCGCGTCCCCTCCTCCAGGCGGCCCTGGATCATCAAGGCCGCTTCGTGCAGCCGGGCGGTGTGCCGCCGCAGGTCGTCGAGGACCTTGTCCAGTTCATCGGGGCCCGCGTCCAGCAGCTCCAGCTGGGTTGCCAGCAGCTGGGCGAGGCGTGCCCGGAAGGCCGCACGCAGGCGGCCCAGGGTGCGCTGGGGTGTGTCCGGGGCGACCGCGAACCGTGCGACCGCGCTGCCTGCGAAGGCGATGCCCAGGGTCAGATACAGCTCGGGGAGGTCGGGGGCGGTGGCATGCACGAACAGCGAGACGAAGTAGACCTGAAATCCGATCAGGCCGAGTGCGGTGCCGCGGTCACCGAATCGCCGGGAGTAGACAGCGCCGAAGATCAGGAGGACGAAGAACACATCACCGGCGATGACCAGGGTGTGCAGCAGCGCCGCCAGCGACATGGCGGCCAGCGCGACGGGCAGGCCCAGCGCAAGGGTGATCGCCTGGCCGCGCACCTCCTTCTCCTTGATCGCGAAGGTGGCGACCATCGCCGCCATGGCGCCCGCGACCATCAAGGTCACGTCGGTGTGGAGCGGCGCGAGACAGACGAGGGTGAGCACGATCGCTCCGACCGTCCGCAGCCCCGCCATCAGTCGCAGTAGCCCTGGGTCGGATGCCGCGAAGCGGTCCCAGGTGCTCGTCCCAGCCCGCCGTATCGCTGCGATCACGCTGCCGTACACTCCCACTTCTTGTCGTGCTCCGGAGTGCTCCAGCATCGCACGCCTGATCGGAACGGCTTCAGCCGCATCATCCCCGGCGGAGCCGCGCCCACCTGCGAACTCCTCGTACCCCCTCGAACTCCTCGCATCCCTCTAACCCCTTTGTCCTCCTCGCCCGCCCTGGTTTCCCCGGTATTAGCGAGGCGTTAGCCGATCATCAGTGGCCACACCGAGAGTGAGTGACGCGGAACGAAGAAGAACTCACCGCCCGGATCCGCGGTCCGGCTCTTCCGCAGCGCGTCGCTCCTCGCGGGCGGCCGGGGAGAGCCGAGCGGGTCGCACGGCGGGAGTTGCACCGAAGTTTCTCCGGGTTCCGGAGAAGAGGGAGTTGATGACTGATGACCATCCGTGGTCTGCGTACCGCCGCCACTGTCACCGCCGCTGTCGCCCTTGCGGTGGGAGCGAGCGCCGGAATTGCCTCCGCGGCAGGTGCGGCAGGACCCGGCGCGGCCGCCGGCTCGTGCGCACCGGGGACCCTGAAGGTCACGACCACCAGCGCGGGGTCGAGCCAGGCCGGAATGAGTCACTCGGGCACCTACCTGAAGGTGACCAACACCGGTCAGAGCACCTGCGCGATCAACGGTTACCCGGGGCTGGCGCTGGAGGGTGCCGGTCACACGGCCCTGAAGACCACCGCGCACCACGGTGACACCCACTTCGCCAAGGACCCGGGCGCGCACCAGGTCACGCTGAAGCCGGGCAAGAGCGCCTTCGCGGACCTGGTCTGGACGCACGCGGGTCCGTCCTCCGCGCAGGCCAAGTACCTCCAGGTGTCTCCGACGGGCGGCAACTCGCACAGCGTCGTGCCGTTCGACACCCTCGTGGACGGTGGGGCGCTGTCGGTGACGGCCTGGTCGGTGAAGCTGCCCAGCGCTTCCTGACCACCACTGGCACGCCGAAGGCCGACGCACCGGGCGTCGGCCTTCGGCGTGTGTGCGGCCGGCTCAGCTCCGGGCGCCGGCCAGGAGCGCGCGGTACCAGTCGACGGTGGCGTCGAGGGTCGCATCCAGGGGTGTCGGGTGGACCCCGAAGGTGCGCTCGAAGGCGGCGGAGTCCACGATCTGCGGTTCGGTGTGCTGGTAGAACATCTCCGCGTACTCGTCCATGAACGTCGCGTCGAACGGCCCGAAGGGGCGGGGCTCGGCCAGGGTCACGCTCCGCACCGGGCGCCCCACCCGCTCCTCGATCATCGAGTAGATCTCGCGTGTGGTGACGGCGGGCGCGGTGGGAAGGTGCCAGACCCTGCCGTCGCCTTCCGGGTGGGCACCGAGCGTGGCGAGTCCGGTCGCCACGTCCCGGATGTCCGTGTAGCTGTGGGGCAGGTCGATGTCGCCCATGCCGAGGACCTCGCCACCGGTCAGCGCGCCGGGGAAGACCGCTCCGCCGAGCGACGAGTTGAGCACGCCGGGACCGACGAAGTCGGCCGACCGGCCGAGGACGACACGGGCGCGCCCCGCGCGGTGGGCGGCGAGATAGCGCTCGTCCAGCTGTGCGCGCATCCGCCCCTTGCGGCTGGTCGCCCGCCACGGGGTCTCCTCCGTCATCACCTCGCCGCGCGTGGGGCCGTACGGGTACAGCGTGTCCAGCACGACCAGGCGGGCGCCCGTGGTCTCGACGGCGGCCAGTACCGCCTCCTGGACCCGGGGCATCACTTCCACCTGACGGTGATAGTCGACGTTCACGCAGTGGTACACGACGGCGGCGCCCTCGACGGCGGCCAGTGCCCCGTCGGGCGTGCTCACATCGGCGGCGTAGCGCTCGATGCCCTCGGCGGCGCTGTCCGGGACCGAGCGGCTGACCAGCCGTACGGCGTGACCGCGGCGGGCGAGTTCACCGGCGAGCGTGGTGCCTGCGGGGCCGGCGCCCAGCACTGCGTGGAGCGAAAGTTCTGCGGCAGACATGGCGGTTCCTTCTCTACGAGCCGATGACCGATGGGCAACGAACTGTGGCGGGGAAGCGGCGGGCGGGTTTCGTTTCGCCCTCTCGCTTCTGTTAGAGACTATAACTACAGCGACGCACCATCGCAAGAGGAGGGTTGGCTACGATCGGCGACACCCGCTCACAGCCGCTCACACCCGGCTCATACGCGCTGGACACCGTCGCGAACGCAGGAGGAGAACATGGCCGCCGAGGCACGGAGTCCCCGGGCCCGCTACCGCGAGCAGAACCGCGCGGAGATCAAGGCGGCCGCGCTTCAGCAGCTTGCCGAAGGGGGCGTGCAAGCCGTGGCGCTCACCCGTATCGCCAAGGACATGGGGCTGTCGGGTCCCGCCCTCTACCGCTACTTCGCGGGCCGGGACGATCTGCTGAGCGAGCTGATCCGGGACGCTTACGACGAGGTGGCGCAGGCCGTCGAGCACGTCGACGGTGCGTCCGCCGCTGACGACGCGCGCGCCACCCTGCACGCCCTCGCCGACGCCTACCGGGGCTGGGCCGTCGCGCAGCCGCACCGCTATCTGCTGATCCAGGGCACCCCGGTCCCCGGCTACGCGGCTCCGCCGGACACACTGCTCCGTGCGCGGGCCGTCCTGGGCCCGTTCCTGAAGGTGTTCGCCGAGGGCGAGCCCACGGAGCCGCTGCGGCCGGTCGTCGACGAAATGGACGCCTGGGTGCGCCGGGATGCCGACGTCGCCGGCTGGCTGGCGCAGCACACCGGGCCGGCTCCGCACGACGCGGCAGCCGGGACCGCCCTCGCCGGTACGGTGCTGGCCTGGTCCCAACTGCACGGCACGGTCAGCCTGGAGGTGTCCGGCCAATACGCCGGGATGGGGCACCGGGCCCAGACCCTGCTCACCGCGCAGCTCGACATCTTGGCCGACTCCTTCCAGCTGTAGCCGCGGGCCATGGCGCACATTCGCGCCGGCCGTCGCTGCGAGAGCGAGCCCGGCCGGGGCGGAAGGACAACTGGGCGAGGGAGAAGGGCAACTGGGCGAGGCGGAAGGCAATCGGGCGGAGCGGCAGCCCGGGGTGGTGCGCGCAGGCTCGCCACCCCGGGTCGCTCAGGGGCGGTGGTCAGTTCTTGGCGGCCTCGCGCGACGGCATCCAGTGGTGCACCTTGTAGTCGCCCTTCTCCAGGGTCTCGAACGGGGCGGAGCCCAGGCACTTGCCGACGCTGTTCTTCGGTACGCCGTCCATGGCCCAGCTGTAGCCCAGCCGGTCCCCCTTCTTGCCGCTGTCCAGCACGGTGAAGCCGAACCGCTTGCCCCTGAGGTCCCCGATCTCCGGCATGCCCGGTGCGCCCTTGAAGTGCGACGCGGTCACGATGCCGGTGGCGACGGCCACCGGACCACCGGTCACCAGGCAGTCGATACGGCCCTGGAAATATCCGCCCCAGACCTTGCCGAAATGATGGCTCACGTAGAACGTGCCGCGCGCCTTGTCGGCGAACCCGTGGGCGTTGATGCGGAAGTGGACGTTGTCGCCGGGCTGTCGCGCGAGCTTGGCGGAGCCCGTCAGCGACGGTGCGTCGGCGCTGTGCCGGACGGCCCGGGGCCCGGCCTCGGCAGCCGCGGCCGGCCCGGTCGTGCCCAGGGTCAGTGCGGCCGCCGTGCAGGCGGCGAGAGCGGCGGCGGCCACGACGAGCGGGCGGCGGATTCGGGGCATTGCTACCTCCTGCGGATGCGGTCATCGACCGGAATCGGTGTGCCAGGGAGGCGATTCCCTGCCGCTCACCACGGTCCCGTTCGCCGCGACGCCCTGCATCGCTCCCCAGGTGGGTGCCGCTCCGCCGCACGGCGGAAGAGCGAGGGGTACCGCAGGCCGATGCCGTGCCGGGGCCGCCCACTTCGTCGGCTCTCCCCGAGGCCGCCGCCGCGGCAGCGCCCTGCCGGAGGGCGGCTCAGTATCCGGCCGGGCGTATCAGCCCCGTCTCATACGCGAAGACGGCGGCCTGTGTACGGTCGCGCAGGCCCAGCTTGACCAGGATCCGGCCCACATGGCTCTTCACGGTCTGCTCCGCCACCACCAGACGCTCCGCGATCTCCCCGTTCGACAGGCCCTGGGCGATCAGGGCCAGCACCTCGGTCTCGCGTTCCGTCAGGTCACCGACACGGTCCTTGAGCGGGGTGCGAGGGGAGCTGGTGACCCGGGAGAACTCGGCGATGAGCCGCTTGGTGATGTTCGGCGCGAGCAGAGCGTCGCCGGCCGCCACCACCCGCACCGCCTGGGCGAGTTCGGCCGCCGAGGCGTCCTTCAGAAGAAACCCGGAGGCACCCGCGCGCAGCGCCTCGTACACGTACTCGTCGAGGTCGAAGGTGGTCAGGACAAGGACCTTGACAGTGGCGCCGGACGGTTCGGTGAGCCGACGGGTCGCCTCGATGCCGCCGAGCCGGGGCATCCGGACGTCCATCAGGACGACGTCCGGGGCGAGTTCGGCGACCTGGGCAACGGCATCGAGGCCGTCGACCGCCTGGCCGATGACCTCGATGCCGGGTTCGGCGTTGAGCAGCACCGTGAACCCTTGTCGGACCATGATCTGGTCGTCGGCGATCAGCACACGGATGGGCGTCATGGGGCATCCTCACCGGGTTCGGCAGGCTTGGCGGTGTGCGTGGGAAGGATCGCGGTCACCTCGTAGCCGCCGTCGGGAGTGGGGCCGGTGGCCAGTTCGCCGCCGAGCATGGCGGTGCGCTCGTGCATGCCGAGCAATCCGTGGCCGGCGCCCGGCGAGGGCGGGGCGGGCCGGTCCGGCGCGGTGTTGGTGACACGCAGGGTGAGCCCGCCGGGCCGGTACCCGAGGTCCACCCGCACCGCCGCTCCGGGCGCGTGCCGCATCGCGTTGCTGAGCGCCTCCTGGACGATGCGGAACGCCGACAGGTCGACTCCCGGCGACAGCGGCCGCGGTTGCCCGGTGGTCTCGGTGACGACTGCGAGTCCCGTTCCGCGCACCTTGCCGACCAGCTCGTCCAGCCGCCCGAGGGTGGGCTGCGGGGCATGCCGTACTCCGTCGGACGGGGCGTCCTCCGAGCGCAGTACGCCCAGGACCCGCCGGAGTTCGGTCAGCGCCTCGACGGCGTTCTCGCGGATGCCCGCGAGATTCTCCTTGAGTTCGTCGGTGGGTTCCTTGACCAGGTGCGGAGCCACCTGCGCCTGGATGGATATCACCGACATGTGGTGGGCGACCACGTCGTGCAGCTCACGGGCGATCCGGTTGCGCTCCTCCAGGAGGGTGCGCCGCGCCCGCTCGTCGGCGGTCCGCACCTCCTGCTCGACGAGTTGACTGCGGGCCACCCGGCGGCCGCGCAGCGAGGCGCCCACCACCACCGCGGTCGTGCAGGCCACGGCGTCCTGAATGAGGCTCGGTTGCTGGGCGGGGGCCGCGAAGGCCAGTGCGGCCCATCCCGAAAGGAGGGTGAGCCCCAGCGCCTCGGCCGCGACCCGGGGGCGGACCCGCAGCGCGAGGAGGAACAGCACAAGGGTGTGCAGTGCGATACCCGGAAAGCTCCAGGACCACAGCGGGGCGTGGCTGACCTTGGTCTCGCCGACGGTCCTGGCCAGGAAGAGCGCAAGCGTCGACAGCCACCAGGCGGGCACCGGACGGGACAACGCGAGGATGGCGGCGCCCGACTGGAGCACGACGAGCAGCGTCACGGCCATCGCGACGGTCGTCGCCACGGCTGTCGTCGTGGCCGACGGCGTGGCCGGTTCGAGTTGCGGCTCGTACTGATTCGCATTGGCCAGACCCATGAGCACCGCGAACAGCACCGCGTGGGCGTGCGGCAGCCGGCCCAGCCAGCGCAGGCTCGGCAGTGGATCGCGCGCCACGGTGCACAGGTCCTCGCGCAGGGTGCGTGGCACCGCCCGCACGGCTTCCCGCAGCCGCCGCCCCCCGTTGGTCCCGCCCCCCTCGCTCACACGACGCATCCTAAGCACGCCGCACCGCCGTGGTCCGTGCGGGACGCCCCTCCTGTACCACCCGGGTGCCGCCCCGACGTCCTTGCTCGTACGTACGGAACGCGGCCCAGCACATCAGCAGCGTCAGCGCGAACACCGGCAGCCAGGCCAGCCGGGCGAGCACCCAACCGAAGCCGGTGGGGACGGTGTGCAGGCCGGGCAGGGGATCGCCCGCCAGCAGCCCGACCGCCGTCACCGCCATCAGCGCGGTCTGGTGCCACAGGAAGACCGTCATCGCCGACAGGTTCGTCAGCGCCACCGCCGCCCAGAGCGCAGGGCGTTGCAGCATCCGGCGCAGCGGGCCGATCAGGAGCAGTGCCGCCCCCGACTGGGCGAGACCGAAGGTGACGGCCGCGAGAGTGGGCGGGTTGAGGTTGGATATGCCGGCGCCGGGCACCCCGACCATGGCGGCGGGGTAGCCGGCCCACAGGACGAGGCCGGCGGTGGCGGTGCCGCCGCCGAGCAGGAGCACCCAGCCGGTCGGACGGCTCCGCAGCCCGCCCCGGGCCCAGGCCGCCCCCAGGCAGTACGGCACCAGCCAGCCCGCCAGGACATTGATCCAGCCCAGCCAGGCCGGCCCGCCCAGGCCGAACCGGATCAGGTCGATGTGCAGGACGACGGCGAGCGGCCACAGCGGATGCAGCCTGGCGACCAGCCCGGTCGCCGTCGTCAGCGCCATGAGGACCACCAGGAACCAGAGCGGGGACAGCGCCAGTTTGCCCAGCGTGCGTACCGTCTCCAGGCCGGCGCCGGAAGCGAGCAGCGCGCCCGCCACCACGCTCCACACCACCAGGACGGCCGCAACCGGCCGCAACAGCCGGGCTGTCCGGGCGCGGAGCCACCGCCCGTACGTGCCGCCCCGGGCACGGGTGGCGGCGTAACTCCTCGCCGCCACCCGGCCGCCCACCAGAAAGAACACCGCAAGGGTCTGGAAAACCCAGGAGACCGGGGTGAGTTGCGGCATGTGGTGCAGCGGGCTGGCGACGTGCACCGCGCCGCTGTCGGCGACCAGGGCGGTCACCAGCCAGTGCCCGAGCACCACACCGAGGATGGCGAGCGCACGCAGTGCGTCGACGCCACGGTCACGATCGGGCGGCGTCGCGGAGGCGATCCGCCGGACGAGGTCACGCACGGTGGCCCTCCTCGGCAGGGTCCTGCCCGGAGACGATCCGGGCGAGGTTGCGCAGGGATACGGAACCGGGTTCGAGGTAGTCGCTGTGGCCGCCGGCGCCTGCCGGGAAGAGCCGGGCGCCGAAGGCGGGCGAGACCGGGTCGGCCCCCAACCCCAATGTGAAGAAGGGAAGTTGCACCTGGGCGTGCGGCACGTCGGCGATCCAGTCGTCGTCGCCCCGGCCGGCCCACACGGTCGCTCGGGTGTGCAGCGCAGCGACGCTGCCGGCACCGGCCCCGGGGCTGCCGTACAGGACGATGTCCGAGGCGTCGAGCCCCGAGGCGGCCCGGCCGCAGACCACGGAACCGTAGGAATGGCAGAGGACGGTGATCCGGGCGGGCGGCCGAAGTGCGGCCGTCTCACGTACGAACGCCCGGAGTTGGGGAGCGGCCTCCTCGGCGAGGCCCGGTGTCACGACCCGGGTGCTCATCGTGGCCGGCGTCTCGTATCCGACCCAGGCGATGACGGCGGACCGGTCACCCAGCTCCTGCCGGAGCGCCGTCGCACCGTCCCGCAGACGACCGTATCGGTCGAGGTTGGTGTCCGACCCCGGCACCAGTACGGCGATCCGGTCGGCCCGTGCCAGGTCGCCGACGACCTCGACGGTGCGGCCCCCGTTACGGCCGTCGAAGGACAGGAACTGCCGTGCCGGACCGGCCATCACGCGCAGTGCGTCGGCCCGCGCCCGGTCGCCGTGGGCCTCGGCCATCCGCTCCGCCGCGCGGATGCTGTCGCGGTTGACGGCGTACCGCTCGGCGAGGGCACCGGGGCCGGGGGACCGCAGCGGTGCGAGGGACACGGGGACAGGTGCCGGAACGGCCGAGGGGCGGGCCGCACCCGACACGGGTACGGCCACCGAGGCGGCGACGAGTGCGGCGAGCAGGGTGCGCAGCGGGCGGCTGCCGGGCGGGCGGGGCGCCATGAGGGAGGGTCCTTCCGTACCGGAAGCCGGTCGTGCTTCCGGAACGAAGCTATGGATCACCCCACTTGGTCGGCGTCCCGCCGTGGAGCGCACTTCGCGCGTAGCTCTCAGGTACTAGGGGTAGGGGGCGACGGCCGGCACAGCGGACGGTTGCGGGCCCACGCCGGTTGCGGAAGGGCGTGCGCGGCACACCGGGCACGAGTGAGAGGCGGCAGGCGCGCGCTGTGCCATCCGGGTGAAGATGCGGAGCGCGCCCTCGTCACGCTCGAACGTCCCTGGGTAACTGGTGAGTGACAGGCATGACAGGGGAGTTACCGGCGCAGAGGTGGCGGGAACATGCCGATCGATCCGAACCAGGGCTCCACCGGCGGCGGTGCCGCGGTGATTCTGACCGGCACCGGCCTCGAGAATGCCAGCGAGGTGCGCTTCGGCACCAAGCCGGCCACCATCACGGCCAATACGGCCACGTCCGTCTCGGTGGTCGCTCCCTCGGGAGCCGGCGTGGTCACTGCCACGGTGACGACGCCCGGGAGGACCAGCAACCCGGTGGCCTTCTACTACGTTCCCCCGCCCGTCATCCTCGACGTCTCGCCCCCTTCCGGCCCCGTGGCGGGCGGCGCCACGATCACCGTCACCGGGCGCGGCCTCGCCACCGCGACGTCCGTGGCGTTCGGCGCGACGGCGGTGACGCCGACGGTGGAGTCCGACGGTCAACTCACCGTCGTGAGCCCGGCCCACGCGACGGGGCAGGTGGCCCTGGTCGTCACCGCGCTCGGCGGGAGCGACACCGCGTCCGGGACCTGCGGCTTCGTGGCCGCACCGACCGTCACGGGCTTCAGCCCCCTCACCGGCCTCCCCGCGGGCGGCACCCTGGTCGACATCACCGGCACGGGTCTGTCGACGACCACCGGCGTGACCTTCGGCGGCGTCCCGGCCCCGTTCGCCGTGCTGTCCGACACCCGGGTCGCCGCCGTAGCGCCCACCCATTCCCTGGGGGCGGTCACCATCGCGCTCACCACCACGGGCGGCAGTGCCACCGCGCCGGGGGTGTTCATCTACCTCCTCGGCTGACAGGGCGAGGAGGGCGGACGGGCCCGTACTTATCCCCGTGCCGAGACTGTCACCGTGACGCGTCCGGAGGCACCTGGCTGCGTCCGTACCCGGATCGTGCCCCGCTCCCCGGCCGGCACGACACGTGGCCGGGCCAGGGCCGGGCCCTGAACCGACACCTGCCATCCCGCGGCCGTGGGCGGCGCGGTCAGCTCGCTGACGCCGGCCCGCCCCGAGGAGTCGTAGACAAGGCGGAACGTCCGCGTCGTGGGGTCGTAGCGCTGCTCGCGTACGGCACCTGCGACGGCGGGGGCATAGGGACGTGCGGTCTGTTCCTTGTTGGCGAGGAAGCGGCCGTCCTGGTCGACGGCGCAGTACCCGCCGCCGTAGCACCACTCCCAGCCCGCCCAGCCGGAGCTGTAGCGGTCGAGGGAGGCGAGGGCATCGCCGTAGAAGCGCGCCGTGTGGGGCAGCGAGCTGTCCCGGGGGCCCCACTCGCCGACGACGACCGGTATGTGCTGGGCGCTCGGGTAGCGGGTGACGGCGTTCTCATAGGCTTCGAGCCAGCGCGCCGAGGGGTCGTAGTCGCCGCCGGCTTCCATCGTGGCGTTGTAGAAGTGCGGCGCGTAGACGACCTCGGGGTCGTGGATGCGGCCGAGGCCGGTGGGCAGCCCCTCGCCGACGATCGGGGTCGGTTCGACGAACAGCCTGTGGTGGCGGTCGGCCGTGCGGATCGCGTCCGCGATCCGTTGGTACATCGGGGTCAGCTGCTCGGACTCGATGCGGTGGGCGGCTGCCGGAAGGTCCTCGCCCGCGCGGAGCCGCCCCATGGGTTCGTTGATCAGGTCGTAGCCGGACACGGCTGGGTGGTGGGCGAAGCGCTGGGCGAGCACGCGCCACATACGGGCCTGCGCCCGCTGGAGGTCGGTGTCCTCGTAGAGGTGCTCGAAGGCCGCCTGCACGGCGGGCTCGAAGTACTCCGCGAACCAGTCGTCCGGATGCGGGGTGAAGGGCAGCCCGTCGGTGCGGGTCGCCCACTCGGGGATGCCGCGATGGCCGGACGCGGGCCCGAAGACGTCCTGGTGGGCGTCGAGGACGACCCGGATGCGCCGGCGGTGGGCCCAGTTGAGGATGTTTTCGATCTTGCGGAGATAGCGCGCGCTGTAGTGGCCGGGGCGCGGTTCCAGGTCGTCCCGGAAGACCCGGAGGCGTGCGAAGTCGAAGCCCTGGTCGTGCAGATCCTGGAAGTGCCGCTGGGTGAGGGCGCTGAGCGCATCGGCGCCGCGGTGCGCCTTGTCCCCGACGTTCCAGCCGCGCAGGGTGAGCGTGCGCCCGTGGTCGTCGGTGAGCGGCGGTGGTGACGGCGGCGCGTCCGCGCGTGCCGCGCCCGGGGAGAGCAGCGCGATGACGATGCCAGGGCCGTCCCCGCCTTGACGATGGATCCGCGCATGACCACGGTCCCCCAGGGTTCGCACCGACACGCCTTCCGGACAGATGGCCCAGGGCCCTTGCACCCAAACGTGCGCCGCGGGCCCGGGTACGGCTTCGAGCCATGGGTGCGCAAGCTGCCGCCGTTGGTGTCAGAGGGGGGCCGTGCCTTGCGTGGTGTGTGGAGTGAGACGGCGGGGGAGTGCAGGGTCGGCGTGGGCATCGGTCTTGTGCCCGGCCGGCCGGCTCCCGGGCCCCGTCGGCCGGCGGTGGTGCCGGGACGGCCCCGACGCCACGGCTGAACGCGGCCCCGTTCGGGGCGCCCGGCGGTACGAGGGCGGAGCCCGGACCAGTGGAGCGCGAGGCGAAGGGCGTGTGTCGTGGGTGTCGGTTTCACGGAAGAGTCGACGTCGGTGACGGTAGCGGCGTCGGCGGTGCCGCAGCGCGTGGTACTGGCCGCCCGTCCGCAGGCGGCGCTGCGGTTGTATTGCGTGCCGCCCGCCGGGGCCGGTCCGGACTGCTATCTGCGGTGGGCGCCGTTGCTGCCGCCCTGGGTCGAGCCGTGCTCGGTGGCACTGCCCGGCCGGGGAACACGCTCCGCGGAACCGTCGCTGACCGATCCCGCGTACCTCAGCGCCCGGCTCGCCGCGGTGCTGGACGACTGGGCCGACCCCCGTCCGTTCGCCGTCTTCGGGCACAGCGCGGGCGCGCTGCTGGCCTACGAGGCGACCCGTCATCTGCGGCGCACCCACGGCCGGCTGCCCTCGCTGCTGGCGCTGTCCTCGTTGTCGGCGCCGCACATCGACGCCTACAGCGCCGGTCTGCCGCCGCGGCTGACGGCCGGCCTGGAGGGCATCCGTGAACTCGTCGGCCCGATCCCCGAGCAACTGCTGGCCGATGCACGTCTGATGGCCGCCGCCTGTACGCCGCTGCTGGCCGACTGTCTGCTGCTCCTGCACTACCGGCACCGCCCCGAGCCCCCGCTCGACGTGCCGTTGGCCCTCTACGGCGGCGAGCAGGACCCCGTCACCCCCGTGCGGGAACTCCAGGCGTGGAACGACCTGGTCACCACGTCCGCCCGGGCCCAGCTCTTCCCCGGTGGCCACACCTATCTGCATACGGGGACGAAGGCGCTGGTCGACCACCTCACGGGCGCGCTCGACACGGTCATCAACCGCCCCGTGGCGACGGCGTGACCGCCGCTGCGCCGGCCGGCGGACCGGCCGGGCCCGCGCGCCGGGTGGGAGCGGCTGCCGTGGTGTGCCTCGGCCTGTTCATGCTCGGCCTGGATCTCACGGTCCTCAACGTCGCCGTCCCCGACCTCCAGGGCGACCTGGACACCTCCACCGCGCAGGTGCAGTGGATCGTGGACGGCTATGCCGTGGTTCTGGGCGGCACGGTGCTGGCCGTAGGAGCCTTCACCGATGCCTGGGGCCGACGGCGTTCCTTCGTCTGCGGTGTGGCGGTCTGCGCGGGCGCCTCGCTGGGCGGCGCGCTGTCCGGCCACCCGTGGCAGGTGATCACCGCGCGCTGTGTCATGGGGGCCGGGGCCGCGCTGCTGATGCCGGCGACGCTGGCGGTCCTGCACCATCTCTTCCCCGAGGCCCACTTGCGCAGCCGGGCGATCGCCGCGTGGGCCGCGGTCGGCGGCATGGGAGGCCTGTGCGGCCCGGTCATCGGCGGCTGGCTGGTGGAGCACTCCTCGTGGCGCGCCGCCTTCTGGATCAATCTGCCGCTGGCCGCCGTCATCATCGTCCTGGCCCTCGCCCTGGTACCCGAGTCCCATGCGCGGCGGCGCACCGGCTTCGATGTGCCCGGTGCCGCACTGTCGGCCGCGGGGCTGCTGGCCTTGGTGTGGTCGATCACCGAGAGCCCGCACCGCGGCTGGACCAGCCCGGCCGCGCTCACCGGATTCACCGTCGCCGCGCTGCTGCTGGCAGCCTTCGTGGGCCGCCAACTGCGTGCGCCCGCGCCCATGCTCCCGCTGTACCTGCTGCGGGTGCCGGGCATCGGAGTGGCCGCGGTGGCGCTCGCCCTGATGTCCTTCGCCATGTTCGGGGCGCTGTTCGTGCTGACCCTGTACCTCCAGGGGGTGCTCGGCTACGGCCCCTGGCAGGCCGGCGTGCGAACGCTGCCCCTGCCGGCCGGACTCGCTCTCGGGGCGGTGTGCGCGGTGCCCGTACGGGCGAGGCTGGGCGGCAAGGTTCCCGTGGTGGGCGGCCTGCTGCTGGTGACGGCCGGCTTCGCCATCCTCGCGACCACCACCCCCGACTCCGACTACCCGCACTGCGCGGCCTTCCAGCTGGTCGCGGGCGTGGGCGCCGGACTCGTGGCGGCCGCGGCCACCGAGTCGGTGATGGGATCGGTCGCCACCGAACGCGCCGGACTCGGCTCGGCCATCAACGACGCCACCCGCCAGGTCGGTTCCGCCCTCGGGGTGGCCGTCCAGGGCTCGCTGCTCGCGGCCGTCTTCACCTCGCGGCTCACCACCTCCCTCACCGGTCTGCACGCCCCCGCACTCGTGGCGGAAGCGGCCGAGCACAGCATGCTGTCCGTCCCCGCACAGGCGATGCGCCTCCCCGGCCCCCTGCGCGCCGGGGTGCTGGCCGCCGCACGCCGGGCCTTCACGGACGCGATGACGCTCACCGCTGTCGTCGCCGGAGCCGTCACCCTGGTCACCGCCGCCGCGGCCGCACGCTGGCTCGGCCGGCCGGAAGGTCCCCGCGACGCCCGGCGCCCCCGCGACGGTCACGCCGCTGAGCCGGCAGCGGCCGGAGCCCCGGGAGGAAGCCCGTCTGGCGGTATAGAGCGATAAATCACTCGTTCGGAGGTGCCTTCAAGCCCGCTGACGGAGTGTCAGGTCGGCGACAGTAGGGAGCGCGAGACCGCCCCCTGCGCACCGGTCCCGGTGCCGACCGCCGCCCGCCCGCCTGGAGCCGCGATGACCACCCCCGGCCGCACCCGCACGTCCAAGGGCGCCCCGGGCTCCCGCTGAACGGACGCGCGCTGCCCGTCCGCACCGACGGAACGCGCCGTGGAGCACCGCGACCGTGGCCTTCGCCGGCACCACCTCACCCACCGAAGGAGTCACCCGTGCCCACCAGTACCGAGCTGATCACCAGCACCCTCACCGATACCTTCGATCTCGACCCGGCCGAGGTCACCCCGGAGCGCACCTTCGAGGACCTGGGGCTGGACTCGCTGGCTCTCGTCGAGATGGGCCTGATGCTTCAGGAACGCACCGGGATCTCGCTGGAGGACATTCCCCTGTCGACGACCATCGGCGGTCTCGCGGCGCTCATGGATGCCCAGGACGCCGACAAGGCCCTGACCACCGCGCCGAACAGCGGCACCTGATGCCCGGCCAGTGCCGCGAGGTCGCCGTCACCGGCCTCGGGGTCATCAGCCCGGCCGGGATCGGCGCCCAGGCCACCTGGGACGGCCTGCTCACAGGGCGGTCCACGGCCGCCCGGGACCCGGAACTCGCGGGTCTGCCGGTGGACATCTCCTGTCAGGTGCCCGACTTCGACACGGCCGCCAGGGTCGGCCGGAAAGCGGCCTGGCGGCTGGACCGCTTCGTCGCCATGGCCCTGCTCGCCGCCCGCCATGCCGTCGCCGATGCCGGTCTCGGCCCCACCGACTGGGACGCCGCGCGCGTCGGTGTGGTCATGGGTACCGGCACGGCCAGCATGGAGCGCTATGTCGGCGAGTTCGCCAAGCTCGCGGCCGGCCGCCCCCTGGACATCTCGCCGCTCGCCATCACCCGCAGCGTGCCCAACATGGCGGCCGCCGAAATCGCCCTCGACCTGACCGTCACGGGCCCCAACTTCGCCGTCTCCACCGCCTGCGCCTCCGGCAGCAGCGCCCTCGGTGTCGCCCGGGATCTGCTGCGCGCCGGGACGTGCGACATCGTGCTGGCCGGCGGCGCGGAATCCGCCCGTCACCCCATCCCCGCGGCCTGCTTCCACCGCATGGGAGCGCTCTCCCGGCGGAGGGAGGACCCCGCGGGCGCCTGCCGCCCCTTCGACGCCGGACGCGACGGATTCGTCCTCTCCGAAGGCGCCGCCGTGCTGGTGCTGGAACACCCCGACCACGCCCGCGCCCGTGGAGCCCGTCCGCGCGCACATCTGGCCGGCTACGGGGCGAGCTGCGACGCCTACCACTACGCCGCCCCCGAGCCGGACGGCCGGGGAGCCGCGGCGGCCCTCACCGCCGCCCTGGCGGACGCCGGTCTGCGGCCCGGGGACATCGGTCACATCAACGCGCACGGCACCGGCACCCGTCGTAACGACCTGGCCGAGGCCAAGGCGCTGCACGCCGTCTTCCCCGAGCCCCCCGCCGTCACGTCCCTCAAAGGCGCGCTCGGCCACGCCATCGGGGCGGCGGGCGCCATCGAAGCGGCCGTCACCGTCATGAGCCTGCAACGGGACACCATCCCTCCCACCGCCAACCACGAAGACCTCGACCTCGACATCGATCTGGACATCGTGGCCAAGGTCCCCCGCACCACGGCCCTGTCCGCCGCCGCCAGTCTCTCCATCGGCTTCGGCGGCCAGAACGCCGCACTCGTCTTCCGGTCCGCCTGACGCGCACGCCGGGCCGCGAACAGCCCGCGGTGCGCGCCGGGCCCTCCTCCTTCGACGCGACGAGAGGAAACACGATGCGCCCTCGCACCGGGGCCACAGCACACCGCGCGGCGCCGTGCGCAGACGAGCGGTGCGACACCGGCCCGCCGCCCGCCGGCCGGCCCTCCGGGGACCCGCTCGCCCGCAGGGTCACAGGGGGTGGCTCATGAGAACCGTCACCGGTCCCACCGACCACGTGGTGGTGGTCGGCGCCGGTCTCTCCGGGCTGTCCGCCGCGCTCCATCTGCTCGGCGCCGGCCGGCGGGTGACGGTCGTCGAGCGCGACGAACTGCCCGGCGGCCGGGCCGGCCGGATCGAGCGTCACGGCTACCGCATCGACACCGGACCGACCGTGCTGACCATGCCGGACCTGATCGACGAGGCGTTCGCGGCGGTCGGCGAACGCCTCACCGACCGGATGGAACTCCAGGCACTGCACCCGGCGTACCGCGCCCGGTTCGCCGACGGCAGCGAACTGGACGTGCACACGGACGCGGAGGCCATGGAGGCCGAGGTCGAACGGTTCGCCGGCGCCCCGGCGGCCCAGGGATACCGCCGGCTGCGGCACTGGCTCCAGCAGCTGTACGCGGTCCAGCGCCACCGCTTCATCGACGCCAACTTCGACTCACCGCTCCAGCTGATGCACCCGGACCTGGTCCGCCTCGCCGCGCTCGGGGGATTCGGCCGGCTCGACGACCGTATCGGCCGCTTCCTGCCCGACCCACGGCTGCGCAGAGTCTTCTCCTTCCAGGCGCTGTACGCCGGCGTACCGCCCGCGCGCGCCCTCGCCGCCTATGCCGTCATCGCCTACATGGACACGGTCGCCGGGGTGTACTTCCCCCGCGGCGGGATGCACGCCCTGCCCCGGGCCATGGCGGACGCGGCCGCCGACGCCGGGGCCGCCTTCCACTACGGCCACCCGGTCACGCGGCTGGAACGCAGCGGCGACCGGATCACGGCGGTGGTCACCGCGCACGAGCGCATTCCCTGCGACGCGGTGGTCCTCACGCCCGACCTGCCGGTCGTCCACCGACTGCTCGGCAGACGGCCCCGCCGCCCGCTCCGGCTGCGCCACTCGCCCTCCGCGGTGATCCTGCATACCGGTACCGACCGGACCTGGCCACGGCTGGCGCACCACACGATCTCCTTCGGCGCCGCGTGGGAGCGGACCTTCGACGAACTCACCCGCACCGGGCAGCTGATGAGCGACCCCTCCCTGCTCCTCACCCGCCCCACCGCATCCGACCCGCAACTCGCCCCGCCGGGACGCCACTTGCACTACATCCTGGCGCCCTGCCCCAACACCGAGACCGGCCCCGGCGCCGGTTCCTGGCAGGACCTGGCCCCCCGGTACCGCGACAGCCTGCTCGCCGTACTGGAGCGCCGGGGACTCACCGGCATCGGCGCCGCCATCGAGATGCAGCACATGGTCACCCCCGCCGACTGGACCGCCCAGGGGCTCGCGGCCGGCACCCCCTTCTCCGCCGCCCACACCCTGGCGCAGACGGGCCCCTTCCGCCCCCGCAACCTCGTGCGCGGCACGGCGAACGCCGTGCTGGCGGGCTGCGGCACCACCCCCGGCGTCGGCATCCCCACCGTCCTGATCTCCGGCAAGCTCGCCGCGGCCCGGGTCACCGGCCTGCGGCCCGCTCGCTCCACCGCAGGCTCCGCCCGCCCCACCCCGAGAGGCATCCCCGCATGACCGCTCGCGAACTGGACGCCGCAGGCATCACCGACCCCCTCCTGCGCGACGCCTATGCCCACTGCCGCCGGCTCAACGCCCGGCACGGCAAGACCTACTTCCTCGCCACCCGGCTGCTGCCCCCGGAACGCCGGCCGGCCGTCCACGCCCTGTACGGTTTCGCCCGCTGGGCCGACGACATCGTCGACGAACCCGGCCCCGGCCGCCCCGCCGCCGGCCGTGCCCCGGCGCTCGATGCCCTCCGGCGCCGTCTGGAGGAGGGCCTGCGCGGCGGCGAGAGCACGGAACCGGTCGTGCGCGCGGTGGCGCACACCGCTGCCGTGTACGGCATCGCCCACCGGCACTTCGGGGACTTCATGGCGTCGATGCGCAGCGATCTGACGGTGACGGACTACCCGACGTACGCCGATCTGGCGCGCTATATGCACGGCTCGGCCGCGGTGATGGGCCTGGAGATGCTGCCGGTGCTCGGCACGGTCGTGCCGCAGGAGGAAGCCGCGCCGCACGCCGCGGCGCTCGGCATCGCCTTCCAGCTCACCAACTTCCTGCGTGATGTCGGAGAGGACCTGGACCGGGGCCGCATCTATCTGCCCGCGGATCTGCTCGCGGCGCACGGCGTCGACCGCGCACTGCTCCGGTGGAGCCGGGACACCGGCATCCGGGACCCGCGCATCACCGCGGCCATGGAGGACGCCGCCGAGCTCACCCGCGGTGTCTATCGCGAGGCGGCGCCCGGCCTCGCCATGCTCGACCCGGTCTCACGCCCGTGTATCCGCACCGCGTTCGTCCTCTACCGCGCCATCCTCGACGCCGTGCGCGACGACGGGTACGCCGTGCTGCACCGCCGCTCGGTGGTCCCCCGCAGACGCCGCGCGGCCACCGCCCTCGGCGGTCTGGCCCGGGTTGCCGCCGGCCGCGTCGCCGCCCGCCACGCGGCCGGGCGGCGGGCCGGGGTGCCGCACCACGTACGGGAGGAAGCCTCATGACCCGGGAGGCCCGCCGCACTCCGCGCCTCCCGCTCCGGCTGCGCCGCGGAGCCGTGCCGTGGGAGCGGCAGCGCCCGACGTGGCGCGACGCGAAACCCGCGCTCATCGCCGACGCCGTCAAGGCCGCCCTCGCCCGCCCGTCCGGCAACTGGTTCGTCCTCGGCGCGGCACACGCCATCGGTGCCCACCGGGCCTTCGGACGCACCGTGGCCGGCATCGAGGTCGTCGCCTGGCGCGATGCGGCAGGACGTCTGGTCGCGGGGCCCGGCGCCTGCCCGCACCTCGGCGCGCCACTGGACCAAAGCCCCGTGCACGGTGGCACCCTCCGCTGCCGCTGGCACGGACTGCCCCTGGACGGCGCCCCGTTCGCCGGCTGGGAGCCGTTCCCCGTCCACGACGACGGTCTGCTGGCCTGGGTGCGCCTCGACGAGGCCGGCGGAGAGCGGCCGCTGCGGCAGCCGGTCATCCCCGTCCGGCCGCGGCCGGAGGGCGCCGTCACCGCCGTCCACACCACCACCGGCGGGTGCGAACCCGAGGACGTGCTGGCCAACCGCCTCGACCCGTGGCACGGCGCATGGTTCCACCCCTACTCCTTCGTCGACCTCACCGTGCTCGACACCCCTGCGGAGAGCGACGGCGAGCGGCCCGCGGGCTTCGCCGTCGAGGTCTCCTTCAAAGTCGCCGGGCGTGCGGTGGTACCGGTCAGGGCACTCTTCACCGCCCCCGAGCCCCGCACCGTGGTGATGCACATCCTGGAAGGCGAAGGGCAGGGCTCCGTGGTGGAGACCCATGCCACGCCGCTGGGCCCGGACGACCGGGGACGCCCGCGCACCGCGGTCACCGAGGCGATCGTCGCCACCTCCCGGCGCCCCGGATTCGCCCTCGTGCGCGCGGCCGCGCCCGCCCTGCGCCCGCTGATGCGCGCCGCCTCGCGAAGGCTGTGGCGGGACGATCTGGCCTACGCCGAGCGCCGCTGGGAGCTGCGCAGCAGCGGACGCCACCCGGGCTGACACCGTCGGGCCGCCGGGCGCCCCCCCCGCCGTCGACGGTGCCGGAGCGCACCCCGGTCAGCGGTCCGCCAGCCGCGCCGCCCACCGCAGCGCCGCGGAGCGTCCCCTGCCCGGCACGGTCCACAGGGTCTGGCCGCGTACGCCCCACCGCGCCAGCAGCGCATTGGCCGCGAGGAAACCGGTCGTCGCGGCGCGCTCCATCAGCGCCACCGGGAAATGCGTCCGCACCACATCGCCCGCGACCACCACCCGCGGGTCGGGTGTGTGCACGGTCGGCCGGTCGCCGAAACCGCCGACCGGGAACAGCGGGCAGTCCGCGCGCCACTCGTGCCGCTGGTCGATGCTCCGGGAGCCGTGGAGCTCCGGGTAGACGGCATGCAACTGGTCCACCAGGCACCGCTGTTCGCGCGCACGGTCGGCTTCCGGGGCGACGGCGTAGGCGTGCAGTTCGAGCACCGAGCCGCCGGTGCGGGCGGACCAGCGGGCCGCCTCTCCCTCCCAGCGCTCCAGCACGCTGACATTGTCCAACGAGCCGAAACCGCTGGTGCCCAGGAAGCCGGGCCGGTCGGCGCGCACCCGACGGTCCAGCCACAGCCGCGACACCAAAAAGGGCGGCGCGGTCCGCAGCCGCCCGATCCGCGCGCGCCACGACGGGTCTCCCAACTCGCCTGACTCGGCGACGAGTTGATGCAGCCCTCCCGGGTCCAGCGCCAGAACCACCGCGTCGAACCGCCGGCCCGCGCCCTCCGCGACGACGTGCACCCCGCCGTCCGTCGTCGGCTCGGCCTGAGTCACCTCCGTGCCCGTACACACCCGGACCCCGTGCCCCGCCAGATACCGGCCGAGGGGGTGCCACAGCGCCTGCGGGAAGGGCTCGGCGGGCACATCGAACAGCAGCCCTTCGCTGGAGCCGAGAAAGTAGATGTGGAACATCAACACCAGTTCCGCGGCGGACAGTTCTTGCGGGTCCGCGAAGAAACTCCGGGAGAACACCTCGAACGCCAGGTGGCGCGCGGCATCGGGGAAGCGGATACGGGAGAGGAAGTCCGCGGCGCTGATGCGGTCCAGACGCTCATAGACCTGCGGCACCCGCACGTCGAGCAGCGGCAGGGCCGCGCCGGGACGCATCCGCACCAGATCCCGCCAGGTGAAGGTGGGACTGAGCGCCACAAAACCCAGTGCGCTCCAGGGCGGTGTCCGCGGCACCCGCGCAAAACTGTCCCGCAGTCCCGACCGGTGGTGCAGCGGATAGTCGGGCAGCCGCCGGAGCATGTCCAGCCCCGGATCGACCCGGCGCAGCAGCCCCCGCAGGTTGTAGTACTGCGGGAAGAACGCATGGAACCCACGGCTCATGGTCGCCGCCGAACCGTCGGCGAGCCGCACGGGCCAGCCCGCCAGCCGCCCCCCGAGGCTCCCCTCCCGTTCGTACAGCGTGACCCGCACCCCCCGCTCGGCCAGCGCGGTCGCGGCGGAGAGGCCCGCGATCCCGCCGCCGATCACGGCCACGGCCGGTCCGTCGGCCGCGGCCCGGTCCCGCCCCGGTGGCCCCGGCACCCGCTGCGCCCGGCGGTCGCGTCCGTGCCGCGCTGCCCTGCCGTGTTCTCGTCCGGATGTCACGATCCCTCCCGAAGCGCGCGTGCGGGAAAGTGCCCGCCCTCGTGCAGCAGCGCCATCAGCAGCGCCATCAGCAGTGCCATCGATGTCTCTCCTCCGGTCCGGGAACGCGCGATCGGCCGGGTCACCGCACGGCGGGCCGGCGCGGCAGCAGCGGAAGTTCGGCGACGGTCCGGAGCATGGGCAGCACCGGGGTGCGCAGGCCGATGGTGACGTCCTCCCACAGGCGGGAGCGGCCGTCGAGGAACCGCAGCAGCCGCTCCATCGGCACCGTGCGGAACAACCCGGTGAACAACTCGGCTCCGTCCACCCGGCCGCTGTCCAGCGCACGCAGCAGCACGGCGTCCAGCGCCCGGTGCCAGGCCGGGTGCGGAGGCGGGGGGAGGGGAGGCCTGCCCGCCAGGAGGGCGGCCGCGATGAGCGCGGACTGCCGTTGCACGGTGGCGAAGGTGTACCCGGTCGACGGGCGGGTGGCGCCGCCCGCGGTCCCGATGCGGAACACCGAGCGGCCCGCCCGCCGCGGAAAACGGGCGTCGGTCATGGGGATCGCGCCCTGCTCGACGGCGGTGACACGGAACGCGTCCAGCCCCAGCACCCGCGCGGTGTAGTGGTCCAACGCCCGCTCGTAGGCGGCGGTGTCCGCGATATGGCGGGAGAACTCCGTGTACTCCACCAGCGCGGTGTGCTCGCTCAGCGGCAGGACATATCCGAAGGACAGGCCCTGCGCGGGCTGCGGGGTGCGGAAGTCCATGAGATCCGCGGTCGTGGTGTCGAACGCCGGCCGTCGGCTGTCGACGAACCAGCCCCGGAAGTGCTGTTGGAGCGTGGTGCGGGCCGGCGGGAGCCGGACGGACGGCCGGGAGTCGAAGGCCCAGCGGGCCCGGAGCGCCACCGGCCGCCCCGCCTCGTCGCGGCCCCGTACCTCGGCGCCACCGGCAACGTCCCGTACGGACTCCACCGTTGCCCCCACCCGGACGACGGTGTCCTGGCCGGACAGCCGGGCGCCGACGAGGGCTTCGAAGTCGCGCGACCGCAGCATCTTGTACCGGAAGGGCGCGGGCCGCCCCTGCGTGGCCACCCCGTCGGGGCCGTGTACGCGCAGCCGTTCCCAGGAGGCGGTCAGCGCGGAGTCGAAGGGGCCGCCCGGCGCTTCCCAGTAACACCAGGTCCGTTCCTGCGGGGTGAGCGGCCCGCGCGGGGCGTCGACGAGCAGCACCCGCAGCCGCCGGGCGCCGGCCGCCGCTTCGCACAGCCGGTAGGCGAGCGAGAGCCCGGCCGCTCCCGCGCCCACGATGACGGCATCCGCGTCCTGCACGCCCAGTCCTCTCCGTACCCCGGTGTACCCGACGGTGATCCTTCCTCAGTACCGGGCGGGGGAGAGGCGTACGACGCGCGGAAACCGGTGGACCGATCGACCCCGCCGCCTCGCCGGCCGGCCGGGCCCGGCGTACGGCGACGGCATCGTGCGCCGGGCCCGCCTGCGGTGTCCGCCGTGGCATGGGCCAGAATCCATTCCGACCAATCCGGGTGTCGCCCGGCGCCGAATCACTGGTGACCACGTCACAGTCCGGAGGTGTTCATGCCCGTCGCAGCCCGCGGCGACCGATCCTCAGCGCCCCATTCCGGTGCGCTGGAATCACTGCTCGACCGCGTCTCACGCGGTGACCAGCAAGCGTTCGAGAGTCTCTACACAGCGGTGGCCGGCTCCGTACTGGGACTGGTGCGCAGGGTGGTCCGGGATCCGGCCCAGTCCGAGGAGGTGGCGCAGGAGGTGCTCATCGAGGTGTGGCGGTCCGCGGCCCGCTACGACGCACGGCAGGGCAGCGCGATGGCCTGGATCATGACCCTGACCCACCGGCGCGCGGTGGACCGGGTGCGCTCGGTCCAGGCGGCGGCCGACCGCGACCACCGGGCCGGGCTGCACGCCTACACCGCGGCCTTCGACGAGGTCAGCGAGCACGTCGAGCGACGGCTGGAACGCGAGCAGGTGCGCCGCTGCCTGGGACAGCTGACCGAACTGCAACGGGAGTCGGTGACACTCGCCTACTACCGCGGCTACACCTACCGGGAGACCGCCGACCTGCTCGGCACGGCGCTGGGCACGGTCAAGACACGGCTGCGCGACGGTCTGATCCGGCTCCGCGACTGCCTGGGGGTGTCGGCATGAACACCGTCGATCTGCACACACTCACCGGCGCCTATGCCCTGGGCGCGCTGTCCGAGCAGGAGGCGGCGGAGTTCACCCGCCATCTCGCACACTGCGAGGCATGCACCCAGGAAGTGCGGGAGTTGCAGGAAACCGCGGCCCGGCTCGCCCTGGCGGTCGCCGAGGTGCCCCCCGCGGATCTGCGGCTCCGGGTGATGGCGGCCCTGCCCGAGGTCCGGCAACTGCCGCCGATACGGCACGAGGCGACCGTGGTCCCGCTGCGCCGACGAGCGCGCCATCGCCTGCCCTACTACGCGGCCGCCGCCTGTCTGGCCGTCGCCGCGGTCGCCGGCGGTCTGGCCGTCAACGCCCGGCAAGACGCCGACCAGCAGCGGGACCGCACCACCCGGGCCGAAGCACAGGCGGCCGCGGTCAGCGCCCTGATGGCCGCTCCGGACGCCACCTTCCACACCACGGCCTTCAAGGGCGGGGGCAACGGGACCGTGGTGGCCTCCAAGCGACTGGGACGGGCCGCCTTCCTTTACCACGGCCTGCCGGCCCTCTCCGGTCAGCGGGTGTACGAACTCTGGTACAGCCGCAACGGCACCATGGTGCCCGCCGGACTCGTCGAACCCGGCCGCTCGGCGGGCACGATGCTGCTGACCGGCGGACCGCAGGGCGCCGACGGGGTCGGTGTCACGGCCGAACCCCCGGGTGGCTCCAGCAGTCCCACCAGTGCGCCGCTGGGCCTCCTGCGGGTGTGACCTCCGGATACGACGGGTGAGACCGGCGGCCGGCCCTCCACGGCCGGCCGCCGGTCCCGTCGGTGTGTCCGGTCCGGGCCACCAGGCCCCCTGCGCTACGCACTCCCACGCGTTGCGGTGGTCCGGAAGACCGGGACCAATCCGCGCCGCCCCCGGCACCGAATCCCTCAGTGAGCGGGCTGCCGTCCCCGGAACGCGGCCCCGCCCCGAGATGAGGAGGCACCTGCTGTGGAGCGTCGACGGATAGCTGTCGTGGGCGGCGGAGTGGCGGGCCTCACCGCCGCGTATGTGCTCCAGCAAGGCGGATGTGAGGTGTCGCTGTACGAGGCCGAGGACCGTCTCGGCGGCCATGCCCACACCCACGACACGGTCTCGGGGGACGGCCGGGTGGTGCGGGTGGACACCGGCTTCATCGTCCACAACGAACGCACCTACCCGCTGCTGCTGCGGCTGTTCCGCGAACTCGGGGTGGCCACCCAGGACTCCGAGATGAGCATGTCCGTACGGTGCGAGGGCTGCGGCCTGGAGTACGCCGGCGCCCGCGGACCGGCCGGCCTGTTCGCCCAGCCGCGCAGCGCGCTGCGCGGCCGCTATCTGCGGATGCTGACCGAGATCCGGGCCTTCCACCGCGCGGCGCGCACCACGCTCGCCACGGACCGCGGTGACACCCTGACCCTCGGGCGCTTCCTCGCCGACTGCGGTTTCTCCCGGTACTTCGTCACCCACTTCGTCACTCCGCTGGTCTCCGCGGTGTGGTCCTGCGCCCCCACGACCGCCATGCGGTACCCGGCCGTCTATCTGTTCCGCTTTCTCGACCACCACGGGCTGCTGTCCGTCAGCGGGTCGCCGCAGTGGAAGACGGTGACCGGCGGCTCGGTGGAGTACGTCGGCCGGGTCGGCAAACAGCTCACGGTGGTCCGCACCGGCACGCCGGTACGGGCGGTGCACCGCGGCCACGACCGGGCCGCGGTCGTCACCGAGGACGGTGCGGAGCGCACATACGACGCGGTGGTGGTGGCCGTCCACCCCGATCAGGCACTGCGGATGCTCGCCGACCCCACCGAGGACGAACGCCGGGTCCTGAGCGCGTTCTCCTACTCGCGCAACTCCACCCTGCTCCACAGCGACACCTCGCTGCTGCCCCGTGCCCACGGGGCCCGGGCCTCGTGGAACTACCTGATGGCCTCCTGCACCACCCCGGCGGACAAGGTGCAGGTCACCTACCACATGAACCGTCTGCAACGGCTGAACACCCCGGAGGACTACCTCGTCACCCTCAATGCCACCGACCGGGTCGCCACCCACCGGGTCCTGGCGCGCATGGTCTACGAACACCCCCTCTACACACCGGAGTCGGTGGCCGCCCAGCAATGTCTGCCGCAGCTGAACACGGCCGTCACCGCCTTTGCGGGCGCCTATCACGGCTGGGGCTTCCACGAAGACGGCTGCCGCTCCGGGGTCCAGGCCGCCGCGGCACTGGGGGTGCGCTGGTGACGCCCCGCACGGCCGCTCCCGCCGCCGCTCCCGCCACCGGCGTCCGCACGCCCGCGCTCTACGAGTGCCTGGTCTCCCACGCCCGCACCGCCCCGGTGCGCCACTCCCTGCGCCACCGCACCTATATGTGGCTGGTCGACCTCGACCGCCCGCCGCGCCTGCCCGTCGCCCTGCGCCCGCTGGCCCGGTTCGACCCACGGGACCATTTCGCCGGCACCGCGCCGTCCCTCCGGGCCGGACTGGAACGGTTCCTGACGAGCCGTGGAGTACGCCTGGAGGGCGGCCGGGTGCTGATGCTCACCCACGCCAGGGTCCTGGGCCATGTCTTCAATCCACTGACCCTGTACTGGTGCCACGACCGGTCCGGCGCGCCCGTCTGCGTCGTGGCCGAGGTGCACAACACCTACGGCGGGCGCCACTGCTATCTGCTGCACACCGACGAGCAGGGCCGGGCGGACGTCCCCAAGGACTTCTATGTCTCGCCGTTCTTCCCGGTCGACGGCGCCTACCGGATGCGCCTGCCCGAGCCGGCCGGCCGGCTCGATCTGACCGTACAGCTGCGACGCGGCGGCACCAGGCCGTTCACCGCGACCGTGCGCGGCACCCGGCTGCCCGCGACCACGCGGCAACTGCTGGCCACCGTGCTGCGCCACCCCTGGTCGACAGCCGCGCTCACGGCCGCGATCCGCCGCCACGGCATCGCCCTGTTCCTGCGCGGCCTGCCCGTCCAGCCCCGCCCCCGTCACCGTCTCCAGGAAGGTATGCAGTGAAGACTTCCGTCTCGGACCGCACCGAAACCGGGGCCCCCTTCGCCCCGTTCGCCGCACGCACGACGGCCCGGGAACGGGTGGACGCGGCCAGGTGGCCGGATGTGGCGCGCGGTCCGCGCGGCTCGGCCGTCCGTACCGCCGTGACCCGGCTGATCGTCCGACGGGCGTTCGCCTCCCTGCCGCTGCGCGTCGCGCTCGGCGAGGCCCCGGCCACGGGCGAGGAAGGGCCCCTGGTACGGGTACACGACCCGGACGCGTTCTTCCGCCGGATCGGTACCGACGGGCTCATCGGCTTCGGCGAGTCCTATATGGCGGGGGAGTGGGACGCGGACGATCCGGTCGGCGCGCTGACCGTGCTCGCCTCCCACCTCACCGCGCTGGTGCCCCGCCCCCTGCAACGGCTCCGCGGCGCCTGGGCGCACCGCCGGCCGAGCGGACAGCGCAACACGCTGGAGGGCGCACGGGAGAACATCCACCGCCACTACGACCTGTCCAACGAGCTGTTCGCGCTCTTCCTGGACCGGACCATGACGTACTCCTCGGCCCTCTTCCGGAAGCGTCCCGCCACCTGGAGCGATCTCGCCGACGCCCAGCACCGCAAGATCGACCGGCTGCTGGACCTGGCCGGCGTCGGAGAGGGCACCCGGCTGCTGGAGATCGGCACCGGCTGGGGCGAGCTGGCCCTGCGCGCCGCCGCCCGCGGTGCCCGCGTCGTCTCCGTGACCCTGTCGCAGGAGCAGCGCGAGCTCGCCATGGCGCGTCTTGCGCAGGCCGGCTACGCGGACCGGGTCTCGGTCGAGCTGTGTGACTACCGGCAGGTGACCGGCGTTCACGACGCCGTGGTGAGCGTGGAGATGATCGAGGCCGTCGGCGAGGACTACTGGCCCGTCTACTTCGACACCCTCGCACGCCTGCTGGTGCCCGGCGGCCGGATCGCGCTCCAGGCGATCACCATGCCGCACGACCGGATGCTCGCCACCCGCACCACCTACACCTGGATCCACAAGTACATCTTCCCCGGCGGTCTGATCCCCTCCGTCGAGGCCATCGGGCAGTGCGCCGCATCCGCCGGGCTGCGGGTACAGGAGAACGACGGATACGGCGGCCACTACGCCGAAACGCTGCGGCTGTGGCGTGAGCGCTTCACGGACCAGCCCGCCACGGTCGCCTCGTTGGGCTTCGACGCGGTGTTCCGCCGCATGTGGGAGTTCTATCTGGCCTACTGCGAGGCCGGATTCCGCGCCGGCTACCTGGACGTACGCCAGCTGCTCCTGACCAAGGCCGCCACGACGGCGCGGGACGGCGGGGTCCGATGACGCGCGTCGCGCCCCGTCTCGCCGCACTGCTCGCAGGCCACTTCGCGGGCAGCCTGCCGGTGCGGCTGCGGGCCTGGGACGGCAGCGAGGCCGGGCCGAAGGCCGCGCCGGTCGTGGTGCTGCGCTCACCGCGTGCCCTGCGCCGTCTGCTGTGGCAGCCCGGTGAACTCGGGCTGGCCCAGGCGTACATCGCGGGCGATCTGGACATCGACGGTGACCTCGCCGACGGCCTGAGCAGAGTGTGGCGTTCGGTGCGGGAACACGGCCCGGCCCCCGGCTCCCCCGGCCCCCGGCAACTGGCCAGGATGGCTGTCACCGCACTGCGGCTCGGCGCCCTGGGCCCGCGCCCGCCCGCGCCCGGAGCCCCGCGGGCACGGCTGCGGGGCACGCCCCACAGCACCGTCCGCGACCGGGCAGCCATCAGCCATCACTACGACCTGTCCAACGACTGGTACGCCCTGCTGCTGGACGAGTCCATGGCCTACTCCTGCGGCTACTGGACGCGCCCCGCCGACCCCTCCTACGGACCGGCCGACGCCCAGCGGGACAAACTGGAGCTGGTCTGCCGCAAGCTGGGCCTTCGTCCCGGCGCCCGACTCCTGGACGTCGGCTGCGGCTGGGGCAGTCTCGCGCTCCACGCGGCGCGGGAGCACCACGCGCAGGTCACCGCGGTCACGCTGTCGCGAGAGCAGCACGCCTTTGTGGCCGCCCGCGTCCAGGAGCTCGGCCTGAGCGATCAGGTCGAGGTCCAGCTGCGGCACTACCGGTACATCAGGGGAGGCGGCTACGACGCGGTGAGCGCGATCGAGATGGGCGAGCATGTGGGCGACGCCGAGTACCCGGCCTTCGCCGCCCGGCTGCACGCACTGCTGCGCCCCGGGGGACGGGTGCTCGTCCAGCAGATGTCCCGCGGCGCCGCCGCACCCGGCGGCGGCGCGTTCATCGCCTCGTATATCGCTCCCGACATGCATATGCGCCCGCTGGGCGAGACCGTCGGCCTGCTGGAGGCCGGCGGGCTGGAGGTCCGGTCCGCCGAGTCGCTGCGGGAACACTACGCACGGACCATCGCCGCCTGGCACCGCAC
Source organism: Streptomyces sp. NRRL S-1813 (assembly GCF_000719605.1). NCBI lineage: Bacteria > Bacillati > Actinomycetota > Actinomycetes > Kitasatosporales > Streptomycetaceae > Streptomyces > Streptomyces sp. NRRL S-1813. The sequence goes on from NZ_JOHB01000002.1 coordinate 204,347, forward strand.
ACTGGAGGCCCGCTGGGGGGAGTTCGTGGCACTGGCCGGGGAACCGGCCGCCCGGGTCTGGCGGCTGTATCTGGCCGGGGCCGGCCTGGCGTTCACCGAACGCCGGATGGGCGTCGACCAGATCCTCGCCGTACGCCCCACACCGGAAGGGGAGTCAGGCCTGCCGGCGACGCCGTACGACTGGTACGCGCGGGACGGCGGGCGATGACCGGATTCCCCTGGGCGGCCTTCGCCGTCAACCTCGCGGGGGCGGCCGGCGCCGCGTTCGCCGTCATGCTGATCACGTTCGCCGTCGCCCGGGCCAAAGGGGTGCACCGGCTGGTGGACATTGCATGGGGAGCGGCCTTCACCGCGGTGGCCCTGACGACGTGTGCCCTGTCCGCCGGTTACGGGGACGACGGCCGGCGGATCCTGGTCATGGCCGCCACGGCGGTGTGGGGGCTGCGGCTGTCCGTCCATATCGCCCGGCGGGGGCGCGGGCACGGTGAGGATCCGCGCTATGCCCGCATGCTGGCCAAGGCCCCCGGCAGCCGCGACGCCTACGCCCTGCGCACGGTGTACCTGTTGCAGGGCGGGCTGGTGTGGCTGATCTCGCTGCCGGTGCAGGTGGCTCAGTATGTGGCGGTGCCGCTGGGGGCGAGTGCCGTCGTCGGCGGGCTGCTGTGGGCGACCGGCTGTGTCTTCGAGAGCGTCGGGGACCTCCAGCTCGCCCGGTTCAAGGCCGACCCGGCCAACCGGGGCCGGGTGATGGACCGGGGCCTGTGGGGCTGGACCCGGCACCCCAACTACTTCGGCGACTTCCTCGTCTGGTGGGGACTGTTCGTGCTGACCTGCGGCACCCTGCAAAGTGCCGCGGTCGCTGTGGTCTCGCCGCTGGTGATGTCGTACCTGCTGATCTACGGCAGCGGTAAGCGACTGCTGGAGAACCACCTGGCCGACCGCCCCGGTTATGCCGCTTACACGGCCCGCACCAGCGGTTTCCTGCCGCTGCCACCGCGCCGACGCCCCCACCCGGAGGACCACCGCTCATGAGGACAGGCCCGGCACAGCCCGCATACCCCGACAGCGGCGGCGGACAGCGCGGCGCGCACCGTCCGCTGATGGTCCACCGCCGCCCGGAACTGCCGCGGGCCGCGGTGCTGCTGATGCACGGAGGGAGGGCCGACGGCCGGACCCCGCCACCACGGCTCAACCTCCCCGCGCTGCGGATGCGGCCCTTCGGCTCCGCGATTTCCCGGCCACCGGGCGGGCGGGATCTGTTGCTCGCCTCCGTGCGCTACCGCTGCCGGGGGTGGAACGGCCCCCAGGCGGACGCCGCCCAGGACGCCCGCCGGGCGCTCGACGAGCTGACCGCGCTCGCCGCGGACGTACCGGTCGTGCTCGTCGGCCACTCCATGGGCGGCAGGGCCGCCCTGCTCACCGGCGGACACCCGGCAGTCCGCGGCATCGTGGCGCTCGCCCCGTGGTGCCCGCCCGGCGAACCCGTCTCCCATCTGCGCGGCAGAACCGTCGTACTGCTGCACGACAAGCACGACCGGGTCACCGACGCCGAGGGCTCGTGGGCCTTCGCCGACCGTGCCCGGCAGTCGGGGGCCCGGGCCCACTCGGTCGCCATGCCGCGCGGCGGACACACCATGCTCCGTGGCGCCCGCCAGTGGCACCGCCTGACCGTGGATCTCGTCGCCGCCATCCTGGCCGGCACACCGTTGGAGGTATCGGCCGACGGACGGTTCCCCGGCTGAACGACCCGCATCACGCGCATCAGCAGCCCCACACGCCACACTTTTTTCTGACGTCTCGTCAGTTATTCACGGGGTGAGACGGAGGCGGAAGTGCGCGATCCGGCGCGCGGCCGCGCGCCCCTGGATCGCCGTGCCGGGGCCCTTCCGCGTGCCCAAGTCCCTTGTGGGGAAGCCTTCTTGGGGGTGGGGGCAAGTGAGCGTTCCCTGCCCGAACGGGCCGTCAGGGCGTGCCTCGACGGCGGTACTTGGCAAGGCCGGCGATTACGCGATCGTCGCTTTTCAGTCAAGAGGATCGCCGGAAACGAGCAAAAGAGGCAACTTACTGACCAGATTGTCGCGTCTTCCGTGCAGAGTCATCAAACGGGGCCATGAAGTCTGCCCCGTGCCAAGGGCTCAGAAACCGGGCTTCCGAAGGAGAAGGTATGCGACCGTTTGCGTTGAGCTACGCCCGTCCGGCGGTGAAATCACCGACCACCACCCCCTACAGCTATGACGCCACACGGCAACTCAACGTCCTTCCGGACGGTCGCCCGGCCACCTGTAGCCGGGCGGTGCTGCTGGCAACCGGCACCACCGCCTCCACCGCCGGTTCCAAGACCCACTTCGACGACTGAGCGCCGATGACCGTCCTGGTCCTTACCTGCGAGGAAGATTTGACGGCGGACATCGTGGTGTCGACGTTGCAGGACCTCGGTGTCCCGCTCGTCCGCCTCGACCCCGCCGACCTGCCCGGGCGGGTTGCCCTGTCGGCGGAGTTCGCCGAGAACGATTTCCACGGATATCTCAAATCGGGCGAACGCATGGTGAGCCTGAGCAGTCTGCGCTCGGTATGGGTCCGCCGCCCCGGCACCCCTGGCGCGCGCGCCCCCGAACAGTCCACCTGGATCACGGCCGAGTCCGAGCAGGCGCTGTACGGCATGCTCGCCTGCACCCCGGCACGCTGGATGAACCATCCCGTCGCGTCCGTGCAGGCACGCAACAAGCCGTGGCAGCTCCAGATCGCCCATCGCAGCGGCTTCCTCGTGCCCCCCACCCTGATCACCACGTTCCCGGCGGTTGCCCGGCAGTTCGCGGCCGCCCACCAGGACCTGGTGGTGAAATCGGTCAGCGGAAAGCACCCCGGCGACCCGCCGCTGGTGCTGCCCACCACACGCATCAGCCCGGACGCGGACTTCAGCGGCGTCGCGGCCGGTCCGACCCTGCTCCAGCAGCACATCCCCAAGGAGGCCGATATCCGGCTGACCTGCGTCGGTGAGCATCTGTTCGCCGCCCGCAAGAAAGCCGATCCCGAGGAAGTGGACAGCCGCTTCACCCAGAACGGCACCTGGGAGCCTGCCGAGGTGCCCGACTCCATCCACCGGGCGGTGGACCACTACATGAAAACCGCCCGACTTGCCTATGGTGCCTTTGACTTCGCCGAAGACCCGGACGGAGCATGGTGGTTCCTCGAATGCAACCAGGGCGGGCAGTTCGGGTTCGTCCAACTGGAGACCGATCAGCCCATCGCCCAGGCCATCGCCACCTGGTTGGCTGTGGAACCCGTCACCTGACCCCGCAGCGGAGCCGGACGCCGGGGCCGCGGCGTCGCGAGGCCGCGGGCTGTGCGCTCCCCCTCGTCCCCGCGGTCCCGGCGCGCCGACGCCCGAGCACGGCGCGCCCCGGCCGCCTCCCGGCTACTTGCTCAGGACATTCGCGAACACGATGAACAGCCCGATCAGCACATCCACTCCACCGACCCGGAAGGACCCCGGCCAGTTCCGGCCCGCCACCCGGGCCGCCCACACCCCCCAGCCGAACAACGCCACCGTATTGATGGTCAGGGCGACGTCGATCGCGCTCGCCTCGCCCCACCACTTCGCGTGGGAACCGAGCAGCACGGCAATGGTCGGCACCACCGCGGCCACCAGCGGCCATTCCGTCAGCATCGAACGGACCGCGCTGGTGGTGACGTGGGTGTCCTCGCCCGTCTGGTGCGCGACGGAGTGGGCGTAGCCGTGTGCCGCGGCCGACGCCACTGCCGACAGCGCCACCCACAGCGCGTCGTACCCCGGGTTGGCCGGTGTCCCTTCATGGCTCAGCGCGGCGGCCAGCGCGCTGGCGAGCACCGAACCGTAGACCCCGCCGAACAGCAATCGCTGGAGGGGTTCCGCCCGTCTGCCGGGCGGCGGGGAATCGCTGCGACTTACGGACAAGGCGCTACCTCACAGGACCGACGGGGCTTCCCCCGCTCCGGGGGCACCCACGAGATGTAGCAGCCCACGGTGCGGATCGGTCCGACGCTACGCCGACGACGCCGTCGAATTACCTCCGCGTCGCGGCAGCGCGGCATCGCGGGGGAGGGCGGGCGCCACCCTGCGGGCGGCGGCAGCGATGTCAGACACGCAAGGTCAGGGGCGGGTGTGTGCCGTTCAGATAGTGGTCGCCGATGTCGCGGAGCTGGTGGGTGGGGGAGGCCTGCGCTGTCAGGATGCGTGCGTTGCGCCAGAACCGGTCGAATCCCGGAGCGCCGGCCGGGGAGTCGGCGCCCCGCGTGAGTTCCAGGACACGGGTGGTGACCTCCATCGCGGACCTGCTGGTGACGGCCTCGGCCGCGGCCACGAGGACCGCGATGTCGGCACGCTCGTCCACACCGAGCTCCTGCCCTGCGAGGAGGCCCCGCGCCAGCGCCTCCGTCGCCGATTCGACCACCGCCGCGGCGGTGTGAGCGGCTGTCACCATTTCCCCGTACGCGAGGAGGAGGTAGGGATCCGGACCGAGCCGCTCCGGGTACGCGTCGGCGTCCTGGCCCGCGGCCCGCCAGCCGCGCGGTGCGGCCCGGTCGAGGTCCCGTGCCTCGGCAAGGGCGCCTTCGGCCGTTCCCAGACTGACGTGGACGAGGGCGAGCCGGAGGGCCAGCGGGGCGAGCGTGGCGAAGGGGGAGACGGCGTGCTCGTCACGGGGGACGGCACCGAGGACGTGATCGGCGGGGACCCGGACACTGTCGAAGCTGATCCGGCCGGCGCCGGTGAGCCGCTGGCCGAGGCGGTCGTCCTCGGGGTCGGCCACCACACCGGGGCGGTCCGGGTCGACACACGCGATCAGCGAATCGCCGGTATCCGTGCACACCGCGCCGAGCACCAGCCGGTCCGCGACAAGGACGCCCGAGGCAAGGGCCTTGCACCCGTTGAGGAGGTACCCGCCGTCGGCCGGTGTGAGAGTGAGGTCGGGACCTGCCGTCGGTTCCGGGTCCGGAATGTCGGCGCTCCCGCCCCAGAGCCACTGCTCCGCGGCCGTCCGGAGCTCGAGTCCGTCGGCCTTTTCCGGGGTGCCGAAGAACCGTGCGCTCCACGACAACACGTAGTGCCGGGCCAGCAGTTCACCGATGGAGCTGTCGGCCGCCGCGATCTCCCGGATGACCGCGCAGGCGGTGCGCCAGTCGATGCCGCGCCGGGCCGGGCCGGGCGGTGTCAGCAGCGCGGGCAGCCCCGCTTCGCGCAGCCGTGAGGCCTCGTCGAACGGAGGCTTGCCCGCTCGGTCGCGGCTGAGGGCGTCGACGGCGAGGTCATCCGCGATCTCCCGGGTGACCCGGAGCCGGATCCCTTCATCGGCAAGGTGGTTGAGCTCCACGAAGGCGGGCCGTGCTGCGGATTTCTTCGGCATTGCGCCGTTCACCGTCCTGTCGGGTGTCTCCGGCGCGGGCCGGGAGACCGGGCCGTCGACCGGAGGAGCGGAACGCATCGCTGCCCGCACGCCCACTTCGCCCACCCCGGATTCCCTAGTTTTCCCACTGGATTGATAGGGAATAGAATGCTTCCGGACTGCGGGCGGATCAAGGAGCGTTCAAGGGGTGGACAGCCCGGTCTCGGCATCCGGACGGCCTCTGGCGGACCCGGCTGAGCGTCCGACCGGCCGGACGGTCCTAGGGATTCGTCCAGGAAGCGGGGTCCTCGGTCAGTGCGGACACCTGGGCCGGCAGCTCGGCCGAGGCGACATCGGCCAGGGATACGCCGTCGAGGATCTGGCGGACGTTGGCCCGCAGGGCGACCCACAGCGGCAGCAGCGATTCGGCGGGCCCCGTGTACGACAACTCCGGCGGGCGGACTCCGCGTACCGACACCAGCGGACCGTCCACGACCCGGATGACATCCGCGATGCTGATGGCCTCGGCGGGCTTGGCCAGCCGGTAGCCGCCGTTGCCGCCGCGCCGGCTGTCGACGAGCCCGCCCCGGCGCATGTCGTTCAAGATGCCTTCGAGGAATTTATGCGGAATGTCCTGTGCCTGGGCGATGGCCTCCGCCTTGAGCGGCCCCGCGTCCCGGGCGGTGGCGAGTTGCAGCGCCGCCCGCACGGCATAGTCCGCTCTGGCTGAAATCCGCATGCCCTGCATTATCCCGTAAGGGGCGCGGCGCGGGACTTCCGGGTGTGCCCGCGCCCGCTGCCCCGGGGCCTTCCCCGTCCGGTTGCGAGCCCGGACGACCGGACGGAGGCTCGACGTACGGCATCGACTCCGAGGTGAGTGTCGTGGCAGACAAAGGCGCGTCAATATCCGTCGCCGAGTCCTCCGCCTTGCTGACGCGAGGGCCCGACAGCGTGGAAGTGGGCCTCGTCGTCAACGGCGTCTCCCACGTACTGAACCTGGAACCCCGTGTGAGCCTCTTGGACGCCCTGCGTGAGCACATGGCTCTCACCGGTTCCAAAAAGGGCTGTGACCAGGGAACCTGCGGGGCGTGCACGGTCTGGGTCGACGGGCGCAGAGTGCTGGCCTGTCTGACGCTCGCCCTCACCTGCGAAGGCCGGGAAGTGACCACCATCGAAGGCCTCGCCGAGGACGGTGAGCTGCACCCGATGCAGCGCGCCTTCCTCGAGCACGACGCCTTCCAGTGCGGGTACTGCACACCCGGGCAGATCATGTCGGCCGTCGCCCTGCTCGACGAAGGACACGCCGGGAGCGACAGCGAGATCGCCGAGTGGATGAGCGGCAATATCTGCCGATGCGCGGCATATCCCCATATCCGCGCCGCCATTCGCCAGGTGCGTGGCCGGAAGACAGGACAGTGACGTGCGTGCCATCAGCTACACCCGAGCGACGGACGTCCCCGCTGCGGTCGCGGCGGTGACGAGAGACCCCGGAAGTTCCTACCTGGCGGGCGGCACCACGGAAGTCGACCTGCTCCGGCTGGATGTGCTGCGCCCTCATCGTCTGGTGGACATCAACCGACTGCCGCTGGCCGGCATCGAGGACCGTTCCGACGGGGGGCTGTTGATCGGCGCGCTGGCCCGGATGAGCGACGTGGCGGAGACGCGCGCAGTCGTGGAGCGCTTCCCGATGCTCTCCCAGGCACTGCTCCTCGGGGCCTCCGCCCAGCTGCGGAACATGGCCTCCATGGGCGGAAATCTGATGCAGCGCGTGCGGTGCGCCTATTACCGCGACCCCGAATCCGCGTGCAACAAGCGCGTTCCGGGCAGCGGCTGCTCCGCTTTGGAAGGCGTCCACCGCGGTCACGCGATCCTCGGCACGAGCGAGCACTGCATCGCCACCCACCCCTCCGACCTGGCGGTCGCGCTGGTCGCCCTGGACGCCGTCGTGCACGTGGAGGGCACCAAGGGATCCCGCACCATCCCGGTCGACGACTTCTTCCTGCTCCCGGAGGACACCCCCGAGCGGGAGCACCCCCTCACCCCCGGCGAACTGATCACCGCGATCGAGGTGCCCCCGGTCCCCATGGCGCGCAGATCGCTGTATCTCAAGGTGCGCGACCGCGAGTCCTATGAGTTCGCCCTCGCCTCGGCAGCCGTGGCGCTGGCACTGGAGGACGGCGTGATCGGCGAGGCCCGGCTCGCTCTGGGCGGCGTGGCTACCAAGCCGTGGCGTGCGCACCGGGCCGAGGACATCCTCGTGGGCGAGCGCGCCGACGTGGACGTGTTCGTGCGGGCCGCGGCCGTCGAGCTGGCCCCTGCCCTCACCCGCCCGATGAACGGCTTCAAGGCGGAACTCGCCCGGCGGACCCTCGTCCGGGCGCTCCAGACCGTCGCCGCGCAAGGAGGAGGGACAGCATGACCACGGGCGCCACACTCACGGCCGTCGGCCGGCCCCTCGCCCGCGTCGACGGTCCCGCCAAGGTCACCGGAAGCGGCCGCTACGCAGCGGAGTTCACGCTGCCCGGCACCACATATGCCGCCCTCGTCGGCGCCCGCACGGCCAGCGGGCGGGTTGTCGGAATCGACACCAGTGCCGCGGAGAACGCCGGCGGTGTGCTCGCCGTGCTGACGCACCGGAACCTGCCGAAAATCGCGGCCCCGCCCCACCTGCTGCCGTCCCTGGCAGGCCACGCCGCCCCCGGGGAGAGCTTTTTCCCTCTACAGAGCGACGTCGTCCACTACTTCGGACAGCCCGTGGCCATGGTGATCGCGGACTCACACGAACGCGCCCAGTTCGCGGCCCGGCAGGTGCACGTCGACTACGAGCGGAGCGCCTCCACCACCACCCTCGACGAGGGCCGGGACCAGGCCTATGAACCCGAGGCGATCTTCGCGGGGTTCATCCCGGCACGCAGCGTGCGCGGTGATGTCGAGGCCGGCTTCGAGGCGGCGGCCCACCGGCTCGACGCGACGTACCATTTCGCAGCGAATCACCACAACCCCATCGAGCCCTCGGCCACCACAGCGGTCTGGGACGGCGACCGGCTCACTCTCTACGACGCCACCCAGGGAATCGTGGCCAGCCAGAGCACCGTGGCGGCGCTGCTGGGCATCCCCCCGTCGAAGGTACGGGTCCGTGCCTCGTACGTCGGCGGGGGATTCGGCTGCAAAGCCATGATCTGGCCGCACGTCACCCTGGCGGCCATGGCCGCTCGGCATGTGCGGCGCCCCGTCAAGCTGGCGCTCACCCGCGAGCAGATGTTCACCTCCTGCGGCCACCGCGAAGAGCAGGAGCAGCGCGTCGAACTCGGTGCCACGGACGACGGCCGGCTCACCGCCCTGCGCCACCACAAGCTCTCGCTGACCTCACCCTTCGACGAATGGGCCGAACCCTCGCTCAGCATCGCCTCGCAGGCCTACGCCTGCCCCAACTACGAGGGCGTCTACCGGCTGATCCGCAGCAACACCATGACGCCCACCTTCACCCGCGGCCCCGGCGAGACCACGGGCATGTACGCCCTGGAATGCCTGATGGACGAGCTCGCGCACCGCATCGGCGTCGACCCGGTGCAGTTGCGGCTGCGCAACCACGCCGATGCCGACCCCAACACCGGCCACCCGTGGTCGAGCGACGGCGCGGAGGAGTGCTACCGCCGCGGCGCGGCCCGCTTCGACTGGCAGTCGCGCAACCCCGAACCCCGCTCCGAGCGGGACGGCAACTGGCTCATCGGCAAGGGCATGGCCACCGCCGGATACCCGGTGTTCTTCCCCATGCAGCCGCAACGCGCTCGGGCCCGCCTGTACGCCGACGGGTCCGCCGTGGTGCAGGCCGGCACACAGGACTTCGGCACCGGATCGGGTACCGCGATGACCCAGGTCGCCGCCGACGGCCTGGGCGTCTTCGTGGAGAACGTCCGGTTCGAGTACGGCGACACCGACCTGCCGAACGTCGCGGCCGCGGTCGGCTCGGCAGGCGCCGGCATGCTCAGTGCCGCGGTGCACACGGCGGTCACCACGCTCCGCGACCAGATGATCGAGCAGGCGATCGCCGACCCCGACTCCCCGCTGCACCAGGCGGACCCGGCCGCCGTCGTGGTCCGCGGCGGGCGGATGGAGCTGCGGGACGATCCCGGCAGCGGCGAGTCCTACCGTGACCTGATGCAGCGTCACTTCATGACCGACATGGATGCGCTCGGCAGCTGGCAGCCGCCGCCACCGAACGTGCCCTACGGGCTCGCCACCTTCGGAGCCCAGTTCGCCGAGGTCGCCGTCGACCCGGACCTCGGGGTGGTCCGCGTGCGCCGCATGGCCGGCGCCTTCGCCCCGGGCCGGATCCTCAATGCCAGGACCGCCCACAGCCAGGTCATGGGCGGCATGCTCTGGGGGCTCGGCCAGGCACTGCTGGAGGGCAGTCTGGTCGACACCCGCGACGGCCGCTGGGCGAACGCAAGCCTCGGGGAGTACCTCGTACCGGTCAACGCCGATGCTCCGGACGTCGACATCGAGTTCGTGGAGGTCACGGACACGGTCGTCAACCCGCTGGGCGTCAAGGGCCTCGGAGAGGTCGGCATGGTAGGCGCCGCGGCGGCCATCGCCAACGCCGTCTTCCACGCGACCGGCTACCGGGCCAGGGAACTGCCGATCAGGATCGAGCACCTGCTGTAGCGCCTGCCCTGCCCCTGCTCCCGTCCTGCCCGGCGCCCGGCGCCCGGCAGCCGGCCTCCGGGAGCCGGCGGCCGGCAACCGCAGATCACAGCCGCACGCCCAGGTCCGGACCGTGGCCGATGCCCCGCGGAGCCCATGACGCATGATGTCGTCAGGCGGCGGTACCACGGAGGCGCGCATGTACGGACAAAGCAGTACCGGCCGGGTCCTGCTGGTGGATGACGACGCGGCGATCCGGCGGTCGCTCGGGCGCGGCCTGCGGCTCAACGGCTTCACCGTGGGCCTGGCGGACGGCGGCCGGGCCGCGCTGGAGCGGATGGCCGAGGCGCCGCCGGACGTCATGGTCCTCGACATCTCGATGCCCGACCTCGACGGCATCGCGGTGTGCCGGCGGCTCCGGGAGAACGGCAACGACATACCCGTGCTGATGCTGTCCGCGCTCGACGAGGTCACCGACCGGGTCGCCGGACTGCAAGCAGGCGGGGACGACTATCTCGTCAAACCGTTCGCCCTGGACGAGCTGGTGCTGCGCCTGCACGCACTGCTGCGGCGCAGGCCGCCCGCCCCCACCGATGCCGTGCGCGTCGGCGGCCTCGCACTCGACACCGCGGCGCACCGCGCACGGCTCGACGACCGGGAAGTGGCGCTGACACGACGCGAGTTCGCCCTGCTGGAGGTCCTGGCCCGGAACGCCGGACAGGTGCTCACCCGCGACCAGCTCCTGGAGCGCGTATGGGGCTACGACTTCGAGGTGCGCACCGACGCCGTGGACACCTTCGTCAGCTATCTGCGGCGCAAGCTGGAAGCCGGCGGGCGGAGCCGGATCGTGCACACGGTGCGCGGCGTCGGCTTTGTGCTGCGGGACGACGAGAGCGGGGCGGCGCGATGAGGCTGTCGACCCGGATCGCGGTCGTGGTCGGGATGGTGGTGCCGCTGCTGGTGGTGGTGTCCGGCTGGCTCCTGGTGCAGTTGGTGGGCAAGGATCTGCGCACCCAGGCGGATCAGCGTCTCGCCGAACGTGCGCAGAGCGTCGCCGTCGCCGCGCGCGGCCTGTTGCGCGCCACCTCCCACGACCGCCCGCGTGCCGAGCAGGCCCGCCAGCGGAAGCTGTTCACCGCGGCGCTGGACGTCGGCGTCCGGCTGTCCGGCCCCGAGGGCACCGTCATGGACGGCCCGCAACCCGCCGCGTCGGTTCCCCTGCCCACAAGGACGCACCACCCCTCCACCGTGCGGTCACAGGGCAGGAGCTGGCGGGTGCTCGCCGTGCCGGTCACCGGCCGCGGCGCCGGAGTGCAGGGGACGCTGTGGCTGTTCTCCCCGGACACGGCGCGCGACGCACAGCTCGGCATGGTGCGCCGCAGAGTCGTCACGGTGGCACTGCTCGCCGCACCCCTGGCCGGCGCCGCGGCCTGGCTGCTCGCCGCCCGCGCGGCCCGGCCGTTGCGGCGCCTCCAGCAGGCGGCCGGCGGTCTCGACCCGCACACCAGCGCCGCTCGGCTGGATCACGCCCCGACCCGGATCACCGAGGTCGACGACCTCGCCCGCACGCTACAGACCTTCCTGACCCGGTACGACGAGCAGGCCGCCCGCACCGCCGAGGCGCTGGCCTCGGCACGCTCGTTCTCCGCCGCCGCGTCCCACGAACTGCGCACACCGCTGATGAGCATGCAGACCAACCTCGACATCCTCGATGCGTTCCAGGATCTCGACGCCGCCGACCGGGCGGAGACCGTCGACGATCTGCGGCACGAACACGCCCGTCTGCTGGGCCTCCTGGTGATGCTCAGAGCACTTGCTCAGGGCGATCTGGTCGAGGCGGACTCCTTTGCCGCCATTGACTTGGCAGAGCTCGTCGACGAGGCGGTCGCCGACATCCGGCGCAGGCACCCCGGGGCCGAGGTGGTGGTCCACAGCAGCCCGGGGCTGACGGTCCACGGATGGCAGCCCGGTCTGCGCTCGATGCTGGACAACCTCCTGACGAACGCGCTGGTCCACGGCCGGTCCGCCGAGGCGCGGGCCCATGTCGCGCTCTCCCTCCGCGCCGGTGAGGAGAGCGGTTCGCCCCGCGTCGTCCTCGGTGTCGAGGACCGCGGGCCGGGCGTACCGCAGCAGCGCCGGGAGGCGATCTTCCAGCGCTTCCAGCGCCGTGCGGACAGCCCGGGTTCCGGCCTCGGGCTCACTCTGGTCGCGCAGCAGGCCGCCCTGCACCGGGCAACGCTGCGGGTCCTGGACGGCCCCGGGGGGCGGGGTGCCCGCTTCGAGGTGACGTTCCCCGCCGCGCCCGCCCACCGTCCTCAGCACACGGCACTGCCCGCGCACCGGGACTGGCTGGCGGACCCCGGTGACCGGCCACAAGGTTTCCACAAAGAGCGCCTCTAACTTCTCCTCGCAGGCGGGCACCGTGCCCGCCACGCACCTGAGGAGGACCTTCATGCGTACCCGGAACATCGCCCTCTCTTCGGTGGCCGCGGCCACCGCCCTGCTCGGCGTCGCGGGCACCGCCGCCGCGGACAGCACCCCGGCCCCCTCCGCCTCCGCCAAGTCCGCCGCCGGCGACGGTGCGCAGGCGCTGTGCAAGCGCGTCCCGAAGATCGAGAAGCGCATCCACCGGGTACTTCAGCGGCTCCAGGGCAAGGCCGGGCGCCGCGGCTCCGTCGCCCGCCTGGAGAAGCGCGTGGAGAAGGCCAAGGCCGCCGGGCACACCGAGATCGCGAACTTCCTCGACCACAAGCTCACCCGCCGCAAGTCCCTCGTCCCCACCCTCCAGCAGCGGCAGAAGGACCTCGCCAAGGTCGCCACCTGGTGCCGCACCCACCACAACGCGGCCTCGTCGTGACCCGCGCCGGCCAGGCCGCCGTGTTCGCGGCCACCACCCTCCTGTGCGGGCTGCTCGTCGCCGGATGCGGCAACGGGGTACGCACCGAGGGCGACACCCCGCACGCGACACCGTCGCCCGCCTCGCCGGCACCCACCGATCTGTCGGACATGCGCAAGCTGGTGGACGGTGCCGAGAGCGCGGCCGCGGCCGCGGACTCCGAGGCGGCCGCGGACCGCTGAGCCCTCACCGAAGACGACGCGTACGCCCCACCATGCCGGAGGGGCGTACGGGGAACAGGGGCAGCACATGGTGCGACGCCAACACCTGGGCAGGGCCGCCTACTTCGGTTCGGCGACCCGGTTCAGTCCTCCGCCCGCTGGGTGACAGGAGCCTCGGTGCGGTCTCCCGGGAACTCGTACCACCGGCGCTGGAGACAGACATAGCGCGCATCGGCCTCGACGAGACGGAGGAAGGCAAGAACGGTCTCACTCAGCCGCTCCTGTAGCGCGGAATCGGTCAGCTCTCCGTCTTCGGTGAAGCCCTGGTGAGCCGCGGCAAGGCTGAACATGTCGGGGTAGACGCGAGTGCCGAGATGCTCCAGCGGAACCCTCAGCGCCCACAGCCCCCGGTTGCCGCCGACGAGTGAGGGGGAAGCGGAGACCAGCAGCGCATGCTTGGTCTTGAACGGCTGCGGCCGGACCCGCGACACCCAGTCGATCGCGTTCTTCACGACTCCCGGCACGGACGCGTTGTACTCGGGGGAGGCCAGTACGAAGGCGTCACATCGCTCCAGCCGGTCACGCAGCGCCAGAGCACCCTCCGGCAGCCCGTGTGCGGCCTCCACGTCGCCGTCGTACAGCGGCATGTCGAAGTCCCGCATCGCGGCGAGGTCGACGACGGCGCCGGCGTCCGTCAGCATGCGGCCGACGAGGGAAGCCAGCCGGGCATTGCTCGATCCGGCCCGCAGCGAGGCGCCGAGAACAAGGACGCGCAGCGGTCCGGGGTGTGCATCCGTGGGCATGGTGACGTCCTTCCGGCACATGCATGCGCGTGCCCGTTGCCGCACTCACGCGGCCACCGCCTGGGGTGACGAAAGCGTACAGGCGCACCGGCGGCACACCCGGTACCCACCACGCCATGTCCTGACCGGCTCCACCGGGTCCTGGCCGACTCCGGGCCCGCAGGAGCCGATGCCCGGCCCGGCGCCCCTATAGGGAGGCGCTGCGGGCCCGGTTCCGGGCGGCCCGACGTCGCATGGCGCGCCGCTCGTCCTCGCTCATCCCACCCCAGACACCTGCGTCCTGGCGGGATTCCAGTGCCCACTGCAAACACTGCCCCATCACCGGGCAGCGGTGGCAGACGGCCTTGGCCTCCTCGATCTGGAGGAGCGCCGGGCCGGTATTGCCGACGGGAAAGAAAATTTCGGGATCCACTTCGCGGCACACCGCGTCGTGACGCCAGTCCATGATTGCCTCCATTCTCCGCGGCCGAGCGCGGTCGAGTCCACTACGGCGAGGTGCCGGGCGCTGTGTACGTCCTCAACTGCCGTGCCCGGACGTCCTGTTGTCCTCGCGTGCCCGATCCTGCGCCCGCAATGCGCCGCCGTCGCCGGCCGGCGTATCCGGTCGGGCACGGCGCGACCACCGTTGCGTTCGGCCACCGCGCCGCCTACCCCGAGTTCCACGCGGCACTCCTGCACCGCGCAGGCCACGGGGTCGCCCCGGTCTCGCGGTCGAGGACCCGGGAGCCGGTGGGAGAGCGCCCTCAGGGTCGCTCCATGGTCACCGTGCTCGTCAACGGCCTGCTCGGAGACGTCCCCCGTCAATCCCAGAAAGATCACGCAAGGGGCTACGGCCGCTCCCTCGACCCGGCGTAACGTCGGCCGTACGGCTGTGATCAGGAGGTTGAGACGAATGCTGGTTCTCGGGCGCTTGCAGGTCGAGGCGCTGCTCGATCTGGATACGCTGATCGACGCCCTGGCGTCGGCGATGGCTGACCTGAGCGCGGGCCGCGCTTCCTCGCCGGACCGCGTCGCCGCCCTGGTACCCGAACGGGACGGCTTCCTGGCAGCCATGCCGGGCTACGTACCCTCGGCCGGGGTCCTCATGAGCAAGCTGGTCTCCGTCTTCCCGCACAACGGCGGCACCCCTGTTCCGACCCACCAGGCACTGATCGTCGTCTTCGACCCGCACACCGGGGAGCCCGCGGCGCTGCTGGACGGCACGGCCATCACCGCGGCGCGGACCGCTGCCGGTTCGGCTCTCTCCGCGCGCCTGCTGGCCCGGGAGGACGCCTCGGTGCTGGCGGTTCTGGGCACCGGAGCTCAGGCCCGGTCGCATGCCGAGGCGATGTGCCGGGTCCGCCCGATCCGGCACATTCGCGTGGCGGGCCGTGACCGGGCGAAGGCGACCGCCCTGGCCGAGGTGCTGTCATCCCAACTCCAGATCCCCGCCGAGGCGACAGCGAGCTACGCCGAGGCACTGGACGGCGCGGAGATCGCCGCCGCGACCACCCACGCCGTCGAGCCCGTGATCCGCCGTTCCTGGCTGACACCGGGCGTGCATGTGACCTCGGTGGGCTTCAACCCGGACGGCCGCGAGATCGACGACGCCACGGTCGCCGAAGCGCTGGTGTGCGTCGAGTCGCGGCAGGCGGCACTGGCACCCTTCCCGGCGGGCAGCAACGACCTGCTGCTGCCGCTTCGCGACGGCGTCATCACGGAAGCCCATGTGCACGCCGAGCTGGGCGAACTCATCTCCGGCCGCAAGCCGGGCCGCTCCTTTCCGGACCAGATCACCCTCTACAAGTCCGTAGGTGTGGCGGTGCAGGACGCGGCAGCCGCCGCCCTTGTCGTCGCGGCTGCCCGCGAACAGTCAGCAGGGTCGGACATCCGGCTGGAGTGACACGGATGCCGGGGGAGCGCCCGGGGCGGGACGTTGCGCGCGCCGCCCGCCGCGCCGGGCCTGTCACGATGCAGCGTTTTCCGGCCACTCGGAGGGCGAGCTCACTCCCGTCTGGTTGGGTGGCGAAGACGTCGACAAGGAATGAGGAGGCTGAGCTCATGGCGCTCACCCACTGGGGCTTCATTTACACCGCGGCAGGCAGCGACGCGAGCAACAGCATCAACGTGGTCGACACCGGCCGGTGCCGCACCGTGCTGGTGGGGGTCGAAAAGCCGGAGGAGGGCATCGAGGCCGCGCGCCGCCTCGTCGACGAGGGGGTGCAACTCATCGAACTGTGCGGCGGTTTCGGCCCGGTATGGGCCGGGCGGATCATCGAGGCGATCGAGGGCGCGGTCCCCGTGGGGGTGGTCGGTTACGGCCCCGAAGCGGTTGACCAGGTCCACGCGATCTTCTCCTGACCGCGGGCACGTCAGCGAAAGGGAGCCGAGATGACCCGAGGGAGCAGACACCTGACCGAGTCGCCGACGCCCGACGCCGACGGCGCGGACACCCCTCATGGCGGGCACATCGGGCGCATCATTTTCCTGAACGGCACCTCCAGCTCCGGAAAGTCGAGCATCGCCCGGGAACTCCTTCTCACCCTGGACGAGACGTACTTCCACCTGCCCGTCGATGCCTTCCACGCCATGCGATCCCGCCATGAGATATCACCGGAAGAGCTGCCCGCCATTCTTCGTCGCACATGGAGGGGCTTCCACCGCGCCGTCGCCGGAATGGCGGCGGGCGGCAACAACGTGGTGGTGGACCATGTGCTGAGCGAGCCGTGGCGTCTGCTGGACTGCCTCGAGCTCTTCCCTCCCCGGAATGTCGTCCTGGTCGGCGTGCGCTGTCCGCTCCAGGAACTGGAACGGCGCGAGACCCAACGAGGCGACCGTCCGGTGGGGCTGGCGGCCCGTCAGTGGGACCAGGTCCACGCCCACGGCCTGTACGACATCGAGTGCGACACCGCCGCGGCCGGCCCGGAGGACTGTGCGCGGCAGATCAAGGACTTCCTGCCGCGACGACCCGCTCCTACCGCCTTCGAGCAGCTGAGGGCAAAGCTCCGTCCGGACCTGCCGGCCGCCGGCTGACGCCGACCAGCCGGCAACCGCGGCCACGACGGATGTCCGCCTACGGACCCCGCTCGGACACCCTCGGATACCCCTCAGCGTCCGTACGTCCTGTGGCACAGCTGCAAAAGATCCGGACGGACGCGGCCGGATGCCATCCGGCACACCATGCCGGGATCGATCGTCTGCCGTGGCCGGGACCGCCGCGGGCGTTCATGTGCGGGCGCGGGCGCGTGGTGTCCCTGCCGGGGTGTCGTGCGTGCCGGTACCGGACGGGGCCTCGCCGGCCTGGCGTGCGAGAGGTGTGGTGGCGCCTGGACCACATGCCGTTGCCGTCGGGGCACCGCTGTTGCGTGCCGCGGGGTGGCATCTCCCTTGCGGGACTTCGAGGGCCGTTTCGGCTTGCGCCCGGCGGACGCCACATCCACCAGCCGCTCACGTGACGACCCCTGTGTGGGCAGCAGGAGCGGTGAGGGCCGGGCCGGAGCGACGGTGCGTCCGCCCGGTGCGCGACCGGGCTCGTGCAAGGATCCGCCGGCCGGAAGGGACACGCAGCCGCTGGTGGTCAGGAGGACGGCCGCCGCTGCGGCGAGGCGAAGCAGTAGAAGGCGCACGTCCTCACGGTGTCGGAGGCCTGCGGGCTGTCCAAACGACGCGCCGAGCGGCCACGCGGACGAAGGACCACACCGAACTCCTGTGGGGCTCCCGGCTGACGCGATGTCACCCCCGTACGGCCTTCACCCCCGTACGGCCTTCAGCCCGCACGACCTCAGGCCGCCGCGAAGGCGCGCGTCAGCTCCTCGGCCACGATCTGCGCGCCCGGCGCGAACCACCGTCTCCGGTGCCGGACGAGCTGAACGGGAACGGGCCGGGCCTCGGGGCCGTCCACGACTGTCAACCGGCCTTCGTGGAGGTGGCGTTCGACGGTCACCTGCGGGAGCAGTGTCAGGCCGAGACCGGCCGCGACGCACGACCGCGCGGCATCGATACTGCCGAACCGGGTGATCCGGGGTGCGGCACCCGGCAGGCTCAGCAAGGTGCGTACGAGCCGGTCACTGTAGGAGCACCCCTCCTCATGGACGAAGAAGCTCTCGCGGGCCAGCGCGTCCCAGTCGGCCGCCCGCCCGGCCAGCGCATGACCGGGTGCCGCCACGTATGCCAGCGGCTCGTCCGCGATCCTGCGGGCCAGCAGATCGCTCTCGCCGACCTCCGGCTCCAGCAGCAGTGCGATGTCGAGCCGGCCGGTCCGCAGTCCGTCCACCGCCGAGTCCGTGCTGACGGCGTGCAGATGGACATCCAGTCGAGGGTGGGCGTGCCGCAGGGAGGCGATCACCGCGGGCAGCCGTGAGGAGCACAGCGAATCGCCCGCGCC
The DNA here is from genome assembly GCF_000719605.1 of Streptomyces sp. NRRL S-1813. Taxonomy (NCBI): domain Bacteria; kingdom Bacillati; phylum Actinomycetota; class Actinomycetes; order Kitasatosporales; family Streptomycetaceae; genus Streptomyces; species Streptomyces sp. NRRL S-1813. The sequence continues at coordinate 222,574 of NZ_JOHB01000002.1, forward strand.
GACGGCGACCTGGCCCTCGACCGTCCCGCCGTCCGCGTCGCGCGGTCCGGCCGAAGCCGTCGCGCGGAGCCGGGCGACCGCGTCGAGCACCTCTTCGGCCTCTTCCAGCAGGCGCTGCCCGGCCCGGGTCGGTACCGTCCCCGAGGGCATTCTGTCGAACAGCGGGGTCCCCAATTCCTTTTCCAGGCTGCGGATCTGGACGGTGACCGTGGATTGGGCGAGATGGAGCGCGCGGGCCGCGGCGGTGAAGCTTCCCACTCTGGCGAGCGTCACGAACGTACGCAGAAGTCTGGTGTCCACCGGCGCACGCTATCGCAATATCCGATGGCGGTGAGCGAGAACCATCGTTGGACGCGATCGGATCGCGCTGCCATCGTGGAGCCATGACCACACAGACGCCGCCCACCGGCCCGATCCCGCTCCCGGACCCCGTCGAGACCCCTGAGAGTCCGGACGCCATCGAGAGCCCGGACGCCCTCCAGAGCCCCGGCACCGTCGAGGTGCTGCGCTACTCCGCCTTCACCAGCGACCCGGCCGGCGGAAACCCGGCCGGTGTGGTGCTCGACGCCGCAGACCTCGACGACGCGCGGATGCTCGGCGTCGCCGCGGAGGTCGGGTACTCGGAGACCGCGTTCATCACGGCACAGGACACCGCCGCACGCCGCTACCGGCTGCGCTACTTCAGCCCGCGCGCCGAAGTCGCCTTCTGCGGACATGCCACGATCGCCACGGCCGTTGCCCTCGCGGAACGCACCGGAACCGGTGAGCTGCTGTTCGACACGCCCGTGGGTGAGATCCGGGTGGGGACCAGCCTCGTCGACGGGCTGATCCGCGCCACGCTCACCAGCGTCCCGGCGCATTCCCGCCCGGCCGAGGACACCACCCAGGTCGAGCCGGTGCTACGGGCCCTGCGCTGGACCAGGGCCGACCTGGACGACAGCCTTCCGCCGCATATCGCCTTCGCGGGCAACGACCATCTCGTCCTGGGGGTCCGGAGCCGGGCACAACTGGCCGCCCTCGACTACGACTTCGACGCGCTGCACGACATCATGCGCCACCACGGCTGGACCACCGTGCACCTCGTCCATCGCGCGGCACCCGACCGCCTCGACTTCCACGCCCGGGACCCCTTCCCGGTCGGCGGCGTCGTGGAGGACCCGGCAACCGGCGCCGCCGCCGCGGCCTTCGGCGGCTATCTGCGCGCCCTGGGCCTGGTCACGGAGCCCCTGCGGGTGCACATCCGGCAGGGCGAGGACATGGGCCGGCCCAGCGACCTCTACGTCGACCTCCACCCCGACGACCCGCGGGTGCGGGTCTCGGGCCAGGCCGTTCCCATCCCGTCCCAGGGACGGTGAGCCCTGGGACGGGACGGAGGTGAGGCGGCCGCCGACGCACCGCGTCGGCGGCCGCAAACCGTCACGGACGGACCGTCGACGAGTCCCGGGGGCGGCGGATCACATGGGGAAGGACAGCAGACGTACCGGCCCCACGGGCCACTGCGCCCCGTCGCGCAGCGGCGTCCACATGGTCCGCAGCGGCATGACCACGGGCCCTTCGGCCTGCTCGACGTGTACGTCCCCTTCCAGCATCCGCCAGCCGAGCCGCTGGTACAGCGGGACGAGATGCGGCCGGCAGAAGAGGATTCCGTACGGCGGTCCCATCGTGCGGGCGTGTTCCAGGGCGGAGGTGACAACGAGCCGTGCCAGCCCGTGCCCGCGCAGGTCAGGAGCGACGACCACCCCGCCGAAGCCGACGGCCTGCGTCTCGGCCGAGCCGACCGAAAGCGGAACCGGCAGGAGACCCGTGTGTGCCACGAGGCGGCCGTCGAGTCTGATGCCGAAGTGCTCCTGCTTGGGCAGCCAGGTCAGACCGGCCTCGGAGACTCCGAAGGGGTCGTCGTCGTCCCCGACGATCTCGCTCAGTTCCGTCTTGGTGTAGCGCGCGAGCCGGACGGCAGTGAGCGAGGCCGGAGGAAGGTTCGTGGTCATGATCCGCATCATGCTGTCCGTACCCGCCGCGGACAATGCCCTTCGTCGACGCTGGCCGGCCTCGCGGACAAGCGCGGCGCCGGGGAGCGACCCGCCGCGGCGGCGCCCGCAGTTCCCGGTCAGCCCGTTGCCCATCTGCGCAACCAGTCGTCGAGGAGGGCGAAGTCCGCGTCCGTGAGGCCTCGGCCGGGATCGACGCGGTGGAGCAGGGCCCGCTCACCGTGGTGCGCCGACACCCACGCCCGATCGGTGTCCGTGATCTCGTCGTCGACCCAGGCGAATACGCGCCCGGCAGCCCAGTCGAGGAGCGTGCGGGTCTTCCAGTGCAGCCCTGCTCGTGTGTCTCGCTCCTCATCGAAGGACGGGTCCGGCCACGTCACCATGGGCAGTTCCGGCAGCCCGAGTCGCGGCGCGATGCATTCGTTCGCCTCTGCCATCCATGTCGTTGCCCAGACGAGGTGGCACGGCAGCGCCGCCAACCTGGGTCCGAGCGCGGGGTCGATCCTGGCCAGCAGGGGATTCGCGCCGGCTTCCGCGGGTTCGTGGCCCGTGGGGTAAGTCGGATACCCGCCGGCACTTTGGTGGTTCGCCGCCCCGAAGGGAATGAGTGGTCCATCGACGTCGAGAAAGAGGAGCGGGCGTTCCGCGGAGCCGGTCACCGCTGCAAGATAGCGGCTCGTGGAGGGGAGCGGGCGGGTAGTGCTTGCCCTCGCTGGAGCCTGAACCGGCCCCGATAGGCCGCGTATATGGCTGAGAACTGGAGCTCGTCGGACCTCGGGGTCATGAGGTTCCCCTCCGGTGCTCTGGTGCGCGGCCGGGGCCTGCGTCACCCCCTCCCCACAGGACCGACGCCAACCTTCGCGCTCTATCTGCTCGGCAAGCAGCCTCCACGAACCGAGTGGGACGCCCGATGGCTGCACTGGCCCGATTTCCGGCTCCCCAAGGACGGTCAGCAGGCTCGGGCGGTGTTCAAGGAGGCGCTTGCCCGGGCAGCGAACGACCGCGTCGAGATCGCCTGCGGCGGTGGCCGCGGGCGGACAGGAACAGCCCTGGCGTGCATGGCTGTTCTCGACGGAGTGCCGGCAGACCGAGCCGTGGCGTTCGTCCGCCGGCACTACCACCATCGCGCCGTGGAGACCCCGTGGCAGCGGCGCTACGTACGGCGTTTCGCAGACGCGTAACGGGGCCCGGAACGCATCGCACCTGCGGCTGTGCCCAGGGGTGTCTTCCTCTAGAGCCCGAGATCCGGCCCGAAGACCTCGTAGTGGATGTTCGAGGCGGGTACGCCGGACGCCAGAAGTTGGGCGCGGGCGGCCTTCATGAACGGCACGGGTCCACAGAGATACGCGGTGGTACCGGCCGGAACGACGATCTGCGTCAGATCCATCCGCCCGGTGCGCACGGTCACCGCTTCCGCCGCGCCGCCCGTCTCCGCCTCCGCGCGCTCCTCCCCGTGCCGGACCGCCTCCTTGTGCCGGCTCCCGTCCTCGTACCACATTCCCTCCGCGTACCGGACGCCCTCCTCGTACCAGAGTTCCGTTGTCGCGTCGGTGAGTTTGCCGGTCAGTCGGCGGAGATCCGTACGGAACGGGTGGGTGGCGGGCGACCGGTCGGCGTGGGCGGCGATGATGCGGCGTCGGGAGCCGGCGGCGGCGAGGTGCGCGAGCATGCCGACCATCGGCGTGCACCCGATGCCCGCCGAGGCCAAGAGCAAGGGGCCGTCGCCGTCGTCGAGCACCACGTCGCCGAACGGCGGGCTCACGTGCAGGGTCTCGCCGCCATGGACGTGCGCATGCAGGTAGCCGGAGACCTCGCCCGCGGGGGCGTCGGACGGGGCGCCGGGCCGGCCGGCCGCCGCCACCCGCTTCACGGAGATCTGCAAGCCGCCGTCCGGCTGCCCGGAGAGGCTGTACTGGCGTATCTGCCGTGCACCGTCGAGGAGTTGCACCTGCACGGAGACGTATTGGCCGGGGCGGGCCGGGGGGACGGGCGCGCCATCGGCCGGACGCAGGAGGAAGGTGGCGACCTCGTCGGTCTCCTGTACGCGGGCGGCCACTCGGTACGGACGCCACACCGCGTCCTCCGCGACGCCGGCCTCGGCCGAGAGGCGCTTCTCGACGGCGATCAGGGCGTGGGCCATCAGCCAGTACACCTCGTCCCAGGCCCGGACCACCTCATCGGTCACCGCTTCGCCGAGTACCTCCGCGATGGCCGCGAAGAGGTGCTCCCGCACGATCGGATACTGGTCCGCACGCACCCCGAGAGAGGCGTGCTTGTGCGCGATGCGCGTGAGCATGGTGTCCGGCCGGCTGTCCGGGTGCTCGGTGAGATGCCCGGCGAAGGCGGCGACGGCCCCGGCGAGAGCCTGTCGTTGGCTGCCGTTGGCCTGGTTGCCGCGGTTGAAGAGGTGGCGCAGCAGCTCGGGGTGGGCGGCGAAGAGTTTCTCGTAGAAGAGCGTCGTGATCTCGCTGAGGGATCCGCTCACGGCGGGGAGCGTGGCACGTACGGTCTCGGCGGACTTCGGCGACAGCATCGGCAACTCCGGACTCTTGGACTCTTGGGGTGGGGAAGGGGAGGAGGGGGAAGGGGAGAAAACTCGTATCTTGGATTCGTATTTTTGGGCGTGGGCGGGGCGGCGTGGGGCGTGCGTGCGTGTGGAGTGGGTACGGGAGCTCCGTGCGGCGGACCCGGGCCGTCGGGTGTGTTCGGTGCGCGCCGGCCGGTCGGACCGTGGGCCGGGGCGCTCAGTCCGTGGGCCGGGGCGTCAGGCTGAGGAGGAGTGGTCCGGTCGGGGATTCGACCAGGTCGGCGACGGAGAGCGGGTCGAGCGAGGCGTAGAACGCTTCCTGGGCCGCGCGTAGTGCGCCGCGCAGTCGGCAGCCACCGCGCAGCGGACACGGCGGGTCGTCCTCACACCCCACGACGTCATCGACCCCCTCCAGCTCCCGCACCAACCGGCCGAGCGAGCCCGTACGTCCCGCGGTCGTCAGTGTCAGGCCTCCGCCCCGCCCGCGCCGCGCCTCGACGGCGCCGAGATGCTGAAGCTTGCTCACGACTTTGGCCGCGTGGGTGTACGGCACTTCGACGGCGCTCGCCACCTCGCGGGTGGTGGGCGCATCGTCCGTGGCGCCGAGGACCGCGAGGCGCATGGTGATCCGCAGGGCGATGTCGGTGCTCTTGGTGAGTCGCACACTTGCACTCTACTGAAGTGGTATCCGAGATGCCAATTTATGGTGCGCGGGGTGGGGGCGCGGCTGAGGGCGCGGGTGAGGGAGCACGGCGAAGCCGGACGGGACGGAACGTGAGGGACTACGAGCGGAGGGAACGTGCGGGACCGCGAGCGGAGCGAACGTGCGCGGACAGGAGGAAGGGGTTCATGCCGTGAGGCGGCGCGCGAGGTCCAGAAGTTCCGGCAGTCTGAGCTCCCGTCCACCGAAGCCCGGCAGTGGAACATGCAGGGGCGCGGTCCAGCGCGCGGGGATCGCGTCCGGGCCGTAACAGGCGCCCGCGAGACCGCCGGTGACCGCGGCGACGGTGTCGGTGTCGCCGCCGAGGTCGATGGCCGCGCGTATCGCGTCTTCGTAAGTGGCGGTGGTGCGCAGGGCCCATACGGCGGAGCCCAGGCATGGCCAGACGGCTCCGTTGAACTCGGTGGCCTGGTCGGGGTGCCAGTCGGGTGCGAGGACCGTGGCGTAGCGCGGGCGGTGGGCCGGGTCGATGAGCGCCACGATGCCGGGAAGGGCGGCGAGGGGATCGGCGCCTTCCAGCGTGACCCGGATGAGTTCGTGGAAGACGGCGGTGCCTTCCCAGGCCGCGCGGTCGCCGTGGGTGAGCGCGGCGATGCGCCGGGCGGCGTTCATGGTGGCCTGCTGTCCGGCAGTTGCGAAGTGCACCGCGGAGGTGGTGGCCCGCATCAAGGAACCATTGCCCGCGGCGCGTCGGTTGACCTGGAAGTGGACCGCGGCGGCCCTGTCCCAGGGCATGCCGTTGGTCAGGACGTCTTCGGTTTGCAGGCCGACATCCTTGGGCCCGGACGCGGCCCACCGCTGAAAACGGGCGAAGATGTCCGGCAGGTCCGGACCGCCGCGCTCCAGTAGCGATTCGGCCACCAGGACGGCCATCTGCGTATCGTCCGTGGCCTCGCCGGGGTCCCAGCCGCCGCCTCCGCACATCTCGTCCGCAGTGCCGGAATCAGGGAAGCGCGCGGAGAACACACCCGCGGCGCCGAACTCGAAGGGAGCTCCCAGGGCGTCACCCACCGCCGAGCCGACCACGGCGCCTGCCGCGCGCGCCGACCACCGGAGCCGCTGCGTTCCTTCAGGCTTTCGCTGCATGGTCCGAGGCTATCGACGGCGAGGTGCCGAACCGGTGGTCCGTGTCTCCGTACGGCTCCAACGGGCATACGGCGGCGTCCCCTTCCTCTCCGCGCCGGAGGAAGGAGCGGTCTGAGCCGTCCGGAGGGACGAGCGGTCCTGAGCCGTCCGGAAGAGCGACGGGCCGGCGCCGTCCCCGCCCGGTGCGCCCGCCCGGCTGTTCAGTGCCGGGCGGAGGCCTGTTGCTGGAGGCGGGCGGCGACATCGGCCACATCGTTGCCGATGGCGAGGACGCCGTTGATGTCGGCGTCGGGTGTCGAGGCTCCGTTCACTCCGGCGAAGAACACAGCGAAGTGGCCCGGACGCGTCTCCAGGTAGCCGGCCGCGGTCTCGGCGCCCACGGCCACCCGGTCGTTGAGGGTGTCACCGCCCGCCGCGGTACCGGTCTTGGCGAAGACCTTGCCGCGCGACGGGCAGCTGTGGCAGGAATCGGCCAGCGTCCCGTCGATCCCCAGAATCGGCAGCGACAGACGGAAGCGCAGGGCGTCGGGGGTGCGCTGCCAGTACGTCAGGATCTGGGCCAGCGCGCGGGGTGTGGTCCGGTCGGCCGGGTTGCCGCCGCGGCCGTCGGCGAGCTGTACGGCCTTGCGGTCCACCTGCGCGTGTTCCAGGAACCTGGCCAGTACGGGGAAGCCGTCCTCACAGTTGGTGCTTCCCGTGGTGGTGGCCATCAGACAGATCCCCAGATTCGCCCCGAGGTTGTGACTCACCTTGAGGATGAGCTTGGCGTACTGGGCGTACGCGGGGGAGGTGTACCGGGCCACCGCGGGCGCGCCCTGGTAGGACTTCGGCAACTGGCCGGACGGGTTGGGGCCGATCGCCTTCGCGCGGACCTCGACTCCCGCCCGTTTCAATGCCTCGATCATGGCGGTCCGGCCGAAGGCGTTGGGGTCCTTGACGGCGGACACCCGTAGGACGGGAGCCGAGCCGGCGGCGATGGTGCCGGTCAGGCGGATGCGGGTGCCGTCGGCGGAGCTGCTCACGGTGATGTCGGCCGGTTTGCCCGCTGCGACGGTGCGGACGGAGGAGGTGACGTGGTAGGGCGCGACCTTCGGGCGCCACTGGAGGCCGGCGGGGGCGCCCGCCCGGGCGCCGGGGGAGGTCAGCAGATCGATGAGGTTGTCATTGATGATCAGCGGGGCGGGGGTCGGATCGAGGGCGGGGTCCGGCCGGAACAGCCGTGCGTCGACGACCACGTCACCGTCGACCCGGCGGATCCCCGACGTGCGCACCTGCTGGGCGAGGTGGTGGAGACCGGCCAGCGGGTCCTGCGGGGTGAGGGTGGCTCCCGGGACGTCGTTGGCGTAGGTGTGGTCGATGGCGGTGAAGGCGACGGTACCGTCCTTGCGCGTTCTGCCGCCGAGGGTCAGGTCGCCCTGCGCGACCAGGTCCAGGTCTCCCCTGAGCGTGGCGCCCCGGCGCTGCCCGACGGCGTACACGGGTGTGACGAAGCGGTGGCTGCCGCCGAGGGTGTGCCAGGTGCCGCTGACGCTGAACAGTTTGGCCGTTGACCCGGGGACGAAGAACTGGTCGGCGTAACGGGACTGCGTCACCTTGCCGGTCTCCGGGTTCTGCCGGAACAGCCCCCACTGGGCGTGCCGGTACTCCGGTTTCCGCAGGATCGAAGTGATCCGGGGATCGAGTGTGGGGGGTGCGGAGGGCGGCGCGGCCTGGACGAGGCCGGTGATGACGACGCCGACGGCCAGCAGGACGCCCACGGTGCCGGCGATGCGCCTTCGGGCTGTCCTGTGGGGGACGGAGGGTGACATGCAGACTCCACCAATGGTGTTGATCTGTCGTATATCTACCGCTATCGGCCTCCTGAAGGTACTGCTCACCACCACCGCAGGGGCGCACCACGTCGGCCGGGGTCCCCCGGACGCCTCAGCGCACCGGTCCGGGGGCATGCAGCCCGGGCGGGGCGAAAACCACCCCGCCCGGACCTGTCCGCGCGGTCGCAGGGCCACCCTTGAGGGCGCCTCAGGCTGCCGCCCCGTCCATCCGTCCGCCAGTCCTCACGCAAGGACCACGGTGACCCCGACATCTTCGAGGACCTGCACGATCTCCTCGACGCAGGAGAGCAGCCCTTCGGAGGCGGCGGCGGGCGAGGGGCGGTCGTCGCCGCCATCGGTGAGGGTGATGTCGATCAGGGTGCCCCCGAGCACGGACGGGCGCGCCCCGCCGATGCCCAGGCCGACGGCAGGGGGGTGCTCGGCCGGTCCGGCGAGGGGCCGGCCGGGTGTGAGGGGGCAAGGGGCGCCGTACGAGGAGGAGTTGCCGCCGGAGGCTCAGGGTCGGCCGTGGGGACGGGCGCGTCCCGAGGGGGTGGTGCTGGTGCCACCCCGTAAACGGGCACCAGGGTGATCGAACGCGGGCCCCGGAGAGCCGAGGATCCCTGTCATGGCAGCGCACCCGCGCGCCGATGGGAGGATCGATGTCCGCGTTCAGAAAACCACGGTGGCCGGTGGCCGCCCTGTCGGGAACCGTGGCCGCCGTGCTGATGTCCGCGGTGCTGCCCGCCGCGCCGCCGGCCCGGGCGGCGGCCCCGTCCGGGCCGTCCGTACCGGCGCGCTACGTCCAGCAGCACCTGAACTGGCAGCCCTGCGCGGCGAAACCGTCACTGGAGTGCGCCCGTATGACCGTGCCGCGCGACTGGCACCATCCGGGCGCCGGGGCCGATCTCACCGTCGAGGTGTCCCGGCACCGGGCGGCCGACCCTGCCCGGCGGCGTGGGGTGCTGATGATGGCGGCGGGCGGGCCGGGGGCGTCGGGACTGACCCGGCCCGAGGACTTTGCCGCGCGGTCGCCCGCGGTGGGGGCCGTGTATGACGTGGTCGGCTTTGACCAGCGCGGCGTCGGCAGCAGCACGCCCGCGCAGTGCCAGACCGACGCCGAATTCGAGGACTTCTACGCCCACGACTTCCGCGACCGCTCGCCTGCGGCCCTCCGGGGTGTCCTGGACCGGTCGCGGCGGCTCGTCGCCGGCTGTCTGCGGCACAGCGGCGATCTGGTCCCCTGGCTGACCACCGGCCAGGCGGTGCGCGACATGGACCTGTTCCGCGCGCTGCTCGGCGTGCGCAAGATCTCCTATTACGGGCCCTCGTACGCCACCTGGCTCGGTGCGTACTACGCGACCGTGTTCCCGGGGCGCATCGAGCGCGCCGTACTGGACAGCAACTTGGACTTCAGCGGCACATGGCAGGAGGCCGAAGGAGGCCAGCCGCGAAGCTTCCAGCGCCGCTTCGAGCAGGACTTCCTGCCCTGGATCGCACGGAACGACGCCACGTACCACTACGGGCGCACCGCGACAGAGGCGAAGGCGAGGTGGGAGGCGCGCCGCCGTGCCCTGCGCGATCATCCACTGACCGTCGGTGCCCTGACGATCGGGCCCAACCAGCTGGACAACGCCACGATCCAGAACATCTACAACGCGCATCGGCAGTTCCCGCAACTGGCCTCCGCGCTCAGCACCCTCGACCACTGGCCGTCCGCCACACCGGCCGAGCGCGCCCTGGTCGCGAAGCTCTTCGAGCACTATCTGTCCCCGGGTTTCGCCGCCGCTTTCTTCTCGGTGACCTGCAACGACACACCGTGGCGCCGTGACATCGGCTACTGGCTCGACCGCAGCGCGAAGGACACCGCGGCCCACCCGCTCGTCGGGGCGCGCGAGCTCGCCTACGCGGCGACCTGTGCGGCCTGGCCGGTGCCCGCCGCGCCCCGCGTCCGCGTCACCGGACGGGGTCTGCCCACCACCTTGATGCTCAACTCGGTGCACGACCCGGCCACGTACTACGAGGGTGCCCGCGCGGCGCACCGTGCGCTGCGCGGTTCACGGCTGGTCACGGTGACGGGCGGTGGCGACCACGGCCAATACCAGAACGGCAATGCCTGCGTGGACGGCATCGTGGACGCCTATCTTCTCGGCGGAGCCGCTCCGGACCGTGACGTGAGCTGCGCGGCCGGCCCGCCGCCGGTGCCGTCGGGACGCGGCTGAGGACGACCGGCGGGGACCGGCAAGGAGCTGCGGATAGCGGAGAGGGCCGGTGGCCCGTCTCAGGCCCGGCGGACCAGGAGTTCGGTGTTGCGGTCCGCCGCGGTGCCCGCCATTGCTTCGTGGACGCCGTCGGTCAGACCCGCGGCGAGGCCGGGAGCGTTGTACGACAGCTCACGGTAGAGCGAAGCGAGGCCCACGGACGAGAGGTCGTCGAAGTCCGTGCGGTGCGGGGCGGCGGACTCGATGAGGGTGGTGAACAGGGACAGCGTCCCGTCGTGGTTGTCCACGAGTTCGATGATCCGTGCGTGCTGGGGATAGTCCACGTGCGAGGCGGTGTTGACCTCCCAGAAGGAGCGGGCGGCCGTCGGATGGGCATGCGGCGTGATGCGGTTCACGTGGCTGTGGCCGTTGATCCAGGCCACCACGTTCGGGAACCGGCTCAGCAGGGCGATGACCTCCTGGCCGTCGTGCCGCTTCTCCTCCGCACGGGCCGCGTCGGGGCGCCGGGTCATGCTCGGGCTGTGGTGGTGGCTGAACACCAGGATGTGCGCGTCGTCGGCGCCGGTATTGCGCACCAGCCGGCCGTCCGCGTCGTAGTGGAGCGAGCTGTGGGCGGCCAATGTCCGCTCCAGCCACTGGAGTTGCTCGGTGCCCAGGGACCCTTCGTAGTGACCGCTGCGGTACGTGGTGTCGATGCTGATGCCGATGACACCCTCGGCGACGGTGAAGGAGTAGTACATCCGGTCGTCGTCGAGGTGATCCTCGGTGTAGCCGTGTCCGACCGGTCCCGCCCCGGCGAAGGCCGGGTTCAGATGGGCCCGCAGGTACTCGTGAGGCGTGAACATCCGGCGGCGCTCGTCGGCGGTCACGGTGCGTGCGCGGGCGGCGTTGTGGCGGAGGATCTCCTTGAGCACGGTGCTCTTGGGGTCGCCGCCGGTCTCCAGCACCTTGGCGAAGGCGGCCACGTCGGTGTCCGGCACGGCGAACAGTTTGCGCGCCCCGGTGACGTACTCCGCGAGCATGGGGTCCTGCGGGGCCAGACAGCCACCCGGCAGGTCGTCGTGGTTGCCGGGCGTCGAGTACCAGGGAACGCGCAATCCGGGGCTGACGACCGGGCGCATCGCGGCTTCGAGGTAGCCGGGGATCGCCGGCAGGCCGCGTCTCTTGTCCTGGTCGCGCAGGTCGTCGTCCGGGTGCCAGTACAGCGCCAGGCCGGAGTTCTGTACGCCCTCGAACGACGTCGGGTCACCGGTGTTCGGTGTGATGCGGCCGCCGCTCATGAGGGTGAGGAACCACTCCAGCTCCCTCATGGAGTGATTGTCGATGTTGTCGCCCGTGGACATGACGAAGGCCGGCGGCCGCCCGGTGTGGGGTCCGCCGCCGACCGCGTTGGCCTGCTCCACCAGCGACACCGCACCGGCCACCGACAGCGCCTCCTGCGCCCGCCACGATCCCGGCGATCCGGCGCGCAGGTACTCGGTGCGCAACGGGCCCTGGACGTCGGCCACATGGAGGTCGGTGAACTGGACGAAGCACGCCAGAGCGGTCCGCCGGTCCTGGCGTCCGGCCGCGGCGGAGGTGAGTTCGCCCCGGACGACCAGCGGCCAACCGGGGCCGGAGGTGAGGCGGCGGTAGCCGCCGCTCCCGACGAGCCGGGCTGCCGTGTCCAGTGTGGTGGCCGCGAACGGTGCCGCTCGCCGCCCACCGGGGCGGGTCGGCGACGTACGGCTGAGCGACTGCGCGTGCGCGGTGCCCGGAGCCCCGCTGCTGCTGCGCTGGCCCGGCAGTGCCAGGGCGGCACCGGTTCCGGCGACGGCGGCGCCGGAGGTGAGGAGGAAGCGACGACGGTTGGGGGAAAGGTGGGTTGCCATACCGGCCATGAGGCCCTCCGAGCCGTGGTCGGTCTGCCTGACCACAGCCATGTGTCACCAAGCGGAATGTCTCATTCCAAAGCTTCCGGGGTGAGCGTGGCCAGAAGCTGAACGGTCCCGGAACTGGGCACACCTATTGCCCGTCGGTATGGGCGGCGGCCCCTCGGCCGTGGCGACCGGAACGCGCTCCTCCGGCCTCCGGGCTACGGCCTCCCCGCCGTTGCCTCCGGATGGAGCGGCCGTGGAAGGGTCGTTCACGGGCCGCAGGGGGAGCCCCAGGGGGAGTGGAGAGGGCTTGGCTGTGTGCCGGTCTCATGGGCCGGCCGACGCCATGTCATGTACATCTGTCGGAGGGAAATCCGCGCCCGCTGACGGCATTCACGCGCCGGCACCACGCGGGAAGGGTCTCCCGTTCATGCGGTCCCCCGTCCCCTCATGACAGGAGAGGTCATGCCCACTGCCGTCGCCCCGGTCCGGATCACGTCCTACGGCGCCCGCTGGGGTGCCCCGCCCCGGCATGACACCGGCGCACTCGTGCTGGACGTCCGTGACTGGAAATGGGACCCGGCCGACACCGCGGTCACCGCGCCGCTGGTCCCGCTGACGGGCCTGGACCCCGACGTGCGTGACTATGTCCTGTCCGATCCGGAGGCGCGGAGGGCCATCGAGCGCACCGGCCGTCAGGTGCTCGCCCTGCAACGGGCCGCCGCTGAGGAGGCTGTTCACCTGTATGTCGCCTGCTGGTACGGCCGCCACCGCGCTCCCGCCGTCGCCCGGGCCGTCGGCGACTGGCTCGCCGCGCACGGCACCGCCGCCGACGTCGAGCACCGCGACATCACCCGCCCGCTGATCCACCGCGAACCCGCCAGACAACTGGAGTCATGCGTGTTCTGCCGCATTGCCGCCGGCGCCGCGCCCGCCCAGCTCGTCCGTGACTGGCCGGATGCCCTGGCGATCGTGCCCCGCCGCCCGGTCGCACCCGGCCACCTCCTGGTCGTCCCGCGCCGCCATGTACGGGACGTGACGACCGACCCCGCCGTGACGGCCGCGGTGATGCAGCGCGCGGCGGAGCTCGGCGCGGAACTGACGGGCGACCTGAACCTCATCACGGCGGTCGGCCCGGCGGCGACACAGACGGTCTTCCATGCCCATGTCCATCTGGTCCCCCGACGCCACAGTGACGGACTGCCGCTGCCCTGGACCCCGCAGCAGCAGTGACGGAATGAAGGAGCCGCCGACCTGCGCAGAGAGCGCCGCCGGCAGCTCCTGATGGTCACTTCGGCGGGGCCGGCGGGCACTGCGGCCGGGACGGGCGGGGCGGGACGGGCGGCCGGGACAGGCGGGCTCCGCTCATCCCCATGAGCCATGGGCCTCCTGGTCTTCCTGGCCGGCCCGGCGAGCACCGTGCCCCAGGTTGAGGGCGGTGGGGAGGTCGACGGACGGGTCGAGGGAGGCATCGATACGGACGCGCAACAGCGGCCCGCCGCCCCGGAAACATGTGGTGCCGAGGGCCGCGTTGAGCCGGGCGGCGGCGGCCGCGGTGACCGTGATGCCGGTGTTCATCCGCAGTGCTGCGGCCTCGGTGTCGATGGATGGGTTGATGCGCGGCCGGGTGAAGGAACCGAGGGTGATTCTCGCGCCCCGGTTCACGACTGCGCTGAGGGTGCCTTGGCTGAGGTTGCCGACGAAGCCGGTGACCCTGGCGACCTTCTTGGTCTTGATGTTGATCAACGCGATTCCGGCGCGGGTGAACCGGAGCTCGCCGCCGACCTTGCCGCCGCTGTTGGTGACCGCACCGCTCCTGATGCCGAGGCTCATGCCGCCGGTGGAGTAGTGGGGGCTGAGCTGGCCCTGGGCGTCGATCTCCGCGACCGCCACGCCGCGGGCCCTGAGCGCGGCGAGGAGGGTCGGCGGCGCGTCGAAGCGGGCCGAGCCGCCCCGGACGGGGACCTCGGTGTTTCCGGCGAGGCGGGTGGCGGCGGCCCGGCCGTCGGACGCGACGGTGGCGGCGGAAGGGCACGCCGGGGCAGCGGCGGCTGCGAGAAGAGCGGTGGTGAGCGCCAGAACGGCAGCCGTGGCGAGCGGGCGAGCGCGCATGCATGTCCCTTTCTCCGGTGGGAGCGAGTGCCTACGGATGCCTACCCGGCACCCGATTCCGTGATGGAGTGGTCACTCTATGTGCTCACCGTGGCGGTTCCGTGGCGGCCGAGGTGCGCCAGGCCGGGCTGTACGCCGCCCAGCCCTATGGCGGCGCCGTCCTGCCGGGCGGATGTCCGGTGCGTGGCCGGCGCTTCCCTCGGGGCCCAGCCGACACCCACCCGCATCGCACCGCATCGCGCCGTACCGTGCCGGGCCGTGCCGCGTCCGGGGCCGAAAGCGGTCGCAGGGGTATGGCCCCGTCAGCCACTCGTCGGTAGCTTGTCGATGCCCTGACGGCGGTGCCGCCACCGCGGGGCTGCTCGCCGGACGAACCGACGGGCACCACCGACGAAACAGGCAGATGACGTGAAGCCCTTCTTACGTTCGGCGTGCGGTGCCGTAACGCTCTGCCTCGCCCTTGTCATGGCGGGCCTCGGCGCCCCCGGCACGGCCGCGGCACAGGTCATGCCGGACGCTTCCGCCGCCGGACCGTCGGCCGCACGAAAACCCGCCGTGGCGTGGACGGCTCCGCTGTCCACCAGAGGCCGCTACATCGTCGACGCCGACGGCAAGCGGTTCCGGCTGAAGTCGGGGAACTGGGACGGCGCGCAGGGCTCCTGGAACGGTGCGGGGGACATCGGCGACGACGCCGGGCACCACAGCGGCCAGAACTCCCACGGCATCCCGCTCGGCCTCGACCGCGTACGCATCGCCTCCCTGCTGCACGACTTCCATGCACTGGGCCTCAACAGCATCCGGCTGCCGTTCTCCAACGAGATGATCCACTCCGTGGCCCCGGTGCCCGATGCCGCGGTCGCCGCCAACCCGCACCTGCGCGGCAAGACCCCGCTCCAGATCTTTGACGCGGTGATCGCGGCCCTGACCGCGGAGGGCTTCGCCGTCATCCTCAACAACCACACGAACAGCACCCGTTGGTGCTGCGGCCTCGACGGCAACGAGCGATGGAACAGCCGGCAGACCACGCGGCAATGGGCCGACGACTGGGTCTTCATGGCCCGCCGCTACCAGGACCACGGCCGTGTCGTGGGAGCGGACCTCTACAACGAGGTGCGCCGCGACATCTGGGACGACCCCAACTGGGGCCTGGGCGACAACCACGACTGGCAGGCCGCCGCCCAGGAGGCGGCGGACCGGATCCAGACCGAGGCCAACCCCCGTCTTCTCCTCATCATCGAGGGCATCAACTGGACCGGTCTGCCGGTGGACGGGCTGCCGCACGGCCGCCCCACCCTCGCCCCGGTCCGTACGCTCTCGCACACCCTTGTGCGCTCCGGGAAGCTCGTCTACTCGGCCCACTTCTACGGCTACACCGGCCCGCACCACAGCGGCGCCACCGGCGTCGGGGAGACCAGCGACCCCCGCTATCAGGACCTGACGGGCGATCAGCTGCGTGCCGTGCTGCACGACCAGGCGTTCTTCGTCTCCGCCGAGAGCGGGCAGCATTTCACCGCACCCCTGTGGATCAGCGAATTCGGTATCGGCTCCGACGAGTCGGGAACGGCGGCCCGCACCTGGTTCGCCGCTCTGACGGACTACCTTGCCGCCACCGACACGGATTTCGCCTACTGGCCGCTCGTCGGCTGGAGCACCGACCGCCAGGGCCGCCCGGCCGGAGACAGCTGGGCCCTGCTGCGGTACGACAACGCCGGGGGCCGTACCGGGGTCCTGGACGGCGGCGACTGGCGGGCGGCCGCGTGGCACCGGCTGACGACGGCACCGCAACGGACGGGACCGGTGTCGCCGACCCCCGCATGGCACATGCTCACCCTCGACCACCGCGACTTCATCCAGTCCCTGAGCACACGCGCCCTGGGCGACTGGGACAGCGGAGCCCGCAAAGCGGCCTGCCCCGACGGCGAACGGCTGATCGGCCTCAGCCACACCCAGGGCCGCGGCCTGTGCACCGATGCGCCCACCGCCGGCGATCTGCGCACACCCGGAAGCGCCCCCGAGGTCGTACGTGACGAGCGGTACGTCCCCGCGGGTGGCGACTGGGCCCCTGGCTACACCAAACTCCAGTGCCCGGAACGGCACTTCCTCACCGGCTACAGCCTGCGGGGGGCGAAGGTCTCCGCCGCCTTGTGCATGCCCGCCCGCGCCTCGCTCGGCAGGGCGGGGGAGACCCTCTGGTTCGACCGCGGCGACCACCGCCCGCCCGGCGACCCCGGCGGCGACTTCGCCCACGGCCACTACAAAGGGCAGTGCCCTTCCGACGCCTACGCGGCAGGCATCGCCTACACCAGCCGCCTCGGACACCGGGGCAGCCCCGATGCCCTGCTCTGCCGGCCCCTGTCATAACGGCATCGGTACGTGCTTCTTCGAGGTGTGCGCCGAGGCCGGCTTCGTCCCCTTCCCGCATCCCGGGAATGTGATGGTCCTGGGCCCGGAAGAGTGAGGTCCTGCGGTGACCGTTGCCCCCGGTGATCGTTCTCCGGTGATGAAGAGAATCGTCACTGCCTCGGTCCTTGCCCTGTTCTGCCTGGTTCCCGCCGTTCCGGCGCATGCCGACGGGCCCGAGAAGATGCCGCACGTGGCGGGCCAGGGGCTGGTCCCTGCCTACGCTGCCCTCCGCTACGACACCTCCGTCCAGCTGAAGGACGGGGGCGGCGCGGGCCGCCATGTGCTGTGGCCCGCGGCCTGGAAGGTGTGTGCGCAGAACCCGGAGGCGGGCACTTCCCTCCAGGGCCGACGGGTCACGCTCACCGTGGTCAAGCGCGAGGAGTCGTGCCGGTAGGGGGCGCCCGCCCGTTCCGCCGGCCGGGTGTCAGTCGCGCGGGATGCGCCCCTTGCTGTGCATGGCGGTGCGGACGCGTTCCTCGGCCAGACGGCGGCCGGCGGCGTGCGGAGTGACGTCCTGCCGCCGGGCTGCGTCAAGGACGGTCACGGCGTTGGCTCGTAGCCTCGTCGAGACCGTCTCGACAATGCCGGCCGTGTCGGGCCGGAAGCCGGAGTAGCGGGCGTCCATGGCGAAGGCGGCTGCGACCACGCCTCCGGCGTTGGCCACGAAGTCGGGGAGCACGGTGACACCACGCTCGGCGAGGATGCGCTGGGCCTCCGCGGAGGTGGGCAGATTGGCTCCTTCCACAAGGATCTTCGCCTTCACTTCGTGCGCGGTGGCGCGGGTGATGACGTCCTGGAGGGCGGCGGGCACCAAGATGTCGCAGTCCACGGCGAGTTCGGCGCCCGGAGCGAGCGCGGTGGCGGCGGAGTGGCGGGTGACGAAGTGGTCGCCGTGCTCGTCGCGCGCCGCCAGCAGCGCGTCGACGTCGAGGCCGCTGGGGTCGTGCAGCGCCCCGTGGGCGGTGGACACCGCCACGATCGTGGCACCGAGTTCGGCGAAGCGCCGGGCGGCCGCGCTGCCGACCGCGCCGAAGCCCTGGAGGGCGACCCGGGAGCCGCTCAGTGGCAGCCCCAGGTGCTGTGCCGCGGCGTCGGCCGCCTCGGCCACGCCGTAGCCGGTGACACCGAGCTTGTCGTAGGCCACGCCACCGAGATGTTCGGGGGTGCCGACGGCGGCGCCGCGGTCGCCCAGCTCGTCCTGGATGATGGCGGCGTCGCTCTCGGTCAGGCCCATGTCGAGTCCCATCACGTACTCGCGGGGCACCTCGTTGGACAGCGCGCGGGCGAAGGCGCGCAGCACCGCCTCCTTGTCGCGGGAGGCGGGATCGGCGACGATGCCGGCCTTGGCGCCGCCGTAGAAGAGGTCGACCGCGGCCCATTTCCACGTCATGACACGGGCCAGCCGGGACACCTCGTCGACGGTGACGCCGGGGCTCATGCGGGTGCCGCCCTTGCCGATGCCGCGGGCGGTGTTGTCGATCACCAGGACGCCCTTCATGCCGGTGCGCCGGTGCGAGACGACGACGATCTTCTCGGGGCCCCACTCGTCGACGAGAGAGAGTGCATCAGTCACGGGTGTGTTCCTTGTCGGTAGGAAGGAAGCGGGATGAAGAGGAGGGAAGACGAAGGAGGGGAGCGCAGGTCAGGAGGAGGTGTCGGTGGGCGGCAGTGCCTGGGCGATCAGCTCGGCGAGGTGGGTGCCGCTGCGCCGGGTCTGTTGCGCTATCTGGGTGCGGCAGCTGAAGCCGTCGGCCAGGATCCGGGTCTCGTCGGTGGCCGAGCGCACTGCCGGGAGCAGTACCTGTTCGCCCGCGGCCACCGACACGTCGTAGTGGCCGCGTTCAAAACCGAAGTTGCCGGCGAGCCCGCAACAGCCGGAATCGAGCGTGGTGTTGTCGATGCCCATGCGGGCCAGCAGTGTGCTGTCGGCGCCGAAGCCGGAAGTGGCGTGCTGGTGGCAGTGGGTCTGGCTGATCGAGCGGGCCTCGATCCGTGGGGGCTGCCAGCCGGGGGTGTGGTGGACGAGGAGTTCGGCGAGGGTGCGGGTGGCCCGGGAGAGGGCGCGGGCGTCGCCATTGCCGTCGAGGAGTTCGGGGAGGTCGCTCTTGAGTGCCGCGGTACAGCTCGGCTCCAGTCCGACGACGGGTATGCCGGCGCTGGCGGCGGGAGCCAGAGCGGCGGTGGTTCGCCGGGCGATACGGCGGGCGATGCCGAGCTGGCCGGTGGTGATCCAGGTGAGCCCGCAGCACTGGGTGCCGTCGGGGACCTGCACCCGGTAGCCGGCGTGCTCCAGGACGGCCACGCCGGCTTTGAGGACGTCGGGGCTGAAGTGGTTGTTGAAGGAATCGACCCAGAGCAGGACCGGGCCGCGCCGCCCGTCGCCCTCGGGTGGGCGGCGGCGGAACCAGGTCAGGAAGGTCTGACCGGCGAAGCGGGGGAGGTCGCGCTGCGCGGCGATGCCGCCCAGCCGTTTGAGGGCCGGGGCCAGACGGGAGGAGGTCAGCGCGTTGACCAGGCCGGGAACCCGGGCGGCCAGCCGGGACAGCAGCGGCAGCCAGCCCATGGTGTAGTGCGAGGCGGGCCGCAGGCGTCCCTTGTAGTGGTGGTGCAGGAACTCCGACTTGTAGGTGGCCATGTCCACTCCGACGGGACAGTCGGCGCTGCATCCCTTGCACGACAGGCACAGATCGAGGGCGTCGCGGACCTCGGCGGAACGCCAGCCGTCGGTGATCACCTCTCCCTGGGTCATCTCGTACAGGAGACGGGCCCGGCCGCGGGTGGAGTCCTTCTCGTCCCGGGTGACCCGGTAGCTGGGGCACATCACGTCGCCGCGGTGGTCGGCGGAGCGGCACTTGCCGACGCCGACACAACGGCGGGTGGCCTTGGCGAAGTCACCGTCGTCGGCGTGGAAGGGGAAGACGGTGGCCAGGGGCAGGGGAGTGCGGTGCGGGCTGACGCGCAGGTCGCCGTCGACGGGCAGCGGCTGCACGATCATCCCGGGGTTGAGGCCGTTGTCGGGGTCCCAGAGGGTCTTGAACTCCTCGAACAGGGCGATGATCTCGGGGCCGTACATCAGGGGCAGCAGCGCGGAGCGGGCCTGGCCGTCGCCGTGCTCGCCGGACAGCGAACCGCCGTGGGCGGCGACCAGCCGGGCGGCATCGGCGAGGAAGGCGCGGAAGACGGCGGTGCCCTGCTCGGTGGTGAAGTCGAAGTTGATGCGGACGTGCAGACAGCCCTCGCCGAAGTGCCCGTAGACGGCGCCCTGTAGCTCATAGCGGTGCAGCAGATCGGTGAACTGGCGCAGATAGGAGCCGAGTTGGTCGGGCGGGACGGCCGCGTCCTCCCATCCGGGCCAGGCTTCGGAACCGTCGGGCGTCCTGGTGGCCAGGCCCGCTCCGTCCTCGCGGATCCGCCACAGGCCACGGGCCCGTACGGGATCGGTGATGGCCTCGCTGCCGGTGCAGCCCGCGGCCCGGTGCGCGGTCTCCACCAGCGCTTCGGCCTGCTGGGGCAGTGCGTCCGCCGGACCGCCGAGTTCGGCGAACAGCCAGGCCTGTGCGGTCGGCAGGCTGTCGATGGCGGCCCGGGTGGCGGGCCGGGTGACGATGTCGGTCAGCGCGTGGTCGAGTCCCTCCAGCGCCAGCAGCTCGTGCTTGAGCAGCGCGGGGACCGCGTCGGCCGCGGCACAGGCGTCCGAGAAACCGAGGACGACCAGGGCCCGCGCGGGCGGCGGCGCCACGAGACGGACGGTCGCCGAGAGGATGACGGCCAGCGTGCCCTCGCTGCCGACGAGGGCTTTGGCGAGGTTGAAGCGCCGCTCGGGCAGCAGATGTTCCAGCGCATAGCCCGACACCTGCCGTGGGAACTGCCCCAGCTTGGTGCGCAGCGCCGCCAGATTGCGCTGGGCGAGGCGGTGCAGGGAGGCGATCAGCTCGCCGCGCTCGTCTCCCGCGGCGATGGCCTCGTCGATCTCGTCCTGGGTCATCTCGCCGAGCCGCACCACCGTGCCGCGGTAGGTGGCCACTTCGAGTTCCACGATGTTGTCCGCGGTGCGGCCCCAGGCGAGCGAGTGCGAGCCGCACGCATTGTTGCCGATCATGCCGCCCAGGGTGCAGCGGCTGTGCGTGGAGGGGTCGGCGCCGAACAGCAGGCCGTGCTCGGCGGCGGCCTTCTGGAGGTCGTCCAGCACGATGCCGGGCTGCACGGTTGCGGTCCGGGCGTGCGGGTCCAGCGCGGTCAGCCGGTGGAAGCAGCGGGAGAAGTCGAGCACCACGCCCGACCCGAGGGCCTGCCCGGAGGTGCTGGTGCCCGCTCCGCGTGCGGTGATCGGCACTCCCAGGCGACGGCAGACGGCGAGCGCGTTGAGGATGTGCTGCCGCTCGCGGGGGAAGACCACGGCCAGCGGGACATGGCGGTAATTGGAGGCATCGGCCGCGTACTGAGCCCGGTGACCGGCGTCGCCGGCGACCTTGCCGCAGTCCGCCTGGTCGAGGGCCTCGGCCACCGCTGCCGCGTCGAGGCCACCGAGGCCCTGCGCTGTCGTCGTCACCGTGCTCGCTCCTTCGTGCTCACCGGTCGCCTTCGGCCTGGTCCCGTTCACGATGCGGGCCGCCGCGGGCGCGGGACAAGGCCCAGCAGAGCGAAAGAATTCATGCTTGAGGGCAACGAAAACTTATGCTCGCCGCCGAGGGCGGCCGGTGTTTATGCTCGCCTCCCGCGTTCTTGGGAGCCCGCGTTGCTGAAGCCACTGCATCTGCTCACACTGAAGGCCGTCGTCCACAGCGCCTCGTTCGCCCTGGCGGCCCGCGACCTCGGCTACACCGCGTCCGCCATCTCACAGCAGATCTCCGCCCTGGAGAAGGAGACCGGGCTGGTGCTGTTCGAGCGGGAGGCGCACGGGATCCGTCCCACGGCCGCAGCCCACCGACTGGTCGACCTCAGCACCCACGTACTGGCGGCGATGGACGATCTGGACCACCAGGTGCAGGAGCTCGCCACCGGTGTCACCGGCCGGCTGCGGCTGGGCAGCTTTCCCACCGCCGACGTCCGGCTGGTGCCCGCCGCGCTGTCCGCCCTCGTCGAAAGCCACCCACGGGCACAGATCCAGCTGGAGGAGGGCGAGCCCGAAGAGCTCATCACCGCGCTCAGCCACGGGGATCTCGATGTCGCGCTCGTCTACGAGTACGGGCTCAGCCCCCGCCAGTGGCCCGACGGACTGACCCGCCATCACCTGCTGAGCGAGGACCTCGTCCTGCTCAGGGCCCGCGACAGTGGCCTGAGCGCGCAGCTGTCCCAGCTGTCCCGGGCCCGCTGGATCACCAGCCGGGAGGACACCGCCGGGGCCCGGTCGTTCGTCCGCCTCTGCGCGGCAGCGGGATTCGACGCCGCCGTCGCCTTCCGCAGCAACAACTACGACGTGGTGCGGGAGCTGGTGTCGGCAGGACTCGGCGTGGCCGTGGTCCCGGCGCTCGGCCATGTCCCCGGGGAGGGCATCGAGGCCACCCGGGTCACCCAGCGCTCGGCACACCGCAGGGTGATGGCGCTGCACCGCAGCGAGAACAGCAACCCGCTGCTCCCCACCGTCCTCGGATGTCTGCGGGGGGCGGTGCCCGCCGGCGAGCCGTATCTGCACCCGGCGGACGACGAGTGAGGTCCGGCCGACGGCGGGGACCGCCGCTCCCGGGGCGGGGGAGCGGCGGCACACCGGCGGCGTCGGCCGACCGCCTCTCAACGGGCCGGTGCGGGCTCGGGTTCGTCGGACTCGGTCATGTCGTCCAGGGCGTCGAGATCCACCGAGCCGCCCGGCATGACCTTGCGGGTGCGGCGGTAGCCGTACGCGGCGTAGATGATCAGGCCCACGACCAGCCAGCCGCTGAGCCGCACCCAGGTCTCCCACTGGAGGAACGACATCAGCCAGACGGAGAAGGCCATGCCGAGGACGGGCACCACCGGCATCCCAGGGCAGCGGAAGGTGCGCTTGAGGTGGGGCTTGCGGTAGCGCAGCAGCAGCATGGAAGCGGAGACCACCACGAATGCCAGAAGCACTCCGATGTTGGTGAGTTCGGCGACCGCGTTGATGGGCAGCAGACCGGCCAGCACGGCGGAGACGATGCCGATCAGCCAGGTGGCGCGGTGCGGAACCTTGCGCCGGGGGTGGATGGCACCGAACCACGCGGGCATCAGCCCGTCGCGGCTGAGCGCGTACCACAGGCGGGAGGCACCCATCATGAAGGAGAAGGTCACGGTGACGATGCCGATGACCGCGCCGACGGCGATCACGTTGGCCAGCCCGGTCATCCCCACGCTCTGGAACGCGCTGGCGATGCCACTGTTCGGGTTGAGCTTGCTGTAGTGCTGCATCCCGGTGAGCACGATGCAGACCAGCACGTACAGCACCATGGAGACCGCCAGCGACAGCATCATCGCCTTCGGCAGTTTGCGCCGCGCCTCCACCGATTCCTCGGCGGCCGTGCTCAACGCGTCATAGCCGAACACGGCGAAGAAGACCGTGGCCGCCCCGGTGAAGGCCCCGCCGAATCCGAACGGCGCGAAAGGATGCAGATTGCCGCTGTCGACCTTGGTGAAGCCGACCACGATCACCAGCAGCACGATGGCGATCTTGATGACGGTCAGCACCGTCTCCACCCGGGCCGAAGTGCGGGTGCCGCGGTTCAGCAGCCAGGCCACGCCGAGACAGATCGCCACCGCGAGCAGATCGACCCGGTGGCCGGCTCCGGTGCCGGGGGCGCCCAGCGCCCAGGCCGGCAGGTGGATGCCGACGGCCTCCAGCAGAAATCCCAGATAGCCCGACATCCCGATCGCCACGACGGCGACGATGGCGGTGTACTCCAGCAGCAGGTCCCAGCCCACGATCCAGCCCACGATCTCCCCGAGAACCGCGGCGCAGTAGGTGTAGGACGAGCCGGCCTTCGGCACCATTCCGGCGAACTCGGCATAGGCGAAGGCCGCACAGAGCGAGGCGGCACCGGCCACGAGAAACGAGACGAGGACGGCGGGGCCGGCGACGTCCCGGGCGACGGCCGCGGCCAGGCTGAAAATGCCTGCCCCGATGATGGCGCCGATGCCGATCATCGTCAGCTGGGTGAGGCCGAGGGTGCGCACCATACGCTCATCGGTGGGCTGTTCATGGGGAAGTGTGCGCCTGAAAATTCCCTGGGGTCCTCTTCCCGGCAACGCGGAGAGGGGAGACTTCGGGGTGTGATGGGGGGACATCGCTCGCTCCCTGTCAGGCAACGGCGGCACGACGGGCCACCGTCGTGGCGTGGGTCACCACTGGCCTGAAACCATCACTCACGATCCTCCCCGGCAAAAGGGATCCCAGCGCGACAACTTGCGTGGCTGAGGGCAAGCAGTACTGGTGCCGGAGCGCCGCAGGGTGAGAAGGCCGGGCTCTCGTGTAAAGGGCACCTTGTTCGGCGGGTCGGGTCAACTCCTCCGCGGGCCAGGCTTGTTGAGCGAGTCCGGCGGCCGGGCGGGGGTGTCGTGCCGGGCCCCGCACACCGCCCGCAGGACCTCGACCAGCGCCGCCACCGTGGGCCGGTGTTCGACGGAGGAACGGCACATCACCACGATGTGCCGTTCGACCCGTTCCCGCAGCCGCACGACATCGAGGCGTGACGCGCGCAGGCCGAGCATCAGGTCGGTCACCGTGCTCACCCCGATACCCGCCTCGACGAGCGCCAGCGTGGCCGCGGTATCGGTCACTTCGTGCTGGACACGGGGTTCGATGCCCGCTCGTCGGCAGGCGGTGCGCACCGCGCGGCCGTAGTAGCTGTCGGCGGACGGCAGGATCCACCCCAGATCCTGTGTCTCCGCCAGGCCGACCACCTCGCGTCCGTCCATCGACCCGGCGGGTACCGCCAGCGCGAACCGCTCGCGGTACAGCTGCCGCACCTGGAGAGCGGGCTCGCGCGGAATGGGCACGTCCGGGTAGTCCAGGCCGAGTGCCAGGTCCACCGCTCCGGACGCGACCGCGTCGTGCACCTCGTCCACATCCATATCTCGGCTGTGCACCGTCAGTCCGGGATGGACCCGCCGTACCTCCTGTAGCGCCGGCGGCAGGAGCTCGGCGGCTGCCGTGGCGAACAGCCCCACCTGGAGCACCCCGGAAATCTCCTGGCGGGTGCGCTCCAGAGCCTCGACGGCCTCCGCCTCCGTCGACAGAATCCGCTCGGCGTGACACGCCAGCGTCCGGCCGGCGTCGGTGAGCTCCACCCGTCGCCCGACCCGCCGCAGCAGCTCCATGCCCGCGGCCTTCTCCAGCGCGGCGATCTGCTGGGACACCCCGCCGGGCGTGTATCCAAGGGCCTGTGCCGCCGCAGTGATCGTCCCGCGCCGGGTCAGCTCCACCAGGGACCGCAGCTGGGCACTCGTCCAGTCCATATAGAGATCGTAATAGATCAGACGCACTAACTGTTCGTAGACGTCAACGGTTGCGGTGCTGCACGATGACGGGCAGCTAGCTGATCAGCGCTTCTTGCCATGCACCGACAGCCCCAGCCCACGCGCCGGACGGATGCCCCCGGCGCCGGCTTCGGCCTCTGGAAGGGATCGGCCTCTTGTCCATGTCCTCCATGTCCCGCACCGTGCCGCCGACCGCCGACGTCGTGATCCTCGGCGGCGGTGTGATGGGCACCAGCATCGCGTACCACCTGGCCGAGGCCGGGGTGCACCACATCGTCGTCGTCGAGCGCGGCGAGCTGGGCAGCGGCAGCTCCGGCAAGCCGATCGGCGGAGTACGGGCGCAGTTCTCCGACCCGCTCAACATCGAACTCGGCAGCCGGAGTCTGCGCGCCTGGCAGGACTTCGGGCAGCGCCCCGGTGCCGACATCCGGCTGGACAGCGTCGGCTATCTCTTCGCGCTCACCAGCGATCAGCAGGCCGCGGATTTCGAGACCGCCGTCCGGATCCAGAACAGCCTCGGCGTCCCCAGCCGCATGATCGGTCCCCGCGAGGCACACCAGCTGTGCCCCTACCTCAGCACCGACGGGCTGGTGGCCGCCGCCTACTCGCCGACCGACGGCCACGCCCGGCCCGGACTCGCGGTCCAGGGCTACGCGCGCGCCGCAGCCCGGGCCGGGGTCGTCTTCGCCACGCACACCACCGTCACGGGCCTCGACACCACCGGCGACCGGGTCACTGCCGTCCACACCGACCACGGCCGGATCTCCTGCTCCACGGTCATCTGCGCCGCGGGCGCCTGGTCCGAGCGGCTCGGCGCGATGGCGGGCGTCCACCTCCCGGTGCGCCCGGTGCGCCGCCAGCTCGCCTTCACCGCGCCGCTCACGCCGCCCGCCCCGCGCATCCCGTTCACCATCGACTTCGCCTCGACGGCCTACTTCCACAACAGCGACGACGGACTGCTGTTCGGCCTCGCCGATCCCGACCAGGCCGACGGCTTCGACACCACCTGGACACCGGACTGGCTCACGCTGTTCCGAGCCGCCGTACAGCGCCGGGCCCCCGCCCTCGCCGACATGGAGACCACCAGCGGCTGGGCCGGACTGTACGAGGTCACCCCGGACCACAACGCACTGATCGGACGCGCCGGCGCACCGCACAACTTCCTGTACGCCACCGGGTTTTCCGGCCATGGATTCCTCCAGGCCCCCGCCGTCGGCGAGATCATGCGCGATATCCACCTGGAGCGCACCCCGTTCATCGATGTCACCCCGTTCTGCGCCGACCGCTTCACGACCGGTGTACGGACCCGCCCCGAAATCCACGTGGTGTGAACCCCCGAAGGAAGGACGACCCGCGATGATCAGCCAGTGGCAACTGCGTGCCGCATTCGCCCAGCGGCTCTCGGACATGTACGGGCGGGAGGTGCCCGCCTACACCACGCTCGTGGAGGTCTCACGCGAGGTCAACGAGGACGTGCTACGGGCGCAGGGGGCCGACGCCGAGCGCCTGGGGTCCATCAGCCGGGTGACCGCCGAACGGCACGGAGCCATCCGCGTCGGCACTCCCGAGGAACTCCGGCAGGTCGCCCGCATCTTCGGCGCCCTGGGCATGTACCCGGTCGGCTTCTACGATCTGCGTGAAGCCGCCGCCAGCGCGGTACCCGTCGTGTCGACCGCGTTCCGCCCCGTCGACGGCGAGGAACTGGCCCGAAACCCGTTCCGCGTCTTCACCTCCATGCTCACCCCCGCCGACCCCCGGTTCTTCGACCCCGACCTGCGCGCCCGCCTGGAGAACTTCCTCGCCGGCCGTCAGCTCTTCCCCTCGGAGCTGCTGGTCCTCGCCGACCGCGCGGAAGCCGCCGGGGAACTGCCCGAAGCGGACGCCGAACGGTTCCTCCAACTCGCCGTGCGGGCCTTCGAACTCTCCCCGGAGCCGGTCGACCAGGCGTGGTACGCCGCCCTGGAACGGGTCTCCGCCGTCGCCGCGGACATCGGGGGTGTGCGCAGCACCCATATCAACCACCTCACTCCGCGCGTCCTGGACATCGACGAGCTCTACCGGCGCATGACCGAGCGTGGTATCGAGATGATCGACACCATTCAGGGACCGCCCCGCTGGAAGGGCCCCGACGTCCTGCTGCGGCAGACCTCCTTCCGTGCACTCGCCGAGCCCCGCGCCCTGCGCACCCCGGACGGCGACGTGATCAGCGGAGCCCTGCGGGTGCGTTTCGGAGAGGTCGAGGCGCGCGGTATCGCCCTCAGCCGCGAGGGCCGGGCCCGCTACGACCGGTTGCTCGCCCGCGTCGACGAGCAGGCCGCCCGCCTGCCGTACACCGACCGGGCCGAACTCGCCCGCGCCCTGTGGGCGGAAGAACTTCCCGACAGCGAGCAGGCCCTCGCCGTACAAGGCCTGGCGCACTTCACCTATCACGTCGCGCCCGGCCGCCCGCAGGACGGGAGCCGGCCGCCCGCCGGGCTCCATGACCTGCTGGAGCAGGGCTGGGTCCGGGCCGAACCCCTCGTCTACGAGGACTTCCTGCCCCGCTCCGCGGCCGGCATCTTCCAGTCCAATCTCAGCGACGAAGGCTCCAGGAACCAGGACCAGCAGGGCGCCGCATATGACAGCGCATGGCTCTCCGACGCCCTCGGCCGCGACGTCCTGGACCCCTTCGACCTCTACGAGGAGCAGCAGAACCGCTCCCTCGCGCAGGTCGCCCGGGAACTCGGACTCGACGCTGCACCCGCCTGACCGCCACCCGCACCCCTCAACACCCCAAGGGAGCACCATGACCAGCACCATCCTCCCCACCACCGAGGACCTGCGCACCCGTGCCCGCATCAGCCTGGCCACCATCGGCGTCACCGTCCCAGAAGGGGGCGACTTCTCCGCCCGCAGCCCCATCACCGGCGAAGACCTCTTCGGCCTGCGCGCGGCCACCGCCGAGGACACCGAGGAGGCCATCGCCGCCACCCGTGAGGCGTTCCTCACCTGGCGCACCACGCCGGCGCCCCGCCGCGGCGAACTCGTACGCCGCCTGGGCGAGTTGCTGCGTGACCACAAGAACGAGCTGGCCGACCTCATCACCATCGAAGCGGGCAAGATCCGCTCCGAGGCGCTCGGCGAGGTCCAGGAAATGATCGACATCTGCGACTTCGCCGTCGGCCTCTCCCGCCAGCTCTACGGCCGTACGATCGCCTCCGAGCGCCCCGGTCACCGTCTCGCCGAGACCTGGCACCCCCTGGGCGTGGTCGGCGTCATCTCCGCGTTCAATTTCCCCGCCGCGGTGTGGTCATGGAACACCGCCGTGGCCCTGGCCTGCGGCGACACCGTGATCTGGAAGCCCTCCGAGCTCACCTCCCTGATCTCGCTCGCCTGCGACCGGCTGCTGGCCCGGGCGGCCGAAGAGGTCGGCGCCCCCCGCGATGTGCACCGCCTGCTGCTGGGCGACCGCGCCATCGGCGAAAAGCTCGTCGACGATCCCCGTATCGCGCTGATCAGCGCCACCGGCTCCACCCGCATGGGACGTGAGGTCGGCCCCCGCGTCGCCGCCCGCTTCGGACGGAGCCTGCTCGAACTCGGCGGCAACAACGCCGCCGTCGTCGCACCCTCCGCCGACCTCGACCTCGCCGTTCAGGGCATCGTCTTCGCCGCGGCCGGCACCGCGGGGCAGCGCTGCACCACCCTGCGCCGGCTCATCGTCCACCGGGACATCGCCGACACCCTGATCGCACGGCTGACCGCCGCCTACCAGAAGCTCCCGATCGGCGACCCCTTCGACGAGACCACCCTCGTCGGGCCCCTCGTCTCGACCACCGCCCTGGACACCATGCAGGACGCCCTCACCCGGGCACGGGCCGAGGGCGGCAAGATTCTCGCAGGCGGCAACCGGCGCCTCGCCGACGCCGCACCCCGGGCCGCTTACGTCGAGCCGGTCATCGTCCGCGTCGACGAACAGACCGACGTCGTCCGCGAAGAGACCTTCGCGCCCATCCTGTACGTGCAGACCTACGACACCCTGGAACAGGCCATCGCCCTGCACAACGACGTCCCGCAGGGCCTCTCGTCCAGCATCTTCACCCGCGACCAGCAGGAAGCCGAGCTCTTCCTGTCCGCGGAGGGGTCGGACTGCGGCATCGCCAACGTCAACATCGGCACCTCCGGCGCCGAGATCGGCGGTGCCTTCGGCGGCGAGAAGGAGACCGGGGGCGGCCGCGAGTCCGGCTCCGACGCCTGGCGCGCCTACATGCGCTCCGCCACCAACACCATCAACTACTCCAGCAGGCTCGCCCTCGCCCAGAACGTCAGCTTCCTGTAGCCGCGGGCGGCGCACCCGCCCGGTCTGCCCCGCCGACCGCCCCCGTCCTGCCGTGCGCAGGGCGGGGGTTCGTCGTGGCCGGGGGAGTCCGAAGCCGCCCCCGGGCCGCGGCACGTGCCCGGATATCGGGCGCCACCTGCCGTTTTTCGACAAATACCGCGTTGCGCTGGGACATCCGTTGACGCGGCGGGTGCCGCGGTGTGATGGTACGGCGGCCTGAGTCATGGACATGCCGTTCTCCCGCCGCGCAGAGACTGCCCCCACGTTGCCGAAGCCGGCCGGACGAAGACGCTGCCGTGGCCCGGTGCTCCACCAGAACCTCCGTCGGTAGTACTCCCTACCCCCTCAAGGAGCCATGGTGTTTCGAAGACTCGCGGTGGCCGGCGTATCCGTCGCCGTCACCATGGGAGCGGCCCTGCTGGCCGTAGCCCCCACGGCAGCGGCCACATCGGAGACCAGCCCGCCACCCCATCCGCCCGCCTCCGCGATATCGGCCGTCGACCGGGCCGCCGATGCCCCGGACATCGACGTGACCAAGGTCCAGGCGCACCTCACCGAGCTGAACAACATCGCCACCCGTAACGGCGGCACCCGCAAATCCAGCGGACAGGGCTACCGGGACTCCGTCGCCTACGCCAAGAGCAAGCTACAGGCGGCCGGTTACACCGTCACCGAGCAGCCCTGCACCTCCGGCTGCGCCTCCGGGGCCGGACCCAACCTGATCGCCGAATGGCCGCAGGGCGACGCCACCAAGGTGTACATGTTCGGCGCCCACCTCGACAGCGTCGGGGCGGGACCGGGCATCAACGACAACGGCTCCGGCTCGGCCGCGCTGCTGGAGACCGCGCTCGCCCTCGCCGAACAGCACCCCACCATGGCGGCCCGCGTCCGGTTCGGCTGGTGGACGGACGAGGAGCAGGGCCTCAACGGCTCCGACTTCTACGTCCGTTCGCTCTCCTCCGCCGAGCGGTCGAAGATCAAGGCGTACTACAACTTCGACATGATCGCCTCCACCAACGGCGGCTACTTCATCAACCACCTGACCTCCACCGCGGCCCAGCCGATGAAGGCGTACTGGGACTCCCTCAATCTCCAGCCCGAGGAGAACACCGAGGGCGCCGGCCGCTCCGACGACTACTCCTTCGAGCAGGCGGGCATCCCCACCTCCGGATATGCGATGGGCGCCAGCGCCCGGAAGACCTCGGCGCAGGCGGCCAAGTGGGGCGGCACCGCCAGCCGTGCCTACGACCCCTGCTACCACCAGTCCTGTGACACCACGGGCAACATCAACGCCACGGGACTCAACCGCAGCGTCGACGGCATCGCCTACACCCTGTGGAAGCTCGCCGTCGGCGGCACCATCCCGGCGAACGACTTCTCCCTGACCGCCGGTCCCTCCTCCGGCAGCGTCGACCCGGGCGCCTCGGCCACCAGCACCATTTCCACGGCAACGACCAGCGGGTCCGCCCAGACGGTGGCGCTGTCGGCCTCGGGCGCACCGGCCGGTGTGACCGTCTCCTTCAGCCCCGCCTCCGTGACCTCGGGCAGCAGCTCCACCATGACCGTCGCCACGACGTCGGGCGCGGCAGCCGGCACCTACACCCTCAATGTCACCGGCACCGGGGCCGTCACCCACACCACGCTCTACACCCTCACGGTCAAGGGGGCCGGAGGCTGCACCGCCCAACAGCTGGTGGCGAACGGCGGATTCGAGAACGGCACCACACCCTGGACGGGCGACACCGGGGCGATCGGCGCGCACGCCGGCCAGTCCGCCCACGGCGGCAGCAGGTTCGCCTGGCTCGGCGGCTACGGCCGCTCCGCCACCGAATCCCTCGGCCAGTCGGTGACCGTGCCTGCCGGATGCAGCAAGGCCACCTTGACCTACTGGCTGCACATCGACACCGACGAGACCGACCGCGTCGCCTACGACACCTTCAAGGTCAAGGTGGACAGCACCACCCTGACGACCCTCTCCAACACCGACGCATCGAGCGGCTACACCCAGCGCACCCTGGACCTGACTCCCTACATCGGGCAGCGGATCACCGTGACCTTCGCCGCCGCCGAGGACAGCAGCCTCCAGACCAGCTTCGTCATCGACGACGCGGCCCTCCAGACCGGCTGACCGGCGGGCCCGGAGGGGCAAGGAACACCCGGCTTGCCCCTCCGGTGCCACCTCGACCCTGATCAGCGAACAGGACCGTAACGGGAGGGAGTTACGTCTTCCGGCGGCCGGGGAACCGGCGACGCGTCAAGCGGTCGCCTCGCTCGTCGCGTAGCACGAGGCGGCGTAACGGCCCCGGTCGCCGGTGGGCGTCCAGCCGCCGGTGCCCCGGCCGGGGTCGGCGAGAGCGAAGCCGTTGTCGAGCAGCTTTTCGCCGAGGGAGGCGGCGGGGAAGCCGCTGCCGTCGGGGGTGTCCTCGGCGGGCCACAGCGTGACGAGCAGGGCTTCGGTGTCGCCGGTGGCGGGTTCGCTGTCGAGGCTGGCGACTTCGAGGTGCCAGTGGCCGCTTCGGACAAAGGCCTCCGCGCGAAAGACGGCCGGCGCCGCCGGGGCGTTCTGGTGGGTCTCGGTCATACGACGGGGGCTCCTGTCATGGGGCGGGGAGTGCTGGACGGGTGGGACGTGTTGGATGTGCTGCACGTCTGTGATGATTCTGCGGGACGGCGGGGCCGGCCCGCCTCGGCCGTTCAGACGTTGCGCCACCGGGCCATCGCGAAGGAGAAGCCGCCGAACAGGGCCAGACCTGTGGCGATGGCGGCCAGCAGCCAGGGGCCCGCCGCGGTGTCGGCGAGGGAGCGGAGCGTGTCGTCCATGCCCTTGGCCCTGCCGGGGTCGTAGGTGACCGCGGCCCTGACGACGAACGTGCCGGCGACCGCGAACACACCACCGCGGGCGATGCCACCCGCTACGCCGAGGACATCGACACCGCGCCTGACGCGGTGCGACATTCCGCTCCGGTCGAGGTTCTTGTGGAACGTGCGCAGGATCGCCCGTACCGCGATCCAGATGCCGGCCACGGCGATTCCCACGCCCGCGGCGGCCACCAGCCAGGGACCGCCGGGCAGGTCCAGAGCCTTGGCCGTGGCATCCCGGGACTGCTGGTCGCTCGCACCGCTCCCGCTGCCCTGCTTCCCCGCCGCGAACGACAGCACGGAGAACGACACCACGGCGTAGAAGAGGCAACGGGCGAGGGACAGCAGTCGCGTTCCCGCCTTGTGCCCCTCGGGCCCGGCCGCGCCGAACCCTGCCTCGGACAGGCGCCACAGCGCCATCCCCGCCAGACCCAGGCCGAGCGCCCATATCAGTACGTTGCCGAACGGCCGGGAGGCGATTTCCGTCAGCGCCCCGCCGCGATCGGCCTGCTCACCGGAGTCGCCGAAGGCGATCCGTAGCGCCAGCACCCCCACGAGGAGGTAGATCACGCCGCGGGCCGCGAAGCCACCGCGTGCCGCGGCCCGTACCGCCGGGCTGCGTGCGGCACGGTGAGCTGTGCGTCGTCCGATCCGGGGTACCGCAGCAGTCGATGGCATGTGTGACCTCCAGAGCGCTTCTGCCCCGTCGTCGGGGGTGCACTCCGGTGGCCTCCGGCCGAGGAGGGAACCGCTGGTTCTGCCCGGGACCCGTGGCCCCGGCGCCTCAGAGGACGTCTCTGCCGGGCACGGTCCAGGGGGAGGGCATGGTGGTGTCGGCGGTGGTGTGCTCCGGGAGGCCGGCGAGGGCTTCGACGCGGGCGGGGCGGTAGGGGGTGGGGCCGCTCCATTCCAGCAGCAGGACCGTGGCGTCGTCGCCGAGCCGCCCGTCGTGGTGGGCGAGATGGCGCCTGATCAGACGGCGCAGGGTCTCCGGCACGGGCAGTCCGTCGGCATGGTGCTGGATGAGGAAGTCGGTGAAGCCCGCCAGGCCGAATTCCCGGCCTTCGCTGTTGCGGGCTTCGGTGATGCCGTCGGTGTAGAGCAGCAGACGGTCCCCGGGCTCCAGCTGGTCCCGGTACAGGGTGGGCGGCAGACCCAGGTCGGTGCCCATGGGCGGGGCGGGCGGGCCGACCAGGCTCAGGGCGGTGCGTCCTTTACGGATGATGACCGGCGGAGGGTGCCCGAGGCTGGTCCAGGTCAGTACCCCGGTGGTGGAGTCCAGCTCGGCCAGGATGCCCGTGGCATAGCGGTGCGTGCCGAATTGTTCCACCAGGGCTCGTTCCACGGCCTCGGCGATCCGCAGGAGGCCGGGGCTCTGCCGGCGCTGGTTGCGGCTGGCGGCGACCGCGAGGTTCGCGGT
This sequence comes from Streptomyces sp. NRRL S-1813, assembly GCF_000719605.1. Classification (NCBI taxonomy): domain Bacteria; kingdom Bacillati; phylum Actinomycetota; class Actinomycetes; order Kitasatosporales; family Streptomycetaceae; genus Streptomyces; species Streptomyces sp. NRRL S-1813. The sequence goes on from NZ_JOHB01000002.1 coordinate 256,318, forward strand.
CAGCCCGGCTGCCGTGTCGTGGCCCATGGCGTCGAAGAGCGCCAGGTGCACGGTCTCGCCGGCGATGGCGTAGTCGAAGACGTCGCCGCTGACCTCGTAGGCGGGTTCCATCACCGCGCTGATCAGCACCCGGTCGGTGGCGAAGGTCCTGGGCGGCATGATGCGCCACTCCATCTCCGCGGCCACATTCATCCGCCGGCGCCGTACCAGCCGGGCGTAGGTGTCGCTCGCCCCACGCTTACTGACGATCATCAAGGCGACCAGCCCGGCAAGGTTGCGCAGGTCCTGGGCGGCCTCGGTATCCATCTCCGTGCCCGGGGCGGTCGAGGCGCGCATCACCCCCAGCCGCTCGGTGCCGTCGAGCAACGGCACCCACCACTGCTCGGCCCCGGATGCGGTGCTCCCGACGATGCCGCCTGTCTGGAACGCCCGCCCGGCGAGGGTGCCTTCCACCCGCACCACATCCGGCGGCGTCTCCGGCCCGCCTCCGGACCCATGGCCGGCGAGCCGGCACAGGACATCCTGTTGCAGATCGGCCAGGTAGATCAGCGCGTCCAGCCAGCCGACCCGGGCCGCGTGCCTGGCGACCACATCCGGCAGCTGCTCCAGCGCGATCACATGGCTGGCGGTGATCAGGTCACCCAGCATTCGTCCCCGGGCGGCTGCACTGCTCATTCCGGCACCTCTCCTCGGGTTGCAGCTCGCCGAGCCGTTCGCCCCGTGCGCTGTCCTTGTCGTGGCACCGTCGGTCGCCATTGCTCCCAGCGGCGATGCTTGTGCTGTCGATGGTGACACCGAGACGGAGCTTGCCGACAGCGACACCGCGGTGAGGTACGAGTCGGCGGCCCGAATCCGCCGCGCAGCGTCGCGACGAGACCTCGGCCCAGCGGACCCGGAGCGGCCGAACCGTTCCGCTCGCCTGGGAGACCGGCCCTAGAGCGCGAGGCGGGCTATCGCTCCGATTTCCAGCGCCACGTAGAGAGCGCCGTCGCGCCCGAAGGCCAGGCCGTGCGGTTCGGAAGAGGGGGTCGGCAAGTCGTACTCCTCGATGTGGCCGTCGGGGGTGATGGACCCGATGCGGTTGGCTCCCCATTCCGTGAACCAGCAGTCACCGGCCGGGCCGGCGACGATGGCATGGGGTCGGGACGCCGGGTCGGGCAGCGGGAATTCGGCTATCCGGCCGTCCGTGGTGATCCGGCCGATCCGGCCGGCGCCTATCTCGACGAACCACAGCGCGCCGTCCGCACCGCACGTGATGCCGACCGGTGCGGCGTTCTCGGTGGGGAGTGGGTGGAGGGTGAAGTCGCCCGCCAAGCTGAGGCGGCCTATCGCGTGTGCTTGATTGAGGGTGAACCAGAGGGCGTCGTCGGGGCCGGTCGTGAGCGCCGAGGGGAAGGCACCGCTGAGGGGCAGCGGGAACTCCGTCACCCGTCCGTCCGTGGTGATACGCCCGATGCGGTCGGTGTGCAGCTGTGTGAACCACAGCGCACCGTCGGCGGCGGACACCATGCCGAACGGGCCGCTGTCCGGAGTCGGGAGGGGGAACGAGGTCGCCTCCCCGGCCACGGTGATCCGTCCGATCCGATGGTCCCGGCTCCGGGTGAACCACAGCGCGCCATCGGGCCCCGGGGTGATGACGGAGGGCCCGCAGGATGCGGAATCGAGCGGGTAGCGGTCGAGGTGTCCGTCCGGCGTCCAGCGGGCGATCTCCCCGGCGTGGACCAAGGTGCACCACAGGGCGTCGTCGGGGCCCACGGCGAGGGCGTACGGGCCCGCGTCGGCGTCGGAGACCGGAAACTGTTCGAACGAGGCGGCACGGCGGGGCATTGGCTGGGTTCTCCCCTGAGCGGTTGTCTGAGCGGTTCGTTACCGCTACAGATGTTGCATTAAGTAGAATGACATGGCGACCACCGCGCAGGCAAGGGAATTCCCGGCGGTCCTCACGGTGTGGCGCCGCCCTCCCCGCCCGGCAGGCGCGTCGCGATGCCGTCGAGAAGGAACGCCAGGCTGAGCTCGAACCCAGGGGTGGGCGCGTGGGCATGAGCTGGGCGTACCAGAGGTGGCGCTTGACCATTGCCCAGGTCTCCACGGCCCGGCGTGGAGGTCGGCGCGCCAGTCGTCGCCCGGCCCGTCGGGTACCGGGACCTCTGCCGTGACGCTGTCCAGCATCAGGTCGGTCAGGCCGTCCTTGCTGAGCACGTAGCGGTACAGCGCCATCGGCGTGTAGGGCCCGAGCCGCTTGGCGACCGCCGTCAGCAACACCGGCCTCCTGTGGGCGGGGACCGCGGCGGACTACGTGGAGCAGCTCACCGCCTTCCACCGCTGTGTGCGCGGCGCGGACCCGGAGGCGACGGTGGTGCTCGGGGGCTGCGGCTACGACGTGCTCTCCAGTCCCGCCGACAGTCCGGCCCGGCAGTTCTTCGACCATGTCGTCGAGCACGGCCGCGACGCCTTCGATCTGTTCTCCGTCCATCTCTACGGTGACCCGCACGACATCCCCGGCCAGGTGGCATCCGTCCGCGGCATGATGCGCCGGCACGGCTATGAGCGGCCCGTGGTGGCGGGGGAGCACAACGGGCCGACGCTCTTCGAATTCCCCGAGGCCCAGAGCGTGTTCCAGCAGACGATGATGGCGGCGTTCGCGGGGCAGGGCCCTGCCGCCCCCGGGGCGCGGCCCGCGGACGCAACCTCGGACGGGCCTCTGGACGGGGCACCGCACACGACCTCGCCCGACGCGCCCCCCGAGGCCCCGGACCGCAGGACCATGCGCACGCTCTACGCCCGTATGGCCCAACTCCCGCCGCAGCTACAGATGTTCATGGAGGACTGGCCGCCCGAGCTCGCCGCGAAGCGGGACCGGATCAACTGCCGTCAGATCGTCACCCGTAACGTCCTCGCCCTCGCCTCCGGTGTGACCCGGACGGCCTGCTGGAATCTGGCCCCGGAGATCCCGGGCTACCGCGACCGCCTGAACATGATGGGATTCCTGTTCGGCAGACTGGCCCTGATGGACTACGACGGCACCGGCCTCACCCGGCGCCACCCGTCCGCCGACACCTTCGCCCTCCTGGCCGCCTGCCTCGACGGCACCTCGCACGTCCGGCGCATCGACGTCGAAGGCCGCCCGGACCTGTACGCCTTCGAGATGTCACGCGCGGGCCGCGGGCCGCTCCACGTCCTGTGGGCCGCCGGGGACGTCTTCACCGGTGAGGACGAACCGGGGACACCCGTCGACTGGCCGTGGCCCCACCCGGCCGTCCAAGGACTCGATGCGCTCGGCACCCGTGTGCCCGTCCAACGGGACGGTGGCACCGTGCGCGTCCGCCCCTCGGTCACACCGCTGTTCCTCTCCGCAGGACCGGAGGCAGTACCCCGGCACTGAGGAGAGGCCCGGCGCGTCGGGCGGTGCAGGGGTACAGGGGTGCAGGGATGCCGGGGAGGGACGGGCAATCGACGGGAGGCGACCGGACATGCCTGTGGCAGCGGCGGGTAGGGAAGCGTGCGACGGGGGCTCAGCAACAGGCGGGAGCCAGAGCATGAGCAGCAACAGCACCTTGACCGCGGGAACGGAGCCGGAGACCACGTCGCCGGAGTGTGCCGTTCCGGCTCCGACGGTGCTGCCGCAGATCCAGGTTCCGCAGCGCGTTGCCCCTTCTGACGCACGGGAGTTGTCCAAGCAGTTCCTCCAGCGGCTCCAGGAGCTGGAGGAGGGGACCCCCGAGTACCAGTACGCGCGGAACACCCTTATCGAGATGAACCTGACCCTGGTGCGCTATGTCGCCCACCGCTTCTCCAGCCGGCGGGAGTCCATGGAGGACGTCCTCCAGGTCGGGACGATCGGTCTGATCAAGGCCGTCGACCGCTATGACCCGTCCCGCGATGTGGAGTTCACCACGCTGGCGGTCCCCTACATCCAGGGTGAGATCAAGCGGTTCTTCCGCGACACCACCTGGTCGGTGCGGGTGCCCCGGCGCCTTCAGGAACTCCGCATCGACCTCGCCCGCGCCCGGGAAGACCTGGAGAACGAGGGCAGCCACGAGCCGTCCGCCGCCGACCTCGCCGCCCACCTCGGTCTCGAGGAGGAAGAGGTGACAGAGGGGCTCGTGGCCAGCAACGGCTACGACAGCGACTCCATAGACCGGCCCATCCAAGCCGCCGGCAAGCAGCAGACCGGTCTTGTCGCCGACCTCATCGGCACCGAGGACCCCGCCCTGGCCCTGGCCGAAGACATCCAGGCACTCAAGCCGCATCTGGCCAAGCTCGATGACCGCGAACGCACCCTTCTCCGGATGCGCTTCGGGGCGGAAATGACGCAGGCCGAGATCGGAAAGGAGCTCGGCCTCTCCCAGATGCACATCTCCCGCCTCCTGACCCGCGCCTGCACCACCCTGCGCAAGGGACTCATGGCCGAGGGGTGACGCGTCTGCCGATACATCGGCTCCGGCCCCTTGAGGGGCGGTCGCCGTTTCACGGCACTGCGGGCGGGAGGACCGGCCCGCGCCCGTCGTCGCACGGGGCCCACGCGCCGTTCGGAACGACCGCCGACCGGTTGCCGCCCGTCGTCAGCCCGGTTGGGCGCTGTCCTTCATGCTGCCCCACCCGTGCCAGCGGTCGATCTCGATCCAGGCGCTGACCCGGCGGCGGTCCCGCTGCGGGTACGGCTTGCCGATGTAGTGCTGTGCCAGCCGGTCGATGTCGGCGAGTTCTTCGTCGTCACGGATTTCTGCGACGTGGCCGATGAGGCTGAGGTGCGTGTACCAGTTGCTCTCGTCCAGCACGGTGAGGGAGACCCGGGGGTCGTTGCGGAGGTGCTCCAGCCGTTTGCGGCCTTCGTCCATATTGACCAGCACCCGGCCGTTGTCCCAGAGGTACCAGGTGGCTGTGGAAACCGGCTGCCCGTCCGACCGCAGAGTCGTGATGACGGCCGGATTCGCCTTGCGCAACATGGCGACTGCCGGCTCGGGAAGCGGTGGGTTCGACATACGAGGCGCTCCTCCGTACGTGAGTACATTGCGGTTGACCGTTCGGGACGATCAACATGATCGACTGTACTCAGCCCACCACCGGGTACCCGGCTCTCCCTTCCGTCGCCACACCGCACACCCTCCTGTGAGCCGCGTTCATCCAGCGGCCACCCGCAGGGAGGGCATCCGGCCGGCGGGCTCGTGCGGTGCCGTCGACGCGGTGTCGGCGGGCTCGTGCGGTGCCGTCGAGGCGGTGCCGGCCGGCTTCCGGAGGAGGAGCATGGCGGCGTCGTCGTGCAGCTCGCCGCCCACATGCGCGAGCAGGTCCTCATGGAGCGCGGCCAGAGTGTGCGAAGGCTCCTCCGAAATGTGCCGGGACAGCCGCTCCACCAGCGGATAGAACTCACGCTTGTGGTCACGGGCCTCGGTCACGCCATCGGTGTAGAAGAGCAGTTGGTCCCCGTCGGTCAGGGCTATTTCCTGGAGGCTGGGAGTCTCGCCGGAGAGGGCCCGCAGCCCGAGCGGCGGGGCCGGGTGGACCGGCTCGACGGGCAGTACGCCCGCGTCGTGGACCAGGAGCGGAGCGGCATGTCCGCAGTTGACCAGCTCCATACGGCCGGACTCGGGGTATCCCGCCAGCACCGCGGTGACGAAGTCGTCCGGGCCGAGGTTGCGTGCCAGGCTCCGCTCGATCCGGTGGACGACATCGAGGAGATCCGGCTCGTCGTAGGCCGCTTCCCGGAAAACGCCCAGGACCAGGGCGGCGATCCCCACCGCCGGCAGCCCCTTGCCGCGCACATCGCCGACGATCAGCCGCACCCCGAACGGTGTGGGCACCAGGGCGTAGAGATCCCCGCCGATCCGTGCCTCGGCAGCGGCGGCGCTGTAGCGGACCGCCGTCTGGAAGTGCCCGACCGTCGCGGGCACAGGCTTGAGAAAGGCGTGCTGTGCGGCCTCGGCAACCGAACGCACGGCGGCCAGCACCCGTTCGCGACGCCTGCGCAGCGCGCTGGCCAGGCTGCCGGCCAGCGTGACGGCGGACAGCGTGGAGAGCACAATCGCCTGCTCGCCACCCGGCGCGCCACCCTGCACACCGAGCGCCGCACCGAGCGCCACCGCCAGGACACCGATGCGCAGCACGCCCCACGGCCCGCTGGTCGCGGAGGCCAGCGCGGGACCCACGGCGAGCAGCGGCAGCCAGCTCATGCCGGTGCCCCCGGAAAGGCAGAGGACCGCCACGGTCGCGATGATCAGAAGCGGCACGCCGGAGGCGCAGTGCCGGCGGGCACCCTTCGCGCCGGACGATGCCTCGCCCCGGGGCGGCACTGCCTGCTGGATCGGGGCCCGCAGAGCGGAGAACGGCTTGGTGAGCTGCCACCGCGGCTGGTGGTCGTGGTGATGGATCCGGGCTTGGCGCATGTCCTGGTCCGCGGCTCGCTTCCTTGCTCGGGGCACTCACATGCCCAAATGTCCATTTCATCCAGGAAACGGGTATCCGAGGGGAAGGCGCAAGGGCCGGAATTTCAGATAGTGAGTGAGAGCCCCCTGGTCACACGGCTCGCCGCCGGGAGCAGCCGGTCCCGGACCGCGTCGATACGGGAGACCCGGTCCGCCCGGAGCGATACGCCGAGGGACCCGAGCATCTCTCCGCTGTACACCGGCACCGCGAGACAGAACGTACCGAGGGTGTACTCCTCCATGTCCGTCACCACCGGCGCCATGGGCAGGGTGTCGAGATTGCGCAGCAATTCGGCACGGCCCGTGATGGTGCGTGGGGTGAGGTCGGCGAGGGGGTGCCGGGAGAGATAGTCGTCGCGGGCCTCGTCGTCCAGCTCGCGGAGCACGCACTTGCCCAGCGCCGTGGCGTGCCCGGCGTCCTCGAAGCCCACCCACAGGTCGACCCGCGGCGCCCGGGGGCCGTCGACGATCTCGGCGACCCGGATCTCGCCGTCCTCGTAGAAGGTCAGGTAGGCCGCGGCCGACAGGTCGTCCCGCAGTGCCGCGAGCGCGGGGCGGACGCGGTTGAGCAGCGCCTGCGCCTGCCCGCCGGCCTGGAGGGTGTCCAGCTTGTCCCCTAGCACAAAACCGCCGTCCTCCAGCTTCCGGATGTACCCGTCGTGCGCCAGCGTGCGCAAGAGGTGATAGGTGGTGGCCAGCGGCAGGCCTGTCTCACGTGCCAGCTGTTTCGCCGGTGCGCCGCCCTCGTGCGCACCCACGGCTTCCATCAGGCGGAAGGCTCGCTGGACGGAAGTGATGAGCGTAGGGCCTTCTTCGTTGCCCATGTCTTCAGCCTGCGCCCGGCGCCCCGCACAGGCAAGGCCGTCCCGGAGGAACCGACCGCCCACCAGAACATTCATTCGAATATGTGGGTACCCTGAAAGCATGGCCATGCACCTTCAGGGCTCGCTCTTCGACCAGGCCGACGAGGTCCGCCTCGGTCCGCTGCGCGGGGTGCGCAGGACCGAGCTCGGCGACGGTGCCTGGATCGATCTGCTGCCCGGGTGGCTGAGCGGGGCGGACGCCTTGTTCGATCAGCTCGCCGCCGAGGTTCCCTGGGAGGCCGAGCGCCGGCGGATGTACGAGCGGGTGGTGGACGTACCACGGCTGCTGGCCTTCTACCGGGCCGACGACACGCTGCCGCACCCCGTGCTGGACGAGGCGAGGGACGTGCTCTCCGCCCACTACGCCACCGAGCTCGGCGAACCGTTCACCACGGCCGGTCTCTGTTACTACCGGGACGGCCGCGACAGCGTCGCCTGGCACGGTGACCGGATCGGCCGCGGTGACCGCGAGGACACGATGGTCGCCATCGTGTCCGTGGGGGCGCCACGCGATCTGCTGCTCCGTCCGCGCCACGGCGGCGGCACCGTCCGGCGGCCGTTGGGGCACGGCGACCTGATCGTGATGGGCGGCTCCTGCCAACGGACTTGGGAGCACGCGATCCCCAAGAGCACACGGGCGGCGGGCCCGCGGATCAGCATCCAGTTCCGGCCCCACGGAGTGCGCTGAAAGCGGGTGCTCTGAAAACCGGTGCACGGAAAGCGGCGGGCGCAGAATACGGGTGCGCCATCCGTGAAGGGGGCGGCCCCGAGGCGGCTTCCGCCTCCGGATGCGCGCTGCCCGTGGTGGCTGCGACGCCGACCCGGGCGCCCGCAAGGCCGTGCCGACGAGCCTCAACCCTGCATGTTTTCCCGCAGAAGCGCGGCGATCAGGGCGTGCCCCGTCTCCACCAGCCACGAGGCGCCACCGGTGCCGTCCGGTGAGCTGACCGTGAGCTCGACGAGCTCCGTGCCCTCGGCGCGAGGGCTGCGCCGGACCTCGTACCTGGCATCCGGGAGGACGCCCGCCCGCTCGCGCAGCTCGCTCTCGACGTCTTTGCCGCACCGTTCGCGGGCCATATCCGATGCCGTCCGGCCCTGTTCATCGGTGCGGTGCGGGTCGGCGCCGTGCCGCAGCAGAGCCCGTACCACCGCAATTGATCCCCGCTCGGCCGCCGCCATCAGCGGAGTGCGCCCGCCGCATCCCGCGTCCGGGTCGGCATGCGCTTCGAGCAGGAGCTCGGCGGTCCGCTGATGGCCTCCCGTGGCAGCCCACATCAAGGCGGTGTACGAAGTGCCGTCGTCCTCCCGCCGGTCGGGGTCGGCGCCGTGAGCGAGCAGTTCGTGCACCGCGCCGGAATGGTCCCAGCAGGCGGCGGCGCACAGCGGCAGCCCCGCAGTTCCCTCTCCCCGGCTCTCCGCATCCGGTGTTGCCCCCGCTTCGAGGAGCAGCCTCACCATGTCCGTCTTCCCCGACACCGCGGCCAGGTACAACGGCGTCTCGCCCTCGGCATTCGGCGCGGACGGGGAGGCCCCCAGCTTCAAGAGGGCGCCCACCCGGCGCACGCGGTCCGCGTGGATGGCAGTGATGAGTGGTCCGGTCAATGCCTTGGCCATGCACAGTCCTTCCGTGGGAGCGTGATCTCCGGCGAGGGTACGTCGGTTCGCCCGGGGGCTGTCGGGCACCGTACGCACCGGCCGCAGCGCGAGGGTGACGGTTTCGCCGGACGGCTCCAAGCAGCCCTGTTGCGGGGCCGGTTCACCCGCCGGCGGGGAAGAGCCGGCCCAGGTGGTGGCGGAGGACCGCCGCGGCGGCCTCGGGGGTGCACCGGCCCACCAGAAGCCTCAGCGAACGGGACCTTGGCCCTTCCCGCGGTCTCCTCCGGCCAGTTGCTCCACCGTCGCCAGAACCCGGCCGGCGCCGTCCTCCGTGCCGATCAGCGCCGAGACCTGCCGCGCGCGATGACGGTACCGGGGGTCGTGCACGGCTTTCCGTAGCGCGGCCGCGAGGTTCTCAGCGGACAGCCGCCCGAAGGGGATCCTTCCCGGACTGACCCCGAGCGAGGTGAGACGCGACGACCAGAAGGGCTGGTCCAGCATCATCGGCACCGGGACCGCGGGCACCCCCGCGCGCAGCCCGGCCGCCGTGGTCCCGGCACCCGCATGGTGGACGACGGCCGCCATGTGCGGAAACAGCTGGGCGTGCGGGACCTCGCCCACCGTCAGTACATCGTCCCCGTCGACGGACAGGCCGGCCCAGCTCGTCTGGACCACACCGCGCACTCCGGCGAGCCGGAAGGCCCGTGCCAGGAGACGTCCGAGCCGCTCCGGGTCACTGGGCGCCATGCTGCCGAAGCCCACAAACACCGGTGGCGGGCCGGACCGGAGGAAATCCGCCAGCCCGGCCTCCGGCGTCCAGTCGGGAACTTCCGACGGCCACCAGTAACCCGCCACTTCCATGCCCGGCCGCCAGTCGGCAGGCCGGGGAACCACCGCCGGGCTGAAACCGTGGTGGATGGGCCACGTTGCCCCCCGCCGCTCCAGGGCCCGTTCCGTCACGCCCAGTCGTCGCTGGAGATGGCGCACACCAGGGGCAAAGGCCCGGGCCAGCAACGACTGGGCGCACCGGCCCAGGGCCCGGTTGCCGAACGGACCCAACGACGGCATGTCGAAGATGACCGGCGGGAACTCCCCGGTGGGAGCGAGGGGCTGCAAGAACACACCGATGCCCGGAAGTTGCAGACCTTCCGCCGCCACGAGCCCCAAGGGGGCCAAGCTGCTGGAGAACATGAGGACCTCTGGGCCCGATGCACAGGCCTCGGTCACCGCGTCGGCCATTTCCGGAGCCAGCTCCCGGGCCAGCCGCATTTGCTCGACCTTGGAGAGACCGGCACCCTGGCCGGCTTTCCCCGGCCCGTTGCCCTTCTTGTCATCCGCTGCGGACGTGGCATACCGGTCGAGCGGAAGGGGGTGGAAACCCAGGCCGCTGCGACGGACCAGTTCGGCCGAGCGCGCGTGGGTGGCTATCACCACCTTGTGCCCGGCCCGGTGCAGCCGGGTCCCCAGACCGGTGTACGGAGCCACGTCCCCGTGCGAACCTGCGGTAGCGATGAGGATGTGCATGGTCGGCAGTCTTCCGTTTCCTCGGCTGCGGTGATTCCGACCGCGGCGGGCTTCACTCGGACGGCCGCTTCGCCGAATGCGTTTGCCGTCCGAACCTGCTGGAATCTCTGCGCAGTTGGTGGTGGACAGGGGCCTGGTGACACGCTCCGCGCGGGGCGACGGCGCAGCGGACGGGGGACGCGGTCAGTCGCGGCGTGCGACCACCCGGTAGGCGTTGGACAGCCGGGTGCGGCGTGTGAGGGGCGCCAGCAGCAGATCGAGTGCGACGAGGACGAGGAGCACGGGGGCGACGACCAGCAGCGACAACCTGCGGGCCCAGCGGCTGAGCGGGCCGGGCCGCTCGGGCAGCCAGGGCAGATCTTCGCCCGGCAGGACGGATTTGAGCATGTTCACCGCCGCGGACGTCAGATCGGTGGGGACATGGGGCTCCCGCCGGTCGGTGGCCACGACGCTGAAACCCTGCTCGGCCAGTGCACTACAGAGGTTGTCCAACGGGATGAAGTGCAGGTGCTGAGGCTGGAGCCACGGGCCCCACCACTGGCCGAGCAACCGGGCGGAGGCGGACTCGGGGTCGGGGACCTCCACCAGGAGGTGACCGCCGGGCCGGAGCGCGGTGTGGGCGGCGGCCAGTTCCTGCCGCGGCGCCAGGGTGTGTTCCAGGTAGTGGTGCATGCTCACCACGTCGTACTGACAGGCCAACTGGCCGGCCAGCCCGACGAAGGAGCCCCGGTAGGCCCGCGCGATGCGGTCGTTGCGTGCGGCGATCTCGACGCCTTCGCCCCAGTCGAGCCCGTGGAATTCGGTGTCCTGGTGGATTCTCCGGGCTTCGGCGCAGAAGTGGCCGTGACCGGTGCCCACGTCCAGCCACAGCAGGGGGCGGTTGAACGGGAGCATGGCCCGGGCGCGGGCCCGGTAGAGCCTGATGGCGAGCGGCGAGCAGGCCAGCCGGGCCATCGTCGCCTCGCCCAGGCCGTCGTAACAGTCGCGGTAGTAGAAATCCAGCCCGTCCGCGCTCAGCCGGGGGTTCTGGAACACGTGACCGCAGCTGCGGCACTGGTCGAGTGCGAATTTCCCGGGCTTGTGCTGCGGATGGTCGGTGGTGCGCAGGCGCCCGCGCAGCCGGGAGGAGGTGCACCAGGGGCATGTGGTGCGCCGTGGTTCGAAGAACCGCTCCAGCCCGTGTGCCAGCTCGTCCTGGTAACGGGGCCGGTGGGCGGCGATCTGCTCGCTTCGGGTACTCGTCATGGGGGGCTTCTTTCAGAGGGAGCCTGGGGGAAGGAGCGTGGGACACCGGATCTGTCGGCGGGTGCGGCCCCATGGGCCGCCTCCGGAGGCCGGCCGCACCCTGCACGGGCCGGCGGACCACCCCGGTGCGCTCACGGGGTTGCGGCCACGCGCGCGCGACCACGAGCACGAGGCGTGGAGAAGCGGCGCACACACGGCCGCTCCACCCCTGCGTACAACAGCCACGAGGTCAGCAGTACGACGGGAAGACCGGCCAGAACCACGGAGAGGTTGTTCCAGCCATGACCCGTCAGAGCCAGGTACATCAAGCCCAGCACCAGGAAATGGACCAGATACACGGCGTAGGAGATCTCGCCGAGGAACACCAGAGCAGGGGTGCGCAGCAGCGACTTTCTGCCGCGCAGGTCCAGTTCGGCGGTGGCGTGAACCAGCATGACGAGCGGGACCACGGTCGAGGCCGCGTAGAGGAAACTGTGCGGCAGCAAGGTGCTGTTCACCACGATCGTGCTGACGACACCCAGCGCGGCCGGGAGAACACCCACACGCGGAAGCCGGATTCCCGCCGAGGAGATACGGGCCGCCAACATGCCGAGGAGGAACTCGGGCAGCCGCGTGATCGGCAGCATGTACAAGGACCAGTATCCGGGGAACGACGGCCCGCCGGGGTTGAAGACGAACTCATAGAGCACCGGGCATGTCCAGACGACGGCGATGGCGGCGCCCGCACCGATCAGAAGCCCACGGCGCGACAGCCGATCGACCCACGGCAGGAGTACGGGGAAGAGGAGATAGAAGAACATCTCGGCGGCCAGTGACCAGGAAACAGGGTTGCCTGCGGAGATGAAGCGCTGGCTGGGAACCCAGGTATTCACCAGGAACAGGCTGGAGAGGTCCGCCACCCATCCGGAACCCCGCGTGGCGCGCGCCGCGCCGGTACTGGCGAGCGCGGCAACGACCACACACCAGATCAGTACGTGATTCGGCAGAATCTTGGCGGCACGTCGTCGCCAGAAAGCACGTGCGGTGTCGGTCGGACGGGCGGAATGGGTCAGCACATATCCGCTCAGAATGAAGAAGAGCGAAACCGAACTCGCTCCCACCCACACCTCGGGCCCGAGGGTTTGGGCGAGGTGCGGGTTGATCATCAGCGAGCTGTGGGTGTAGACGACTCCGCCCGCGGCGGCGAAACGCAGACCGGTCAGAGAAGGCAACCGCCTGGGTCGGCCGGACCGTGCGCCGTCCTTCGCCGACGGCTTCTCCCTGCCGATGCGGCCGACAACAACTCGGTTCGCCGTGGCGGCGGACCGGGACGACGGTCTGGGGAGATGGTGCACGAGAGGCCTCCTGCGAGAGAACGCCCAGGACCGTGACCACCACACACATGCGCAGGGGTGCGCGGGCAGGGGCGCCCGGGGGATCGGATGGAATGACTGATCCGGCCCGTGCGGAGGAATGGGCGGCCCGTCGCGCGGATAGCTCGATTGACCCACCGCGACACGTCCCATGCATAGGGAGGCCGCCCCGATTTCACTCGTACGGAGCAGTGCCTCGTGCGCCCCGTCCGCAGCAATGGGTCAGAGGTGGTGTGTGGATCGCGGCACTTGGCCATTCATGGGACACCTCATGGAACATCGCATGGAACAAAGGCCGTTGGTGAATACCTCGAATCCGTTCCTCGGGGAGCCGGTGGAGAAGGAGCGCCGCACTATCCGGACGGCGGCCGATTGCGCCACCGGCCGTCCAGGTGATTCCTGCGGACCTGTGGCCGGAGGGGTGTAGCGCGCAGCAGGCACAGGAATGAATGAACAACTTCGGTTAACGGAGGGGGAAAGCCTGCTTCCCGCGGACTCGGACATCCACCGCGGGCCCAACCCCACACCAGAGGTCTTGAGTTGAAGCACACAAGCGCACCCATGTCCCGCACCGTCCTCGGAGGCGCCGGTGTGGTGGCCCTGATCGCCGCCGCACTCACCCTTCCGAGCGCCCAAGCCGCCCCCGCCAAGGCCCCGGAGCCCCCGACGGCCACTGCCGCCGCACAACGCGCCAGGGATATCAGCTCCGCCCTCGGCGCCGACGCGGCGGGCTTCTACTACGACGCCCGGAACCACAAGCTCATCGTCAATGTGACCACCGCGGCCGCCGCGGACAAGGCCCGGGGCGCCGGCGCCGAGGCCAGGATCGTCAAGCATTCCCTCACCTCGCTGAACGCCGCCCGCGCGACCCTCAAGGCGAGAGCCACGATCCCGGGGACGTCCTGGGCGATGGACCCCAAGACCAACCAGGTGGTCATCGTCGCTGACCGTACGGTCACGGGCGACCGCCTGAAGCAGCTCAAGAGCGTCGCCACCTCGCTCGGTGACCGGGCCGCCCTCCGGCAATCGGCGGGCACGCTCCGGCCGCTGATCGCCGGTGGCGGCGCCATCTGGGGCAGCGGCGCGCGCTGCTCGCTCGGCTTCAACGTCATCAAGGGCGGGAAGCCGTACTTCCTGACCGCCGGGCACTGCACCAACGCGGTACGGAGCTGGTCCGCCACACAAGGGGGCCCGGAAATCGCCGTGACGGAGACCGGCACCTTCCCCGGTGACGACTTCGGGATCGTCAGGCATACCGCCGCCGACGTCGTGCACCCCAGCCGGGTGGACCTCTACAACGGCCGCATGCAGGCCATCACCACGGTCGGCGATCCGATCGTGGGGGAGAAGGTGCAGCGCAGCGGCAGCAGCACGCACATCCACGGCGGTGACATCACCGCGGTCGAGGTGACCGCCAACTACCAGGAGGGGTCGGTCGACGGTCTGATCCAGGCCGGTGTCTGTGCCGAAACCGGGGACAGCGGCGGGCCGCTCTTCGAGGGCGACACCGCACTCGGCCTGACCTCAGGAGGCAGGGGCGACTGCCTCTTCGGCGGCGAGTCCTTCTACCAGCCCGTGCGCGAGGCCCTCGAGAAGACCGGATCGCACATCGGCTGATCCGCCGGGAGCCCCCTGCTGCGGCCGGTGACGTGGAGGCCGTGAAGCTGGTGTCCCCGCTGTAGGTGGCCGTGAGGGTGAACGGGCTGCCCGTGGTCGTGGGATCTGCCGGTCGGAGACCACCGTGGGGAAGGTGACGGCAGCACCGAAGTGCACCACCAGCGCGGTGCTCAGATTGACGCCGCTGAGCGCGACGGTATTGCCACCGCCGACCGGCCCTGTGGCGGGCACGATGCCCGACAGACCGGGCCAGGAAAGGTAATGGAAGTAGCCGATGTGCGCGCTTCCGCCGGAGGTGGTGACCGTGACCGGGACCACCCCGCTGCCCGGGGACTCACCGTGACGATGGTCTCGTCGTCGAGGACGGCGAAGCTCGGCGCCGGAGGGGCACCGAAGCGCACCGCCGTGGCACCGGTGAAGTGGCGCCCGATGAGGGTCACCAGGGTGCCGCCGCTGTAGGACCCCTGGTCCGGGAAGACGCCGGAAAGGTGGCGTCCACGGGGCGAACAGGACGGACAGCATGCATGACGGCTCCAGACCAGTTCGTGGGCCCGCCGTACCATTCGGCGCCGCAGGCGTGCCGGCATGGCCGGTCCCTGGCATGTCCTCAACGGAGGAGCGCTCGACCGCACCGTCATCACACTGATGCTCCGAACCAGGCAAGGTGCCTTCTGCTCCCCCGGAGAGGATGGGCGGCCCACCGGAATCGGACGAACTCAGGAACCTATCCGGTGAGTTGAGGGGCAACACTCCCGGCGCGGGTCACCCGATCGTCCGCACGAGGCCCGGGGGTGGAACGACCCGGCGCCGGCTCATCGGTGTTGTGCGTCTCGACCGGTGCGAGCTCTGCCATCCGAGTGACGAACCGTCAAGGGCGTTGCAGGCATGCTCACTCCGGTGGGTTACTGATGACCATCCAATCCGGTGAGCCGCCCACCCTCTCGGAGGAGAGCAACTGGCCTACCTTGCTGTGATCCCACTTGAGAGTAGGCGGCGGTGCAGCCCTGGCGCCGCGGTGGTGCCCTCCCCGCAGGGAAAGTGAAGCATCGTCCCGTGCCGTTCGTCGGCATCGTCGGTGCGGGTAGCTCACGTCACCTCTTCCTGGGGATGTCATGCGAACTCTCCGTACCTTGCGCTCCATTCTCGGTGTCTGTGCCCTGACCCTGGCGTTGACCCTGGGGATGGTCGCGGTCCCGAACACGGCGCACGCTCAGACTCCCGTGCTGTGCAGCGAAACCTCGCTGGTGAACGCGATCAATGCGGCCAACGCCGCGGGCGGGGACACCTTGGCGCTGGTGCCGTTCTGCACCTACCAACTCACCAGCGCGCACGGCAGCGGGCCCACCGGTCCGGTGGGGCTGCCGCCCATCACCACTCCGATCACCCTGCTGGGGATGGGAGTCACCATCGCCCGCGACCCGAGCGCGCCGGCCTTCCGGGTGCTACAAGTCCAAGGGGCCGCGAACGTGCCGGGAACCAAAGGCGAGTTGAGCGCGGTGGGGGTCACCGTGCGCGGCGGCAGTGCCGTGCCTCCTTTCCCGGGAGGCGGCATCTCGAACCTGGGTGGCACGGTCTCCCTGCTGACGAGTGCCGTCACCGGCAACACCGCCGTTGCCGGGGGCGGCATCTACACCGACAACGGCACCGTCTCGCTGACAGCCAGCTCCGTCACCGGTAACACCGCCACCTCCAGTGGCGGCGGCATCTATGTCAACTCCGGGGGAGCGGTCCTGCTGGCCACCACGGTGAGCGGCAACACCCCGGACAACTGTGCTCCGTCAGGCAGCGTCATCGGCTGCACCTGACGGCCCGGCCGACGTAGCGGCCGGATGCTCCACCGGGCAAACCCAGATCTCCATCGCGGCGGTCCCAGCCGTCCGGTCTCGGTTCGTCATTCCCACTCACACACCGCAATGAAGGAGCAAAACCATGCCTATTTCCCCCAACCAGGGATCGACCGGAGGCGGGACCACCGTCACCATCACCGGTACCAACCTCGGCGGTGCCACCGCCGTGCGCTTCGGCACCAAGACAGCCACCATCACGGCCAACACCCCCACATCGGTCACCGTCACCAGCCCGTCCGGCACCGGTACGGTTCCGGTGACCGTGACCACCCCCGGCGGCACCAGCAACCCGCTGACGTTCTTCTACGTCGGCGCACCGTTCAAGTCC
Organism: Streptomyces sp. NRRL S-1813; assembly: GCF_000719605.1. NCBI lineage: Bacteria > Bacillati > Actinomycetota > Actinomycetes > Kitasatosporales > Streptomycetaceae > Streptomyces > Streptomyces sp. NRRL S-1813. The sequence goes on from NZ_JOHB01000002.1 coordinate 273,112, forward strand.
AGCATCGCCCCCGTATCCGGCGTCACCGGCGGCGGGAATACCGTCACCATCAACGGCACCGGCCTGACCACCGCCACCGCGGTGCACTTCGGTGCCGCGACGGCAACTCCGACCGTGGTCAACGACGGTCAGCTGACCGTCACCGTACCGGAGGGCGCGGCGGCCGGGCCGGTGGGCGTCAGTGTCACCACCGCGGGCGGTACCAACAACGGTCTGTCCTACACCTACGTCGACGGCCCCACTCTGGGCACGCTCAACCCCACCTCCGGCCCGGCGTCCGGAGGAACTGCGGTGACCATCCCCGGCACGAACTTCAGCACCACCCAGTCGGTCACCTTCGGAGCCACGCCCGCACCGTTCGCCGTCATCGACGACAGCACCCTTTCCGTCGTCACCCCGCCCGGGGCTGCCGGTGCCACCAACGTCACCGTGACCACCACCGGTGGTAGCGCCACCGCCACCGGTGGCTACACCTACGTGGCCGGACCTGGCATCTGACCCACCATCTGAGCCGCTGACGGCCTGGTCATGGCCACCAGGCGTGCGGACATCAGGCCCGGACAGGGTGCGCCCTTCCCCTGCCCGGGCTACCTCACTTCCCTGACGAGCCTCGGCCCGGCGCATCTCTCCTGCGGCTGGCCGGGGCTCACGCTCTCGAAGGATCACGGCCGTGAATAGCTCAGCACATTCGCCAACCGCTTCCGCCGCGCAGCCCCTTGCCGCAGCCACGCCCGCAGTCAGTTCCGTCTCACCCACCTCGGGCTCCACCGTGGGTGGTACCACTGTGACGGTCACCGGCACCGGCTTCACCGGCGCCACAGCAGTCCGCTTCGGCGCCACACAGGCGCCCTCGTTCACCGTCAACTCCGACACACAGATCACCGCCACCACCCCACTCGGCACCGGCACAGTGCAGGTCACCGTCACCACCCCGATCGGCATCAGCAACCAATTCGTCACCTACACCTACGTCACTACGCCCGCGCCGGTCCTCTCATCGGTGGCCCCCACATCGGGCCCGTCGGCTGGTGGTACGACGGTCACTCTGACCGGCTCGGGGTTCACGGGTGCCACCGCGGTGCGGTTCGGTGCTGTGTCGGCGTCGTTCGTCGTCAACTCCGGTACACAGATCACGGCGACGGCGCCAGCGGGTTCCGGCACGGTGCAGGTCACTGTGACGGGGCCCGGGGGGACGAGTAACGGTGTGCCGTTCACGTACACGACGGTTTCCGCGCCGGTTCTGACGTCGGTGGTTCCTGCTTCGGGGCCGGCGGTTGGTGGGACGTCGGTGACGTTGACGGGTTCGGGGTTTTCGGGTGCGACGGTGGTGCGGTTCGGTGGTGTGTCGGCGTCGTTTGTGGTGAATTCGGGGACGCAGATCACGGCGACGGCGCCAGCGGGTTCCGGCACGGTGCAGGTCACTGTGACGGGGCCGGGCGGGACGAGTAACGGTGTGCCGTTCACGTACACGACAGTTCCGGTACCCGTCCTGACCTCGGTGGCCCCCACATCGGGCCCGGCAGCCGGAGGCACAACAGTCACTCTGACCGGCACGGGGCTGGCCACCGCCAGCGCGGTGCGGTTCGGTGCCACGCCCGCAGTCTCCTTCACCGTCGTCTCCGACACCCACATCACCGCCGTCGCTCCGGCCGGCACCGGCACCGTGCCGGTCACCGTCACGACCCCGGGCGGCACCAGCAACGGGATCTCCTACACCTACTCCGTGGCGCCCACCCTGAGCGGCGTCGTCCCCAACCAGGGCCCCACCTCGGGCGGGAACACCGTCACCCTCACCGGCACCAACCTCACCGGAGCCACTGCGGTCACCTTCGGCGCCACCCCGGCAACTTCCTTCACGGTCGTCTCCCCGACCCAGATCACCGCCGTGGTCCCTGCGGCCACCGCAGGGCCGGTCGGTGTCACCGTCACCACCCCGGGCGGCACCAGCACCCTCCCGAGCGCCTACTTCTACGTCAGCGCCCCGGCCCTCACCGGCGTCGCCCCACCCTCGGGCCCGCTCTCGGGCGGGAACACCGTCACCCTCACCGGTGTCCACCTCATCGAGGCCACCGCGGTGCGCTTCGGTACCACCGCAGCATCAGCGTTCACAGTGGTCTCGGACACCCAGATCACGGCTGTGGTTCCTGCAGGAGCCGCGGGGCTGGCCGATGTCACCGTCAGCACCGCCGGCGGGACGAGCAACGCGGCCTCGTACACCTACCTGCCGGCACCCGTTGTCGCGACTCTGATCCCAAGTCAGGGGCCCACCTCCGGTGGCATCACCTTCACCCTCACCGGTACCAACCTCGCCCAGGCGACCACGGTGCTCGTTGGCGGCGCCACTGCCGGGTTCACGGTCGTCTCCGACAGCCACATCGTCGTCGACGCCCTGCCCGGAGCCGCCGGGCCGGTCACTGTCACCGTCAGCACGCCCGGCGGCACCAGCGCCCCGAAGACCTACACGCGAGTCGGCTCACCAGGGATTTGACGCGCCGCGTCAGCTTCTGACTTGAGACGGGCGGGGAGGCATGGGCCTCACTCTGAGGCCATCAGTCAGCCGCTTGGGATACGAGACGGCCAAGCAAATCTGGCGTCCGAGCGTCCAGTAGAGAGCCCCAGAGCATTCCTTCGCAACGGGCAAGTTCCGCGTGTTGACACTGACTTGATCCTTAACTTGTGCGGCGAGGCCGTGGCGTAGGCGATTTCTTCGCTCGCGGTTGCGCTGGCTGCGTTTTGCGGGGTGTGCGCACGTCGTGGCGTGGGGTGGGTCGGGTGTTCTTTCGGCCTGGGGATCGTCCGGGGCCGGGTCGGGAGGGTTTCGGTGCTCTGGCCGGGCAGGCAGTCTTTGGGCGGATGTGCCTAAAGGCCCGGCTGATCGATCTGATGCTCCGTGGGCGCAAGTCCGGATTCGGAGGCGTGGGCGATGTCCCGCCACAGAACCTTGTTCATGGCGGGAACGTCCGGAACGGGAGCCAGAGCAATGGTGCCCCGATAGTCCAGGCTTGCGAGTCGCGGCAACGCCCACTGCGGGGGCTTCCCTTCCCGGGTCCGCCAAGCGCAGGAAGGGACCCGCGTCAGCCAGGAAGCGGTGACTGCAGGCTGAGCCAGAGGTTGGGCCGGGAACGGACCGGGTCTTGGCGTCGGCAACCTGAACGCGGGGAGGGCGGGCTGTCGGCGCGGTCCAGGAGAGACTCGGGCCGCCGCCGCATGATCAGATTCAGCGCGGTGTGGTGATCCGTGGCTGGCTCGACGACGAGCTTTACGGCGCGATTCGGCGCCGGAGTTGGTTCAGCCCTGGCACGGCCTCCGGACTCCTGCGACGGCTCCGGATTGCCCAGTGCGCCGGTTCGGAGCCTTCGGCTATGCGACCGTCGCCGCTGGCATGCTCGACCGCCCAGCCCGCCCCTCTCCGCCGACGCAGGCCGACACCCCGTCCGGGCCGACTTGGCCGAAGCTCTGCAGGACGAAGTCGCTCTCGCGGTGTCGGCCGTCAGCGTCAGGCCGGGAGCTTCCGCGAGAGCGTCGTGGCCAACAGCGCCGTCGTGGCAATGCCCAGCAGCAGCGCCGCAGCACCGCCCAGGACCAGCCACATCCGGCGTCCGCGGTCCGCATTCACCGCTGTTCCCGCAGCAGCGCGAGGCGACGCTTGTATTCGTCCTCGTCGATTTCCCCGCGGGCGAACCGCTCGGCGAGCAGATCCTCTGCTCGCCTGCCTCCCCACCCATTCTTGCCCGATGGAGGAGGCGGGCCGGGCTGGTGGCCACGGTGGTCCCTGGTCAGGTAGTGGACAAGGGCAACGATGCCGACGAGCGCCAGTGCGAAGAACAGCACCATGACCGCGGTCATGACGAACCAGCCGCCCCAGCCCCAGCCGCCGTAATACCACATCATGCTGATCACTTCCTCGGCCGGTTTTCTCAATTCCAGCGTGGATGAGGAACGGCTTCGGTGGAAACCGGGCGCATGGCTCCCGGTGGTGGGCCGAACGGCCCCAGGGGTTCATGCCCGCGGCCTGAAGATCGACCGCAGCGTGAGGCCGCCGTACGGCCGCCCACCCTCGAGCGTCGCCGCCGGGCAGACTCAGCGTATGCGGTAGCCAGGTGCGAGCAGGCTGGTGAGCTGCGCGATCGCTTCCGGGGGAGGGCTTGAAGCAGCGGAGCGCGTTCTGAGCACGTCTTCGGATTCAGCGCCACGGATGCATCCGTGAGCTCTACGGCTTCGTCTTTCTGGTCGCGTTGGGTGTCGACTGCAACATCTTCCTCATGTCCCGGGCATGCGAGGAGACGCTGTAAAGGAGGACATCACCAGTGCGTGGCCGCCGGGGCCCTGCCCCTCCCGGCTCTGCCGTGGCCGCACCGCACTTTGCAGCTGTGCCGGAGCCGGGCCGTGGAGTGAACTGGCCCCCGACATCGTCGGAGGGCCCCCGGAACAACCGTGCGCGGCACGATCGACGGTCGGACCGGAGTCGTGCTGTCGGTCGGGCTCGCTCGCTGGAACGAGACCATGGATATCCACCATCTTGCGCTGTGCGCTGTTGGGCGGTTGGATGCTGTGGTGGTCGTCAAGCAGTCGCACAGATGGCTTCGACGAAGTGCCCTACCTTCTCTTCCGGCAGATGCCGGGCGAGATCGGCCTCACTGATCATGCCGACCAACCGGTGATCGTCGATGACCGGCAGCCGCCGGATCCGGTGTTCTGCCATGGCGTGCAGGACCTGTTCGCTTCCGGCTTCGGCGCTGATGGTGAAAGGTTTGCCCTGGGCGAGCTCGCCGGCGGTCATCCTCTTGGGGTCCTTGCCCCTGGCGAGGCACTTCAGGACGATGTCGCGGTCAGTGATGATCCCGTGGAGTCGGTCATCGGGGCCGCAGATGGGGAGTGCGCCTACATCGAGGTCGTGCATGAGGCGTGCCGCGTCTTCCACGGTTTCGGTCTCCTGCACGCAGGTGGCGCCGCTGTGCATGATGTCGCGTGCGGTGGTCATAACGCTGGCTCCTTCACGTTTGTCCGGCAGAGCGCGGCGTGATCCGCTGCCTGCCGCCCTGCGAGGCGTATAGACAGTGTCTGGCTCTTGGGTTGCAGGTTGGAATAGGTCCAATGGCCCCGCCTTCCGTGGGTGAGCGGTGCGACATCTTCCCGCCCCTGCCGATCGGCAGTGAAAGGGACCGGACGGCCCCTGCCCGGCCGGCTCGGTGCATTTCAGGCTGGAAGTGTCGTTGCCGGCCATGTGACGTCGGTCCGGGTACGAGGAGGCATCATGCTGAACACTCCGCACATCGTCAGGGATGTGATGACGAAGACCGTGGCCGCGGTCGACAGGGGGGCGCGGTTCAAGGAAGTTGTCGAGACCATGGAGGAGTGGAAGGTCAGCGCTCTGCCGGTGCTGGCGGGGGAGAGCCGCGTGGTCGGAGTGGTCTCCGAGGCCGATCTGCTGCCGAAGGAGCAGTTCCGGGAGTCGGACCCCGACCGTCTGGAGCAGCTGCGGCAGGTGGACGACGTTCGTAGGGCGGAAGCTGTGACGGCGGGGGAGCTGATGACGAGCCCCGCCCTGACCGTGCGAGCCGATGCCACGCTCTCCCAGGCCGCACGGATGATGGCGCACGAGTCCGTCAAACGGCTTCCGGTGGTGGACGGGCACGGGGTGCTGAGAGGCATCGTCAGCCGTGCCGATCTGCTGAAGGTCTTTCTGCGTTCGGACGAAGACCTCGCGGAGGAAGTCCGCCGGGACATCGTGGGCGCGCTGTTCGCGGCGCCGACCAAGGATCTCCAGGTCACGGTCGCCGACGGGGTCGTCACGCTCAGCGGGCGGGTCCGGGACACCTCGCTCGTCCCGGTGATCGCACGCCTGGTGCGGTCGGTCGAGGGGGTGGTGGACGTGGAGTTCGATGTGACCGGCACCGCGTCCGTACGGCCCGAACCGCCGGTGGCGGGACGGCAGATGTGACCGCGCGGTGCGGGGGACGGGCGGTAGCCGGCCCAGAGGAAGCCGGTGTGTGACGAGGTGCTGTTGTCACTCGGCTCTGGTCCACTTCGTGTGGTCGCGTGACTCTCGGTTACGCCAACAGGACTCGTTTGCGCAGGAGCTCGCCACCGTCCAGCCAGGCGATTTTCGGGCGGACTTCGGCGGTCGTAGGCGGTCAGTGCGCGCATGACTGGCCGGCCGCGCATGAAGCTAGCTCCACTCATCAGGCCCCCTTGGAATCGATCATCTAGGGAACATCTAGGGAACCGGGAGGCGCTCTACCGGCGGACCGCCGAGATCAGTCCGCCGGGCCGCTCCTCGCGCTGCGGCGGGGTGCTGATCGGGCGGCCGTAGGCGGCAGCGCGCTCGCGCAGGGTGTGGCTGTCGGCCTCCCAGCCGTGCCCGGCCAGCCAGCCCACCGGGTCGTCGGGCATCTCCGAGATCCACATGGACGCCGCCGATCCCGGCGCGGCGTCCGCGCCGAAGCGCTCGATCACGCCGCGCGAGCCCAATGCCAGCCCCATCCGACTGCCTGCCGCCGACTGCGTGCTGATCCGGGCCAGCAGTAGCTCCACCGCATCCTCGGGCAGATAGATCAGTAGTCCTTCGGCGATCCACGCGGTCGGCACGGCCGGGTCGTGCCCTGCGGCGGCCAGCGCGCCTGGCCAGTCCTCACGCAGATCCACTGCGACGGTGAGCCGCTCGCAGCGCGCGACGGCCTGCTCCTGGCGCAGCACCGAAGCCTTGAAGTCCAGTGGCGCGGCGGTGTCGACCTCGAACAGCCGGGTGCCCTCGGGCCAGTCCATCCGGAAGGCCCGGCTGTCCATGCCGGCGCCGAGCAGCACGACCTGCCGGACCCCGGACGCGGAGGCCTGCTGCAACAGGTCGTCGAGGAACTTCGTCCTGATGACGATGGAGAACGACACGGCCAGCCGTCGGCGTCGCGCGGCCTCGTCATCGGGCAGCGGCGGCGAGGAGGGCCACAGGCCGCCGGCGGTGGCGAAGGCCTGTGCCAGTGGGTCGCGGAAAAGCGCGTTCTCCCGCTCGGTCTCCAGCGCCCGCACCCTGGCCACCCCCACCGCCGTGGCCCACACTCCCGACGGCTGCACCCGCTCCTGCTCATCAGTCACCGCGCCAGCCTAGATGATCGATTCCAAGGGGCCTATGAGGGGAGCTAGCTTCATGCGCGGCCAGCCAGTCATGCGCTGCGGACACCGGAGACGACATCCTCTCCCTGGGCGTTGGGCAGGTAGTCGCCGTACACGCCCTCGTGGCCGGTCGCGGGATCGTGGGTGAAGGCGACACCGGTTCCGGAGTCCGGGCCGAGGTTGCCGTAGACCGTGGCCTGGACGGTCACGGCGGTGCCCAGATCCTCGGCGATGTGCTCGCGGCGCCGGTAAACCTTCGCACGTTCGCCGTTCCAGGACCGGAAGACGGCACGCACGGCGCGACGCAACTGCGTGGCCGGGTCCTGCGGGAACTCCTCCTCCGCCGTCCGGATGATCTCCTTGAACTCCTCGACGACGAGAGGGAGTTCGGGCGCCTCCGGGTGGCGAGCCAGTTCCGAGGCGAAGAGGCTCGGGTCCACTCCCAGCACGGTGGCGCCGTACATCTGAAGCAGCCGACGGTAGGAGTCCCAGGCGAAGTCGGCGTTGCCCGACACCTCGGCCAGGCCGCGCACGGTTGTGTCGTTGAGCCCGACATCGAGAATGGTCTCCATCATGCCCGGCATGGAGTGCTGGGCTCCGGACCGGACGGAGAGCAGCAGCGGGTCGTTCGGGTCTCCGAGACGGCGGCCCATGGCCTCTTCCAGGGTGGCGAGGTGCTCGGACAGCTCGGCGGTGAGCTGTTCCGGTTCGCTGCCGCTGGCGAGGAAGGAGCGGCACGCCTGGGTGGTGATGGTGAACCCGGGGGGAACGGGCAGGCACATGCGGGTCATCTCCGCGAGGTGAGCGCCCTTGCCGCCCAGCAGATTGGCCATGGCCTGTCCGCCGTCGGTGAAGTCGTACACGTAGCGGATCATGACGGTGACCCTTCTTCGGGCGGTCGGTGGTGGAATGCGGGTGCGGTCAGTCGTGGGGGACGACGGCGACCGGCGCCGGGCAGTGGTGCAGGACGGCGTGGGCGATGTGGCCGATGCGGAACGGTGCCGCCGTCAAAAAGGGGGTGCGGCGACCGATGATGACGAGGTCGGCGTCGGTCGCGGCGTCCAGCAGGTGGTGGGCCGGCTGACCGATGACGGCTTGCTCCACCACATCCACCGCCGGATACCTCTCGCGCCACGGCAGGAGTGCCTTGCGGAGGGTTTCCGTCTCCTCGGCCTCGATATCGGCTGCCCAGCTCGGATACGCGCCGATGCTGTGTACGCCGTAGTAGCCCGGGGGGTTCCAGCCGTGCACCACCAACAAGGGGGAGGCTCGCAGCGCCGCCGCGTCGAAGGAGAAGCGGATCACTGCGTCGCTGGGGCGGCCGAGGTCCAGGCCGACGACGACCCGTCGGCCTGACATGCTTACCGGCCCTTGTCCGGGATGCTCGTCCTCGTCCGGCCGCCGGGCACGGACCAGTACGACGGGCTGCTCGGCGTGCGCGACCGTGGCCATCGCGACGGAGCCGAGCAGGAATCCGGCGAGCCCGCCGACGCCGGCGGTGCCGATCACCAGGAGCTCGGCTTCTTTGGCCGCCGCGCACAGCATCTCCGGAGGCGGACCGGTGAGGAGGTCTGCCGTGATGTCGAGGTCCGGGTAGCGGTGGTGCAGCTGGGCGGTCACCTCACGCGGTACCCCCTCGGACCAGCGGCGTGCGGCCTCCGGCCCGGCGGGCGGTGCATGTGCAAAGGGCTGCCACTCCCAGGCATGGACGAGCCGTAGCGGCACGTCCCTCAGCTGTGCTTCCCGGGCACCCCAGTCCGCGGCGGCGAGGCCCGCAGGCGATCCGTCCACACCGGCAGCCACGGGGCGCGTCATGGGTACCTCCAGTGAGAGCGAAGGCGTCATTCGCTTCACACGCTGCTCGGCGTGGACGGTCCAGGGGAGGAGCCGCAGGGCCTTTTCCCGGGCCGACCGGCCCAACAGGGGACGTGTGCTACGGCGCGTGCACGCGAAGGCGCGAAGGTACGAGTGCGTGGCATGTCCGGACCCGGCCGACCGGCGGTGGTTGGGGCCGGACGGCCCCTGCCCGGTGCGGACGGGCGACAGCAGGCTGGACGTGTCGCATCGGCCGTGCGACGGCCCGTCCCGTCCCGAGGAGACGCCATGGAGCACACTCCGCACACCGTCAGCGATGTGATGACCCAGACAGTTGTCGCGGTCGGACAGGAAGCGCCGTTCAAGGAGATCATCGAGACCATGGAGCACTGGAAGGTCAGCGCTCTGCCCGTGCTTGTGGGGGAGGGGCGGGTGATCGGCGTTGTCTCCGAAGCCGATCTGCTGCCGAAGGAAGAATTCCGGGAGTCGGAGCCGAACCGTATGGAGCAGCTGCGACGGCGGGACGATGTGCGCAAGGCCGGTGCACTGACGGCGGGAGAGCTGATGAGCTCGCCCGCCCTGACGGTGCACGCCGGCGACACCATTGCCCAGGCGGCGCGGACGATGGCCTTCAAGTCCGTGAAACGGCTTCCCGTGGTCGACAGCGCAGGTTTGCTGCAAGGCATCGTCAGCCGCTCCGACCTGCTGAAGGTCTTTCTGCGCTCCGACGAGGACCTGGCAGAGGAAGTACGAACGGAGATCGTCGGCCGGCTGTTCGGCGACTCTTCGAAGGACCTGGAGGTCACCGTCACCGACGGGGTGGTCACCCTCCACGGCATGGTCCGCAGCACCTCACTCCTCCCCGTCGCGACCCGCCTGGTGCGGGCGGTCGAGGGCGTCGTGGACGTGGCGTTCGATGTCACGGAACCCACTCCTGTCCCGACGGGACCGCCGGTGGCGGGGCCGCAAGTCTGAGCCGGCCTTGGCGACGGAGCAGGCGCGTGGCAGGGCCTGTCGGTCCCCGCGGACAGCACCGGACGGCCCTCGTGCGCCAGGGGCGCCACAGCCCATGGTGAGAGTCAGGACCCTGGAGTAAGGCCAGCGCGATGACACACACTGCATCTCGTACACAAGAGGTCTGCGCACTGCTGGCCGACGGAAGCACGGTCCGGCTGCGCCCGGCGTGCCCGCAGGACCGCGGACAGGTGCTCCGGCTCTACGAGGAGATGTCGGCCGACAATCTGCGCAGCAGGTTCTTCGTGGTGAGCCGCCGCTCCGGAGAGCAGGCCGCGGACAGGCTCTGCGCGCCCCCTGGCCCCGGACACCGCACGCTGGTCGCCGTGCATGGCGACCGGCTGATCGGCACCGCCGAGTACGAGACCATCGAGGACCCCGCCTCCGCCGAGATCGCCCTGGCGGTCGCCGACGACTTCCACCAACGAGGCGTGGGCACGCTGCTGCTGGAACACCTCGTCCACATCGCCCGCGAGAACGGAATCGCAGCCTTCACCGCCGACGTACTCGCCGACAACCACCTCATCCACAAGGTCTTCGCAGACCTCGGCCTGCGGGTCACGCGGCAGTACGACGGCGCCACGGTGCGCGGCATCATCCGGCTTGCACCGGACGAACGTTACCTCTCGGCACTGGACATCCGGGGCCGTACCGCCGACACCGCGAGCCTGCAGCCGCTGCTGCGCCCCCGCTCCATCGCGGTGATAGGAGCGGGCACCCGGCCCGGTTCGGTCGGGCGGGCCATCCTGCACAACCTGCGCGAGGCACACTTCGCCGGGCTGCTCTACGCCGTCAATCCGCATGCGTACGCCGTGTTGCGCGTCCCGGCGTACCCGTCCATCGCCGATCTTCCCCGCCTGCCGGACCTCGCCGTCATCGCCATACCGGCTGCTGGTGTTCCCGAGGCCGCGGTCCAGTGCGGCAGGGCCGGCGTCAGAGCGCTGGTGGTCGTGACATCGGGTCTCGACGAGGGGCAGAGCACGGAGCTGACCGCGGCCTGCCGCCGCTGGGACATACGGTTGGTCGGCCCCAACTGCCTGGGCATCGCCAATACGGAAGAGCCGGTCCGCATGGACGCGACCTTCGCCGTCACCAACCCGCTGCCGGGCACCGCCGGGGTCGCCGTGCAGTCCGGAGGCGTCGGCATCGCGCTCCTCGACGGACTCTCCCGCCTGGGTATCGGCATTTCCAGCTTCGTCTCGCTCGGCGACAAACGCGATGTCAGCAGCAACGACCTCCTACAGTGGTGGGAGTGTGACGGCCGAACCGATCTGGCGCTGCTGCACCTGGAGTCGTTCGGCAATCCCCGTGCCTTCTCCCGTACGGCCCGGCGCGTCGCGCGCGCTGTGCCGCTTCTGACGGTCGATGCCGGGCGCTCCGAAGCAGGCCGCCGGACGGCATCACCGTCGTTGACGCCCGGGTTCGCCTGCTGCCGCGCCGCGCCCCTGATCCCTATCTGCGCAGGCTTCCGTGAGGCACGGACACGAGCTGAGAGCGAGGCCGAGATGAAGCGTCGATGGGTCGGAAGCGTAATGACCGACGAGGTCATCAGTGCACTCAGCGGGACGCCGGTTGCTGACATAGCGCGGTGGCTGGCCGAGTACGACATCAACGGTCTGCCTGTGGTGGATTCCGATGACAGGGTGCTTGGAGTCGTCTCCGCGACGGACCTGAAGCGCACTCGGCGAGCGGCAGCCGCAGGCGGCGTGCTCACCGCCGGCGCTGTGATGTCCACGCCGGCTCGTACGGTCCGTGCCGACGACTCCGTGGTCCGTGCGGCCCGCCTCATGAGTACAAGCGGCATGGAACGGCTGCCTGTGGTGGATGAGGAGGCCCGGCTGGTCGGCATGGTCACCCGGCGCGATGTGCTGCAGATCTTCGCCCGTCCGGACGCGGACATCGGCGACGAGGTGACCGACGAGATCGTGGTGCGGGCGCTATGGCTGGGCCCGAAGAGCGTGGCCGTCTCCGTGACCGACGGTGTGGTGACCCTCAGCGGACGTCTGGAGACAAGTGGCGCGGTAGCCATAGCGGTGTGGATGACGCAGCAGGTCGACGGCGTCACAGGAGTGGTCAATCGACTCACCTCTCAGCACGAGGCCCCGTACCGACAGCCTGCGTAGCCGCGGCCACGCCGTTCTGATCCGGACGACCTCCGTGCCTCGCCGTGGCTGTGCTCGGTGCGGAAGAGGCGGCACAGCCCTCCGGCGACGATGCGCATGCGCCGCGATTCAGGGCTGCTGGTGCCGCCCCTGGGCGTCCGTGTCTCCCCACTCCTTCTCCCACTGGGCATAGCGTCGGCGGTTCAGCAGGACGACACCGACCTTGTCCGCGCCGAGGAGCAGCAGACCGGTGGTGGACGCGGTGACCGCGCCGACCGCGACGCTCTGGGCGAGGGAGTCCACGGGGGTGGTGGGATCCCGCAGCAGAGATCCTCGCCGGTCGAGCCAGGCCGTGGTGTGATCGCCGGCCCGCCGACCCGGCGCCACAGCCGTTTCTCCGGTGCGGAGCGTGCCGTCCGTGGCCTTCCACCGCACCGTCGCGTGGACCCGGCCGCTGCCGCCGCCCGTGGAATCAATACCGATGCGAGCGGGGGAATCTTCCGTGAGCACGGCGGACACGCTCGTCCACTCGCGGCTCTGCCGCTGGGACGCGGCGTCCACCGCGCTCGCGGCCGCTATACCGGCGGCAGGGGCCAGCCCTGCGATCAGGACCACAGTGGCCAGGAGCATCCAGGACTCCGCCATGTCCGTGCCACGCTTCAGCGGGTTCCGCAGCCACCGCCAGCGGATCTTCGTCAGAGGCATGACGCACCCCTTTCGCCGGTTCTTCGACCTTGGCACGCCTGACGAGCGGGGGTGAGGGGCCGAACGGCCCCACCAGGAGGCGGCTGGGGACTGCCGGCGCGGCGGGCGCGGGACCGTTCGGCCCTGGCGAGCACGTCAGGGACGGCTCACGATGGGGGGTAGGCGGGGGCCGACGTGTACCCCGGGCCGGAGGGCACCATGACCGACGCAGACGCATTCTCACCGCAGCGCCCGATCCGCGTGTTCCTGCTCGACGATCACGAGGTCGTCCGTCGGGGTGTGCAGGATCTCCTCGATGCGGAGCCGGACATCGAGGTGGTGGGCGACGCCGGTACGGCGAGCCATGCGCTCGTCCGCGGACCGGCGCTCCGGCCGGATGTCGCGGTGCTCGACGTACGGCTGCCGGACGGCGACGGGGTCTCCGTGTGCCGGGAGCTGCGCTCGCGCATGCCGCATCTGGGCTGCCTGATGCTCACCTCGTTCGACGACGACGATGCGCTGCTCGACGCCATCATGGCCGGTGCGGCGGGCTATGTGCTGAAGGAGATCAAGGGGGCAGATCTTGTCGCGGCGGTGCGCACGATTGCCTCCGGACGTTCGATGCTCGACCCGGCGACGACGTCGCGGCTGATGAGTGCGCTGCGCGGCGAGGACTCCGACGAGGAGCCCGAAGCCGATGCGCTGTCGAGCCTCTCGCCACGGGAGAGGGAGATCCTCGGCCTGATCGGCGAAGGGCTGACGAACCGGCAAATCGGCAAGCGACTCTATCTTTCCGAGAAGACCGTCAAGAACCACATCTCCCGCCTGCTGGCCAAACTCGGTGTGGAACGGCGTATTCAGGCGGCAGTCCTCGCCAGCCAGGCAGCCCCGGGCGCGGCGACCGGCCGGCATCACGACTGAGGCGTGGGGCGCGGGTGCGCTCTATGCCCAGGGCAGCGGTACGCGCCACACCACGCGCGCGCCTTCCACCGGCGCCTCGATCGCCAACTCGCCGCCCAGGCTTTCCGCCCGCTTGGCGAGGTTGTTCAGGCCGCTGCGTCGACCGTCCTCCGGGATGCCGACGCCGTTGTCCTCGACCGTGAGCGTCAGCCGCCGGTCGCGGACAACCAGGGACACGTCCGCGGCACTGGCGTGAGCGTGCCGCGCCGTATTGCACAGGGCTTCGTCGAGCACGGCCAGCACATGCTCGGCGATCTCCCGCGGTACATCGGTGTCGATGAGTCCCTCCATGAGGAGTGACGGCGTGAAGCCCAGAGTGCGGGCTGCCCGTTCCATCGCGGTGACCGTGCGGACCCGCAGGCCGTGCGAGGCCCGGACGGAGTCGTGGGCGCGGAGTCCGAAGATGGTGGACCTGATGATCTTGATGGTCTCGTCCAGATCGTCCACCGCCCGCAACAGCCGCTCGCTTGCCTCCGGGTGATCGACGAAACGCAGCGCGCTCTGCAGCGTCATGCCGGTGGCGAAGAGCCGTTGGATGGCCAGATCATGCAGGTCGCGCGCGATTCGCTCATGGTCCTTGAGCAGAGCCAACTGCTCGGCGTCCTGGCGCCGGTCGGCCATCTCCATGGCGAGCGCTCCCTGACCTGCGAACGTCAACAGCGGCGCGGTCTGCGGCTCGGTGAACGGATCGCGGCCGCGGAGCCGGGCCAGCAACAGGACACCGCGCACGCGATCGTCGGTGATCATCGGAACGGCGACCGCGGGACCCAGCCCCCTCCAACGGGGCGGACCGGTGGTGATCCTGGGATCGTGCTCGACGTCGAGACTGATCAGAGGGCTTCGGGTAGCGAGGGCTGCGCCGACGAAGGATCCGTGGTGGGGAAGGACCAGGCCGCGGTGGGAATCGGCATCCACACCGACAGCGAATGCGACACTCACGTTGTCGCCGTCGACGGGCAGCGCCAGCACACCGAGATCGGCGGAGAGAATGCGCACGGCGTGGTCGACGATCATTTCCAGGACATCGGTCTCGCCCGCCCCGGGCAGCAGTCCGGCGACGATCTCGCCGTTGGCCTCCAGCCACCTCTGTCGGTAGCGGGCTTCCTCGTACAGACGGGCGTTCTCGATGGCCACACCGGCCGCCACTGCCAGGGTCGACAGCACGGTCTCGTCCTCGACGTCGAATTCCCTGCCACCGCGCTTCTCGGTGAGGTAGAGATTGCCGAAGACCTCGTCGCCGACCCGGATCGGCACCCCGAGAAACGAGTGCATCGGCGGGTGGTGCGGCGGCAATCCGTACGTCGAGGGGTGCGCGCTCAGTTCGGTCAGGCGCAGAGGCGCCGGGTGGCGGATCAGTTCACCCAGAATTCCGTGGCCGGCCGGAAGGTGACCGATGGCCTTGGCCTCCTCCTCGGAGATCCCGACAGTCAGGAACTGGGAGAGCCAGGTGTCATCACCGATCACGCCGAGCGCCCCGTATTCGGCGTCCACGAGCACGACCGCTGCTTCGACGATGCGGCGCAGCACCTGCGGCAGCTCCAGCCCCCTGCCCACGGACATCACTGCTTCGAGCAGCAGATGGGGCGACCCGCTGGTGCCCCGTTCCACCGCCCGGAGGCGCTCTTGCAGCTCGTCAGGCAGTGCGTTCAGGGGCAGGCGCGCTGCTCCGGTTCTGCCAGCTCGCTCGTCAGCCACAACACATCCTCCGTGGTGGCCGCCCGGGGCGCGGTCACACCTTCCACAGTAGTGACCGCGGACGGACGAGCACGTCGAAGAGCTCAGCTTCGCCGAGGCCTGCGCGGATGGAGCAGAGATTGAAGAGTAGAGATTGCGGAGACAGAAAAGATCAACGAACTCGGCGCCGAGGAGACCGGAACGGGCCCCGATCGTGCGTTCGGCGAGAGATTCGAGGGGCAGGCGAACAGTGGGCCATCCGGCCCTCTGACAGCGCCCATCGGCTCATTGAACGAAGGAGGGGGCGTCCAGCAGGCTCGACGCGTGGGAGGGGTGACTGAGACCTGTTTCCCGCTCTCCACCCCGGAAGAAGGACAGCCATGGAGCCGGAATTGATCACTGTCGGGCTCGACGGCTCACTGGAGAGCCTGGCAGCCGCACAGTGGGCAGCTGACGAGGCGGACCGACGGAACTCAGTGCTGCGACTCCTCCACGCCTGGATCCTGCTGGCTGCCGAGGCGCCGGACACACCCCCCGACCGCGACCAGAACGCCGGTGCCCGGCAGATCGTGCGTCAGGCCGTGGAAGAGGTCCGTGCACGCCATCCCCGCCTAAAGGTCATCGAGGACCTGGTGGGGTCCGAGGCCTTGCCGGCGCTGCTGCGCGCGGCGGACGAGTCGCGGATGCTCGTGCTCGGGTCCCGGGCTCTCACGGCGTGGGAGAGCTATGTGCTCGGCGATGTCAGCGTGGACGTCGTCGGCCAGGCGGAACGGCCGGTCGTTCTGGTCCGCGGGGGCTGGTCGATGAAGCCACCATCGCCTGAATCCGCGGACAGTGCCCCACAGGCTCCCGAGCCGCGGATCGTCGTCGGCGTGAGCCTCAACGGCCCCTGCGATCCCCTGCTCGCCTTCGCCTTCGAGGCCGCGGCGAGCCGCGGGCTTCCGTTGCAGGCCGTGCACGGACGCTCGCTCCCTGTGCAGGCCTATGTGCCCTGGGGGATCGACCCCGAAGTCGCCGGGGAAATCACCAAGGAGGCGGAGGATGAGCTGCGGGAAGTCGTACATCCTTGGCGGGAGCGCTTCCCCGGCGTGCCGCTACAGCTGACCGTGCTGCCGGAGAGCCCGACCCGGGCCATGGTGCAGACAGTCCCAGGGGCGGAGCTTCTGGTAGTCGGCCGGAGGCGGCATCACCCGTTCCTCGCACCCCGCGTCGGTCCCGTCGCGCATGCCGCGATCCACCACGTGACGTGCCCTGTGGCCGTGGTCCCGCACGACTGAGACCGCCGAGGGGTTCGGTGTCGCCGTCAATGCCACTGTGGGGCGGCATGACTGCCGACGGGGAGGGACTGAACTTCCGTGGGGAGGAGTCGACCGGCCCCCTGCGGGGAAGCTGCCGCCGGCCGGTATGCCGGGGCGCCCGATGCCAGGAAATCCGGTGTCACCGATCAGCGGGAACATGGCGCACGATGTCCTCCTCGATCTGCTGGACGAGCGGTCCGACCGCAGCTGCGACCTGCGGCGACAGCCCGGTGCCGAGGCTGGTGTCGGCCACTTCGACGGCGTAGAGCAGCAACTCTCCCGGTAGCCGGTCCAGCGTGCGGGCGAGGCAGACGGTGTTGCTCAGCGCGAAACCGTGTGAGCTGGTCTCACCGCGGGAGATACCCGGTAGGTCGCCTTCGGGCCGGAGACGGTGCACGCGCCCGGGCCGCCGGCCCTGGTGGGCGTATGCGGCGTCCACGACGACGGCCAGGTGGACGTCTTCCCACGCGCTGATCAAGCGCGCCGGATCGCCATCGGTACAGATGAGCCTGACCCCGCGGGAGAGCGGATGATGCTTCCCCCGTTGCGCCAGGCCGGTCACGACCGCCCAGCCCACACCGTCGTCGTGCCGGTAGTCGTTGCCGACGCCGATGACGGCGATTCGCCTGGCGGCGGCGGTGAAGTCCATGACCGATGTCTTCCCCGTACCCCGCGGTGCGGCTCCTCCTGCGGCCGTGTGTCGTCCGGGCAGACCCATCCGGGGCACGGGCGGCGCCGTCTGGGCCACATCAAGGACCGGCGGTCAGCCCTGGGGGACATGTCGGCACATACTGGCCGCGTCGGCATGATCCGCAACGGAAGGTGAGCGATGCCAGGGGACCGCAGCACCGCGGTGATCGGCACGGACGGGCTGGACGCGCTGATCCGCGTGCTTGCCGCGGGGGGCCGTACGGTCATCGGCCCCACCGTGCGCGATGGTGCGATCGTGCTGGCCGAGATCGCCGGCGGCGACGAACTGCCCTACGGCTGGGGCGTCGAGCTGGAGGCCGGACACTACCGGCTGCGCCCCCGCGACGACGGCGCGGCATTCGCGCACAGCGCGGGCCCGCAGTCCTGGAAGACGTACCTGCACCCGCAGCGGGAGCGGCAGTGGACCGCCGACCGCGGGGCCGACGGCGCGATGACGGTGACCGAGGACGACACCCCGCCGTCGTCGTACGCGTTCCTCGGGGTGCGCCCGTGCGATCTGCGGGCCATCGCGGTACAGGACCGGGTGCTGTCCGGCGGGCCGCACACGGACAGCCGATACCGGGCCCGTCGCGAACGGGCCTTCCTGGTTGCGGTGGAGTGCACGGAGCCGGGAGCGACCTGCTTCTGCACGTCCATGGGCGCCGGACCCGCCGCGGAACCCGGCTACGACCTGGCGCTCACCGAGGTTGTCGACGCCGGTGGCCACCGTTTCTGGGCACGGGCCGGCAGCGAGGAGGGCGCGGCCGTACTGGCCGAGCTACCGCGCAGGCCCACCGACGGTGCGACCGAGACCACTGCCCGGGAACGGGTCGCCGAGGCAGCCGACCGGATGGGCCGCACCATGCCGGAGGTGGATCTGCGGCTGCTGATGCGCGACACCCTGCAGGCGGAGCGCTGGAACGATGTCGCCTCGCGTTGCCTGACCTGCGGCAACTGCACCATGGCGTGCCCCACCTGCTTCTGCACCACCGCCGAGGACGTCACCGACCTGACCGGGGACCACGCCGAGCGGTGGCGGCGCTGGGAGTCCTGCTTCGACCTGGAGTTCTCCCATCTGCCCGGCGGGCCGGTGCGCGCCTCCGGCCACAGCCGCTACCGGCAGTGGGCCACCCACAAACTCGGTACCTGGTACGACCAGTTCGGCAGCTCGGGCTGTGTCGGCTGCGGACGGTGCATCGTGTGGTGCCCGGTCGGCATCGACATCACCGAGGAGGCCCATGCCCTGAACGAGGAGCGCGCGGCAGGAGCGGCGCAGGGCGAGGCGCCTTCATGACGGCGGAAGGACACGGATTTCTCAGCGCTCTGTCGTCCGAACACCGTGACCAGCTGCTCGGTTTCGCCAGTGAAGTCTCCCTCCTCGCCGGCGTCCGCATCTTCGAGGAGGGCGGTGCGGCCGACCGTTTCTGGATCATCCGCTCCGGGCTGGTCGCCCTCGACGTGCACGAGCCGGGCCGGGGCACCACGGTTGTCGAGACCCTGGGGGAGGGGGAACTGCTGGGCTGGTCCTGGCTGTTCGAGCCCTACCGATGGCACCTGGGAGCACAGACCAGACGCGCCGTGGAGGCGTACGAGTTCGACGCGTACCCGGTCCGTGCCGCGATCGACGAGGATCCCGCCTTCGGTCTGGCAGTGACCCGGTGCGTGGCTGCTGTGGCGATCGGGCGACGGCTGCGGGCTGCCCGTACCCGCTTGCTGGATCTGTACGGCCCGCCTGGCCGCACGGCCGCCGCGGCCGGTGGCGAAGCGCCTTGACGGCCGCCCGCCCTGCCCTGGCCCCGTTCCCCTACCGAGTGAGGGGACGCACGGACGAGACTTCTGACACCGCTGAGATCGTCCTCGAACCCGTGGCATCGGCATTGCCGCCTTTCGTCCCAGGGCAGTTCGCGATGGTGTACGCCTTCGGCGTCGGCGATATCCCGCTGTCGCTGAGCCGCATCGAAGGGAGCCGGCTCACACACACCGTCCGCGCGGTCGGGGCGGTCTCCGGCGCTCTGCACGGCCTGCGGCCCGGCGCGACCGTGGGCGTACGCGGCCCCTTCGGCACCGGCTGGGATCTGTCCGCGGCTGCCGGGCGGGACCTGCTGGTCGTGACCGGCGGCCTGGGCCTGGCGCCCCTGCGGCCGCTGGTCGACGAGGCGCTTGCTGTGCTCCAGCGCTATGGGCGGCTGAACGTTCTTATCGGCGCCCGCGCTCCCGGCGACCTGCTCTGCGCCCAGGACATCGAGGGCTGGCGGGCGGCCGGTGCCCGTGTCCGGGTCACCGTCGACCGCCCCGACGACAGATGGCACGGGGACGTGGGAGTGGTGACCGCCCTCCTCGACCGGGCCGCATTCGACCCGGATAATGCGGCGGCGTTCCTCTGCGGCCCCGAGGTGATGATCCGGGCCGCCGCCCGCGACCTCGCCCACCGCGGGCTCGCCCCGGAACGGATCCGGGTCTCCCTGGAACGCACCATGCACTGCGGCACCGGACACTGCGGCCACTGCCAGCTCGGCCCGCTGCTGCTGTGCCGCGACGGCCCGGTCGTCCCCTGGACCCGAGCCGAACCACTCCTCTCTGTAAGGGAGTTGTGACATGAAAGCCATGACCGGCCGGCGTCCGCAGCTCGCCGTGTGGAAGTTCGCCTCCTGCGACGGCTGCCAGCTCACCCTGCTCGACTGCGAGGACGAACTCCTGGGCATCGCTGAGCGGGTGGAGATCACCCACTTCCTGGAGGCGTCCAGCGCGCCCGGCCCGGGGCCGTACGAACTGTCACTGGTCGAAGGCTCGGTCACGACCGCACAGGACGCCGAGCGGATCCAGCAAATCCGCGCTGCCTCACGCCGCCTGGTCACCATCGGAGCCTGCGCCACCGCAGGCGGCGTCCAGGCACTGCGCAACTACGCCGACGTGACGGAGTTCCAGGCCGCGGTCTACGCCCGGCCGGACTACATCGACACCCTCGCCACCTCGACCCCCATCAGCGCCCACGTCCCTGTCGACTTCGAACTGCGCGGCTGCCCCATCGACCGCGGCCAGCTCATCGAGGTCATCACCGCCTACCTGGCCGGCCGTACGCCCGATGTTCCCGCGCACAGCGTGTGCTTCGAGTGCAAGAGGCGCGGCACCGTCTGTGTGACCGTCGCGCACGGCACCCCCTGCCTGGGCCCGGTCACGCACGCCGGGTGCGGCGCGCTGTGCCCCGCGTACGGGCGGGGCTGCTACGGCTGCTTCGGCCCGTCGAACTCGACCCACTTCCCTGCCTTCATTCCGCTGCTGCGCCGCGACGGCATGGACACCCTGGAAGTGGTGCGGCTGCTGCGCACGTTCAACACCGCCGCCCCGGAATTCGAGGCGGCTGCACGGAAGGAACTGCCGGGGTGACCCACCATGAAGCGAAGGTGCTGCGGGTGGCATCCCTTGCCCGGGTCGAGGGTGAGGGAGCGTTGCATCTGCGGCTCCAGGACGGTGAGGTGGCCGAGGCGCGGCTGAAGATCTATGAACCCCCGCGGTTCTTCGAGGCATTCCTGCGCGGACGCTCCTACACCGAACCGCCCGACATCACCTCCCGGGTGTGCGGCATCTGCCCGGTCGCCTACCAGATGAGCGCCTGCCGCGCGATCGAGGACGCCTGCGGCATCGTCGTGGACGGGCAACTGGCCGCGCTGCGCCGGCTGCTCTACTGCGGCGAATGGATCGAGAGCCAGACCCTGCACGTCTACATGCTGCACGCCCCGGACTTCCTCGGCGCCGACAGCGTCATCGACCTCGCCCGCACCCACCGCACGCACGTCGAGCAAGGGCTCCGGCTCAAGCAGACCGGCAACGCCATCATGGAACTGCTCGGCGGCCGCGCCATCCACCCCATCAACGTCCGCATCGGCGGCTTCCACCGCGTACCCACCAGATCGGAACTGCGGCCCCTGGCGGAACGGCTCAAGCGTGCCCGGGACGACGCCGAGGCGACCGTACGCTGGGTCGCCGGCTTCGACTTCCCCGACGCCGGGATCGACACCGAACTTCTCGCGCTCGCCGAACCGGTCACCTACGCCATCGCCTCCGGGACCCCCACCGCGATGGCCGCCCCGAGCGCCGCAGGACTGCCCGCGGACAGCGACCGTGCGCTCCCCACCCGTACCTTCCCGCTGCGTACCTTTCCCGACCACGTCATCGAGACCCAGGTGCCGCACTCCACCGCCCTGCACTCCACGCTCGACGGGCACCGTCATCTCACCGGAGCACTCGCTCGGTATGCCATCAGCGGCCGCTGGCTGCCCCCTGACGTGCTCCGGACCGCACGGGAGGCCGGACTCGGAGACCCGCGCGAGGGAACGGTGTGCCGTAACCCTTTCCGCAGCATCATCGTCCGTGCCATCGAGGTGCTGTACGCGGTCGGCGAGGCACTGCGCCTGATCGATGACTACGAGCCCCAGCGCGCCCGTACGTCGACGTACCCGCACGGGCGGGCACCGGCCACGGCGCGACAGAGGCACCTCGCGGCCTCCTCTACCACCGCTACACCCTCGACACCGACGGCACCGTCACCGAGGCCGCCCTGGTCCCGCCCACGGCCCAGAACCAGGCCGCGATCGAGCAGGACCTGCACCGCTCGGTGCAAGAACGTCTCGGCGCCGGCACCCACCCCACCGACACCGAGCTGACCGCCCTGTGCGAACGGGTGATCCGCAACCACGATCCGTGCATCTCCTGCTCCACACACTTCCTCGACCTCACCGTCGCGCGCACCTGAGGGCGTTGGGGCCCACCAGGCCCGGTGCGGCCCCACCCGGCCCTACCCAGGAGCTTCGGTGACCGGCAGGCTCGGCAGCACAGGGCTCCCTGCCCGGGAGTCCATGAACCCCGGACAGACATATCCCGGAAGGACCGGCCCGAGATGAGGCATCGCAGCGTTGCCGATCTGATGACACCCAACGCCGTCGTGGTCCAGCCGGGCACCCCGTTCAGGGAGATTGCGCACCTCCTCGAGGAGTACGACATCACCGCCGTGCCGGTCATCGACGAGGACGAGCGGCCGTTGGGAGTCGTTTCCGAAGTCGATCTGCTGCGCCGGCAGACCGACAAGCTCGGACGGACCACCGCCGAAGCGATCATGACCAGCCCCGCTGTGGTGGCGCGCTCCGAGTGGAGCGTGGTGCGGGCGGCCAGGATGATGGAAGAGAAAAAGGTCAAACGGCTGCCCGTGGTTGACGACTCGGGCCGTCTCATCGGTGTGATCAGCCGCCGGGACCTCGTGCAGCTCTTCCTGCGGCGCGACCGGGCGATCCAGGAAGCGGCCTGCTGGCCGAGGGCGAACCCTCGTGGGTGCTGCGTGAGCAAGGCAAGGACGCGTCGATGATCGTGCTCGGAACCCGCTTTCTCTCGGCCCGGCAGGAGCTCTTCACCTCCACCGCTGTGGCCCTTCCCGTGATGGCTCACGCTCGTTGTCCCGTGGTTGTCGTACGGGAATGGGAGCATGCGCTTGAGGAAGAGCCGTTTCTCATGGTCGGTGTTGACGGCAGTACGGCCGCGCAAGCCGCCGTGGACTTCGCATTCGAGGAAGCGGAGCTGAGGCGCGCCCGGCTGCGCGCGGTGTCGGTGTGGCAACGGCCGTTGCTCGGCGTTCTCGACGAGGAGGCGGCTCTGCGTGAGTGCCGCGAAATGCTCTACGAAGCGGTCGCCGGACGGAAGGAATCCCATCCGGACGTCGCCCTGCACCATGAGGTGATGACCGGTCACCCGGTGGAAGTGCTCGTCCGGGAGTCACGGCACGCCCTCGCACTGGTCACCGGAACCCGGGGGCTGGGCGGATTCCCCGGCATGCTCCTCGGCTCGGTGAGCCAGGGAGCGTTGCACCACGCACACTGTCCGATCGTCACCGTTCCCCATCCGGACGGGCGTTCTTGACCGCCAGGGCGGGGGAGCTCAGCTCCGCGGCACGACTGCGACCGGGCAGCCGGCATGGTGCAGAACGGCGAAGACGGCCGGACCGAGAAGCATCGGTGAGCGATGCATGCGACGCCCGACGACCAGCAGGCCTGCCTGCGAGCATGCTCCCAGCAGCACCGGTGCAACTCTGCCTCGCTCCACCTGTTCGATGACATCCACATCGGGGAACTTCGCCCGCCAGGGCACCAGGGCGTCAGCCAGCAGCTTCTCTTCACCGACTGCGGACTCTTGCCCGCTCGACGTGGGTGCAGTGGGCACGACTCCCAAAGTCGCAAGAGGCTCCCAGGCCCGTACGGCGCGCACACGCGCATGGTGGGCATCGGCGGCCGCGAACGCGAAGTTCAGCACCACCTCACCCTGTGTGCCCGGATCCTGCACGCCGACCACAATCTCGGGCCGCCTGTAGGCGGCGGTCTCCTCCTCGCGCACGGTGATCACTGGGCACTTCGCGTGACCCAGGACGTTCAGACTGACCGAGCCGAGCAGGAAACCGGCGATTGCGCCGTGCCCACGCGATCCGAGAACCATCAGCGCGGCCTGGCCGCTGCGGTCCACCAACGCGTCCACTGCCGGCTCCGAGACCTGCTCGGTCGTCACCGAAATTCCCGGATGCAGCTCGAGCGCCATCGCTTCGGCTTTGCCGAGCACCTCGGCCCCGTAACGCTTCTTATTGGCGGCCTCCTGAGCAATCGGGATGTTCTGTGGCTGGGACATCCAGGAATGCAGAAGGTGAAGCGGCAGCCGTCGGGCCGCTGCCTCTGCGGCGCCCCAGCGCAAGGCCGGAACGCTGTTCCCGGTTCCGTCAAGTCCTACGACAACAGAGCCGCCCATGACGTACCTCCGCGCAGACAGGGCTACGGGTGCGAACGCTCTCGTTCCCAGCATCGCGGCAGCCCAGGAGCAATCCCATGGGCCGAGCGGGCCCTGCCGAGGGACACGTGGTGCGCTGACGTGCCGCCGCTCACTCGGGCGTGCTCGAACAAGGAGTGGGGGAACGAGAGAGCGCTCATCGCCGGCGCGGGCCGCCTGGGAGCGCAGATCGCGCAGGTCCTGGCGGCCGCCCACAACGATGTCACCCTACGGCGGGCGCTGCGCTGTCGGACGTCATGCTGCCGAACGGGACCGTCATCGCCACGGTGGTGCGCGACGGGCAACCCACCGCCCCCGAACCGGACATGCGACTGCGCCCCGGCGACGAAGTTCTCCTGGTGTCCCATCGAGCGACGGAACGGGACGTCCAGTCGGCCTTCCAGTGAACGGCAGGCCTCAAGCGGTGTCGGCTTCCCTCCTGCCGGCCTTCGTCGTCCGGTCGGGACCGGACATGGCAGCCCCTGGAGGGTGCTCAAGATGCCGGATGTGCGCGTCGGGCCCAGGAAAGACGACCGATACATGGTCGGTGTCCGACCAGCGCACGTCGTAGGGCGGAGTGCCGTCCTCGTGGTGCAGTCCGATGATTTCTCCGTCCCGCCGAGTGGCCCCCGTGGTCGGACTCTCGACCACGAGCTGGTCACCGATGTGTGCCTTCACGGTCCTCACTCCTCTGCGCGCGCCGATCCCGTGTTCCGACCGTGCCACGGAGAGGGGCGGCCGAGTATGGGGCGAAGCGCCCGGGACGGGGCCGGATGGTCCTCGCCCGAAAGGAGGGCCGGTCGGCCTATGGACAAGGCCCGACCGGATCTCGTGCAGGGCGGGCGTGTGAGCTTTACTGAAAGTGACGAGGAGGACAGGGAGACGCGGAGCAGCGGAGCGAAACCGCGCACCGCGCAATCGGGGCCCGCGAGAAGTGGGCAGTCCTCCTCGCCGTTGTGTGCGCCTGCCCGGCCACGGCGTTACGTGTGAGGGTGGTCAGTCGGCACTTCCTTCGGCGGGAACGATCGCGATGCTGCACTGCGCGTAGTGCAGCATCGCGTGGTTGACGAGTCCGAGCTGCAGCGCGAGCGCGACGCTTCGCCGTCGTGCTCCCACGACCAGCAGATCTGCGTGGGCAGCGGCTTGCAAGAGCGCCGGCCGCGCACGGCTCTCGACGACAATGCGACGCACGGGCACATCAGGATGCATGGCCGTGGGCCGTGCGAGAGCCTCATCCACCCACCGCTTCGCCTGTTGCTCATGGAAAAGCCGGGTCTCGTCGAACTCTCCGACGCGCACGGTGGCGCTTTCCTGGCGCGGACGCGTCCAGGCGTGCACCACCTCGACCCCACAGCCGCGCAGCGCCGCCTCCGTGAAGGAGAAATCGACGGCCGCGGTCGTGGTGCCCGGTGCTCCGAGCCCGAGCACGACCCACCGTTCGCCCGTGGCGGCTGGTTCACCGCCACGCACCACGACGACCGGGCAGTGGGCACGCGCTGCGACCGGCAGACTCACGGATCCGAGGATGACTCCGGAGAGGCCGTGCCCCCGGCTGCCGACAATGAGCGCGGCGGCACCGTCGCTCGCATCGAGCAGTGCGTACACCGGGTCCTCGCCGCAGACCTCGGCCGTCACCGCCACCTCCGGGCGTCGTGCTCGCGCCCGCTCTTCGGCGGCGGCGGCAATGCTCCTGGCGGCGCTGGCGCGCCGGGCCCGTGGTGAGCCGCCGCCGGGGAGTGCCGGCACCTCGTAGCGTGCCCACAGTGAGGCGTACACCAGGCGCAACGGGCATCCGCGCAGGGCGGCCTCATCGGTGGCCCAGTCCACGGCGCGCAGGGCGTCAGCGGAACCGTCGGTGCCTGCGACCAGGGGAGCGGCCATTCGGCTCACCGCCTGAGGGGAGGAGGGGTGTCAGGCCGATGCCATCGTGCGGCCGGCGACGGAGGGATAACAGGGGCTCAACGGCCCAACGGCGGGCCGTTCGGCCTTGGGGCGGATGGGGGAAAGGCTGAGGACCGGCGTCCCCATGCGCGGTGGCGCACCGCGTCGGAAGCTGGAGCACGAGCGTGCACGGCGGTGCCGGGAGTGCCGGCCGGATGTCGTATCGCGGAGGTAGCCATGAGCAGCCAGCCGAAGGAAAGCGGCCGCATCGTCGTCGGAGTCGATGGATCGGAATCGTCCAAAGACGCCTTGCGCTGGGCGGTGCGCCATGCGGAGCTGACCGATGACACCGTCAACGCGGTGATCGCATGGGAGTACCCGCCGCTCTATGGCTCGATCGGCTGGCTCGATGCGCCGCAGGAACTTGCGGGGGACATGAAGGTGTGGGCGGGCCAGGCACTCGACGACGCCATCAGAGAGGTCGTGAAAACGGGCGAGGCTTCGCGGGTCGAAGCAACCGTGGCGTACGGAACGGCCGCTGCGGTGCTGCTCGAAGCGGCCCGGGACGCCTCCCTGCTGGTCGTCGGCAGCCGGGGACATGGCGGGTTCAGCGGGGCGCTCCTGGGATCGGTCAGCCAGCACTGCACCCAGCACGCGCTGTGCCCCGTTGTCGTCGTACGGGGACGTGACCACTGAGACCAGGCGGGTGATTTTTCATCCCCTTCGACCGACGCCGAAAGCGCATGGCGACCATCCACCGCCTACCGGCCGGTGGCTCGCGGGTCGTCTGCAAGGGCGCTCCCGAGGCCGTGCTGCGGCCTGAGGTACTCAGCACCGGCGCGGCACTGCGCGAGAGTGCCGTGGCGCTTGCCGACGAGTGGTCGGCCGAGGGCTACCGCGTACTCGCCATCGCCTCCGCCGACCTACCGGAGCAGGACGCACCACGGGAGCGCTGGGAGTCGCAACTGTCCCTCCTCGGCCTCATCGGCATTCTCGATCCTCCCCGTGAAGCGTCCCGAGCCACCCTCGCCACCTGCCGTGCGGCAGGCATCACGCCGCTCCTCATCACGGGAGACCACCCCTTGACCGCCACCGCCACCGCCACCGCCATCGCGCGGCGTCTGGGCATCGTGGCCGGCACCGACCAGGTCACCACCGGGGAACGTCTTCGTGAGGGGAGCAGCGGGCCGATGACCGGCTCTCGGGTATATGCACGTACCAGCCCGGAACAGAAGCTGGACATCATCCGGGCGTGGCATGCCGCCGGGCATGTGGTGGCCATGACGGGGGACGGCGTCAACGACGGACCCGCCCTGCGTCAGGCCGACATCGGCGTGGCCATGGGGCGGCGTGGAACCGAAGTGGCGCGCCAGGCAGCGGACCTCGTCCTTGCCGATGACAACCTTGCCACCGTCGTGTCGGCCGTGGAAGAAGGCCGCCGTATCTACGCCAACGTCCGTCGCTACCTGCTGTACGCCTTGGCCGGCGGGACCGCGGAAATCCTCGTCATGCTGATCGGACCGTTCATGGGCCTGGCGCTGCCCCTGCTCCCCGCACAGATCCTGTGGATCAACCTGCTCACTCATGGGCTGCCCGGAGTGGCCCTGGGGGCCGAGCCGGTCGAGTCAGGCATCATGCGGCGTCCGGCGCGCCCTCCTGAGCAGAGTGTTCTCGGGGCAGGGCTATGGCCTCGCATCCTCGCGATGGGGGTTGTGGTCACGGTGGGCACCCTGGCAGTGGGCGTCTGGGCACAGCAGACCGGACGCCCCTGGCAGTCCCTGGTCTTCCTCGTGCTCGGGGCGACGCAGCTCGGCGTGGCCCTCGGGTCGCGCAGCCGCCCGCGCAGCCTTGCCAATCCCTTCCTGCTGGCTGCGGTGGCGGCTGCCCTGGCTCTTCAGGTGGCCGGCATTCTCCTGCCATCCTTGCGGTCACTGCTCGGAACCGAGCCGTTGGCCTGGCCCGATCTGGCCCTCGGCGTTGCCTCTGTGTGCTGGGGCTATCTGGCGATGCGAGTCCAGAGCAGATTTTTCCGAGCGGCTCCCGTCGGCCGAGGTGGCGGCCTCCCGCCCCGGTGAGCTCCCCTGCCCTGGGGCTGTTCGGCCCACCACAGCGCGCCGAACAGCCCCTGCACCGAACACCGACCGCGTGCGCACTCTGGTGGTGTCCGGTTTGCGCAAAGCCGGTTGTCGCACGTCGCCGGCGGAGATCCGGGAGAAGCTGTCATGACCACCACGCCATTGCTCAATGCACTTCCAGTCGACGGGCGCGAACGCCTGATGCGGCTCGCCCATGAGGTGTCGTTTCCGGCAGGGACGCGGATCTTTGAGGAACGCGGGCTCGCCGACCGGTTCTGGATCATCCGCACCGGTTCGGTGAATCTCGACGTCCAGCTATCGAGCGGGGGACGGACGGTTGTCGACATGCTGGGCCATGGCGACCTGGTGGGCTGGTCATGGGTGGTGCCGCCGTACACCTGGCGCATGGGCGCGGAGGCATTCACCCCCGTCCGGGCGTACGAGTTCGATGCGACGGCGGTGCGTGCCCTGTGTGAGGCGGATCCGGTCCTCGGACTGGCAGTGACCCGTCGCGTCCTCGATGTGGTCGCACGCCGTCTCCAGGCCACGCGACTTCGTCTCGTCGATATGTACGGGCCCGGAGCAAGCTCCATGCCGGCCCCCTCGTGAAGGAAGCCAGGCGACGCACCCCTCACATGCCCGGGACACTGAGTGCCCCGACGGCCGCTTCAAGGAGAGCCGAGCGACCCAACCGACCGACTCCATCCGGCCCTGCTCCCCGATGACTGACGAGGCAAGGCTGACGGAAAGGGCTTCTTCGCTGATGTGGGAAAGGTGGTGGGGACGATGGTGCGCCCCCTGGTCGTCGGTGTGGACGGATCGGATGCGAGCTTCCTGGCGCTCGACTGGGCGGTGGATGAGGCTGCCCTCCATGAAGTGCCGCTGCGTCTGGTGTACGCCTCCCGATGGGAGCGTTACGAGGACGCGGCGCTCGGGCTGAGCTTGAAGCGCCCTGCCGGGGAAGTACTCGCCGACAACATCGTCGGGGCCGCGGTCGAACGTGCCAACCTGCGCAACGCGGACGTCAACGTCTCCACACAGGTCCTGGGGGACGACCCGGAATCCGTGCTGCTGCGTGAATCCGACCATGCGTACGCGGTGATCGTCGGCTCGCGCGGCCGCGGCGCCTTCACCGGCCTGTTGCTGGGATCGGTCGGACTGGCCGTCGCAGGCCGGGCCCGTTGCCCCGTGATCGTCGTACGTGGAGACAAGGCGGGGCTCGCCGGGACACATGAGCGCGTCCTGCTCGGCGTCGGCGACTCCGCCAAAGGCTCGGAAGCCGTCCGGTTCGCCTTCCGGGAAGCAGCAGCCCGTGGCTGCACCCTCGATGCCGTCCGCGCCTGGCGCTGCCCCGCGCACGAGACCACCGACCACCCGCTGCTCGCCGGAGATCCGGAGCGCTACCACGAGGGCCGGGCATCGGCCGCGGTGGACGAGGCACTGGAGGAGGCGGTCGGTGAGTATCCGACGGTGCGGGTACGCCGTGCCACGGTCGAGGGCCCGGCCCACAAGGTGCTGATGCAACGCTCCGCCGCCGCGGATCTCCTGGTGATCGGCGCACAACGCCGTGACAGCCACCTGGGGCTCCAACTGGGGCGTGTGGCACACACGGCTCTGCACCACGCGGAGTGCCCCGTGGCGGTCGTGCCGCAGTCGGTGTGAACGGCGCGAGTGCACTCGCGGACGCGTCCGCGAGTGCACCGTCGGAGGCCGAGTGCACCGTCGGACGTGTCGTGGTGGTGTCCCCAGTTCTCAACTCCTCGTCATCACGAGGTGGTTGTCGATGGCGCATGCGAGCCCATGACACGAATGCGCCGACCGGTGATCCGCCTCGGGTGGACGGCGATCCACTGGTGACGGCCGTCGCCCACCCAAGGGCCGGTGTGCGCGTGTTCCTCCAGCCGACGGGACTCGTAGGAATTGGTGACCACATGGGCGCGCCCCACGACCAGGACGCTCCAGCCCTGGCTGAAGGCGTCATCGATGTGATCGACCTCCAGCGCGACCTCCTGGCCGGCCGCCGCGGCGGGGCCGGCTTCCGGAGCGGTGCGGTAGGCGATCAACTCGTCGGCGACGGTGTAGTTCACGGGGAAGACCGCGGGTACATCGTCAATGGTCACCGCAATCCTGCCGACGCCGTGGGTGGAGAGCTGTTCCCGGCACTCGGCCGGGCTGAGCACGAGTACCTCGGGATGCGCCGCGGCCTTACCGAAGCCGGCCGGCAGCTCCATCGTCCCTCCTACTAGCTCGGCCACCGTCGTATCCAGCGCACTGGCAAGGCGCAGCATGAATCCGATGCCAGGCTCGGCAGCGCTTTCCTCCACGTACTGGAGAAAGCCGGGCGAGGCAGCGGCACGTGCCGCGACCTCCTCGCGGGTCAGCCCCAACTGCTGCCGGCGCAGCGCGGCGCGCCGCCCAAGGTCACTGCGGGTCCGGACCGGCGCCGAGCGGGGGTCGGGCTCCTTGTTCGTCATCACGTACACATCCCTTCGTCGAGCGGTGTCAGCGGTGTCAGCGGCGTTCCGGCCGTGGGGTTCGCCCAGGGGCCGCGGCCGGGCCCGTCATGGGGCGGGCCTGTTCAGGACGACCTTGAGCGTGCCGCTGTCGGCCGGGTCGGAGAAGATGTCGTAGGCCTCTTCCATACGGTCGAGGGGGAAGGTGTGGGTAACCAGTGACGACAGGTCGAGCCGTCCAGCTGACGCCATCCGCAGCAGCACGGGGGTCGTGCAGGTGTCCACGAGCCCGGTCGTGATCGTCACGTCCCTGATCCACAGATCTTCGAGGTGCAGCATCGCCGGCTTGCCGTGGACGCCGATATTGGCGACATGGCCGCCGGAGCGTACGACGCGGGTGCACAGCTCGAAGCTCTCCGCCACCCCTACCGCCTCGATGGCGACATCGGCGCCGAACCCGTCGGTGAGGTCCGAAATCAGGTCTTCGGGCGCCTCCGAGGCCTCTACGATCGCGTCCGCTCCCAGCCGGCGAGCCGCCTGTAGACGGGACTCGGCCAGGTCGACGGCGATGATCCGGGCGGGGGTGAGGAGCCGCGCCGTGACGATGGCAGCCAGCCCTATGGGTCCCGCACCGATCACGGCGACGGTGTCTCCCGGCCGGACGGCTCCGTTCAAGACCCCCACCTCATAAGCCGTGGGGAAGATGTCGGCCAGCATGACCGCGTCGTTGCTCGCCACGGAATGCGGCAGTGGATGGACGGAGAGGTCGGCGAACGGGACACGTACGTACTCGGCCTGGGCCCCGTCGATCAGGTGCCCGAGAATCCAGCCGCCGCCTCCCCGGCACTGGCCGTACCGCGCCTCCTTGCAGAAGCGGCAGCGCCCGCAGGCACAGATGCACGACACCAGCACCCGGTCACCGGGGCGGACGCTCCGTACGTCATCGCCGATCTCCACGATCTCGCCGACGGCCTCGTGCCCCAGCACCGTACCTGGCGCCACGTCGGGCACATCCCCTTTGAGAATGTGCAGGTCCGTACCGCAGATGGTGACGGCGTCGACGCGGACGACGGCGTCGCCCGCATCCTTGATGCCAGGATTCGGGACCTGGTCCCAGGAGGACTGTCCGGGCCCGTGATAGACGAGTGCCTTCATGATGCGCATCTCCATGCACGAGACAGGTGAGTTGCCTTCATGCCCAGCCTCGGGCGGAGCGCATGCCCGGCGCATGGGCCGGTCGGCCCCCACGCGGGGTGCATCGGCCCCATCTGCCCAGCCGCCGAGCGGGTGACCGTTGAAGGCGATGCACCGTGCCCTCAGCGGCAGGAGGTTTCGCCATGGATGCCGCTGCCCCGCCACCCGTTGCTCCGCCCCCTCGGTTGCGACCGGCATTGCTGACGTTTCTCGGCGGGGTCGGCACGGTCACGGGCAGCAAATTCCTCGTCGAGAGCGACCACGCCCGGGTACTGGTGGAGGCCACCGGCGGCCGCGTCCTGCACCACCTGCGTAAACGACTGCCGGATCCGCGCAATGCCGTGGTGATCGTCGGGTTCGCGGCCCAGGGGACCCGCTCCCGGGACCTGGTCGACGGGGCACGCGCCCTGAAGATGTTCGGCGAGTACGTACCGGTGCGCGCCGAAGTCGCCGACGTGCCGCACTTCTCCGCCCACGCCGACCGGCGGCAGCTTCTGGACTGGCTGCGTACAGCATCACCGCCGCGGGTCACCTATCTCGTGCACGGCGAGCCCGACGCGGCGGCCGCCCTCAGGGACCGCATCGACGACGCGTTGGGATGGACCGCAGTAGTTCCCCGTTCCGGAGAGCACGTACTGGTACGTGGATGAGTATCCGACGCTGTCCACAAGGCGAATAGGCCCCACACGCCAGCGCATCCCCCCTGGAACCGCAGCGTGCAGTGCCAGGGGATCAGTCGTGGGGGACGATCGCTACCGGACACGGGGCGTGGTGCACTGCTGCCTGTACGACGTGGCCGATGCGAGGGGGCAACAGACGGCCCCGGTGCCGACGGCCGACAATCAGCAATTCTGCGTTCGGGGTGCCGTGCAGAAGTGCCGGCGCCGGACTCTCCAATATCACCTGCTCGTCGACGTGCACGTCCGGGAACTTCGCCCTCCACGGGCGCAATGCCGCAGCCAACTCGTCCCGTGCGATCTGAGCCGATTCCTCGGCAGCGGTCCGGTCCACGCCTCCGCCGCGGTTGTAGGCGTAAGCAGACAGGTGTCTGCCGTGTACGGCGCGCAGCATGACGGCCCGACGGCCGGCGGTTTCGAACGCGAACGCCAGCAGCCCGTCGCAGGCGGCGTGCAGACTGACGCCGACCGTCACATTGCCGCTTCCGATACGGGCCGGGGTGTCCTGCTGGGCACGGACAAGAACCGTCGGGACGGCGGTGCGGGTCACCAGTTCCAGACCGATCTCGCCCAGGGTGAAGCGCGCGGCGGCGCCCAGACCTCGCGAGCCGAGAACCAGCAGGTCCGACTGTTCAGCCGCCTGGGCCAGGGCGTCGAACGGGTCTCCGCGCACCAGGCTCACGTCCACAGGAAGGTCCGGGTGGGACGACGTCACTGCTGCCTGAGCCTCATCGGTGATCCGGTGCGGCCAGTAGTTCTCTTCCGCTTCCTCAGACGCTGCGCCGGCTGGCTCCGGGCCGAGCAGGATCCAGGCGTGCAGAAGCCGCAGCCGCGCCTTGCGCAGCTCCGCCTCCCGCGCCGCCCACAGCGCCGCGGACAGGGACTGGAGAGTGCCGTCCAGACCGACCGTGATGACGTCCTTCATGAGTGTGCTCCGCTCCCTTCTGCCGAGCCGGCGGCCATGGCCGGCTTCAGGTCTTCGGAGACCGAGACGACGCCATCGACGCTGGCGCACATGCGTACGAGAACGGGGGTGAGGAGAGGCTCATCCACGGAGCCGTGCAGTGCCACCTGCCCTTGAATGACGTCGGCGGTCACGCCCGCTGCGCCGAGACGGGCGGTGCGCCCGATGACCTCCCGTGAGATCTCCTCCTGGATCGCCTTGTCCTGGCGGAGGAAGACGCGCAGCAGATCGCTGCGGCTGACGATGCCCAGCAGCATCTCCGTCTCATTGACTACCGGCAGACGCTTCACGTTCTGCACCTCCATCAGCCGTGCCGCCTCCACCACGGTCCATTCCGGATGAGCGCAGACCGCCGGAGCGGACATGAGTTCGCCGGCGGTGCGGCCCTCGGCCCGGGCCCGCTGCCACGCCTCGAGGTGGGGCAACGGCGTCCTGCCGGAGAGATCGGACTGGTCAGCCGCCTTCCGCAGCAGATCGGCCTCCGAGACGATCCCGGCCGGCCTGCCGAGGCTGTCGAGTACCGGTACGGCACTCACCGCGTTGTCGGCGAGGATCTGCGCGACGTCCTTGAACGGCGTATCGAGCTGAACGCTCACGACCTGCCTCGACATGAGCTCACCTATCGTGCGGTGCTCCATCTCCGGCTCCTTTCACCGTGGCGGACGACGCGCATGGCCCCCACCTCTCCAGCGTGGCCGGAGCAGGGGCTCTCCCGGCATGAGCCACTCGGCCCCATCGGCCGACCGGCAGGCCCGAAAGGCCCGAGTGGCCTGAGGCGAGGGACCTATGGCCCCTGACGCGTCCGGAGCGGCCCCACCACGCTGAAGAGGCCCACCGATCCACCGTCCGCCCCGTCCGGGAGGCCCCCGTGTT
Organism: Streptomyces sp. NRRL S-1813; assembly: GCF_000719605.1. NCBI lineage: Bacteria > Bacillati > Actinomycetota > Actinomycetes > Kitasatosporales > Streptomycetaceae > Streptomyces > Streptomyces sp. NRRL S-1813. The sequence goes on from NZ_JOHB01000002.1 coordinate 307,368, forward strand.
CACCCAGACCCTCGACGACACGCTGGTGAAGACCCTCGTCGCGGACGCCGTCACCGCGCCGTCCATGCACAACGCCCAGCCCTGGCACTTCAGCTACGCACGCGGCAGCCGTACGTTCACCCTCTCCGCCGACCTCGAGCGCGCGATGCCGCACGCCGACCCCACGACCCGAGGCCTGCACCTGGGCTGCGGAGCCGCCCTGCTGAACCTGCGAGTGGCTGCAACTCACGTCGGCCATCGCACATCAACGACCCTCTTCCCTGACCCGCACGCCCCGGCGCTGCTGGCCGCCATGCGGCTGGACGACCCTCATGCGTACCTGGACGAGTCCCTACCCGGCCTCCATCCCGCCATCCGCAACCGCCACACCAGCCGCTCCCCCTTCACGGAACGCCAGATCCCGGAAAACGTCCGCGCCGTGCTCTCCGAAGCCGCGGCCAGTGAAGGGGCACAGCTGAGCTTCCTCACCACCCCGCACCGCGAGACCGTGCTGGACCTGATCATGCATGCCGAGGGCTACAACCGGATGGACGAGGGCCGCGACGCCGAACAGCGCCGCTGGACCCACGACGCCGCTGCCGAACCAGCCGTCGACGACGGCATCCCGGACTACGCCTTCGGACCCCGGAAACGCACCGGCTCGACGCCCGTCAGGGATTTCGCCGGCCGGGGCACCGTGCCCGACCGCGCCTACGCCGACTTCGAGAAACGCCCCCAACTGGCAGTGCTCAGCACCATGGGCGACACCCCGGCCGACTGGCTACGCGCCGGCCAGGCATTGGAGCGTGTCCTGCTCCTGGCCACCCTCCAGGGGCTTGCCAGCTCCTTCGCGACGCAGCCTGTCGAATGGCCGGACCTGCGATGGATCCTGCGCGACCCGCAGTCCGGCACCGGCTATGTGCACATGATCCTCCGTCTGGGGTACGGGCCACGGGGGCCCAGCACCCCGCGACGATCGGTGGATCAGGTGTTGACCATCAAGCCGTGACTGCCGGAGGGCCCAGCGCGTCCATACGTTGTCCACAGCGGGTCGGGCCTGTCCGGGTGCCCAGCGGATCACCGTCGCCGCGGCGCTTTGGCGCGGCGACAAGCGCGACAAGGCGCCGCGAGCCAAGGCCCCTCGGGCCTGCCGACCGCCACAGACCGCGCCGAGCACCTCGCAGAGAATTGCTCTCCGTCGCGGGCCTGCTCGCCATCAGGTCCATCAGCTCAGACCTCGGGGACTGCACGGCTTCGTCCTCCTGTTCGCTTCTTGCGTCCACGACCTTGCAGCTTGGTCAGCCCTTGACCGCCCCGGCCGTGAGTCCGGAAATGACGCGTCGCTGGGAGAGCGCCACGAAGACGAGGACCGGGATGGTGATCACCACGGCCGCGGCGCTGATCGAACCGGTGGGCTGTTGGAACACCGAGCTGCCTGTGAAGAACGCGATGGCGGCGGGAACGGTTTGGGCGCGGGTGGTGGCGGTCAGCGAGATGGCGAAGAGGAAGTCGTTCCACGCGAGGATGAAGACGAGGACGGACGTGGCGACGATTCCGGGGACCGCCAGTGGGGCGATCACGAGGCGGAGCACCTGGACGGCGGTGGCGCCGTCGACCTTCGCGGCTTCCTCCAGGTCTTGGGGGATCTCGCGGAAGAATGCCGAGAGCGTGTAGATCGCGAGGGGCAGCGAGAAGGTCATGTAAGGGAGGACCAGTCCCGGCCAGGTGTCGAAGAGCCCGAGCAGCCGCTCGACATTGAACAACGGCGAGACCAGCGAGATCTGAGGGAACATCGCCACCAGGAGCGAGGACCCGAGGAGCAGCCGTTTGCCGGCGAAGCGCAGTCTCGCCACGGCGTATGCGGCCATGCTGCCCAGCGCGACCGCGATCACGGTGGTGATCAGTGCGATGCCGATCGAGTTGATGAGCGCGCGAGTGAATGCGGCGGTCGCGAAGATGCCGCGGTAATTGGCGAGCGACCACTTCGTCGGGATGAACGAGCCGTCCGAGAGCGTGCTCGGGTCCTTGAAGGAGAGCGAGACCAGCCACCCCACCGGGGTCAGCGCGTAGAGCAGGACGACGAGGTTCGCGGCGCTCCAACCGACGATGCGGCCACGTCCGGCGGCAGTCATCGACGTGATGCCTCCGTGCCGGGTGCGGCGCTGCCGAAGAGCGCAAGGGAGGCGAAGACGATGAGTGCGACACAGAGGAAGACGAGCACCGAGATCGCCGCCCCGATGCCGAGGTTGAGCGCCGTGAAGAGATTGTCGTAGCCGAGGGTCGACACCGAGCCTGTGCGGTTCGCGCCCGATGTCAGTACGTAGATGTTGTCGAAGATCCGGAAGGTGTCCAAGGTGCGGAACAACAGGGCCACCAAGATGGCCGGCTTCAGCAGCGGAAGCGTGATCATGAAGAAGCGCTGCCAGGCGGTGGCACCGTCGACCAGGGCGGCCCGCAGCAAGTCCTCCGGCACCAGGGCGAGCCCGGTCAGCAACAGCAAGGCCACGAACGGGGTGGTCTTCCACACCTCCGCCAGGATGATCAGCGCAAGGGACTGCCAGTGGTCGGTCAGTGGCGCGCTGCCTGCCGGCAGCAGATTGGCCAGATACCCGGTGCCGGGGGTCCAGGCGTACTGCCATGAGAACGCCGCGACCACGGTGACGATGCCGTACGGGATCAGGGCCAGGGTGCGCACCGCGTTGCGGCCCACGAGCGTTCGGTACATGACCAGAGCCAGCAGCATGCCCAGGACAAGCTCGACCGAGACGGAGACGAAGGTGACCAGAGCGGTCACCGACAGGGCCTGCCACCAGAAGGGGGAGGAGAGCACCGCCGCGTAATTACTGAGACCGACGAAGTGTGCCAGCGCCGGGAACCGCAGGTCGTAGCGTTGCAGCGACAGGTACACGGCATAGCCGACGGGATAGGCCGCCACGCTGAGCATGACGAGTACCGCGGGGGCGCACAGGAGCCAGGCCAGCCGCTCCTCCTGCCGGGCTCTCACCGAGCGTCCGCCCCGGGGGTGCCCCTGCCGGGGGCCGCTCACGGGATCAGCCCCCTGGAATGCAGGGCGTCGGAGATCTGGGACCTCAGACGGCGGACCGCACTGGACGGGTTGATGGCGGCCGGGGGTGAGAGAGTGTGGGAGATCGCGATCGAGACGTTCTGGTAGAAGGGCGTCTGCGGTCGCAGACCGGCCGACTCCAGGGCGGTCAGTACCTCGGCGGCGAACGGAAATCCGGCGACGACCGCCGGGTCGTGGTACAGACTGCGCAACGAGGGGGGCAGACCGCCCTTGACCGCGGCGATCTTCTGGTTCGAGCGACTGCGCAGGCAGAGCGCCGCCTGGAAGGCGGCTTGCGGGTGCGGCGAAAAGGAGCTGACGGCAAGGTCGCTGCCGCCGATCGTCGGATGGGCGGGCCGTCCCGGGGACACCCTCGGGTAGGGCGCCCACCTGAACCGCCGGAACAGCGACGGGTTGTCGGCCTTCATCGCCGGATACACATAGGGCCAGTTGAGCTCGAAGGCGGCGGTGCCGTTCTCCATGGCGAGCCGGTTGTGATCCTCCAGCTGGTTGGCGAGGGATGGATCGGCTGCGGGGGAGGTCGCGAGGTCGTGCATGATGCGGACGGCGGTCAGCGCCGCGGCGCCGAGAGCAGGCGCATTCGCGCTGGGTGTGAGCACGGAGCCGCCGGCACTTGTCACCAGCGTGTTGAACCACACGGTCAGACCCTCGTACTGGGCTCCCTGGACCTCCACGTAGTGGGGTTTGTGCTGCTGCGCGAGGCGGTGGGCCATCGCGAGCATCTGCGCCCACGTCGCCGGAGGCTTGCGCACCAGGTCCGTGCGGTACCACAGTAACTGGACGTTGGAGCTGGCCGGTACGGCGTACAGCTTGCCCCGCCAGGTCCCGGTGCGCACCGCGGCCGGCAGGGTGTCCTGGACGGCCTGCCGCCGCGCCCTGCCGGACCACGGCAGCACCCACCCGGCTTCGGCGAACTCCGGTGCCCACGTCACGTCGAGGCCGAGGATGTCCAGCGCGGAGTCGTGTGCGGCCAGTCTGCGCACCAGCTGCGCGCGCTGGCCGTCGGCAGTGCGTGGCAGCTCGTGGTAGGCGATCACATAGCGGCCGTGGGACGCCCGGCTGCAGTTGGCAGCGGTCTGCCGGAGTGCGCCGGAGACGTCGGGGAAGGTGTGCCAGTTGATCACGGTCCGGCCCGATGACGTAGGTTCGCCGCACCCGGCCGACGCGGCTGCCAGCAGGAGCGCCACCGTGACGGTCCGCAGCCGGAAACCGCGCACGGTACGCCCCATCGACGCCGCCTCCTCAGCCCGACAAGTCGATACCGCATAGAAGTTGGATTTATTTCCTGTGCAAGGTAGGCAGCGCCGGGGTGGTCGGCAAGCACGCTCGCCGCGTGTCCTGGGGTGTGACGCAAACGGCCCACGTCCGGGGCCGGGCCCGGTGGGGCCACGCCGCATCCGGCCCGGGTGAACGTTGCCGCCTGGTGAGGGTGAGGTGAACTCGCCGGCTGCGGAAGGGGGTTGAGTGTCCCCGGGCGACCTACGGTCCAGGGGCGCAAGGACGTGCTTCAGCCGTCATGGGAGGTCTCGCTCACGCGAGCGTGCTCGACGGCCAGTGTTGCCTCGACGCGCCGGCCGCTGTCGCGTCGCAGGGTCTCCACCCGGGTCGCCAGCAGCCCGACGATGTCCATGCCGCGGCCGTGTTCGTCCGGATCGTCATCACGGGGAGGTTTCCGGTGGGAACAGGGCCTTCCGTGGTCGTCAACGACGATGCGAAGCAGGCCGTGGTCGAGCGCGAGGTGCAGGGTCATCTCGCTGCATCCATGCCGTGCCGCATTGGCGGCCAGTTCTCCGACGACAAGTACCGCAGCGTCCAGGTCCTCGTCGGACAGGCGCCACTGGGTGATCACCGCGGAGGCGTAATGGCGGACGCTGCCCACCCATGCCTCCTCGGCGGGCAGAGCGACCGTCGCGCGCCGCTGGGGCTGTGGGGCGGCGCCCGCACAGGGGATGCGGCCGGGGCGGGCGGCCGGACGCGGGACGGTGTGCGGGGGCGGGGTGAGGGTGAGCATGGCGTCGTGCCTAGTCGTTGGATGCGGGTTTGGACGGTAGGCCGTTGCGGCTGCGGGCCTCGCCTCTTCTCTGGTGGTGACAGCGATTGCTGTCAACGTTTTCAGAGGTGCACTTCGGTCTTCTTCACATCCAGATTGCGACCGGATGTGAAGCAAGTCAAGACAACGCTGCCAAAACTTTTTCCAGTGGCGCTCGACCAGATACCTGGGCACATTTATGCAGGTCAGAGCGTCTACCCTGCATTCTCTTCGCCATAAGAAACTTTGGCCGATGGAGCTGCTGGAGGTCAGCACAAGACAGCGCTATCACAGCTGCTGTGCGATGTCGGCAAACCCACTACCCCTGCTCGATCGCCGCGAGTGAGCAGGCTCTCCCCTTGTGTCACCGATCGGGATCATTCGCGGGCCGGACTCGCCGCGCGGGGCGGGAGGCCCCTGAGCAGCACTTGCGGCCCTTCGGCAGGTGGGGGCGTGCTAGTTTTTGGACCATGGTGGGAGAGCAGCGTCAGGCCACGATGGCGGACGTCGCGCGTGAGGCCGGGGTCTCCGTCTCGACGGTCTCGCGGGCTCTCCGCGGGGTGGCGACGGTGTCTCCGGAAGCGCGCAGCCGCGTGGAACGGGCGGCCAAGGAACTGTCGTTCTCCCTCTCCCGCAGCGCGTCGAGCCTCGTGACGGGCAAGACGCGTCGGGTCGCGGTCCTGATGCCCGGCCTCCAGCGGGCTCCCTGGTTTCTCGGCACTGCTCTCACCGCCATGGCGGAAGTGCTGGGCGAGGCTGAATTGGACTTGCTGGTCTATGTCGTCAACAACAAGTCGGAGCGGGCAGCGTTCTTCGACCGGCTCCCGGCCCGGCGAAATGCCGACGCCTTGATGGTCATCTCCTTCATCCTCACCGCGGAGGAGCGGGAGCGGCTCGATGACCTTGGTGTCCCGGTTGTGTTCGTCAGTCAGCACACGGCCGGGCGGGCCAGCGTCTACATCGATGACGCTGAGGGTGCCCACAAAGGCATACAACATCTGCTCAACCTCGGGCACCGGCGCATCGCCCACATGCAGTCGGCCGTCGTGGAATCCTTCTCCTGGAGCGCGCACGACCGGCTGGCCGGCTACCGCCAGGCGCTCGAAGAGGCCGGATTGCCTTATGACGACGCTCTTGTGATGAGTACCGAATACAGCCGTCAGGGCATCCGCGAGGGGGTCGGCTCCCTGCTGAGCCTGCCGCAAATGCCCACCGCCGTCTTCGTGGAAACCGACGAGATGGCCTTTGAGGTGCTCAGCATCCTGCGTTCCTGCGGCATCGATGTGCCCGGTCGGATGTCCGTCCTCGGCTTCGACGACCACTCGCTCGCCGAAGCCCTCAACCTGTCGACCGTTGCCCAGTCACCCTGGCGCACGGGACATATCGCCGCCGAGCTCGTCTCGTCCATCCTCGCGGACCCGAGCAGCGACCCCACCCCGCATGTGGTGCTGCCCACCCACCTCGTCCCCCGCGGGTCCACTGCCCCGCCGCCTCGGGCCGAGCAAGGGGAGGCCGCGGCGGCGGCTTTGCAGGCACCGCCGTCGGCGGCTTCTGCGGGCAACTCATGAGCTGATCACGGAGTGCTGAGCCGGGGACCCCGATTGCCGGAAGTGGCCGGTGAACAGTGTGTGTTGGCGTCCCTGATGCTGCGATGGTGCCACCACGGCGGGCCGCACTGACTCGCACCGGGTGGGAGCCCTCGGCAGGCCATCGGGGGCGAACGCCACCGAATGCACAGGCTCGGTGGAGCCGGTGAGGGTGTGCCGGGGCAACGGCGGGGCGGCCGCCGGCAGCGGCGTCTACTGCTCCCGCCGCCGGCCCCGCCCCGTCGATCCCGGTCTGCCATATTCCGGCTCCCGCCGCGGGGCGAATGCCGTTGGAAGAGGGCGTCGGCCCGCTACATCGCGAGCCACACCGCGTGGTCCGGGGCCAGCCGGCCGTTCTCGACCGTGCCGCTCGCCAGCAGCACCGCATCGTGCGTGGGCAGCTCGTACGGCTCCGATGAGAGGTTGACGATGCAGCCGAAGCCCGGCTCGCGGCGGTAGGCGAGCACACCGGCCGGGGCGTCGAGCCAGGTCAGGTCGCCCTCGCCAAGTGCGGGGTGGTCCCGACGCAGGTGCAGGGCGCGCCGGTAGAGCTCCAGCATCGAGGCCGGGTCTCCGGTTTGCGCCGCGACGCTGAGGTCCTTCCAGTGCGCGGGCTGCGGCAGCCAGGGCTCGCCGCTGGCGCCCGTGGGGCTGAAGCCGTACGGCGCGCTGTGCCCGGACCACGGGATCGGCACTCGGCAGCCGTCACGTCCGGCGTCGGTGTGGCCGGAGCGTTCCCAGATGGGGTCCTGCAGCACTTCCTCGGGGAGGTCTTCGACCTCCGCCAGCCCCAGCTCCTCGCCCTGGTAGACGTAGGCGCCGCCGGGGAGGGAAAGCATCAGCAGGGCGGCTGCGCGGGCCCGCCGGACACCGAGTTCGAGGTCGAGGGGGCCTTCGGGCCGGTAGGGCTTGTTGGCGACCCACTTCTTGGCCACCGTGCGGCCGAAGCGGCTGGGGTGGCGTACTACGTCGTGGTTGGAGAGCACCCAGGTGGCGGGGGCGCCGACGGAGCCGAGCGTGCCGAGCGAGCGGTCGATGACCTCACGCAACGCGGTGGCGTCCCAACTCGTCATCAAAAAGTCGAAGTTGAAGGCGGTGTGCAGTCCCTCCGGCCGTACGTAGGCAGCGAGCCGGTCGGGGGTGTCGGCCCAGGCTTCGGCGACGAACGACCGCTCGCCGGGGAACTCGTCGGCCACCCGGCGCCATGCGCGGTAGATGGCGTGCACTTCGTCGCGGTTCCAGTACGGGTGGTCCGCCTGCTCGCCGGCCCCCGGGGCGCCCGGTCCGCTGCGGGTCGGCAGGTCGGGCAGTCCGGGGTCCTTGACCAGACCGTGTGCCACATCGATACGGAAGCCGTCGACGCCGCGGCTGAACCAGAACCGCAGCACATCCTCGAACTCTGCCTGGACCTCGGCGTGTGCCCAGTTGAGGTCCGGCTGCTCGGGGGCGAACAGATGCAGGTACCACTGCCCGTCGGGCAGCCGTGTCCAGGCCGGACCGCCGAAGACGGACTGCCAGTTGTTGGGCGGCTCGGCCCCGTCGGGCCCGCGCCCGTCGCGGAAGTGGTAGCGCGCCCTCTCCGGGCTGCCGGGCCCAGCAGCCAGCGCCGCCTTGAACCAGGCGTGCTGGTCGGAGGTGTGGTTGGGCACGATGTCGGGGATGACGCGGATGCCGTGCTGGTGCGCCTCCTCGATCAGCGCCTCGGCGTCGGCCAGGGTGCCGAAGAGCGGGTCGATCTCGCGGTAGTCCGCCACGTCGTAACCGTGGTCGGCCATCGGCGACTTGTACCACGGGTTGATCCAGATGGCGTCGATCCCGAGCGACTTCAGATAGGGCAGCCGGGAGCGGATGCCGGCGATGTCACCGACTCCGTCACCGTTCCCGTCGGCGAAGCTGCGGACGTAGACCTGGTAGATGACGGCGCTGCGCCACCACGGTGCGGGGTTGCTGGGCATACTGCTGAGTGCTCCTCGGTGCTCTGGGGATATCGGTGTGCGGTGGGCGGGACTACTTCGCCGCACCGGCGGTGAGGCCGGCGACGATCCGGCGCTGGAAGAGCAGCACCATGATCACGAGCGGGATGGTGACGAGTACGCCCGCCGCCATCTGGCTGCCGAACGGGGTCTCGAACTGGCTCGCTCCGGAGAATTTGGAGATGGCCACGGGAGCGGTCTGCATCTCCGCCTTGTTCGTCATCGTCAGGGCGATGAGGAATTCGTTCCAGGCCGCGATGAAGGTGATGATCGCGGTGGTGAACATGCCCGGTGCGGCCAGCGGGATGATGATCTTGCGGAAGGCCTGGCCGCGGGTGCAGCCGTCGACCATGGCGGCGTGCTCCAGTTCCTGGGGCATCTGCCGGAAGAACGCGGTCAGGTTCCACACCGCGAGCGGCAGCGTGAAGGACATGCTGGGCACGATCATTGCCTGATAGCTGTTGATCCAGCCGAAGTCGACGAACATCTTCAGCAGCGGGACCACGATCGACACCACGGGGAACATGGAGGTGGCGATGATCAGGGTGAGCACCAGCCGCTTGAGCCGGAACTCCAGCCGGGCCATGGCGTAGGCGGTGAAGGTGGCCAGCACCAGCGCCACGGCGGTGGTGACGCCGGCCACCACGATGCTGTTGAGCAGCGCCCTGGTGAAGGATTCGGACGGGTCGAGGACCGCGAGGTAGTTCTCGAACGAAAGGCGGGTGGGAAAGGGCGAGTTGGCGAAGATGTCGGAGGTCCGTCGCAGGCTGGACACCAGCATCCAGTAGAACGGTGCCAGGCAGTAGGCGACGACCGCGGCGACTCCCGCGTACAGCAGCCACTTGCGCAGTTTCGGGGAGAGCGTCATGCCGCCACCTCCGTGCGACGGCGCGAGCGCCACCGGCGGCGCCGGGGAGCCGAGCCGTCGTCACCGACGACATCGGCGCCCAGCAGCCGGACGAAGGCCAGCGCGATCAGGAAGACATAGACGAAGAGGATCACCGCATAGGCCGCAGCAGGACCGAAGCGCACGTTCGCCGCCTGGTCCTGGGCGAGCATGGACAGCGTCTCTACCGAGGTCTTCTGCGCGCCGATGAGGATGTACGGCAGGTCGAACATCCGCAGCGCATCGAGCGTCCGGAACAGGACGGCCACCAGTAGTGCGGGCTTCACCAGCGGCAGGGTGATGTTCCAGAACTGGCGCAGCGCGCCCGCCCCGTCGATCCTGGCGGCCTCGTACACCTCTTTGCTGATCACCTGCAGGCCCGCCAGGACGAGCAGACCGATGAACGGTGCGGTCTTCCACACGTCAGCGATGATGACCGCGAGCTTGGCGTGGAAGCCCTCGGTGGTCCACAGAATGTGCTGCCCGGTAAGGGCGTTGGCCACGCCGTTGCTGTTGAAGATCCAGCGCCAGAGCAGACCGCTCACCGCGGTGGGGATGGCCCACGGCACCAGGATGCTGGCCCGCACCAGAGCCCGTCCCTGGAAGGCGCGGTGCATGATCAGTGCCATGGCTATGCCGATGACCGTCTCCAGCACGACCGTGGTGACGGTCAGGAACGTGGTGTTCCAGAAGGCGTTCCAGAAGCGGGCGCCGGCCGCACCGAAGATCGCGCCGAAATTCTGCAACCCGACGAACGGGTCGGTCTCGTTGACGAATCCGGTCTTCGGGTTGAGGCCGGGGGTGCCGTAGAGCGAGTCCTTCAGCGCCACGATCGTCGGGTAGAGGACCACGATCGTCAGCACCAGCAGCGTCGGGGAGACCAGTAGGGCCGCGAGCCGGGCTGATCCGGAGGTGGCCCGCGGCCGGCGCCGTGGGGGCTTCGCCGGTATGGACAGCGCGCGTGGCGCGGCCGGGTTCTGCGTTGTCGTCATGGTGCTCCTCACTCCCCTGCAGACTGCTGCCGGAGGGTCTGCTGAAGGTCCTTGAGGGCCTGGGCGCTGCTCGTGCTGCCGGTCAGGGCCGCGTAGGCCTGCTGCTGGATCGCGGCAGTGACATCGCCGTACCGGAAGACCCGTGGCCGCGGTACGGCGTGCAGGATCGACTGCCTGAGGGTGGGGAGGTACGGATACTGCTTGGCCAGCTTCGGGTCCTTGTAGAGCGCGTGATAGGTCGGCGCGCCCGGTGCGCGGGACAGGGTGAAGCGCTGGATTTCCTGGCTGGCGAGGAACTTCATGAAGTCGATTGCGGTCGCCTTGTGCTCCGCCGACGCCGACAGGGCGGCGTTGTGGCCGCCCAGGCTGGAGGCGCCGGGGCCGTTCAGGCCGGGCAGCGGCGCGGCACGGAACCGGTCCGCGACCTTGCTGGAGCCGTCCTTCTTGGCCATCAGAGGGTAGGCGTAGGGCCAGTTCCGCAGGAAGACCAGCTTCCCGTTCTGGAAGACGCGGCGACCGTCCTCCTCCTGGTAGGTGACGGCGTCCTTCGGGATGGTGCCGTCCTTGAAGGACTTGGCCAGGAAGTCCAGGCCCCGCTTCGCCTGCGGGGTGTCCAGGTGCGGTGTGCCCTTGGCGTCGGTGACGACACCACCCGCGGAGTTCACGGCCTCGGCAAAGTTGACGGTCAGGCCCTCGTACTTCTGGAACTGCCCGGCGTAACAGGACATCCCCCGTGCCTCGGGCAGCTTCTTCACCTTGGCGCAGTCCGCCTTCATTTCCGCCCAGGTGGCCGGCGGTTTTGCGATACCGGCTTTCTTGAGCAGGTCGGTGCGGTAGTAGAGCATGCCGCCGTCCGAGCTCATCGGCAGGGCGTACAGCCCACCGCGGTACTTCCCGGTCTCGACGATCGGCTTGAGCATCTGCCGCAGCGGGAACTGCGCTTCGGGCAGCCGGTCGATCCAGCGGTGCGCGGCGAACTCCGAGGTCCACACGGCATCGAGCGCCAGTACCGTATAGGCATCGGACTTCGTCTGCGCGTTCTGGATCATCTGCTGGCGCTGGGCGTCGGGGTCCGTGGGCAGCTGGACGAAGGTGACCTTCTCCTTGGGGTGCCGCTTGTTCCAGCGGTCGAGTACCGCCTGGACGGACCCGGAGGCGTCCTTGCCGGCGACATAGGTGATGGGGCCGCGCCCCTCGAGCGTGGGCCGGCTGCCGGCCTTGGCGGCCCCGTTCGGGCCGCAGGCGGCGAGGGCGGCGAGCCCCGCGAAGGCCGCGCCCGCGCTGTGCAGCGCTCTGATGGTTCTGATCTTCACTGTCTCTCCTGGTGGTGCGAACCGGGGCGGTGGCCGGTCACTCGCTGGGAAACCGCTCGCCGGTTGCGGCCGAGAAGAAGTACGCGCCGTTGGGCCGGAGGCGCAGGGTGATCTGTTCGCCCTTCCGCGGTGGGGTCCGTGGGTCGACCCTGGCGACGACGTCGGCCCCGGTGCCGGTGGTGATGCTGTCGATGTCCCTGCCGCTGTCGTTGTCGCCCTGGAGAGTTCCGTGGGCGTACGCCTCGGCGCCGAGTTCCTCCACCATCGACACCGCCATCTCAAGGCCCGGCTCGCCCGGCGCGACGGTCTCCAGCGCCTCGGGCCGGAAGCCCACCACGACGCGGTCGCTGCCCTCGGCCGCGACCGCGGTGAGCACGCGGCGGGGCAACTGCATCCGGCCGCCGCCGAGTTGAACGCCGTCGTCGGCTATCCGGGTCTCCTTGAGGTTCATGGTCGGCGAGCCGATGAACGAGGCCACGAACACATTGGCGGGCTCGTCGTAGAGGGTGCGCGGGGCGGCGCACTGCTGGAGCGTTCCGTCCTTCAGCACGGCGACGCGGTCGCCCATGGTCATCGCCTCGACCTGGTCGTGCGTGACGTAGACGGTGGTGACGCCCAGCCGGCGCTGGAGGGCGGCGATCTGGGTCCGGGTCTGGGTGCGCAGCTTGGCGTCCAGGTTGGACAGCGGCTCGTCCATCAGGAACACCTGCGGTTCCCGCACGATGGCGCGGCCCATCGCGACCCGCTGCCGCTGCCCGCCGGAGAGCGCCTTCGGCCTGCGCTGGAGGTAAGGCTCCAGGTCGAGGATCCTGGCCGCTTCCTGCACCCGGCGGCGGATCTCGTCCTTCGGAGTGCCGGCGACCTTCAGGGCGAACCCCATGTTGTCGGCGACGCTCATATGCGGGTAGAGCGCGTAGTTCTGGAACACCATGGCGATGTCCCGGTCCTTGGGCGGCAGGGAGGTCACATCCCGGTCTCCGATGCGGATCACACCGTCGTCCACGTCCTCCAGACCGGCCAGCATGCGCAGGCTCGTGGACTTGCCGCACCCGGACGGGCCGACCAGGACCAGGAACTCGCCGTCGGCGATGTCCAGATGGAGTGCGTCGACCGCGGGCCGGTCGGCACCCGGATAGCACCGGGTGACCTTCTCAAAACTCACTGTGGTCATGCGGGAGCTCATCCCTTCCCGGCAGCGGCCGCCGGATGGCATGGACAGGGGTGTGTAAACGTTCCTGACTGCGCTGTCTCGATCACGGGTAAGAGAATGCCCAGGTCAACGCACTGGAGGATCACTCCGGGCGACTACTGGCGGCATCGACTGACAGCGCTTTCAAGCTAAGAGCGCCCTCAAGGGAAGTCAATGCGTTACGTGCAGGTAATGCGCCGGCCATTCAGCTGTACTGTGCAGCCTCTATGTAGGAAAAAGCCTGATATCGAGCGACGGCCGCACCAGTGACAGCGCTGTCATCCATGGCCTGGAACTCGTGCTCACCGTGCTACCGTCCGTGCATGTCACCAGCTCAACGGCATCCCACGATGGCCGATGTCGCCGAACGCGCCGGCGTCTCCGCCTCCACCGTCTCGCGCACCCTGCGCGGCTACGCCTCCGTCTCGGCCGAGGTCCGGGACAGGGTCGAGCGCGCGGCCCGCGACCTGAACTTCGCCATCTCGCGGCAGGCGGCCAGCCTGGTCACCGGCAAGACCGGGGTGGTGGCCGTGCTGGTCCCGATACTCAAGTCCTGGTTCGTCGGCTCGGCGCTGGAAGGGCTCGGGCTGGCGCTGCGCGCGGCGGGCCTGGAGCTGGTGGTCTATTACGTACCCGACATGGCCGAGCGGACCGACTTCTTCGAGCGCCTTCCCGCACGGCGGAACGCCGATGCGCTGCTGGTGTTCTCCTTCGACCTCACCGAGGAGGAGAGCGCCCGTCTGGACGATCTGCAGATGCCGGTCATATATGTCAGCCAACACGCCGAGGACCGGCCGAGCGTGTACGTCGACGATGCGGCCGGGGCGTGCGGCGGGACCCGGCATCTGCTCAACCTCGGACACCGCCGGGTCGCCTTCCTACGGGCGATCGGGGCCAGCGGGTTCAGCTTCAGTTCCAATGAACGGCTGACCGGCTACCGGCAGGCGCTCACCGAGGCGGGCATCCCTCTGGACGACGAGCTGGTGGTCGGCGCCGTCCTGGGCCAGGACCGCACGGTAGTGGAGGCGGTCGGCAAGTTGCTCAGCCTGCGACATCCGCCCACCGCGCTCTTCGTCGAGCAGGACGAGCTCGCTGTCGCGGTCCTGTGGACCCTGCGCAAAAGCGGCTTCGACGTCCCTGAGCGGCTGTCCGTGCTCGGCTTTGACGACCACGACATCGCCCGCTGGGCCGGGTTGTCCACGATCGCGCAGTCGCCCACTGCGATCGGCCGTGCCGCCGGCGAGCTGGCCCGTGCGCTCATCGAGACGCCGGACGCCGACCGGGAACGGCACATCGTCCTGCCCACGCACCTGATCCCCCGGGCCAGTACCGCCCCGCTCATGCCGCCGTCCCCGGCGCCCGAAGATGGTCAGGAGGCGGCGCCCTCGGCCGGGCTCCACGGCCGCGACCGGGTCCTGACCGGCGAGGGCCGGCAGTAGGCGGCGAGGTGGTCGCGGAGGTCGAGGGTGACCGCTCCACCTCGGGCGGGCGCGGGAACGCCGAAGTCCTCCCAGGCGGTGGGGTGCTGTTGGTGGTGCAGGATCGGGTGTTCGGTGGCTCCGATACCGGGCACTCTGCCGAACCCGGGGGTTTGGTCGCGCCGTGGAGCTGTGCGGTCCGCTGTCGTGTACCTGGATACCGATCGCCATGCGCATGGGCTTTGATCCCGCTACCCCCGCGGGGGCAGCCGCACGTTCACGCGACTTCCTGGTGAGTTCAGCTCCCGGCTTGCGGCTCGCCGGGGAACGGTCATCCGATGCTGCCTGTCCCGTTCGGTGCCGTGCTGGGGAGTTTCTTGATGAGGTCGGCGGGTACGGCGGTGGGCTCGGCTGCCTCGGCCGCCCCCTTTTCCCTGGCGAGGAAGGAGCCGAGTTCGCCGATGGTGCTCATGAGCGGGGCCGGGAAGACGACGGTGGAGTTCTTGTCCACGCCGATCTCCACCAGGCTCTGAAGATTGCGCAGTTGCAGAGCCAGCGGGTGCTGCATCATCGTGTCCGAAGCATCGCCGAGCGCAGCTGCGGCGAGCGACTCGCCCTGTGCGCTGATGACCTTGGCTCGCTTCTCCCGCTCCGCCTCGGCCTGCCGGGCCATGGCCCGCTTCATGGTCTCCGGCAACTGGATGTCCTTCAGCTCCACCAGGGTGACCTCGACGCCCCATTCAGTGGTCGTGCCGTCGAGAATCTCGCGGATGTCGAGGTTGATGCGGTCGGTCTCCGAGAGGGTTTCGTCCAGTGAGTGCTTGCCGACGACCTTGCGGAGCGTGGTCTGCGCAATCTGGTTGATAGCCGTGTCGACGTTCTCGATGGCGATCACCGATTTGACCGCGTCGACGACCCTGAAGTAGGCGACGGCCGAGACATCGACGCTGACGTTGTCCTGGGTGATGATGCCCTGAGACTGGATCGGCTGTGTGACGATACGCAGCGAGACCCGGTGCAGCGCGTCGACGAACGGGATGATCAACCGCAATCCCGGGTCACGTGTGCCGACGAGTTTGCCGAACCGGAACAGGACCCCTCTCTCGTACTGCCTGACCACCTTGATGGCCATGGCCAGAATTATCACTGCCAGGACGACGGCGATGATCAGGACAAGGATCAGAAGTCCCATGTGACGCTCCTCCATAAGGCCCCGCGATCGCGGCGGTGACCTGCGGTGCACCGGTGTGACAGCCAGCGGGGCTCCTCTCTCCCAGTGACTCTCTCCCAGTGACCATGCTGGGCAGGCCGGGAGCACGGCTGAGCTGTAGGCGGTGCCTCGCGTCCAGCATCACGCGCATCGCCGAGGAATGCAGGGGCCGAACGGCCCCCGCGACGGCCCATCCGGCGGCCGGCTGGCCCACGGGGGCGACCGCAGCGATGCGTTCCCGGAGACGGTGGGCGGTAGGGGGGCGTAACCGAGTTGGCGTCCCAACCTCGTCTCCCGGCCCTGCGGTACGAGCGGCGATGCACACGGCATCGGTCGGCGTGCGCGAGCAGTCGTACCCCGCATCGAGCAGCGCCTGGACCTTGGCCTCGGTGGCGGTAGCGACCGCGTTGAACGCCGCTGAGTCGGAAAGCGGCACAGGCAGTGCGACGATGATGTTGATCGTGCCCGGCTCACAAGTCATGGGCTTGCCCTGAGCCGGCGAGGCAGCCCCAGATCCTGTAGATCAGCCTGCTCACGCACGGCCTGACCGTCGTTGCGCTCGGCACCGAGCCCGTCGCCCCGGACGCGGTGCGCCACTGCCCCGCTTCCCGAGGGAGGCGTGCTGGGCGCCGGCCTCCGGCCGCGCATACTGCCTCCCGGCAAACCATGATGTGCGTGCCTGGTCCTCGACCGACCCGACTCGGCGTCGCCTTCGGTTCCCGAGCTCGCCCACTCGGCCGCCCCTTGGCCGGGTGGGGCGATGCATTCACCCCGGTTCGCGCCGGACGGGCCTGCTGCTGCGCTACGGGAAGCCGCGGACCGCTTTTGACGGCGCTCCCGGCGCCGCCCCCCGTGCGGATTGACGCCTGGCTGGTCACCGATGAACAGTCGGAACTGCGCTCGGCGCTGCGCCGACTCGATCACTCGTGTCGTCGGCGCCGCTGACGGACCGGTTGCCTGGCCGCCGCAACCGGCAGCCACTGCCATCGGCGAAGGGAACGCCTTTCCACGGCTCACACCTGGCGCTCGGCGTTGCCCCAGAGTCCCGGCCCGTTTGGCCGTTGCGCCGGGGCGCGAACACCGCTGAACGTGGAGGAGAGAGCCGATCGCGGAAAAGGTCGGCCGTGCTGACGCTGCGCATCATCAAAGCTGACACGGGCGGATGTGCCGGGCACTCGGCGGTGCACCCGGACATGATCGACCTCGCCCGGCGGGCCCTGGACGAAGCGCGCACCGGTGAGCTGCTCCTCGACGGTATGGTGCCCACCGGCAGGGACGACCTGCCCTGCCCATGCCGCACACGTACGGCGCAGCTGCTCAGCTGATGCATGAGTTCGCCGGGGACCTCTTCACCCCCACCACTGCCCTGGCGAAGGACCTCTCTCTGTACGGAGCCGGTGAGGACCTGCTGTCAGAGGCGTACTCCGGAGATCTGCGCGGAATGGGCCCGGGCTATGCGGAGCTGGACTTCGAAGAGCGGCCCTCAGAGCCGGTGATCTGCTTCCTCACCGACAAGACCGAGCCGGGCGCGTGGAACCTGGCCCTGTACAAGATGCAGAAGCGGATCTTCTTCGACTGCCCAGGTGACCTGTACGACCTGCTGATGTACATCGGCGCTCCGGCGCGCTAGGTGATCCACAGCGTGCGGTCCAAGGCGCTGGGCGAGGTCCGGCGACGAGCACCCAGCGGCAATCGCTGATCGCGGGGAAGCACGTGGGCAAGGTCGACCCGGTGATGATGGTGCGCTGCCAGTCCGGCTTCCCACGGTGGGCGAGGTGCTGGAGCCGTTCGCCTTCCCATATGTGGTGGCTGGGTACATGCGCGGCTCGCACTACGCACCACTGATGCCGGTGAGGGTGGACGCGGCTCATCCCTGGCGAGCGCCACCACACAGGGCGGGGCCACCGGGACATGCTCGACGATCCGGCGTTCGATGACACGGCGCCGCCAGGCGAACGCTGGCCATGTCCCCTTCGAGCTGCACCGGCTGCCGCTGGAGGGCCTTGAGTGCACCACGAAGCCCGGTATCGAGGCGCGGCTCGCCGACCGCCGGCAGCCCATCGTCGGCAGCCTGGAACCGATCCAGTGGGAACGCTGGGTGCCCGGGCCGGGGGGCAAGCGCATCCCCAATTGATCCGGACCTCCGCAGGCCACCGCGCGCTTCGCTGCTGCTGGGCTACCACTCCCGGTACGACCGGAGTCAATCCTGCCTTGCCGCTCAACTCCCCTCCGTATAAAGAACCCAACAAGAACGCGACAAGAAAGGTTCCGGCCACCCTTTTGATGATCCTCTCTCCTTAAGCTCGATCGGTGCGACGGTTCCTCAGCGTCATGAGGGAACTAAAGCAGCGTCATGCCGTCGGTCGTTTCGGGAACAGTAAGGGGGGCTCATGTCCAAAAATGAGTCGTTAGTGGATGTGGCGGCTCTCGCTAGCCTGTCGAAGAGCTTCGGGAGCCACGGGTCGGACCTGGAGAGCTATATCAAGGAATTCCAGGGGAAGACCGACGCCGAGGTCATTCATGACGGATTCGGCGTTCTCACCGAATCCGAGGAGGTCACCTCGGCATATATCGAGATGTCCGCCGACATGGTGGAGACGCTGAGCGAGCTGCGCAAGCACCTCGACCAGATCAGTGAGGGGCTGCGCCAGGTCCAGCAGAACGCCACGGCGACGGACGAGTCCCTGTCGACCGGCTTCGACCAGGGGCGTCACGCATGAGCGGTGACGAGTCCGTAGCGGAACAGGTCTTCGAGGCCGGCCTGGAGATCATCAACCCCGGCGGCGATCCGGACACCCTCCGCTCGGCCGCCAAGGGCTGGCGGGACCTCCACGACAACCTCCAGAGCATGTTCCAGGCGCTGGACCGCGATGTCCAGCGGACCCTGGATTCCGGGTGGCGGGGCCCGGCGGCCGACTCCTTCGCGGAGCACTGGAAAAACCTCAACGCAGGGATGGACAAGACCCTGCCGCAGTTGCCGCAGGCCGCAAAAGGCCTCGACGACGCGGCGGACGCCATCGAGGAGATAAACGACGAGATCCACAAGATCTACCTGGAGATCGGTATCTCCATTGGCATCTCGGTCGGCCTGTCATTCATGACGATGGGTTTCTCGGCGGCCGCGGGGGCCGCCCGAGCCGCCCAGCTCGCCACGAAGGCCGCCAAGCTCGCGAAAACCCTGGGCACCCTTCTGGCGAAGGTCGGCAGACTCTTCAAGGGGATCCAGCAGCTGGCAAAACACCGATTTTTGAAGAACGTCCTGGTGAACTGGGCCAGCAACACCGGCGGTACCGTCATCACCAACGTTGCCACCGGACAGGAAACCAACCTGTGGGACGCGACGTGGCAAGGCGGGCTCTCGGCCCTGGCCGGTACCGGCCCTGGGCTCGCCGCCGCCCGCAAAATAGGCGGCAATGCGGGCACACTGGGCAGCGACGTCGTGGGCGGCGCCGTGGGAAGCGTGACCGGCGGGTTCGCCGTCGACGTGGCGAAGAACTACGACAACGATCCGTCGAACGACGTCTCACCGGGCGACATGGTCTGGGACGGAATGGTCAACGGGGCCGGCGGCGCCGCGGGAGGTGCCGCCGTACACGGTGCGAACACACAGCTGCCACCCGGCCGGGAGAGCCCGCACTTCGCGATTGAGGGTATTGCCCAGGGGGGCGCCTATGGTGGCGTCGGAGCCGTCGGCTACGAACTGCACCAGGCCATGTTTCCCCCCGGGGGGGACGAGACGGAGAGCAAGGCCGCCGCCGCGCCACAGGGCCCGAAGAAGGGGTCGGTAAAGGACGTTTTCGGGTGAGAGAGCGGGACCTTGGAACCGCTGCGGCGCCGGTCCTGGCATGGGCCGGTGCCGCAGCGTTCCTGAGCTGTCTGCTGGTGCGGAAAGTCGCGCCGTATCCGCGCTGGGATCTGCTGGCCTGTCTGGGCTTCTCCGCAGTGGCGTTCCTGGCGTGGTGGCTGCGGGCGACCGGACGGTGGCGTTCCCGGCTGGGAAGGGACGTACCTCCGGCGCTCGGGCTGAGGGCGGGCCGACGGTGGTGGCCATCGATGCGCAATCTGCACGCGGCACTCGCGGGCTTCATCCTGTTCATCCCTTTTGCGCTGCTGATTTTCTCGGCATCGGACAACACTCCCCAACTGGCCGCCATCGCCCGCCACCACTACCGCTTCGCCCCCGTCACGATCATGAAGATCCATCACTCGTACCGGAATCAGTCCAAGACCGGCACGACGTACAGATCCCTTGTCACCGTCGAGGCACCGGGAGACGGCACGCACGGCAAAGCACTGCGCCTGAAAGGAACGGTGACCACATCCGACCGGCTGACAACCGGTCACCGGCTGACGGGTGGACTCTACGCCCCGGACGCCCCGTCCCTGGGAATCATCCTGACCAGCCGTCTGCAGCTCGCCTCCCTCCTGGGAGGCCCGACTTCACCGGGCGAGATGGGGGGTCTGGCACTTTTCAGCATCGTCCCCCTCGCCGTCTTCCTCATCAGCGCAAAGGACAAGTCGGAACCGATGACTCCCGAGTCTGTGCTCGGCGACGCACGAGTGCGCAGGCTGCGCGTCCATATCGCGGGTGCGGCTGCCGGGCAATGCCGCACGGCACCCGATCCCAAGAAGCCCTCCCAAGGCCCCCGGACCGCGCTGTCCCCCGCCCTGCGCCTCTCGTCCCCCGAAGGCAGCTGTGACCTGTACATCGACCGGTGCCTCGACCCGCAAGCCCTTGCCGCAGCCCTCGAAGGGCGGGCCGGGTGGCTTTACTGGGCACCGAAGGCGGAGGATCCGCCGGACTGGTGCGTCGAGGCCCTGCTCGTCCTCGACGACGACCGGTATGTCTACGGGGTGACTCCCCTGGGAAGTGCTGCGGACGCTCGTCAGGGCGAGCCGGTGGACCTGCCCCTCCCGGATGCCCGCCCGTTGCGCGCGGTGGGGCCGTATGCGCTGTGGCAGCCGGCCGTGCACGGACCGGGAATGTACGGCTTCGGGCTCGGCTTCCTCGCCGTATGCCTGATCGTCGCGGGGGTCGGATACGGCGCAGGACCAGTGTTCGGCATGTGCTTCACCGCCGCTGTGGGAGGGCCGGTGGCGGGACTTCTGCTGATTCAGCGTCGGCGCACGGTCTTCCTGCGGCGGTTGGCGGGCGAGCCCGGCTGAGGCGGCGGAACGGGCCTCCGGCCCACGGCAACCACGGTGTCAAAGGTGACCAAGATGAAGGACCTATTCGGGTGAGGGAACGAGATCGCGCTGTGGCGGCAGCTGCCGCGGTGGCATGGGCGGGCGCTGCCGCGTTTGTGGTTTGCCTGGGGGTGCGCAAGGTGGCCCCGTATCCCCGCTGGGACCTGCTGGCCTGTCTGGCAGTGTCGGCGGGAGCGGTCCTGGCGTGGTGGCTGCGGGCGAGCGGACGACTGGTAGACACGGAGCGTGTGGCGGCGGCCTTGGGACAGTCCGCCCCGGCGGGGCGGCGTCGGACCAGGTGGTGGCCCGAGAGCCGGTTCCAGCTTGTCCTGCTCGCCTTGGTGGCGCTGACGCTGCCGCTCGTCATGCTGTTCCTCTCGACGAAGGCGAGCACGCCGCAGCTGGCCGCGATCACCACCCACAGCCCGCGCATCGCGGAGGTGACCATCACTCAGGTTCACCACTCCGTCCTGAAGACCGGCAAGAGCTCCAGCCATTACGAGTCCGAGGTCACGGCGACCGCCCTGGGCGGAGGCCGGGCCGGGAAAGGGACGCTGCGGCTCGAGGGCACTCTGAAGACCCCTGAGCCGCCGCACCCGGGCGACCGGTCCCCGGGCCTGTACGCTCCGGACGATCCCGCTGCCTGGGTCATCATGGACAGCCGCGCCGAGCTGCGCTCGCTTCTCGGCGGGCCCCCCGGGCCACAGGAGCTCATGGTGCTGGGGGTCTGCGCCTTCTTCACTCTGGCCGGCGCCGCAGGGGCCCTCCGTACCCATGCCGCCGCGCGCGCCACAGCGGGCGTATTCGGCGCCGGTGAAACCCGGATGCTTAGGGTCCGCATCGCTGGCGCCGGTGCGGGTGACCGGCTCTGGCGCCCCACCACCCTCGATGGTGCCAGGCGACCCACGCCGCTCCTGACGTCCTCGCTGCGTCTCGCCTCGTCGAGCGGAGACCGTGATCTGCTGCTCGAACGGTGCCTCGATCCCGTCCCGCTCGCAGCGGCTCTCAGGGGAAGTCAGGGTCGGCTGTACTGGATGCCCAGGGCGGGAGACCGGCCCGAATGGTCCGCCCCCGCCCTGCTCGTTCTGGATGACGGCCGGTACGTACGGGGAGCGACCCCCCTCGGCACGTCCCTGGACGCCGCGTCGGGTGAACCGGTTGCCGGTCCCCGTCCCGTCCCGGAACCGTCCCGCCCGGCACTCCCGTACGCGGTGTGGCAGCCACAGGTACACACACCGGGCGCAATCTGCTTCGGTGCCGCCTTCCTCGCTGTGGTGCTGCTGGTGTCGGGGGGCGGATACGGCGGCGGGGCGCTGCGCACCACATGCCTCCTGGCCGCCGCGGCCGGGCCGCTCGTGGGGGTGCTGGCGATCGGGCATCGGCGTACGCGCTATTTGCGCCAGTTGATGCAGAAGACACGGCAGCGGGTATGACGGAGACGGTCGTCACGGTTGCCCAGCCACCCTGGTGGGGCGCTGCTCCCGTCGGCCTCCGCCCACCGCCCGGTAGCGGTGCACGAGCGACACGGCCATCGCGCCCTCGCCCACGCCGGAGGCCACCCGCTTGATCGACTGGGCGCGTACGTCGCCGGCCGCGAACACCCCGGGCACGCTGGTCTCCAGCAGAAGGGGGTCGCGCTCCAACGGCCAGGAGGCCGACGAGGCCGACGGCTTGCCCGAGTGCATGAGATCGGGGCCGGTCAGAATGAAGTCGCGTTCGTCGCACTCCACGACACCGTCCAGCCAGCCGGTCCGCGGCCGTGCTCCGATGAAGGTGAAGATGAATCGCGCCGCTTCCTCGGTTTCGGTCCCTGTCCGGTCGTTCCGGAGAGTGATGCGCTCCAGATGCCGGCCGCCATCGAGCGCGAGGAGCCGGGTGCTCAGGCGTACCTCGATGTTGGGGGTCCGGCGTATCTCGTCGACGAGGTACTGGGACATCCCGGCCTCCAGTGAGTCGGCGCGCACGAGGACGGTGACCTTGGCCGCGTACTTGGCGAAGTGGATTGCGGCCTGGCCGGCCGAGTTCGCGCCGCCGACGATGAAGACGTGGTGGGAGATGCAGGAGCTGCTTTCGGTCGTTGCGGCCCCGTAGTACAGGCCCTCGCCCTCGAAACGGTCCGCGCCGGGGACGTCCAGGCGGTTGTACGACACTCCGGTGGCGAGCAGCACGGTCTCGGCGCTGATTTCGGAGCCGTCGGCGAGGGTGAGGATGCGGGCGGGGTCGGCCCGGCGCAGTCCTACGACCTCTACGGGGTGGAGCAACTCGGCGCCGAATCGGCCCGCTTGGCTCACCGCGCGCCGGGTCAGGTCGCCGCCCGACAGACCGGCCGGAAACCCGAGGTAGTTCTCGATGAGGCTGGAGGTTCCGGCTTGCCCGCCGGGAGAGTTGGCGTCGAGGAGGAGGGTGGAGAGACCCTCGGAGGCTGCGTAGACGCCCGCGGCAAGTCCGGCCGGGCCTGCGCCGACGATGACGGTGTCGTAGTGCGGGCGGGAGGCGGTGGTGGAGAGGCCGAGCTGATCGGCGAGTTGGGTGGTTCCGGGTGCCGAGAGGACGGTGCCGTCCGGGAAGACGACCAGGGGCAAATCGGGCTTCGGGGCGGGGTGTTGGTCGAGGAGCCGTTGCGCTTCCGGGTCGGTCGCCACGTTCAGGAATAGGAAGGGCTGGCCGTTGCGGGTGAGGAAGTCGCGTACGGCGTGGGTGCGGGCCGAGACGACATGGCCGGCGACGCGGATGCCCTGATACGCGGGGCGGTAGGCGGCGAGCCAGTCGGAGAGCAGGTCGTCGAGGACGGGGAAGAGCCGTTCGGCGGGCGGGTCCCAGGGCTTCATGAGGTAGTAGTCGAGGCGCACTTTGTTGATGGCGGTGATGGCGGCGTCGGTTTCGGCGTAGGCGGTGAGGAGAACCCGGCGGGCGTCGGGGAATCTGCTCACGGCTTCCAGGAGGAAGTCGACGCCGGTCATGTCGGGCATCCGCTGGTCGACGAGGAAGAGCGCCGGATCGTGGCCCCGTTCGTCCAGGGTGTCCAGGACCTTCAGCGCCTCGCCGGCGGAGGAGGCGCCGAGGATCCGGTAGCGGTCGGCGTAGACGCTGCGCAGGTCGCGGCGTACGGCGCGGAGTACCTGGGGGTCGTCGTCCACCGCGAGGATCACCGGTTTGCCTGCCTCGTTGGCTGGGGCCGCGGACGGGGGCGCGGTCACCGGGACGCCTCGTCGGTGAACTCCAGGAAGAGCCGGTCCGGGAAGCACCAGCCCCAGTTCTCGTCCGGTTGGGCGGAGACGACGACAGGATGACGGGTGGACTCGTAGTGGCGGCTCGCGTGCCGGTTCCTGGAGGAGTCGCAGCAGCCGATGTGGCCGCAGGTGAGGCAGCGGCGCAGGTGGACCCATCCGTCGCCGGACTGCAGGCATTCCTGGCAGCCGTCGGACGACGGGGCGGCCACGGCGGTGATCTGGTCGAGGTGTGAGCAGGTGGGCATGGGTGTCTCCGTCAGGGCAGCGGGACAGGGCGAAGCAAGGCAGGGCGAAGGCAAGGGCCGGGGCACAGCGGTGCTCTGTCACACACCGCTGCGCCCCGCCGAATGATCGATCTGGCGCGCTACGCGCTATGCCAGGGTTTCCGTGAAGTGCCGGGCGGCGATTCCGGCGGCCTCGGTGACCTTGGCGTCCTGGTCGTAGAAGTCGAACTGGGTGCCGCTCGTCCAGACGAGCCGCTTCGGGCCGTCGAGGGCGTCGTAGAACTTCTCCGCCCCTTGGGGAATCGCCCCGTCGCGGCTGTGCACGAGCAGGGTCGGCGCCTTGATGCGGGGGGCCGCCGGGTGCGGGTCGAACGTCAGCCACTGCGGCCAGGACATCACGGCGAACCGGTTGTCCCAGGAGGGCACCGCCCCGCGTTTCTCGTCCAGGTAGTAGTCGAAGGGACCGAACATCGCCGCCTGTGGGTCGGTGGTGCTGACGGCCGGCACGTACTGCGGGGCCTCTCCGTTCTCGTAGCGGGCGAGCGCATCGAGGCCGAGGTCCATCTTCTTCTGCACCTCATCGGCGCCTCCGTAGATGTCGCGTACGAGGCCGGCGTCGTGCAGCCAGGGCGCGACGAGCGCCAGGCTGCGGACCCGCGGGTCGTCTGCGGCGTTCACGGCGGTGTATCCGCTGCTCGCGCACACCCCCAGGGCGCCGATACGGCCGGGGTCGACGAGTGCGTGCCGGGCGAGGAAGGTGATGGCGTTGTGGGTGTCGGCGGTCTTCCGGGCCGGCGACTCCAGTTGGCGGGGCCGGCCGCCCGACTCGCCGAATCCCGTGAAGTCGAAGGCCAGTGAGAGGAAGCCCGCCTCGGCCATCCGTTGTGCGTAGACCGCCGGCATCTGTTCCTTGACGGTCGTCCAGGAACCGGTGACGACGATCGCGGGCCCAAGGCTCTGGCCGTCGGGCCGCTCGGGCCGGTACAGGGTTCCGACGAGAGTCTCGCCGTCGCTGTCGAAGGTGACCCGCTCTGTGCGTACGGTGTGTGTCATGCCGCCCTCCCGTCGATCGCCCGCAGAATCTGGGACGGATCGGTGTACGACTTCCAGCGCACGATCTTGCCGTCGCGCACCGTGAGCCTCTGGATGAACTCGATCTCGAAGGCCTGGCCCGTCTTCTTGACCACGGACTTTTCGTAGAGGATGCCGATGGCCTGGTCGCCTTCGACGATGAGCTCGACGAGTTCTTCGGTGCCGACGTCCACCGTGTCCAGGAAGACCTTCAGGCTGTCGAGCACCGCCGCCGGACCGTGATAGGTGCCGATCCACGGCATACGGTCGTTGTAGCCGGGCACCGG
Source organism: Streptomyces sp. NRRL S-1813 (assembly GCF_000719605.1). Classification (NCBI taxonomy): domain Bacteria; kingdom Bacillati; phylum Actinomycetota; class Actinomycetes; order Kitasatosporales; family Streptomycetaceae; genus Streptomyces; species Streptomyces sp. NRRL S-1813. The sequence goes on from NZ_JOHB01000002.1 coordinate 333,027, forward strand.
CGTGAAGTTGACCCACTCGATGTCGTCGGCCAGATATCCCAGCGCCCGGTCGGCATCGCCGCTGGTGAGCGCGGAGAACCACCCGGTGGCGGTCTCGCGTGTGGTGCGGGTCATCGCGTGGTTCCTTCCATGATCTGCCGGTTGCCGGTGGCCCAGTCGGCGGTCATCGTCAGCCCGTCGATCCGCCATCCCGCCGGGGTGCGGCGCAGCGTGAACCGGTAGTGCCCGCCGAGCGTCCACAGGGGACCGCCGAGCGCGTTGGGCTGCAGGTGGGTGGCCTGGAAGTCCGACGTGGCGACCGCGGTGTCGCCCGCCGCACGCACCAGGTGGTTGGTGAGCAGATGCTGGGTCGAGGCGAGGCCGGAGAGGTGGGTCCGCCAGACGTCAATCAGTTCGCCGGCGGCCATTTCGGCCGGCTCGCCGCCGTTCAGGCTCGTGTAGTCGACCTGCACCTTCTCCGCGAAGACGGCGGAGCGGAGCAGCTCCCACTCGCGTTTGTCGGTGTGCCAGCACATCCGGGTGCACACCTCGGTGATGTCGAGGCGGTCCTGGAGATCCGCCTCGCTCATAGGGCTCCCTCGCGGCCGGTGATCCAGTTCTCCTTGAGCAGGAGTGTGTGGACGTAGCGCGGTTCGGTGAAGAGGGTGAGGTCGGCAAGCATGTCCCGGTACTCGGGGGTCTCCCGGGCGGCCTCGAAGGCCGGCACATCGTCGAACCAGAGCTGGTAGGCGGCGTCCAGTACGGCCTCGCCCACGCCGTAGAAGGCGTCACGGGTGTGGTTCTGGGTGTACCTGCGCAGGCCCGGGATCTTCTCCGCCAGCCGGGCCTGCCGGGTCAGGCTGCGCTCCCGGAATCCCCTGAGCGGCAGCCCTTCGCGGCGCTTGACCAGGATCAGCACCTTGGTCAGGGCGCCGTCGGCGTCGTCCCCTGGCACGATGACGTGGGCCTCGGTGTCCAGCACCACGGTGCGCCAGAACGCCGCCCAGCGGGGCTCGTCCAGGCGCGCACCCTTGAGGAACTCCGGGCTCTGCAGGGAGGCGAGTTGCTCCTGCTCGTTCTCCAGCCAGATCTCGGCCACCCCGCTCCACAGCGGGTCGTCCTCGTCGCCGGGCCGGGGGATGCGGGTGTCGACGCAGTACCGCTTGATCTGCGGGATCTTGACCGCGTACCGGACCGCGTGCTGCTCGACCCAGTAGCGCTGGAACTCCTCTTCTGACATGCCGGGCTTGGGGTGGGCCAGGATGATCTGGTGGATCACGTAGGTCTCCTTGAGGGATGAGGGATGAGGGATGAGGGATGAGGGATGAGGGTTGAACTGTCAGACCCGGTAGTGGGCGTTCACGTCCTCGGCGAAGCCCGGGTAGTCGCGCAGCGGCCAGACCACCTCGAACTCCAGGTATTCGCGCATGGGCAGCCGGCCCAGTGCGGTGCGGTCGAGCTCCTCGGCGTCCTCGCAGTCCACGACCGCGATGACCCGCTTCTGGGCGGCGACCTTCCAGATGCCGACGACCATGCCGGAGTCGATCGTTTCCTTGGCGTGGACGGTCTCCTGGGCTTCGACCTCCCAGAGTTCGTCCAGGGAGATGCGACCCTCGTGGTTCCACTTCATCTGCACGTAGAACAGCACGGTGGCTCCTTGTCAGGCGGTGGGAAGGGCAGCGGCCTTGCCGGCGGCGGCCAGGGTGTGGGTGAGGGGGTGTGTGGAGCCGAGGCTTTGGCGGGCGATGTCGGCCGGCGTCCTGCCGTCGTGACCGACGAGGTCCCGTCGTGCGCCGGCGTCGATCAGGACCTGGGCGCATTCCTCGTAGCCGTGCCAGAGAGCGTCGTGCAGTGGGGTGTAGCCGTTGGTGATGCCCTGGAAGTCCAGGTCGATGCCGGGCGCGTCGACCAGCAGGGCAGTGATCCCGGCGCGGCCGTTGTAGACGGCCTTGTGCAGCGGTACGGCGCCGAAGGTCGGTTCGGTGGCATTGACGTCGGCGCCGGCGGCGAGCAGCTCGCGGGCGATCTCCTCGTGGCCGTCGCGGCAGGCCACCAGCAGCGGGGTGTGGCCGTCGTTGAAGCCGTTGACCACCGGGAAGCGGGCGTCGACCTCGGCGCCGTCGGCGAGTTGCCGCCGAACCGCATCGAGGTCGCCGGCGACCACCGCGCCCATCAGCTGCTGCGCTTGCGCTGCGTCGGTGTCGCGCTGCGTACGGTCAGTCAACAGGCGCTCCGCGGCGAGCAGTTTGTCCTTGCCGCGGGTGTTGACGTTCAGCTCGTACGCAAAGTGTTCGCGCATGGAGAAGCCGTAGTGCGTCGACAGGTTCAGGCCGGCCTGATGGTCCAGGAGCACGGCCACGACCTCCGGCCACTTGTACCAAAGGGCGTCCATGAGCGGGGTGTGTCCCGTGGTGGGCGCAACGGCGTCCACGAAGGCGCCCGCCTCCAGCAGTACCCGGACGGTCTCGGGATCGCCTCCCTGGACGGCCTTGTGCAGGGCCGTCCCGCCGCCGCGGGAGTCCGCGGTGTACAGGTCGGCCCCGGACCTCAGGAGAAGCCGTACGGTCACTGCGTCCCCACGGCCCGCCGCGATCATCAGGGCGGTCAGCCCGCTGGCCCTGTCGCGTGCGCTCGGGTCGGCCCCGAGATGGAGCAGCCCGGAGACGCCGTCGGTATCGCCGTCGCGTACCGCGGCAATGAATTCCTCGCGCGTTGGAGTCGTCATCCTCTTCTGCCTTCTTTCGGGATGAGCCGGCGAACGGAGATTAGCCAGGCGGCCACCACCCCATGCGACGACCTCACAAACTCTCAATTGTTACTGCGGAGTCTTGACGTCGGACGGTCACGACCTCACCAAGTCGCGACCACCTAACAAACTGCTTCCGATTCCCTTTGACAGGCGTTCGCTTGCTGGCCCACTGTCAATGCCGGACAACGACCGACCACGTCGGAGGATTCACGTGAAGCACATTCTGATCGTTCTTTCCGAGTACGGATACTGGGCCGAAGAATTGGTCGGCCCGCTCCGAAAGTTCGACGAGCGCGGATACCGCGTCACTTTCGCGACGCCCACCGGAAAGCGCGCACACGCCCTTCCGCCGAGCCTCGACGAGGAATACGTCGACCCGCCGCTCGGCCGTTCCGTGACCACCGCCGAGGTGGCCGCGCTGGGCCGGCAGGTGGAAAGCGGCAACCGGCTCGACAATCCGCTGAGCCTCGCCGGCTGGATCCCCGAGCGCCCCTACACCAGCGCCCCCGACCACCTCCGCAAACTGGAGGACTACCACCGGGCGCTGGAGCAGGTCGAAAGCCGGCTGGAGCAGTACGACGCGCTGCTCATCGTCGGTGGCAGCGGGCCCATCGTCGACCTCGCCAACAACGAGCGGCTGCACGACCTGATCCTGGCGTTCGTCCGGGCCGGCAAGCCGGTCGGCGCCGAGTGCTACGGCGTCGCCTGCCTCGCCTTCGCCCGCGACTGGGACGACCGCAAGAGCATCATCTGGGGCAAACACGTCACCGGCCACTGCAAGGAGTACGACTACAAGGACGGCACCGGGTTCCTCGGGACCGACTTCGTCATGGGCCCGCCGCCGTATCCGCTGGAGTACATCCTGCGTGACGCAACGGGGCCTGACGGTGCCTATCACGGAAATTTCGGAAAGCCGCTCTCGGTGATCGTCGATTTCCCGTTCATCACCGGCCGTTCCACGCCCGATTCCTTCCTGACCGGTCGGAAAATGGTCGAGGTTCTGGAGAGCGGGCTCACCCGGTTCGGCTGGTAACGAAGCCGGTAAAAGGCAAACCACAGGGAGTATTCGGTGGCGGGCAAGTCAGGAAACGTCAAACTCATCGAGCAATTCAAGGCCGACGGTCTCGATGTCATGTTCGGAAATCCGGGAACCGTGGAACAGGGTCTGCTCGACGCGGCCGAACAGACCACGGGATTCCGGTACGTGCTGGCTCTCCAGGAGACGGTGGCGGCCGGAATCGCGGACGGCTATGCGCGAGCGACGGGCAACGCGGCGCTGCTGCAGCTGCACAGCGGGGTCGGCCTGGGTAATGCGATCGGCATGCTCTACCAGTCGATGCGCGGGCACACGCCGCTCGTTGCCATCGCCGGCGACGCCGGGGTGCGGTACGACGCCATGGACGCCCAGATGGCGGCCGACCTCGTCGCCATGGCGAGCCCGGTGACCAAGTACGCGACCAGGGTGACCGATCCGCGCTCGGTGCTGCGGGTGATGCGCCGGGCCGTGAAGATAGCCCTGACACCGCCGCGCGGCCCCGTATTCGTCGCACTGCCGATGGATGTGCTCGACGAGCTCAACGACGAGCCCGTTATCGCCTCCACCGTCCCCGTCACCGTCTCCGCCCCGTCGGCGGAGACGGTGACGCGGGCCGCTCAGTTGCTGGCCGCCGGGCAGCGGCCGCTCGTCCTGGCCGGCGACGGTGTCTCCCTCGCCGGAGCGCAGCAGCAACTGGTCCGGGTGGCGGAGCTGCTGGGGGCGGATGTCTGGTCCGTCGACTCCTCGGAGGTCAACTTCCCGGCCTCGCATCCTCTCTCCCGGGGCCAGCTGGGCCATATGTTCGGCGAGCGCAGTGCTGCCGCGGTGGCGGCGGCGGACGCGGTGCTGATCGTGGGCACGTATGTCTTCCCCGAGGTCTTCCCACGGCTCACCGGCCCCTTCCGGCCGGACGCCCGCATCGTCCACATCGACCTCGACTCCTACGAGATCGCCAAGAACTTCCCAGTCGATCTCGGTGTGGTGGCGGACCCGCGGCCGGCTCTCACGGCGCTTGCGGCCGAGCTGAACGGCCGGCTCACGCCCGGTCAACGGCAGGCGGCCGCCCGGCGGTTGGCCGTACACAAGGACGAGCGGCAGCGGAGCCTGCGCGAGGCGTCGCCCGACGGCTCGACGCTTGAGCACTTCTTGCGGGAACTCGCCCGCCGGGCGGGGGACGAGATCATCGTGTTCGACGAGGCGCTCACCTCCTCGCCCGCCGTGGTCAAGCACCTGCCTCCCGACCGCCCCGGTGACTACTTCCTCACCCGCGGCGGCTCCCTCGGGGTCGGCATCCCTGGCGCCGTGGGAGCCAAGCTCGCCCACCCCGGCCGCACCGTCGTCGGCTTCACCGGCGACGGCGGGGCGATGTACACGTACCAGGCCCTGTGGACCGCCGTCCGGCACTCCGTCGCGGCGAAGTTCGTGGTCTGCAACAACCGCAAGTACCGGCTGCTCGACGACAACATCGCGCAGTACTGGAAGGAACGGGACATCCCCGGGCACGGCTTCCCGTCCTCCTTCGATCTGTCCCGCCCCGACATCCGCTTCGCCGACCTGGCCCGCGCCCTGGGCGCCGACGGCGTCCGGGTCGAGAAGCCCGAGGAGGCCGTGGACGCGGTGGAGCGGATGCTCGCGGCGACGGGGCCCTTCCTGGTCGACCTCCAGATCTGACCGACACCCCGAGGAGTCCCGCCATGCCGGAGGCCCCCGCCGTACGAGGGCTCACCGAACAGGCTGTCCGCGCGCTGGCCGGGCGGTGGTACGCCGCGTTGGACCGCCACGACGACCTGGACGAGATGAAGGCGTTCGTCGTCGACGACGGCCTGATGATGCGCTTCCCCGAAGGCACCTTCCGGGGGCACGCCGGCTTCGCCACGTGGTACGCGGCCGTCTCGCACCGGTTCTTCGACGAGGAACACACGGTGACCGACACCCAGGTCGTCGTCGACGGTGCCCAGGCCCGCGTCCATGTCCGCGTCAACTGGCAGGCCAGGGCGTGGAACCCGCCGGCCGCGAGGAGCGAGTGGCTCGGCTTCGACGCCGACCAGACCTGGATCGTGGTGGCCGGTCACGGCGGCCCCGTTCCGCTGATTAGGACCTATATCTGCAACAGGCTGGAGCCGATGCCGGGCTCCGCCTCCCTGTGAGGAGTTGGGGAACGTGACGGACGCCCGCGAAGTGCTCGCCCATTACTACCTCTACGCCAACGCCGGTGACTGGAACCGCTGGTGCGACCTGTTCGCCGACGACATGGTGATGGACGAACAGCTGGCCGGCCGTATCGAGGGCCGCGACAAGCTTCGTTCGATGATGGCCGGCATGGGGGAGCTGTACTCCTCCTTCGAGAACATCCCCTCGCACTTCCTCGTCGATGGGGACGAGGCGGCGGTGGTCTCCCACATCTCAGCGCGGAGTTCCTCGGGCAAGCCCGTCGAGGCGGCCGTCATGAACTACTTCCGCATCGAGAACGGCCTCATCACGTACTTGGCCAACCACCACGACACGCTGCCGTTCCAGGTGCTCTCCCAGAGCTAGCACCGCCTGGCACCCCTGCACGAACCGCTCGGAGAGACCCATGAAGGAAGAGTACGACTACGTCATCGTCGGAGCAGGCACGGCCGGATGCGTGCTGGCCAACCGTCTGACCGAGGCCCCCGACGCACGGGTCCTGCTACTGGAAGCAGGGTCCGGCCGCATCCCAGGGGAGGTGGACGACCCCACCGCCTGGCTCCGCCTCCTAGGCAGCCGGATCGACTGGCGCTACCGCAGCACTCCGCAGCCGGGCCTCAACGGCCGGGTGACACGGGAACCACGCGGTCGTGCGGTGGGCGGCAGCAGCAACCTCTACCTGATGATGCATGTGCGCGGGCACCCCTCGGACTACGACAACTGGGCCTACCAGGGCGCCGCCGGCTGGTCCTTCCAGGATGTCCGGCCGTATTTCGAGCGCCTGGAGGCCGAACCACCCACCCCCGCCTCCCATCACGACCCGAACCCTGCCTCCCAGGCGTTCATCGACGCCTGCGCCGAGCTGGGCCACGAGAGGGCGGCGGACTTCAACGCAGGTGTCATGCAGGGCGCCGGATGGCACCATCTCGATGTCGCGGACGGGCGGCGCCGTGGTGTCCTCGCCTCCTACCTGGAGCCGGCCCTGGACCGCCCCAACCTCACCCTGCGCTGCAACGCCCAGGTCGTCGGGCTCGCCGTGGGCGGTGACACCTGTGTGGGGGTGGAATATCTCCAGCGTCCGGAGCAGCCAGGCACCGACGGCCGGGAGGTGCGGGACAGGCACGGCGATCCGGTCCGGCCGGGCCTGCACCAGGCGTGCGCGGCAGGTGAGGTGATCCTCGCGGCGGGCGCCATCGAGTCCCCCAAGCTGCTGATGCTCTCCGGCCTCGGCAGCCCGGACCACCTCAGGGAGGTCGGCATCGACGTGATCGCGGCGCTGCCCGGAGTGGGGGAGAACTTCCACAATCACGTGCTCACCGCGGTCATGACCGAGTCCCGCACCGCGGTGCCGCCGGCCCGGCAGAATCTCTCCGAGAGTGCGCTGTTCACCACGTCCGCGAACGGACTGCCGGGCCCCGATCTCCAACTGGCCTTCGTCCACGCGCCGTTCGACGCTTCCCTCGCCGGGCCGCACCCCAACACGGTGAGCATCCTGCCTGGTGTGGTGCGCCCGGCCTCGCGCGGCTGGGTCCGGCTCGCCCACGCCGACCCGCTCGCCAAGCCGCTGGTCAACCCCAACTACCTCGCCGACCGCTCCGACGTGGACCGTCTGGTGCAGGGCGTGCGGCTGGCCCGGGAGATCACCGCCGCCTCGGCCTTCTCTCCCTGGAACAAGCAGGAGCTCTGGCCCGGCCCCACGCTCACCACCGACGAGGACCTGCGTGCCTTCGTACGGCGCACCGCGGACAGCTACCACCACCAGGCCGGCTCCTGCCGTATGGGCATCGACGACCTGTCCGTGGTGGATCCACAGCTGCGCGTCCACGGGGTGCGGGGCCTGCGGGTGGTGGATGCGAGCGTCATGCCCGCGGTGCCGTCCGGTAACCCGCACACCGCCGTCGTGATGATCGCCGAGAAGGCGGCCGACCTGATCAGGGGGAGTCACCCATGTCTGACGTGGCGCTCAGGGAAGGCCCGCTCTCAGGCACCCGTATCGCGGTGCTGATGGAGAGCGACTTCTACGAGCCCGAGATCTTCTACTACCGTCACCGGTTCGCGGAGGAGGGCGCCCGGGTCGACTTCCTCACCCGCCTGTGGGGCCAGTCCGAGTTGACCTTCACCGGCCACGAGTACCGGGCCCCGTTCACCGTCGACCGCGGCCTGGACCGGATCACCGATACCGGACTGCGGCGGTACGCCGCGCTGATCGTGCCCTCCGGCATGGTGGCCGACCGCTTGCGCTACACCGACGACGTCGAACGCCTGGCGCCCGCCACCGAGCTGCTGCGCCGCGCGTTCGCCGATCCAGGCGTGGTCAAGGGGATCATCTGCCACGGCATGTGGCTGGCCTCCGCCATCCCCGAGGTGGTCCGCGGCCGCAAGATCGTCTGCCACAACAACCTCCTCGGCGACGTACGGAACATGGGCGCCGAGTACGTGGACCAGGACGTCGTGGTCGACGGGGATCTGGTCACGGGTCGCACCGGCGAGCACCACCACCTCTTCGCCCGGACCCTCATCGATCTGCTCAGCCGGCGGAACACGCAGCGGAAGGAAGCCTGATGCACTGGGCACACGTCGGCCTCAACTGCCGCGATCAGCGGCGGACCGAGGAGTTCTACACCCGCTGGTTCGGCTTCCGCCGGGCTCGTGTGGTGCCGGTGGGCGATCGGCAGATCGTCTTCCTCCGCAATGGCAGCGCCTACCTCGAACTCTTCCCGGCCCGGGATGCGCCGGCGAACCAGGATCCGTACAGCCCCGACCGGGCCGACGGGCCGCCGCATGCCGGCAGCGTCCGCCATCTCGCCTTCCAGACCGACAGCGTCGACGACTTCCTCGCCGCGCTGGGCGACGCCGCCGAGGTGACGCTCGGGCCGCTGGGCTTCGACGACGTCATCCCCGGCTGGCGGACCGTATGGCTGCGCGACCCCGACGGTGTGATCGTCGAGGTCGGCCAGGGATTCCGGGACCAGGACGCGCTCGAACTCGACGCGGCCCGTAGCAGTGACCATGTGGCACCCCTCAGCGAAAGGGACGGCTCCCTCCATGCCTGACATACCCGATGCGGTGCACTTCACCTTCTCCGACACCATCGCCGGCTGGGTCACCGCGTACGACCCCGACACCCGCCTCCTCCGCCTCTCCACCGCGGACGAACGGGAAGTCGAGGTCACCCTCACCGACGAGGTGGCCGCGGAACTCCTGCACAACCTCGAGGAGCCGTACGCCGACGCCGGCGCGCACCTCGACGCCATGCTGGAACCCGGCCGGTTCCTCTTCGTCTACGCGATCTTCTACCCCGACGGCGGAAAGACCGTCGTCGAGGCCAAGCGGCTTACATTCCCCGGCCGTCGGCCCGGCACGTACCGGTTCGAGGAGTCCGACTGGTGGATCCGGCAGCTGGAGAGCATCGCCGGTTTCTACCGCCGGGCCCAGTTCGGCGACGGGCCGGTGGACTACACCCAGTACCGGACACAGCTGAGGCTGGGCGGCGACAAGACCGCCAGCCACATCCAGGAGACCGACACCATCTCCCGGCTGGTCTACGGCATGGCCTCGGCCTTCATGCTGACCGGCAACGAGGAGTACCTGGAGGTTGCCGAGCGCGGCACGGAGTACCTTCGCGAGCACATGCGCGTCGTCGACCCCGAGGAAGACGTCGTGTACTGGTACCACGGGCTCAGCGTCGACGGGGACACCGAGAAGAAGCTGTTCACCTCGGAGTTCTCCGACGACTACGACGCCATCCCGATGTACGAGCAGATCTATGCGCTCGCCGGGCCCGTCCAGACCTACCGGGTTACCGCCGACCCGAGGATCAAGAGTGACGCCGATGCGACCCTGCGGCTGTTCGAGAAGTTCTTCCTCGACCGGGAGCACGGCGGCTACTACTCCCACATCGACCCGATCCTCTTCCGCGCCGACCACGAGTCGCTGGGCCCCAACAAGGACCGCAAGAACTGGAACTCGGTGGGTGACCACGCGCCGGCCTATCTGATCAACCTCTATCTGGCGACGGGCGACGACCGCTACGCGCGCATGCTGGAGTACACCTTCGACACCATCGTCGAGCACTTCCCGGACCGCAAGAACAGCCCCTTCGTGCAGGAACGATTCCACCGCGACTGGTCGCACGACACCACGCACGGCTGGCAGCAGGACCGCGCGGTCGTCGGCCACAACCTCAAGATCGCCTGGAACCTGCTGCGGATGCACTCGCTCCGCAGCAAGGCGGAGTACCTCGAAACCGCCGTGAACATCGGTGAGGTGATGCCCGCGGTCGGCAGCGACCGGCAACGCGGCGGCTGGTACGACGTCGTCGAGCGGGTCCGCCGCGACGGTGCCGAGTCCCACCGTTTCGCCTGGCACGACCGCAAGGCGTGGTGGCAGCAGGAGCAGGCGATCCTCGCCTATCTGATCCTCAACGGGGTCACCAGGCGTGAGGACTTCCTGTGCGAAGCACGCCAGGCCGAGTCCTTCTACAACGCCTTCTTCCTCGACCACGACGAGGGCGCCGTCTACTTCAACGTCCTCGCCTCCGGCCTGCCCTATCTGCTCGGCACCGAACGGCTCAAGGGCAGCCACTCGATGAGCATGTACCACTCCGCCGAACTGTGCTTCCTCGCCGCCGTCTACAACAACCTGCTGATCAACGGCAGGCCGATGGACTTCTGGTTCAAGCCGGACCCGGCCGGGCTGGAGGGCGGAGTGCTGCGTGTCGCCCCCGATCTGCTTCCTGCGGGTTCGGTCCGGATCGCGGAGGTCGAGACCGACGGCAACCCGTACTACGACTACGACGCCGACGCGCTCACCGTGCGTCTGCCGCAGTCCACCGTGGGGGCACCTCCTGGGGGCACCGCCCAGACGGAGTCTGGGGGAGGTAGCTGGGGGAGGATCAAGGTACGCGTCCGCCTCGAGCCGGCCCAGGCCCAGGAGCCCCGATCATGACGACCGAGGTAGCGGTCCGTTCCCACGACCAGGACGGCGTCACTGTCCTGGAACTCGACGGAGAGATCACCAGCGTGACCTCGGCCGCACTCCAGCAGCGGATCCTGCCGCTCATCGGGCGCAGCCCCACCACGCTCATTGACCTGACCAAGGTGCCCTATATCTCCAGCGCCGGACTGCGCACCCTGCTCCTGGTGCACCGTCAGGCCCTGCGGGCCGAGACCCGGACCGTCCTGGTCGGGCTGTCGGACGAGGTCCGGTTCGTGATGTCCTCCACCGGATTCCTCGGCTTCTTCGACGTCCGCGACAAGGCGTCCTGCGACCCGGAGGCGCTCCGCGAATGACCACCACCGACAACCGCGCACGCATCGACGCCTACCCCACCCACCGCATCGCCGGCTACGGCGTCCGGGCCGGCAGCCCCCTCCCCTTCGGCGCGACCCTCGTCCCCGGCGGGATCAACTTCTCGGTCTACTCCGACCGCGCCACCCGGATGTCGCTCGTCCTCTTCGAGCCCGGCGCCCGGGAACCGCTGGCCGAGCTGGAGTTCCTTCCGTCCTTCCAAATCGGCAGCGTCTACGCCATGACCGTCTTCGGGCTGGATGCCGAGAGTCTGGAGTACGGGTTCCGCGCGGACGGGCCGTTCGACCCGGAGCGCGGCGACCGGTTCGACGCCACCCGCGTCCTCACCGACCCGTACGCCCGGATGATCTCGGGACGCGACGAGTGGGGCACGGAACCGGACCGGGACCGCCCCTGTCCCTACCGTTCCCGGATGGTCTTCGACGACTTCGACTGGGGGGACGACGCACCGCTGCGCATCCCGGCCCAGGGCCTGGTCGTCTACGAGCTGCATGTGCGTGGCTTCACCCGCCACCCCTCGTCCGGGGTGACCGCTCCGGGCACCTATGCGGGGCTGCGGGAGAAGATCCCGTACCTGAAGGAGCTGGGCGTCAACTGCGTCGAACTCATGCCGGTCTTCGAGTTCGACGAGCACGACAACCCGCGCAGCGACCCGCAGACCGGCGAGCCCCTCCTCGACTACTGGGGCTACAACACCATCGGCTTCTTCTCCCCTAAGGCCGGATACGCGGCGACCGGCCGCTTCGGCATGCAGGCCGACGAGTTCAAGACCTTGGTCAAGGAGCTGCACGCGGCCGGTATCGAGGTCATCCTCGACGTCGTCTTCAACCACACGGCCGAAGGCAACGAACAGGGCCCGACGATCTCCTTCCGCGGCCTCGACAACGCCACGTACTACATGCTCACCCCGGCCGGTGACTACTACAACTTCAGCGGCACCGGCAACACCGTCAACTGCAACCACCCGGTCGTCCGCGACTTCGTCCTCAACTGCCTGCGCCACTGGGTGTCGCAGTACCACATCGACGGCTTCCGCTTCGACCTGGCCGCCATCCTCGACCGGGCACCGGACGGCACCCCGCTGGCCAACCCGCCGCTGCTGGAACAGCTCGCCCACGACCCGGTCCTGCGCCACTGCAAGCTGATCGCGGAGGCCTGGGACGCCGCCGGCCTCTACGAGGTGGGGACCTTCCCCGCCTACGGACGCTGGGCGGAGTGGAACGGCAAGTACCGGGATGCGGTGCGCCGGTTCCTCCGAGGCGACCCGGGCACCGTCGGCGAGCTGGCGACTCGTATCGCCGGTTCACCCGACCTGTACACCGGGCGCGGAACCTCCGCCTCCGTCAACTTCCTCACGGCGCACGACGGATTCACGCTGCACGACCTGGTCTCGTACGACATCAAGCACAACGAGGCCAACGGTGAGGGCAACGCCGACGGAGCCAACGACAACTACAGCTGGAACTGCGGCGTCGAGGGCCCCACCGACGACCCGGACATCCTGCGGCTGCGCATGCGCCAGATGAAGAACGCCATGGCCGTCCTGCTCACCAGCCAGGGCATGCCCATGCTGCTCGCGGGTGACGAGACGGCGCGCACCCAGTCCGGTAACAACAACACCTACTGCCAGGACAACGAGCTGTCCTGGCTCGACTGGAGCCGCCGCGACACCCACGAGGAGCTGTACCGGTTCGTCCGTTCCCTGATCGCCTTCCGGCACGCGCACCCGCTGTTGCGCAGCCCTTGCCATCCCGGTGGGCCGGGCACGGAGAGGGCAGGATCCGGCGACATCAGCTGGCACGGAGTGCGCGCCTGGCAGCCCGACTGGTCCACCGAGAGCCGGTTGCTGGCGCTGATGCGTTCCGGCGGCGGCGAGCAGATCTATGTCGCGATGAACGCCCACTGGGAATCCCATGACCTCGAACTGCCGCGGCCGGAAGCCGGAACCGAGTGGCATCTGGTCGCGGACACCGCCGCCGAGTCGCCGTACGACATCCACGGTCCGGGCGAGGAAGTGCCCCTGGACGTCCCCGGGCACTACCGGATCGCACCGCGCTCGACGGTCATCCTGCTCGCCCGCGCCGCCTGACCCCCGACGCGCGGAGCGTCCCAGCCCTACCGGCCTTCCATAGAAGCGGAGTCCCACCATGCCCTTTTCCGTCTCGGTCACCACCTCGGCCGACATCGCCACCATCGAACTCAGCGGCGAACTGGACGCCTCCAGCGCCCCCGCCTTCCACGACACGATCGAGAAGGCCGCGGCCGCCGGCGTCAGCCATGTCGCCATCAGGGCCCATGACCTCACCTATATGGCCAGCGCCGGACTGCGCTCCCTCGTCTTCGCCCGGCAGAAAATGGGCGACGACGTGCGGATCACCGTGACCGGCGCGAGCGTCTCCGTGGCCCGCACGATCCGGCAGGCCGGCTTCGACCGCAGTGTCACCCTCATCGACGAGTGACGGCGAGCCGACCGTGCAGATGAACGCCCTGTGCCTGTCTGCCGCGTTGACCTCCCTCGATGAGATCGCGCGCTACGTACTGGACCTCGCCGGGCGGGCCGGGCTCTCGGAGGAGACCACCTACCGGTTACGTCTGGCCACCGACGAGCTGGCCACCAACGTGGTCATGCACGGCTACCGCGGGAACGCGGGGGAGTTGCGCCTCGTCGGCGGCATGGAAGCGGACACCGTATGGATCCGCATGGAGGACGACGCGCCCCGCTTCGACCCCGGTGCGCACTGCGTGCCGCCGCAGACCCAGCTGCCGCTGGCCCAGCGCGCCATCGGAGGGCTGGGGATCCACCTCGCGCTCACCGCGCTCGACGACTTCAGCCACCGCTACGCCGACGGTCACAACAGCAGCACGCTGGTGATGCGGCGCCATGACCACAACACCCACAGCGACAACGCCACCGTGAAGTGAGGCGGACATGTCCGATGTCACTGCCCTCCTGGTACACCCGGAGCGCAACCCGCCCCCCGACCTGCTGACCGCCCTCGCCCGCGAGGACGTGACCGTCGTGGTGCGCACCCCGGACGAAGCACTGGACGCCGCCGGGCAGCCGGCTCCCGCGGCCGAAGTGCTGCTGGCACCGGCGGAGATGGCGCCGCGCGGCGTACGGGCGGTGAGCCGGCGGATGAGCGAGACGGGCCCCACCCCGATCGTGGTGGTGTACACCGAGCGCGACTTCGCCGCCATCGACCAGCACATCAAGCTCGGCCACGACTACCTCGTACCGCCCTTCCTCCCCTCTCTCGTCCGGGCCCGACTGCGCAGCTGCTACGAGCGGGCCAAGCTGAGCCAAACGATGGAGGAGGTGGAGGCCCAGGCTGAACTCCTGAGCTATGAAAGGGAGTTGAGGATCGGCCGGGAGATCCAGGAAGGATTTCTGCCCGAAGGACTTCCGACGCTCGACGGCTGGGATCTCGATGTGCGCTTCAGCCCGGCCCGGAATGTGGCCGGTGACTTCTACGACGTCTTCGAGATGGTCAACCGGCGCAGGCTGGCCCTGGTCGTGGCCGATGTGTGCGACAAGGGCGTCGGTGCGGCCCTGTTCATGGCACTCATCCGCAGCCTGCTCCGGCACACCGCCGAACACAGCGGGCTGCAAAGCCTGATGACGACACCTCAGGCCATGCCCACCGCAGGTCCGGGTGACGGCCGGCCGGGCGGGTCCCACATGATCCCGGTCGTGGGCGCCACCCCGCTGATGAACGCGGTGGTCGGCACCAATGGCTACCTCACCCGCAACCACAGCGGCCAGGGCTACTTCGCGACGATGTTCTTCAGCGTTCTGGACCCCGCCACCGGCAACCTCGTCTACATCAACGGCGGCCACAACCCGCCACTCCTGGTCCCCAGGGAAGGCGGCGAGCCGCATCCCCTGGAGCCCACCGGTCCGGCCGTCGGCGTCATCCCCGACTGCGTCTTCTCCTTGGGCTACGCGCGGGTCCGGCCAGGGGACACGCTCTTCGTCTACACCGACGGCGTGCCCGAAGCCCGCAACGCACAGGGCGAGTTCTTCGGCGACGACCGTGTCCTGGATCTGCTGCGGGAGCCGGTGTCGTCCGGCCGGGCGCTGCTCGCCCGCATGGAGGCGGCCCTCCGGGAGCACAGTGGGTCCGCCGAACAGCACGACGACATCACCATGCTGGCCGTCAACCGGACGGTCGCGCCAGGCTGACCAGGTCTCGGCAGCATGCACGGCTCCACTCACCGCGACGACCGGTCAGGACCGGCAGGATCGGACGGCCCATGGCACACATCATCGCAATGCATTCGCACCGTGGCGGTACCGGCAGATCCAGCATCGCCGCGAACCTCGCCCGGCTGATGGCCGACGCCGGACACCGCGTCGCCCTCGTGGACACCGACATCCAGTCGCCGGCGGCCCATGTCCTCTTCGGGGTGTCGGACCTGTCGCCCAGGACCACCCTCGCCGACTACCTGATCGGCCGGTGCGAGGTCGAAGACGCGGCAGTCGCCGTACCCACCGCGCCCGGCGGCGGAGAGCTCTTCCTGGTACCGGCGCGGGCGGAGGCCTCCGGCATCCACGAGATCATCGCCCAGGGGTACGACGTGGGCCTGCTGCGCGAAGGCTTCGACCGGCTCATCAAGGCGCTGCGGCTCGATGTGCTCCTGCTCGACACCCACGCCGGCATCAACAACGAAACGGTCACCGCGGTGGCCAGCGCACAGACCCTGATCGTGGTGACCAGGTCCTGCCGGCTCGATCTCACCGGCGCGGGCGAGACCATCGAGTTCGCCAACCAGATCGGGTGCCCGCGCCGTGTGCTCGTGGTGAACATGGTGCCGCCGGGTGTGAACGGAGACCAGGCCAGGCAGCGCGCCGAAGCCGCCTACGGCACGATCGCGACCGCCGTGCTCCCCTACGCGCCGGAGCTGGCCTGCGTCGCGGGCGACCGGCTGTTCGCCGCGGCCCACCCGGACCACCCGCTGGTGACGCAGTTCCGCGCGGTGATCCCTTCCCTGATGGACGAGGAATGAGCGAGGTGACGGTAACCATGGACGGAGTTTCCGGGATAGCCCTGGTGGGCGGACGAGGCGTACGGGCCCGGCCGCTGACGCTGAACTCCCCGGACTGTCTGCGCAGCAAGGCCGCCCTGAGCCTGGCCGGCCGCAGCCTGATCGAGTGGGCTGTGGAGAGCCTGCACAGCCAGGGCGTCGACTGGTTCTTCGTGGCAGCCAACGGCGGGCAGAACCGTGCCCAGACCAAGGCGATCCTGGAGCACGGGGAGCGGCTCGGCGTCTCGGTCCGGTACTCCCGCACCCGCTTCGACGACAGCAACACCGGTTCCGGGGAAGCCACCCTGCGCTGCCTGGAGCACTGGGACCTGGGCGGCCTGGCCCTGGTCTTCCCTTCCGACTCGGTCTTCGACTTCGACCTGGAGGCCATGGTCCGCGCTCACCGGGCCGCCGACGCCGTGGTCACCGTCGCCTCGGTGCTCCGCTCGCCCGCCGAGGCGGCCCGCAAGTACGGGGTGGTGCAGCAAGGGCCGGACGGCATGGTCACCGGCTTCCTGGAAAAGCCCGAGCTGCACACGATCGCGCACTGCGGAAGCCAGGTCGAGACGAACGCGGGGATGTATCTGGTCGACTGCGACCGGCTCCGGATGGCCGGGCGGGAACCGGCCCTCGCGGCGCTCGCCCGCCGCAGCCTGGACTGGGGCGGCGACCTGCTGCCGTATCTGGCGGGCCACGGTCACCGGGTCGCTTCGTTCCCCATCACCAGATTCGGCGACCTGGGCAGCCCCCGCGACTACCTGACCACGCTGCGGGACGTGCTCCGCGACGCATACCCGATGCTCAGCGGCCACGCCCGGATCCATGAGAGCAGCCTGCAGCTCAAGGACGAGACCACCGGGCGGACCCTGGCGGAGAAGATCGCCGACGGCACCGTCCGCATCGGACCCGGCGTGCGCATCGGCCGGGACGTGGAGATCGGTCCGGGAGTGGACCTCACCGACTCCGACATCGGCGACGGCGTCGACATCGGCGCGGGCAGTGTGCTACGGGGCGCGGCCTGCGGCGACCACAGCATCGTCGGCCCCGCCGCCAGGATCTTTGACTCCTTCCTGGGCGCCATGGTCGACATCCGCTCCACCGCCGACCGCCCCGTGGTCCTGGAGGACTTCTGCGCACTGGGGGACGAGATGCGGGTAGGGGCAGGAACCCGCCTCAGCGGCGTCAGGGCGTATCCACGGCTGGAGATCCACAGCGGCGTCGGCATCCCGCCCGGCACCGAACTGTCCTGCCTGCAGGACGTGCTGCGCGGACTGGGAAAGGCGGCGTGATGCGGGCCACCCTGCTCAGCCGGGAGTACCCGCCGCACGTCTACGGCGGTGCCGGCGTCCACGTCGAGCAGCTCTCCCGGGAGCTGCGGCGGCTGGTCGACCTGCGGATCCACTGCTTCGGCGAGCCGCGCCCGGAACCGTACGTCACGGCCCACCGGACACCGCCCGAACTGGCCGACGCCAACCCCGCACTCCACACGATGGGCATCGCCCCGGCCATGGCAGCGGCGGCGGCCGGCGCCGACGTGGTGCACAGCCACACCTGGTACGCGAATTTAGCCGGTCACCTCGCCAAGCTGCTGCACGGGACACCTCATGTCCTCACCGCGCACAGCCTGGAGCCGTTGCGCCCGTGGAAGGCCGAACAGCTCGCCGGCGGCTACCAGTTGTCGCTGTTCTGCGAACGCACCGCGGTACTCGGCGCAGACCGGCTGATCGCGGTCTCCCGCGCGATGCGGGAGGACCTCCTGCGCTGCTACCCCGAACTCGACCCCGGCCGGGTGGTGGTGATCCACAACGGCATCGACATCGAGGCCTTCGCCCCCGATCCCGGCACCACGGAACTGACGCCGCTCGGCATCCGCACCGACCGGCCCACCGTGGCCTGCGTCGCCCGCCTCACCCGGCAGAAGGGACTGCTCCATCTGCTGCGGGCCGCACCGTATCTGCCCCCCGGCACCCAGCTGGTGATGTGCGTGAGCGCCCCGGACACCACGGAGATCGCCGACGAGTTCACCACACTGGCGCAGGAGATACGGGACCAGGGCGTCGACCTGGTGCACGTCGAAGAGCCGCTCTCGCGCGGTGCCCTGCGGCAACTCCTCACCTACGCCGATGTCTTCGCCTGCCCGTCCGTGTACGAGCCCATGGGCATCGTCAATCTGGAGGCCATGGCATGCGGCACCGCGGTCGTCGCGACGGCTGTCGGCGGCATCCCGGAGGTGGTCGCCGACCGGGAGACCGGCCTTCTGGTGCCCATCGACGTCGCCCCGGGCGGCGGGGGCGAGCCCGCAGATGCGGATGCCTTCGCCGAGGACTTCGCGGCCCGCGTCAATGAGCTGCTGGCGGATCCGGAGCGGGCCCGCCAGATGGGCCGGGCCGGCCGCCGCCGCGCGGCGGAGCACTTCTCCTGGGCCTCGATCGCCGCACAGGTCCACGGGATCTACCGGGCCGTGGTGTGAGTCGTGTGAGCGATGTGAGCCGACAACGGAAGAGGGAGGTTCCACGTCCGATGAGAACAGAGACGGCCGCTACGACCGACAAGAGGCTGCCGGGGCAGGTTGTCCTGGCGCGCCTGCTCGACGACGAGTTCCGTCCGCCGCATCCGGGGCGCGTCCGGCTCCCCGCCCCCGTAGGGCGCATCCTGATCACCGACATTCGGCCCTCGGTCGACAGCGGACGCAGGCCCGTTCGGGCGATACCGGGCGAGCCCGTCGAGGTCTCCGCGACGATCTTCCGCGAGGGCCACGAGAAGCTCGCCGCACATGTGGTGCTGACCGGTCCCGACGGTCTGCGTGCCCCCGTGGTCCGGATGACGGAACAGGTGCCCGGAACCGACCGGTTCACCGCCCGGATCGCCGCGGACCGGACGGGGGAGTGGACATACCGGGTGGAGGCATGGGGCGACCCGATCGCCACCTGGTGGCGCACGGCGAAGACGAAGATCCCGGCGGGCACCGACGTGGAGCTGACCCTGGAAGAGGGCGCCCGGCTGCTGGACCAGGCAGCGCTCGGCATGTCCGTGGCAGGCACCCCCGCACAGCTCCTGCTCGCCGCCACGGCCGAGACCCTGCGGGACACCGGCCGCCCGAAGGCCGTACGGCTCGCTGCCGCACTGGCGTCCGAGGTGACCCAGGCACTGGAGCGGCATCCGATCCGCGAACTCCTCACCCGATCACGGGAGTTGCCCCTCCGTGTGGACCGGGAACGCGCACTCTACGGTGCCTGGTACGAATTCTTCCCGCGCTCCGAAGGCGCCGTGATCGACCCCACCGGCGAGCGCCCACCCCGCTCGGGTACCTTCCGCACCGCCGCACGCAGGCTCCCCGCGATCGCCGCCATGGGCTTCCAGGTCGTCTACCTGCCGCCCATCCACCCGATCGGCACCAGCCATCGCAAAGGCCCCGGGAACACCCTCACCGCGGGCCCGCACGACCCCGGATCTCCCTGGGCGATCGGCTCGCCGGCCGGCGGTCACGACGCCGTCCACCCGGATCTGGGCACCGCCGCGGACTTTCGTGACTTCGTACGCACCGCCCACGACCTCGGCATGGAGGTCGCCCTGGACTTCGCGCTGCAGTGCTCGCCGGACCATCCCTGGGTCCGCGAACACCCCGAATGGTTCCACCACCGCGCGGACGGCTCGATCGCCTACGCCGAGAACCCGCCCAAGAAGTACCAGGACATCTACCCTCTCGACTTCGACGCCGACCCGGTGGGCATCCATGCCGCCTGCGCGGGCCTGCTGCGGCACTGGATCGCCCAGGGTGTGCGGATCTTCCGGGTGGACAACCCGCACACCAAGCCGGTGGTGTTCTGGGAGCGCCTGCTCGCCGACATCCACGCCACCGACCCGGACGTGTTCTTCCTCTCCGAGGCCTTCACCCGCCCGGCGATGCTGCGCACCCTCGCCCGGGTCGGATTCCACCAGTCGTACACCTATTTCACCTGGCGTAACACCCGCGACGAGGTGGAGTCGTACCTGAGCGAGCTGTCCGGCGGCGACCGTGAGCTGTCCGGCGGTGAAGGCGAGGAGTCCGCGGCCTATCTGCGCCCCAACCTGTTCGTGAACACCCCGGACATCCTCCCCGAGTACCTCCAGCAGGGCGGCCGCCCGGCTTTCCAGGTCCGCGCGGTACTGGCCGCGATGGCCTCCCCGGCCTGGGGCGTCTACGCCGGCTTCGAGCTGTGCGAGGCGCAGCCCATCGCCCCCGGCCGGGAGGAGTACGCCCACTCCGAGAAGTACGAGTACCGGCCCCGCGACTGGGCCGCCGCGGAGGCCGAAGGCCGTTCCCTCGCGCCGCTCCTCACCACCCTCAACCGGATCCGCGAGCAGCACCCCGCCCTGCGCCACCTGCGCAATCTGCGCTTCCACCGCAGCGACAACGACGCGCTCCTCTGCTTCTCCAAGCATCTGGACACCCCGGACGGAGCAGGCCCGGACACCGTGCTGGTCGTCATCAACCTCGATCCGCACCATGCCCGGCACGGCACGGTCTCCCTCGACCTGTCCGCACTCGGCCTGGCCCCGGACGAGGCTTTCGACGCGCACGACGAGCTGAGCGGAGCGACGTACCGGTGGGGCCGCGACAACTTCGTACGGCTCGATCCGCAGCGCCACCAAGTAGCCCACGTCTTCACCATCCGCCCTCTGACAAGGACCTCATGGTGACCCTCACCGACACCCTCACCGACACCCGTGCCCCGTCCCTCGGAGAGCTTGACCTCCACCTGATCGGCGAGGGCCGGCATGAGCAGCTCTGGCGAGTGATGGGCGCGCACCCCGGTCCGTCCGGTACCCGCTTCGCCGTGTGGGCACCGGGCGCGCACGCCGTCCGGGCGGTCGGCGACTTCAACGACTGGGACGGCAGCGCCCACCCGATGCGGCGCCACGGATCGTCCGGCGTATGGGAGTTGTTCGTCCCCGAGGCGGGGGAAGGGGACCTCTACAAATTTGAGATCCGCGGCGTGGACGGCCGGTGGCGGCAGAAAGCGGACCCCTTCGCGTTCTCCGCCGAGTGCCCGCCGGGGACGGCATCGCGGATCTACGCCTCCCGGCACCGATGGACGGACGCGGAGTGGATGGCGGGACGAAGTGTGCGCCTGCCCCACGAGGCCCCGATGAGCATCTACGAAGTCCACCTGGGCTCATGGCGCCCCGGCCTGTCCTACCGCCAACTCGCCGAGATCCTCCCGGCGTACGTCAAGGACCTGGGCTTCACCCACATCGAGCTGATGCCCGTCGCCGAGCACCCCTTCGGCGGCTCCTGGGGCTACCAGGTCACCTCGTACTACGCCCCGACCGGCAGGCTCGGCAGCCCCGACGACTTCCGCCACCTCATCGACGCGTGCCACCGGGCCGGGATCGGCGTGCTCCTCGACTGGGTGCCCGCCCACTTCCCCAAGGACGAGTGGGCACTGGCCCGGTTCGACGGCTTCCCGCTGTACGAACACCCCGACCCGCTCCGTGGCGTCCACCCCGACTGGGGAACCCTGGTCTTCGACTACGGCCGCCCCGAGGTCCGCAACTTCCTGGTCGCCAACGCCGTGTACTGGTGCGAGGAGTTCCATATCGACGGGCTGCGGGTGGATGCCGTCGCCTCCATGCTCTACCTGGACTACTCCCGAGAAGACGGCCAGTGGCGGCCCAACGCCCACGGCGGACGGGAGAACCTGGACGCGATCGCCTTCCTCCAGGAGCTCAATGCCACCGTCTACCGGCGGTGCCCCGGAGTCTTCACCATCGCCGAGGAATCCACGGCCTGGGACGGCGTCACCCGGCCCACCGACGCCGGCGGGCTCGGCTTCGGCCTGAAGTGGAACATGGGGTGGATGCACGACTCCCTCGGCTATATGCGCCAGGACCCCGTGCACCGGCAGCACCACCACACCAACATGACCTTCCCGATGGCCTACGCCCACGCGGAGCACTACATCCTGCCGATCAGCCACGACGAGGTGGTGCACGGCAAGGGTTCGCTCGTCGGGAAGATGCCCGGCGAACGAGGCAGGA
Organism: Streptomyces sp. NRRL S-1813; assembly: GCF_000719605.1. Classification (NCBI taxonomy): domain Bacteria; kingdom Bacillati; phylum Actinomycetota; class Actinomycetes; order Kitasatosporales; family Streptomycetaceae; genus Streptomyces; species Streptomyces sp. NRRL S-1813. Next base: position 355,316 of record NZ_JOHB01000002.1, read on the forward strand.
AGTTCGCCGACCTGCGCGCCTATCTGGCGTTCATGTGGGCCCATCCGGGCAAGCAACTGCTCTTCATGGGCCAGGAGTTCGCCCAGCCGGCGGAGTGGTGGCACGACGGGGCGCTGGACTGGAACCTGCTTGATGCCTCCGAGGCGGGGGCCGCCGACCACCGCGGGGTACGTGATCTGGTCCGCGACCTCAACCGGCGCTATCTCGGCACCGAAGCCCTGTGGCAGGGAGACTCCGCCCCGTACGGCTTCCGGTGGATCGACGCCGACGCGGCCGGGGACAACGTCCTGTCCTTCATCCGCTACGACGCCTGCGGCAACCCACTCGTGTGCATCTACCACTTCGCGCCGCAGACCACATGCTCCTTCCCGCTCGCGCTACCCGAGGCCGGTGCCTGGCGCGAAGTCCTCAACACCGACGCGCTGTGCTACGGCGGGAGCGGGGCGGGCAACCTCGGCGGCGTACGGGCCGAGCCCCGCACATGGCAGGGACTCCCGGCCCGCGCATCCGTCGTACTGCCTCCGCTCGGCGCACTCTGGCTCACCCCGGAGCGGACATGACGGAAGTCCTGCTCCTCGTCGTCGGCGCGACCCTGCTGGCCGCCGCGGCCCGGCGGGCCGGCATCCCGGCGCCCATCGCCCTCGTCGTCACCGGGCTTCTGGTCTCCTTCCTTCCGGGAGTGCCCGACTACCACCTCGAACCGCATGTCGCGCTGCTCGTCTTCGTGCCGCCGCTGGTCTATTCCGACGCGCTGGAGAGCTCGTATCTGAACCTGCGGGCCAATGCACGCCCGATCGGCCTGCTCTCCGTCGGCCTGGTGCTGTTCACCGTGGTGGCCGTCGGAGTCGTGGCCCACCTGGTCATCTCCGGCATGCCCTGGACGGTGGCCTTCGTCCTCGGCGCGATCCTCGCGCCCACCGACGCGGTGGCCGCCGTCTCCATCGCCCGGCGCCTCGGGCTGCCGCGGCGGATCGCCACCATCCTGGTGGCGGAGAGCATCGTCAACGACGCCACCGGGATGACGGCCTTCCGGCTCACCGTGGCCGTGGCCCTCGGCGGCGCGACCACCTTCCTCCAGGGCGTCGGCGAGTTCCTGCTCGCCTCCTGCGGCGGTGTAGCCGTCGGCCTGCTGCTCGCCGTACCGGTCCGGCGACTGCGGCTGTGGCTCTCCGACGCCGTCACGGAGAACGCGGTGTCGCTGGTCGTACCCTTTGCGGCCTATGCGTTCGCCGAGTCGTGCCACGCCTCCGGCGTCCTGGCGGTGCTCGCCGCAGGTCTCTATCTCGGCCACCATTCCACCGGGGCGTCGCACGAGGCGCGATTGCAGGAGAGGGCTACCTGGAAGCTCAGCACCTGCCTGCTGGAATCCGTCGTCTTCGCCCTCATCGGACTCCAACTGCGCCCCGTTCTCACAGCGTTGCACACCACCGATCCGGTCGCTCTGGGCTGGTACGCCAGCGCGCTACTCGCCACCGTGCTACTCGCCCGTATCTGCTGGATCTTCCCGGCGACCTACCTGCCCCGTCGGCTGTCCGCGCGGATCCGGGAGCGCGACCCGTCGCCGCCCTGGCAGCTTCCCGCGCTGATCTCCTGGGCGGGTATCCGGGGAGTGGTCTCGCTCGCCGCCGCCTTCGCGGTCCCTCCCGGGATGCCCCGTCGCGACCTCCTCCTCTTCCTCGCCTTCACGGTGGTCCTGAGCACTCTGCTGCTACAGGGGCTCACCTTCCCGGTCGTGGTGCGCCGGATCGGCCTGAAGGAGGACCGACAAGCACACCACGACGACCTCGCGGAGGCGCTGGCGCAGGACACCGCCGCCCGTGCCGCCTGGAGCCGCGTGGAGGAGCTCGTGACGGCCGGCCGCGGTACGACTCCCGGCCATGTGGTCGAGAAACTACGCGAGTTGGCGGAGCATCGCCGTCACACGGCATGGGAACGGCTCTCGGTCCACGACCAGCCAGGGAGTACGGAACCCCCGACCGCGGCCTACCGGCGGCTACGACGGGAGATGCTCGCGGCCGAGCGCCAGGTGTTCGTCCGGCTCTGCAAGGAGGGCCGTATCAACGACGAGGTGCTGCGACGCGTCATGCACGATCTCGATCTGGAGGAAGCGGTGCTCTGCCGCGAGTGACGGCGCCGCGCGCCATGCCGCGCCCGGCCAGCAGGGGACCGGTCACGGCCGTGGTGACCAGCGCCATCATCACGAAGCCGGTGTACATCGCCCGGTCGAGAAGGCCGGCCGTCAAACCGACGTTCGGCTGCCCGGGCGGCTGCGAGGGCGAAGGCTGCGGCCAGTGCCGGCCCGGCCTTTCCCGCGAAGAGCGGGGTTGTTCGTGCCGCGCGGCGCAGCAGCCGATGGATCAGCCAAGCCGCCGCGAGCAAGCCGACGTCCCCAAAGGCGAAGCCCCTTACCTCCGCGGACCCGGTCCCGTGAGCCAGTGCGACCGAGAGGGCCAACAAACATCGACCTTTGTCAAGTGCCACGGATTGTCGCCCTATTTGCCGGGGACCGTACCCATTCCCGCCGATCAGCCATGACGTGACGGGGCGTATATGGAACGCGCTAAGGCGTGACCCGTCAGGTTGGCCGAAGTTGCGCGGTCCAGTTTAATGACTGACGGGAAACCGACCATGTGCCGAGCGCATGGATATCCAGAGACGATCTCACGATCGGTGTGATGCGGCTTGACGGTCAGCACTCTCAGAAGTCGTTCGACGTTTCCTTGAGTGCAGGAGTGCAAACTGTATCCGGGAACCCCACCGGCCGAAGGGCATTTTTGCATGCCGTGGCCCGCCCGTTTCAGTGAATCTTTCCCACCATTTTTGGTTTCGCACTGTGCTGCGAGGAGGGATTTGTGTGGACGCCGGGTTCAAAGGGCTAGATCCGCAATGGCTTTCTCACGACCGTGTCGACGAACTGTGCGGGAGGCTGCTCGCCTCCATCCCGAGGAGTGACCAGCGACGCTGGGGCGAACTGTACGTGCGCGGACTCCTGCTGGCGGAGGGGCGCAAGACGATGCAGGGCATCGCGGCCGTCGTCGGCAGCGCCGCCATGCAGAGCCTCCAGCAGTTCATCAGCACCTCACCGTGGGACTGGAGACCCGTGCGGCAATCGCTCGCCGGCTATCTGGACCGCGAGATCCGGCCGCTTTCCTGGATCGTCGAACCACTCGCCGTACCGAAGGCCGGAAAGCACTCGGTCGGAGTCGAGCGCCAATTCGCCACCGGCCTGGGCAAGGTGACCAACTGCCAGCAGAGTTCCGGCGTCTGGCTGGCGTCGGAGGAATCGAGCTGCCCCGTGGACTGGCAGCTTGCCCTGCCCGCCAGCTGGGTGGCGGGGCCGGAGCAGCGCAAACGGGCCGCGATCCCCGATCACATCAGAGCCAAGACACCGGTGCAGTGCGCTGTCGACTCCGTGGTCGAGATGGCGAAGGAGTGGCGCCTCATGCCCCGGCCGGTGGTGATGGCCGTGCCCAACGCGGACCTGCCCGGCGCCGCCAGAGCCTTCACCGGACACCGCATCCCCTTCGTGCTCCGGATCGAAGGCTCCCTCCCGGTCGTCGCCGGCAGCGGACCGGCATCGTGCGAACAGCGCATTCTGCCGGCACACCGGCTCACCGAGGCATTGAAGGAGCAGGCAGGGGCGGTGGAGTGGCGGGACTTCGGCCAGTCACGGCACCGGGTCACCAAGGTGGTCGGCGGCCGCGTCGCGCTGCCCACGCCCGCCGGTCACACGGCACGCGGAACAGGCACGCCGCCCCTCCTTCTGGTCGGCGCCTGGACGGATCCGGCAAGCGCGCGCCCCACGGAGTTCTGGTTGTCCAATGTCAGCCACCTCTCGTCCTCGGCGTTGTTCCGGATCGCCAAGCTCTCCCGGCGGGTCTCCCGGGACCTGCACGAGATAGGTGACCGCGTGGGTGTCCGCGACTTCGCCGGACGGTCCTTCCGGGGCTGGCACCATCACGCCACCCTCGTCTCCATCGCGCATGCGATATCCGTCCTCTCCCGCGCGGACCGCCGCACCCGCGTGCCGTACTCGTCGGCGTCCCCCTTACTCCCGCTGATCGGATCGCGATGACGGACACAAGGACGACGGCGAACACAAGGACGACGGCGAACGCAAGGACGTTGACGGACACCGGGGCAGCGAATGCATCCGTGCAGCGCGGCATGCGACTTCGCGAGATCGAACTCTTCGCGCAGATGACAGATGACCAGCTCGACTGGCTCTCCTCGGAGACCGAGGAGAGCCGGCTGCGGGACGGCGAAACCCTGTTCCGCGACGGCGAGCCGGCCGCCCACTTCTACGTCCTCCTCGAGGGAGAACTCGTCGTCACCAAGGTCGTGGACGGCCGCGAGGAGCTGCTCACCCGGCACAGCACCCGCCCACGCCCCGGCGACGGACACGACGCGAAGCCGTCGGCTGCCCACCGCTTCACCGGAGAGCTGCCGCTGTTGACCGACGGCAGCTATCTGGCCACTGCCACGGCTGCGGGCGAGACAGCGGTTCTCGTCTGCCCCAAGCAGGCCTTCTTCGAGATGCTCGTGCGCTGCCCGACCGTGGCGCGCGTCCTGCTGCCCGTCCTCGCCTGGCGTATCACCTCGTCGGAGATCCAGGCCAGGAACCGGGCCACGGTCACCGCTCTGGGGACGCTGGCCGCCGGCCTGGCCCACGAGCTCAACAACCCGGCGGCGGCCGTGGCGCGTGCCGCACAGGACCTGGGGCCGGTGATCGACCGGCTCGGGGAGACCGCACAGCGCTGGGGAAGCGTGGCCAATGACCGGGAACGGTCCGCCCTGAGGGAAATGATCGGCGAGATCGTACGGACACCGCCCACTGCCGACACCGATCCCGTCGCCCTCGCGGACCTCGAGGACGCCGTGGGCGACTGGGCGGCGGAACTGGGCGCTGAGCAGTCGGCGCCACTGGCCACCGCCCTGGCCGAGCGGGGACTCGGCCAGGAGTGGCTGTCCGTACGGGCCTCCGGCATGCGCCCGGAGGCCGTTGCGGCGGCACTCGACCAGCTGTCCGTACTTCTCGAAGCCCGCGCGCTGACGGACCAGCTGCAGTCGGCGGGCCCGCGGATCTCCGCACTGGTGGCCGCTACCAGGGACTACGCCAACCTTGACCGCGCTCCCCGGCAGGAATTCTTGGTCACCGACGGGCTCGAAGCCACCCTGACCATGATGCGGCCCCAACTGGCCGGAGTGCGGATCGTCCGTGACTACGCGCCGGACGTCCCGGCGGTGACCGGCTATCCCACCGAACTCAACCAGGTGTGGACCAATCTGATCGACAACGCGCTCGACGCCATGGACGGCAAGGGAACGCTCACCCTGCGCACCTGCCTCGAGGGAAGCTGTCTGACCGTCGAAATCGGCGACACCGGCCAGGGAATCCCGGCCGACTCCCTCTCCCGGATCTTCGAGCCCTTCTACACCACCAAGGACGTGGGCAAAGGGACCGGCCTGGGACTGCATCTGTCGTACCGGATCGTCACCCAGCGGCACGGCGGGTCCCTCACTGCGCGCTCGGCCCCGGGTGACACCTGGATGGTCGTGCGGATACCGGTCAACAAATCACCCACGAAGGGAGATGCCTGATATGCATGCCGTGCTCGAACGCCAGTTGGCGGCCCTGGCAGCGGGCGACATCGAAGCAGTGATGGAGAACTACGCCCCGGACGCTGCTCTCGTCAGATTCGACGGAGTATTCGCCGGGACCGAACGGATCCGCGCAACGCTCTCCGCCTACCTCACCCTGAAGCCGCGGCTTGTGGAATTGCTGCACCACGCCGAATACATGGACACGGTCTTCTACCGAGCCGTGATGAATGTGGGCGGTCAGCAGAAGGATTCCATGGGAATGCTGGTGCTGCGGGACGGAAAGATCTGGCGACAGGCGGCCGTATTCCTCGGTGGCTGACCATTCGGCTGAACACTCAACGGGGCCACAGCGAAAGGAAACTCCCATGGCACCTCCTGTGAAGTCCGGACCGCTGGAAATCTATCGCGCCTGGAACGAACTCCTGCTCGCGGGAGACATACAAGGCGCGGCCCGCCTGATCGACCCCGGCAGATGGCGCGAAAAATGCCTGGGTCTGACCGACTGGCTCACCGATTTCGAGGACGCTCTCACCCACTACGTGAAGAACATGGTCAGGCCCTGGGACGGGCTGGAGATGCACGAGGAGGAGGTCGTCGAGGGACGGGACGCCGTCACCATCCGCTTCCGTGTGGAGGCGACACACACCGGAGAGTTCCTCGGTGTGCCGGCGACGGGGCGCAGGGTCTCGTTCCAGGCCATCCGCATCGTGCACGTGAACGACGGCAAAGTCACCGGGCAGTGGGCGCAGCTGGACCTGTGGGGCATCCACCAACAACTGTCCGCTCCCGTACCGACCTTGGAGAGGACCGGTCCATGAGCGGGGTCGACGGATTCGCCGTCAGCGAGACCGGATGACGCCGGGCGCTGGCCGCCCTGGGCCTGGGTGCCTTCGCCATCGGGACCACCGAACTCGTCATCGTCGGCGTACTGGGCCTGATGGCCGACGATATGCGCGTCTCGATCGGCACCGCCGGACTGCTGGTCACGGCCTACGCCCTCGGCATCTCGTTCGGTGGTCCGATCGCGACCGCGCTGACCCTCAGGCTGGGCCGGCGCCTGCTGCTGCGGCTGGCCCTGGTCGCCTTCATCGCCGGCAATCTCATCGCGGTGGCCGCCACCGCCTTCGGGGTGCTGCTGGCCGCCCGCGCGATCACCGGAGCCCTCCACGGCCTGTTCCTCGGGGCGGCCTCCGCCGTGGCCACCGGCCTGGTGCCGGCCGAACGCCGTGGCCACGCCGTCTCCTTGGTCTTCGGCGGGATCGCGGTCTCCACCGTGCTCGGCGTACCGCTGGGGACATTGGTCGGGCAGACACTCGGATGGCGCGCCACCTTCACGGGCGTCGCCATCCTCTGCGCCGTTGCCCTGGCAGCCACCTTCCTCTTCGTACCGAACGCCGCAGGCAGCGGCTCCGGCGGATTGGCCGCCCAGGCCCGCCACGCCTTCGCCCCGCGGGTGCTGGCGATGCTGGGCGCAGGAGTGCTGCTGATGGCCGCGCAATTCACCGCCCTGACCTATCTGACGCCGCTTCTCGAGGACGTCACGGGAATCCCGGGCGGAGCGGTCAGCGCCTTTCTGCTGATCTTCGGAGTGACCAGCGCGATCGGTACGTTCGCCGGCGGCAGGTTCGCCGACCGGAACGCCTCCGGCACCCTGCTGGTCGGCAACGGCGTACTGGTCCTTGCTCTGGGCGGCCTCTACCTTTCCGGCCCGCATCCGTTATTCGTCGCCGTGGCACTCGCCGCCTGGGGCCTGGTCGGCATGGGCATCACCCCGTCCCTGCAACTACGGGTGATCTCACTGGCCGGCGAGGGCGGCGACCTCGCCGCGACCCTCGGGGCCTCGGCAGTCAACGCCGGCATCGCCTCCGGCGCCGCGATCGGAGGTGGGACGGTGGCGGCGTACGGTCTCGAGCACGTGCCGCTGGCCGCTGTGGTGGTTTCTGCCGTCGCGCTCCCCGCGACCTGGGCCACCCGCTGGCTGCGGGTGCCCGCCACGGTGGTCGGGAGCGGCGAGACCGCTCCCGGGAACGTTGTGACGAACACCGGTGGCTGACCTCCTTTCCAGGCGTGAACCACCCGCGGCGGGGAACTGGCAAGCCGGGCCGCCGGCTGCTTATGAGCCCGCGGTGTGCAGGGAGAAGCCGACCCCGCCACCCGTCTGCGCGCCCACGCTCGCGCACTGGGCCTCGTCCTTGACGCGGGGCCGGCGGCAGTGAGGTGCCGTGCGCAGCGATCCGGCCCAGCCGGCGATGCTTACGGATACTGCGCGAACATGCCACGGCGGCCCACCGGAAGAGAGCCGGCAGAGAGCCTCTGGCTCAGGTTGGCCGACCGTCATCTCGCTGAACTCTCCGTCCGAAGAAGGTCGTTGACCGCCTGGAGCACGGCGTCCGGGCATTCCTCATGGAGCCAGCCGTGGCCTGCGTCGTCGAGGATGCGGTGTTCGCCGCGCGGGGCCTCCGCGGCCAGTTCCGCGTGCAGGGTGCGCTTGCTTTCGTTGAGCTCGCGCAGCAGCTCTTCGGGCCAGAGGTGGGCCTGCGTGGCGTCGTGCCCCATGGCGGAGAGCACGATCAGCGGCACGTCGGGGGTGTTCGGTGCGCGCCGGAACTCGTCGGCGACCTTGTCGTAGAGGTTCTGGTTCTCCTGTGAGGCGACCCGCCAGGTGGCGAGGTGGCGTTCGATCAGCGGCTCGCGCACAGGCTCCGGCCAGGCTGCGAAGTGGGGGGCCATCTGGTCACGGGACTGCTGGATCTGCTCCTGCGTGAGCTCCGTCAGCTCCTGGTCCCGCATCTCTTCCAGCATCCGGTCCAGCCGCTCCCGCGCCGCCAGGGGTGCGCGTACGACCAGGTCCTCGTGGAACGGGTCGAGCAGGAGCAGGCCGGCGACCTCGCCGGGGAAGCGCCTCGTGTAGTGGCGCGCGTAGGCGCCGCCCAGGGAGTGGCCGACCAGCAGGTACGGGCCGGGTACGGCGGCCGTGTGCAGAAGCGCTTGCAGTTCGTCGGTGACCTGGGCCGCCGTGCGGGGCAGCTCGGCCGGGTCGCTCCAGCCGTTGCCGGCACGGTCGTAGAGCACGCTGCCGGTCAGCTCGGCGACACGGTGGTGGATGTTCAGGTAGTCCAGGCTCATCAGCCCGCCTCCCGCCAGGAACACCGCGGTCGGGCCGCCGTTGCCGGAGCGGTGCAGCATCAGCCGTCGCCCGTCGATGTCGTAGTGGCGTCCCAGCGGTAGCGATGGGTGCGGCATGGTCGACTCTCCCCGTTCACTCGAAGGCACTGTTCAACGAGCCATTGTTCTTAACTTTGAGAACAGTATCAGCTGTGAGAATGTGGGCTCATGGATACGGTCGAACTGCTGCTGCACCCGGTACGGCTGCGCATCGTGCACGCCATGTCCGGCGGGCGGACGCTCACCACGTCGCAGGTGTGCGCGCTGCTGCCCGACGTGTCGAAGGCCACCGTGTACCGGCACGTCGGCCTGCTGGCCGACGGTGGCCTCCTGGAAGTGGTGGGTGAGCAGCGGGTGCGCGGCGCCGTCGAGCGCCGGTACCGGCTGCAGGGGGAGCGGGCGGTGATCGACGCCGACACCGCAGCATCGGTATCGGTGGAGGATCACCGGCGCGTGTTCGCCGTGGCCATGGCCACCCTGCTGGCCGAGTTCAATGCCTATCTCGACCGGGACGGCGCCGATCCGACCGCCGACCTGGTGGGCTACCGCCAGCACGCGCTCTGGCTCAGCCGGGACGAACTCGCCGAGCTGATCGGCGAGATGCGCGAAGCGCTCGTCTCACGGATGGGGAACACTCCCTCGGCCGAGCGCACCCGCCACCTGATCAGCCCGATCCTGTTCCCCGCCGAGGGGCCGCCCCCGACCGACGACAGGCCCTGAGGACCGTCCGGCATGCATGGGTGGACCGCAGGCGGACGTCGGCGACGGCCATCGCCCTTGGAACACAAACGCTCGCTCGTCGTACAGAGTGGCCGCAGCCAGCGGCAGCGCAAGGGACTCTTCGCGAAGTCCACCCCGCATTCGGTCGGTTGATCCCAAGCCTTGGTAGTGCCGTGGATCGGTGCCCTCTGACGGGGAACATGGGGCAAGGAACGGAGAACGTGGCAGTGGGGGTGCACATGACGGGCACGGACATCTGGCGCGTCGTGGAAGGGGGGACCTGGACCGCCGTCGTCGGAGCGCTCTGCACCGCAGTCGTCGCTGTGACCCTGGGCGCCGGCATCCAGCGCTTGCGGACCCGCAGGGCCCAGGCGAGGGACCCGCGCCGCTTTGAGGCCATGTCCGATCTGCGTGCGGAACTCGCCGCCGCCCGGCCTGATGACACCGGCTTGGTCCGGATCGGGGCCCAGCATTACGCGGCCCTGGCCCCGGCCGACCTGGCCGCGGCCGCACGCGAGGCGGGGTACGTACGGCTGCCCGAGGGCGACACTGCGGCCGCGGCGCGGGCTGATGGCGGTGACCTGGGCGGGGTACTGAGGTTCCGGCCCGGGGTCGAGCCGCCCCGCGCGCGGTACGAGGTGCGGCGGACGGCGTTGTCCTGGTACCCCGTGGCGAGCGGATGCCTGTTCGGGAGCCTGGGCCCGGCCGTACTGACCATGATGATGCCGAACGTGCCCGAGGCCCTGGCGTGGGCCGCCGCTGTGCTGTGCCTGCTAGGCCTCGTCACCTCGGTGCTGCCGATGAGTCGGGTGAAGGGCCCGGCCGTACTGGTGCTCCTGCTGGTCTTCGTCCTCCCCCTGGCCTCCCTGGCCGCCGGCTCCGGCGCGTACGAGGGACATCTGCTGGAGCGCGACGGGCAAGCCATACGGGCCGAGGTCGTCGGAACGTACACGGTGCAGGCCAGGAACGGCTCCGTCGGCTATCTGAAGCTGGCCGATGCGCGCGGCAGGCCCGTTCCCGGCGCTGCCATGCGGTCGCGGGGCGTGGGGGCCGAACGCGGCGACGTGATCACCGTTGTGGCGGACCCTGAGGGCCGAGTTGTGCCCCGCCTTCCGGCGGATGTCGACGAAACCGCGCGCACCGTTGTGTTCTGTGCCCTGTCGCTGCTGTCCATGCTGAGCGTTGTGGGGCTGGCTGCCATCGACCGGAGGCGGATGACGCGCATCGCTCATCTGCCGCCCGAACTGGGCTACGCAACCGTCGAGGCACGGGCCCAGGAGGTGGCCCTGCGCGATCTGCTGCGCACCGGCGACCGCGACGAGCGGGGCTACGTCATCGTGAACCCCGATGCCTTCGACGGCATCTCCCACGCCCGCGCCGCCCGTATCGCACGGGAAGAGGGACTACGGGCCGAGGCGTTCGGAAACGCGGGGAGATGGCGGTTCGCCGAGACCGTCATCGAGGACGTCACCTCGGAGTGACCGGGCCTCGACGGCATCCTGGGGTGATGCAGAACCCAGCACATACCGGCGCCTGGCCTGCAGCACGACGTCGGGATCGGGGGCGGCGGGGCTGCGGCGCACATGAACTGGTCTCAGCGACACGCTGGACGCCGAGCACGCCAAGGAAATGGCGGCTCGGCGCCCGAACAGACGGCGCGCTCAACTTTCCACCGGGCACACGGTCCACCAGAGCGAACCCGCCGGCCTCGTCGCGGCCGTACGCGAGTTGTTCAGCTCGCCGTGAGGTGCCGCCAGGGGAGGACGAAGTCGTGCAGGGCACTCTGCGCGGCCGGGGCGATCATTTGGTCGTTGACCGGGGTGCCCGCGGGGTGAAGGAAGTGGTCGAGGCCGGGCAGGACCCGTAGCCCGGGACCGGTGGTGCGGGCCGCGGCCAAGGCGGTGAGCAGGGGCGGCGTGGTCCGGCACGGCACGTTGGTGTCCGCGGTGCCACAGGTGACCAGGGTGCGGGTGCCGTGGGCGACGCGTCGGGCGGTGTCCGGCGGATAGATGGCGTCGTCGCTGCGGACGAACGTGGCGTTGTGCGGACCGAACAATCCGTTCAGCAAGGAGGCGATGAACGGCAGCAGTCCTGAGGTGTCCACCTGGCGCTCGGCGCGGAAGTCCGCGATGGCCCGGGATACTCCTGCTTTGTTCAACTGCGCCTGCTGAGGGCTGAGTTCACCAGCTGCGACGAGTCGGTCCAAGGTACCCGCAAGTTGATAGTCGATCGCGTCCAGGAGTCGTGTGTCCTGCGGGGCGATGAGCGCGAGCCCGGCGGGCTTCGGCCGTACGGCGCGGCCTACGAGCAGGGCCTGGAGGCCTCCCTCGCTGTGCCCGACGATGAGCAGCTTGTTCGGGTCGGCCTCGGGCTGGGCGCGCAGGGCGTTGTATGCGGCGACGGCCTGGGCGGTGTACGCGGCCATGTCGATGTGGTCGGAGTTCTTGTACCGGCCCCATCCGGTACGGCCGGTGCCGTACTTGTCGAAGCGCAGGCTCATCACGCCGTCATCGCCGAGGGTGCTCGCGAACAGGGCGAGGGTGTGCGGGGTGGACGCGGGTGGCTGGTCGCCGTTGCGGTCGGTCAGGCCGCTGCCGGGGATGAGGAGGGCTGCGGCGAGGCGGCGGCCCGCGCGATGGGCGGGGATGTGCAGGGTGCCGTACGTGGTGGTGCTGTCGGCAGTGAACCGCACCTGGCGATCACTGGCGGGGATGAGCGGTGTGGAGCGGGTTGTTGTGGCGGCTTCGGCCGCCCCTAACGCCGGCCCGGTCGTGGTGATGGCAACCGTGGCCATGAGTACGGCCAGTGTGCAGCGCCGCCAGGTGGTAGTGGTCCCACGCATGTGTTCTCCCAACGGGTGGTGGATCCAGGAAAGGTGGTGGTCGCCTGTGTGACTTCGCCAGACGTCAGCGGACGATCAGCGGCAGGGCGAGCGGCAGGCCCACGATGAGCGCGAGCAGCAGCAGCGCGCGTGGGTTGCCGAAGTTGAAGGTCCAGCCGAATCCGGACCGTTTCTGTACGAGCAGCGCGGGATCGGCGCGGTTGACGTAGAGCGATCCCGCCCCGCGCCAGTACCGGTCGTCGTCGCGCCGTACCACACCGGTGTTCTCCTCCGGTACCCCGCCGTCCGCGGCGGGCAGCCGGCTGCCCCCTTGCCCGGTACGGAGCGCGACGCCGACGACGAGGGCGAGACCGACCAGGATCGGCAGCATCACGAGTACCGGTGACAGCTTCTGGCCGGCATGCCAGATCGGCCAGGCCCCGGCGAGCATCGACAGGTCGACGCAGGCGGCCAGCACCAGCAGGGAGATCACGGCACGCACCGAGAAACGGCGGTGCCTGCGTGCGGAGTCGGCGGGGCGCGCCGGGTCGAGTTCCGGACGGGCGCGGAACGAGAACCAGGCCAGTACCAGGATCGTCGCGGTCACCCCGGCTTGCACGAAGACCGGGAAGAACACGCTGCCGACCGACTTGGTGGCGAAGTGGTCGGGGATGCCGGAAGCGTTGAAGTGCACCGCGAGACGGTCGGGTACCGACGGGTACAGGACGAGGGCGGTCATGACCGTGCCCGCGACGATCAGCAGTGCCGGGATCGACCAGAGCCACGGAAAGGGTTCCGGATCGGTGCGGAGCGAGGTGTCGGTCACCACGCCCTGGCTAAGGCCGCGGTACCAGTCCTCGTCCCGCTTGGCCGCCGCGATCGCCACCCGGGTCCGGCTGAAGGCGGCCAGGAACACGGCGAGGATCAGTACGGGCACCACGCCGGGCCGGACGAGATGGGTCGTGGCCGACAGTCCGACGTTCAGAGCGACCAGCGCTCCGCCGGCCATGCCCACCAGCCATCGATAGCGCTTGCGTTGCTCGGCGATCACCGGAGCGTCCGCCCGCGCGGCGGGTATGCGCACTCCGAAGGGCAGCGTCGGACTTGTCAGTGAGGGGGTCAGCCACGCCACTGCCAACACCACCAGTGGTATGGCCGCGTTGACCAGTAGTGCTCCGCTGTTCATGACGCCGGATCTCCTTGCTCTGCGCCGTGGTCGGCGCCGCCTGCGGTACGTGCGGATGACGTGAACGAGGTCAGGACGGATCCGCAGCTGTCCAGAACCGCCGGATCGCCGACGCCGTGGGCGACCGCTTCGGCGAGCAGCGTCCGCAGCCGTGTCTCCCACTCGTCGGTGAAGTCGGGTTCCGGCGGGCCGGTGCTGGCGTCACGCTGCACCAGGGCGCCGCTCTTGCGGTTGATCCGCAGGAGGCCCTCCCGCCGCAGCAGGTCATACGCCTTGTTCACGGTGTGGAAATTGATGCCCAGATCGACGGCGAGCTGCCGGGTCGAGGGCAGCGAACTGCCTTTGACCAGTTCGCCGGACGCGATGGCCTCAACGATCCGGTTCCGGATCTGCTGGTAGATCGGTACCTCGCTGTCCAGGTCGAGGCTGAGGATCACCTTCGGACTCCCACTGTCGTTCTGTTATAGCTCTTATAGAACAGTACAGCGGACAGCGGTATGGTGGGGAGCGTGAAGAACGCGACAAGGCTTCGGCGGCGTGCCGGGTGCGTCCCCAAGGCTTGAGACCTTCAGGCCGCCGTAGCCGTAGCGCGCATCCCGTGCAGCTGCGGCGACGCTCAGCCGAGGCCGGGGATCGGGGAGATCAGCAGGTCGATGAGTTTAATGCCGATGAACGGGGCGATGAGGCCGCCGAGTCCGTAGCGGGTGAGGTTGCGGCGCAGCAGGTCGTGGGCGGAGGCGGGGGTGTAGCGCACGCCGCGCAGGGCGAGCGGGATCAGGGCGATGATGATGAGCGCGTTGAAGATGATCGCGGATGTGATCGCCGAGGTCGGGCTGTGCAGGCCCATGATGTTCAGGTCTGCCAGGCCCGGATAGACGCCGGCGAACATGGCCGGGATGATCGCGAAGTATTTTGCGACGTCGTTGGTGATCGAGAAGGTGGTCAACGCGCCTCGGGTGATGAGGAGTTGCTTGCCGATCTCGACGATCTCGATGAGTTTGGTGGGATTTGAGTCGAGGTCGACCATGTTGCCGGCCTCTTTGGCGGCCGACGTACCGGTGTTCATCGCGACGCCGACGTCCGCCTGGGCGAGGGCCGGGGCGTCGTTGGTGCCGTCGCCGGTCATCGCGACCAGCTTGCCACCCTCCTGTTCCCGGGTGATCAGGGCGAGTTTGTCCTCGGGCGTGGCCTCGGCCAGGTAGTCGTCGATGCCCGCTTCCTGGGCGATGGCCTTGGCCGTGAGGGGGTTGTCGCCGGTGATCATGACCGTACGGATGCCCATGCGGCGCAGTTCGGCGAAGCGTTCGCGGATGCCGTCCTTGACGATGTCTTTGAGATGGATGACGCCCAGAACCCGCGGCCCGTAACGGTCGTGCACCGCCACCAGCAGCGGGGTGCCGCCGGACGCGGCGATGGCGTCGGTGAACATGCGGGCCTCGGCGGGTACTTGGCCGCCGCGCCGCACCACCCAATCGATGACCTGGGCAGCCGCGCCCTTGCGGATCGCGCACCCCGAACCTCCCCCACTGCCTGAAGGGCGTGGGAGGTGCCCCCATGTCCAGCGCAGGGTGACGCCGCTCATCCGGGTCTGCGCGCTGAAGGCGACGTACTCGGCGTGCTGGAGCTCACCTTCGGCCGGTGCCCGCAGCCCGTACTTGTTCTTGGCGAGGACGACGATGGAGCGGCCCTCGGGCGTCTCGTCGGCGAGTGAGGAGAGCTGGGCGGCGTCCGCGAGCGGGAGTTCGTCGAGGCCCGGGAGCGGGACGAAGGCGGCCGCCTCACGATTGCCGAGGGTGATGGTGCCGGTCTTGTCGAGCAGCAGGGTGTTGATGTCGCCGGCCGCCTCGACCGCGCGTCCCGACATGGCCAGGACGTTGCGCTGGACGAGGCGGTCCATGCCGGCGATGCCGATCGCGGAGAGCAGCGCGCCGATCGTCGTGGGGATGAGGGTGACGAGAAGGGCGACGAGCACGGCCGTCTGCTGCGCCGCGCCGGCGTAGGCGGCCATCGGCTGCACGGTGACGACGACGAGGATGAAGACGATGGTGAGCGCGGCCAGCAGGATGTGCAGCGCGATCTCGTTCGGGGTCCGCTGCCGGGTCGCGCCCTCGACCAGGGCGATCATGCGGTCCAGGAAGGAGTTCCCGGGGCGGGAGGTGATGCGCACGACGATGCGGTCGGACAGCACGGTGGTGCCGCCGGTGACACCGGAGCGGTCACCGCCCGACTCGCGGATGACGGGCGCGGATTCGCCGGTGACCGCCGACTCGTCGACCGCGGCGACGCCGTCGACGACATCACCGTCAGCCGGGATCGTCTCGCCCGCCTCGACCAGGACGAAGTCGAACGGCTGCAGATCGTCGGCGGCGACGGTCTCGGTCTCGGCGCCCCGGAGGTCGATACCGACCCGCCAGTTGTTACGCAGCCGACGGGCGGTGATGTCCATACGCGCCTTGCGCAGCGAGGCGGCCTGCGCTCTGCCGCGGCCCTCGGCGACCGCCTCGGCGAGGTTGGCGAAGACCACCGTCAGCCAGAGCCAGCCGCTGATCACCCAGGTGAAGACGGACGGGTTGAGGAGTGCGGAGAGGGTGGTGAGGAGCGAACCGCAGGCCACGACGAACAGCACGGGGTTGGTGGCCAGAGCCCGCGGATGCAGCTTGCGCAGCGCCTCGGGGAGGGCTGTCAGCAGTGCCTTCGGGTCGAAGAGCCCGCCCGGCGTCCGTCGCCGCCGTCGGCCTCCTGGCCTGGGGGTGCCCTGGGGAGAGACGGTGACTGTGCCGCTCGGCGAAGTCGTCGGGGCGGGGGAGGGGGCGGGAGCCATACGGGGACCTTCTGGGAGTGCGGCCTCCTGCGTGCGCGGGCGGCCGGGTGGTCTGAGAGACAGTGGCCGAGGTCGGGCAGGCCGGTGGGCGGAGCGCCGTCGCCTCGCGCATCCGCCGGCCGTGATCGAACCTATGGCGCCACCGAGCGGCGCACGTCATGTCACGTACGGAATTTGCGGCTCTCTGACGGTGTGCCACGATCGGCGCCATCAGGCCATACGCAATCTTGATGCCGAACTGTTGTGCGCACCGGAACCGCGCGCCCCGCCCCGGCAATCTTGATGACGTGATGTCAACTCTCCATCTGCGTATGCCCTTCGGGCAGCGCTCGCAGCACATGGTGATCTGCGGAAACGACGGACTCGCGCACCGTCTGGCGGTGACGCTGGATGCTGTCTGCGGTGAGGCGGTCACCGTGGTGCTGCCCTCGGGGCGCGACGGCCATGCGCCGGAGATCGCCGCCCTGCACCGTGATCCGCAGTCGCCGGTCGAACTGCTGGTGGCCGCCCATCCGGACGAACAGATGCTGCGTGCCGCCGGGGTGGAGCGGGCCGCCGCGCTCGCCCTGACCTACCGTGACGACCAGGTCAACGTGACCGCCGCACTGCTCGCCCGCACCCTCAACCCAACCATCCGCCTGGTCATCCGCATGTACAACCGAGAGCGCGGCAGCCATCTCGAACGACTGCTGGACCGGGCCGTGTTGGCGCTCGGCCGGACCGATGACGCGTCGCTGGACATGTCCACCACGGTGCTGTCCGACACCGACACCGCGGTCCCGGAGCTGGTGTCCGCCGCGGCGGTCGGTCAGGGACACACCCTCCAGGTCGAGGGCCAGGTCTTCCGCGGCGTCGTACGCGCTGCACGCACCCCGCTCCGGTCGGCCGACCTGGCCACGCTAGCCGTACTGTCCGGCGCCCATCAGGACGACCCGGCGAGCGAGGACAGCCCTGAGACGCCGGGGGAGGAGGGCACCCAGCTGCTGCCCGACACCTTCACCGCCTACCACCGGCAGTTCACCCACGGCCGGCTGATGCTGGAGGAGGTGACCCATCACCACCCGCCCGTTGCACCGCCGCGCGACCGGCGCGGCTACGGTGCCTGGTTGCGGGACCGGCTGGCGCATCTGCCGTGGAAGGTGTTCCTCTCCCGCGAGGTGCTGGCGGTCTTCGGGGTACTGGCGGCGGTGGTGCTGGTGCTGGCGGGGGCCACTGCCCTGTTCGAGTCCGAACCGCTGTGGAAGTCGCTCTATCTGCCGCTGCTGGACATCTTCACCATGGGCGACCCGGCGACCGACGAGTCCCCGGCCCGCCGGGTGCTCCAGCTGATCGCCGGATTCGTGGGGTTGGCCGTACTGCCGCTTGTGGTGGCCGCCACGATGAAAGCCACCGAGGCGTTCCGTACGGCATCGGTCGGACACCCTCCGGGCGATGATCTCACCGATCACATCGTGCTGGTCGGCCTCGGCAAGATCGGCACCCGCGTCCTGGCCCAACTGCGCACCACCGAACACCAGATGGTCGTCATAGAGCGTGATCCGCACGCCCGCGGCGTCGCCCTCGCCCGTGAACTCGGTGTGCCGCTGCTCCTGGAGGACGCCGGCAGCCCCGGTGTCCTCGACCGCGCCCGGATCAGCCAGAGCAAGTCGCTGCTGGTTCTCACCCGCGACGACGGCGAGAACCTCGACATCGCGATGGCTGCCCGCGAGAGCAACCCCCAGGTGCGGGTGGTGATGCGGCTGTACGACGACGACTTCGCCGCCACCGTCTCCCGTACGATGCGCGCCTCCTACCCTGATGCCACCACCCGCAGCCGCAGCGTCTCGGCGCTCGCCGCACCGTCCTTCGCCGCCGCCATGATGGGCCGTCATGTCCTGGGCGTCATGCCGGTGGAACGCGGCTCCCTCCTCTTCACCACCGTGGACGTCGCCGGTCACCCGGAGCTGGAGGGCCGCTCCCTCCACCAGGCCTTCCGCGAGAACGAATGGCGGGTGCTGGCGATCGGCTCCGCGGCCGCTCCTCCTTCCTCTGCCTCGGGTGACACGCTCGGCGGCCTCCGTCTCGACCGGCCGGGCTTCGACTGGCGGCCCTCTCACGGCAGGGTCCTGCGCGCCGGCGACCGGGTCGTGGTGGCATCGACCCGGCGCGGCCTGGACTTCCTGATGACGGGGGTGCAACCGCACCCGCATCCGAGGGACCCGCGTACCTGAGTGGCGCCGAAGGCGTCTTACGCGTACGGGAGAGGGGCCCGGCTCCGGCCGGTCACGAGGTGACCGCGGCCGGAAGGTCAGGCTGGGTCGGCAGATGACCCGCGGCGGTGGGCACCGTGAGCACCATCGTCATACCGCCGCCGGGCGTGTCCTCGGCGGTGAGGGTGCCGCCGATGGCGTCCGCGAAGCCGCGGGCGACGGCCAGGCCGAGGCCGACGCCTGCGCCGCGCGGTGCGTCGCCGTAGCGTTGGAAGGGCGCGAAGATGCGGTCCTTGGCATCGTCGGGGACGCCGGGGCCGCGGTCGGCCACGCGCAGTTCGACGCGGTCGCCGAGTGCGCTGGCGGAGACGAGCACGGGTTCGCCGTCGGGGCTGTACTTCACCGCGTTCTCGACGATGTTGGCGACCGATCGCTCCAGCAGGCCCGGGTCGACGGCGACCATCGGCAGCTCCTCGGGGATGTCGAGGATGACGCTGCTCTCCGGCACGCCGCCGAGCGCCATCGGCACGACCTCGTCGAGGTCGATTTCGCGGATCAGGGGGGTGACGGTGCCGGTCTGGACGCGGGACATGTCCAGGAGGTTGCCGACGAGGTGGTCGAGGCGGTCGGCGCCTTCCTCGATGCCCGCGAGGAGTTCGGCCTGGTCCTCGTCGGACCATTCGATGTCGTCGGAGCGCAGGGAGGTGACGGAGGCCTTGATGCCTGCCAATGGTGTGCGCAGGTCGTGGCTGACGGCGGCGAGCAAGGCGGTGCGGATGTGGTTGCCCTCGGCCAGTTTGCGGGCGTGGTCGGCCTCGGTCTGGAGGCGCTGGCGGTCGAGGACGACGGCGGCTTGTGCCGCGAAGGCCGACAGAACCCGGCGGTCCTCGGCGGGCAGGACGCGGCCGGACAGCGCGAGCGCCATGTGGTCGCCGACGGGCATATCGACGTCCGCGTCCTCGGGGCGTTCCAGCGGACTGACGTCGCCCACGCTGCCCGAACAGGTCCAGGGTGCCGTCTCGTCCTCCCTCTCCAGCAGGGCAACGGCCTCCATCGCAAACGTCTCGCGCACCCGCTCCAAGAGGGCATCCAGTGTGGTCTCACCGCGCAGCACGCTGCCTGCCAGGAAGGAGAGGACCTCGGACTCGGCACGCAGCCGCGCCGCCTGATGAGTACGCCGGGCCGCGAGATCGACGACGGACGCGACCGAGATCGCCACCATCACGAAGATGACCAGAGCGAGGATGTTCTTGGGGTCCGCGATGGTGATGCGGTGCACCGGTGGTGTGAAGAACCAGTTCAGCAGGAGCGAGCCGATCAGGGCCGACGCCAGCGCCGGCAAGAACCCGCCGAGTAGCGCCGCCGCCACCGTCAGCATGAGGAACAGCAGCATGTCGTTCGCGAGACCGAGGCTCGCCTCGACGTACGACAGCAGCAGGGTCAGCAGCGCCGGCCCCACCGATCCGACCAGCCAGCCCCAGATGATCCGGGACCGTCCGAGCCGTGCGCCGCGGGCGACGGGCAGCCCGCGTCCCTTGGCGACCTCCTCGTGCGTGACGATGTGGACATCGAGGTCGGGTCCCGAATCGCGGGCGACGGTCGCGCCGACACCGGGGCCGAAGATGTACTGCCATGCCTTGCGCCGGGAGGATCCCACCACGATCTGGGTGGCGTTCACACCGCGGGCGAATTCGAGCAGGGCGGAGGGGATGTCCTCGCCCATGACGTGATGGAAGGTGCCGCCCAGGTCCTCGATGAGGGTGCGCTGGACGGCGAGTTCCTTGGGCGAGCCGGCGGCCAGCCCGTCGCTGCGGGCGATGTAGACGGCCAGCACTTCGCCGCCGGCGCCCTTCTCCGCGAGCCGGGCGGCGCGCCGGATCAGCGTACGGCCCTCGCTGCCGCCCGTCAGGCCGACGACGATCCGCTCCCGTGAGCCCCAGATCTTCGAGACCCGGTGTTCACTCCGGTACTCCTGCAGGTACTCGTCGACCTGGTCGGCCACCCACAGCAGCGCCAGTTCACGCAGCGCGGTGAGGTTGCCGGGCCGGAAGTAGTTCGACAGGGCCGCGTCGACCTTGTGGGGCTTGTAGATGTTGCCGTGTGCCATCCGGCGGCGCAGCGCCGCGGGTGACATGTCGACGAGCTCGATTTGGCCGGCGCGGCGCACCACCTCGTCGGGGACGGTCTCCTTCTGCCGGATGCCGGTGATCGACTCGACGATGTCACTGAGCGACTCCAGGTGCTGGATGTTCACCGTGGAGATCACATGGATCCCGGCTTCCAGCAGCTCTTCGACGTCCTGCCAGCGCTTCTCGTTGCGCGATCCGGGGACGTTGGTGTGCGCCAGCTCGTCGACCAGCGCCACGGCCGGCCGGCGTGCCAGGACCGCGTCGATATCCATCTCGGTGAAGACCGTGTCGCGGTACGCCAGCTCCTTGCGGGGGACCTGTTCCAGGCCGTGCAGCATCACCTCGGTGCGCGGCCGGTCGTGATGCTCGACAAAGGCGACCACGCAGTCCGTACCGCGCTCCACACGCCGATGTGCCTCGGACAGCATCGCGTACGTCTTGCCGACGCCGGGTGCCGCGCCGACATATATTCGAAGCTTGCCGCGTGCCACGTGGTCCCGCTCTCCGTGTCGTGCCTGTGATTCTTCGGTTGAGGGCTGAGGCCCGCATGGTCAGGGGTCGAAGCGGTATCCCATGCCGGGCGCGGTGAAGAAGTGCCGCGGATGTGCCGGATCCGCTTCCAGTTTGCGCCTCAGCTGAGCCATGTAGACGCGAAGATAGTTGGTCTGGGTGCTGTGGGAAGGACCCCATACCTCTTGGAGCAGCTGCTGCTGGCCGACGAGCCGGCCGCTGTTGCGTATCAGCACCTCCAGCAGATGCCACTCGGTCGGGGTGAGCCGGATGTCACGCCCTTCACGCCGGGCCTTCTTGGCGAGGAGGTCGATGGTGAAGCCCTCGGTCTCGATGACCGCGGTGCCGACGGCCGGCTTCCCGGCCTCGGCCCGGCGAGCCGCGGCGCGCAGCCTCGCCAGCAGCTCATCCATGTCGAACGGCTTGGTGATGTAGTCGTCGGCACCCGCGTCGAGTGCGGTGACCTTCTCCTGGGAGGTCCGGCGAGCGGAGACCACCAAGATGGACGCCCGGCTCCAGCCCCGCAACTCCTTGATCACATCGATGCCGTCCATGTCCGGCAGACCGAGGTCCAGCAGGACGACATCCGGCGGGCGTGCGGCGGCGCGGCGCAGCGCATGTGCACCGTCGGGCGCGGTCTCCACGTCGTAGCCGCGCGCCTTCAGATTGATCTCCAGAGCCCGAACGAGCGGTGGTTCGTCCTCGACCGCCAGCACCCGGGTCATCGGTGTCACCTTTCTGTACGTACGTGGCGCCGCGGGCGGCCGGCTTCCGACGGCCGCCCGCGACACGATCACTTCTGGGCGAGTTCCTTGAGCGCGATATTCAGCTTCAGGACGTTCACCGAGGGCTCGCCGAGGAAGCCGGCAGTACGGCCCGCGGTGTTCGCCTTCACCAGCTTCTCGACCTGCTCGACGCCCACCTTGTTGGCCTTGGCCACCCGCTTGACCTGGATCTCGGCGTAATCGGGAGAGATACCGGGGTCGATGGCGGAGGCCGAACCGGTGACCGCGTCCTTGGGGACCTCGGACTGCGGCACGCCGTTGAAATCAGCGACCTGCTTCTTCGCCGCCTTCACGTTCTTGACCAGCGTGGGGTCGCTGGCACCGAGCTGGCTGGAGCCGGTCGCCATCGGGTCGTACTTGCTGTTGGACGGTCGGCCCTGGAACCACTTGGGGTCGGGCTTGTCCGTCCCCTTGATGTTCCAGCTCTGCCCGATGAGCTCGGAGCCCACGACCTTGCCGTCGACCTTCACCTCGGAACCGTTGGCCTTGTCGTGGAAGAGGCCCTGCGCGATGCCGGTGACGGCCAGCGGGTAGATGACGCCGCAGACGACCGTGAGGACCAGCAGGATGCGCAGCGACGCCCACGCCAGGCGGAGGGTGCTTGCTACGGAGTTGTTCATGGCGATCAGCCGATTCCGGGGATGAGGGTGATGAGCAGGTCGATGATCTTGATGCCGATGAACGGGGCGATCAGTCCGCCCAGGCCGTAGATGCCGAGGTTGCGGCGGAGCATCTTGTCGGCGCTCATCGGCCGGTACTGCACGCCCTTCAGGGCCAGCGGCACCAGCGCGATGATGATCAGCGCGTTGAAGATGACGGCGGACAGGATCGCGGACTCGGGCGAGGCCAGGCCCATGATGTTGAGCTTGTCCAGGCCGGGATAGGCGATCGAGAACATCGCCGGGATGATCGCGAAGTACTTCGCGACGTCGTTGGCGATCGAGAAGGTGGTCAGCGCACCTCGGGTGATCAGGAGCTGCTTGCCGATCTCGACGATCTCGATGAGTTTGGTCGGGTTGGAGTCGAGGTCGACCATGTTGCCGGCCTCCTTGGCGGCCGACGTACCGGTGTTCATCGCCACACCGACGTCCGCCTGCGCGAGGGCCGGGGCGTCGTTCGTACCGTCGCCGGTCATGGCCACCAGCTTGCCGCCGGCCTGTTCGCGCTTGATGAGCGCCATCTTGTCCTCGGGCGTGGCCTCCGCGAGGAAGTCGTCCACGCCCGCCTCGTCGGCGATGGCCTTGGCCGTCAGCGGGTTGTCACCCGTGATCATGACGGTCTTGATGCCCATCCGACGCAGCTCGTCGAACCGCTCCCGCATGCCCTCCTTGACGACGTCCTTCAGGTGGATGACACCCAGGACTCGGGCGCCCTTGTCGTCCTCGACGGCGACCAGCAGCGGGGTGCCGCCGGCCTGCGAGATGGCGTCGGTCAGCTGCTGGGCGTCCTCGGCGACCTCGCCGCCGTGCTCCTGGACCCAGGCGATGACCGAACCGGATGCGCCCTTGCGGACCTTGCGCCCGTCCGCGTCCACGCCCGACATGCGGGTCTGGGCGGTGAAGGGCACCCACTCGGCGCCGGTCAGCTCCCCCTGGTGCCGTTCGCGCAGCCCGTACTTCTCCTTGGCGAGGACGACGATGGAACGGCCCTCGGGGGTCTCGTCGGCCAGCGAGGAGAGCTGGGCGGCGTCCGCGACCTCGGCCTCGGTGGTGCCGCGTACGGGGACGAACTCGGCGGCCTGGCGGTTGCCGAGGGTGATGGTGCCGGTCTTGTCGAGCAGCAGTGTGGAGACATCGCCCGCCGCCTCGACGGCGCGCCCGGACATCGCCAGGACATTGCGCTGCACCAGCCGGTCCATGCCGGCGATGCCGATGGCAGACAGAAGGGCGCCGATCGTCGTCGGGATCAGACAGACCAGCAGCGCGGTCAGCACGATCAACGACGTCTGCTTGTCCGCGCCTGCGTAGAGGGCGAACGGCTTCAGCGTGACGACCGCCAGCAGGAAGACGATGGTGAGCGAAGCGAGAAGGATGTTCAGCGCGATCTCGTTGGGCGTCTTCTGGCGGGCTGCACCCTCGACGAGGTTGATCATCCGGTCGATGAAGGTCTCGCCCGGCTTCGTCGTGATCTTGATGACGATGCGGTCGGAGAGCACCTTCGTGCCGCCGGTGACCGCGCTGCGGTCACCGCCGGACTCCCGGATGACCGGAGCCGACTCACCCGTGATGGCCGACTCGTCGACCGACGCGACGCCTTCGACGACATCGCCGTCACCGGGGATGATGTCGCCCGCCTCGCAGACCACCAGGTCGCCGATGCGCAGCTCGGTGCCCGGGACCTGCTCCTCCGCATCGCCGTTGAGCCGGCGCGCGACCGTGTCGGTCTTGGCCTTGCGCAGGGTGTCGGCCTGTGCCTTGCCCCGGCCTTCCGCGACCGCCTCCGCCAGGTTGGCGAAGACGACGGTCAGCCACAGCCAGGCCGCGATGACCCAGCCGAACCAGCTGCCCGGGTCCTTGAGCGCCAAGGCGGTGGTGACCACCGAGCCGACCAGGACCACGAACATCACCGGGGACTTGACCATCACCCGTGGGTCGAGCTTGCGGCAGGCGTCGGGCAGCGACTTGACCAGCTGCTTCGGGTCGAACAGACCGGCGCCCACGCGCCCGTCGTCCTTGTGCCCGGTGGGCACATCGCTGTGCGGCGCCCGGGTCGGGGTAACCGTGGACATGTCGTCCTCGTGCTTCTTTGAATCGGTGGTCATGACGACAGCCCTTCGGCGAGCGGGCCCAGGGCCAGCGCCGGGAAGAAGGTCAGACCGGTGACGATCAGGAGAGTGCCGACCAGCAGCCCCGTGAAGAGCGGCTTCTCGGTACGGAGGGTGCCCGCAGTCTCGGGAACCGGCTTCTGCTCGGCGAGCGAGCCGGCCAGGGCGAGCACGAACACCATTGGCAGGAACCGGCCGAGCAGCATGCACAGACCAAGGGCGGTGTTGAAGAACGGCGTATTGGCACCGAAGCCGGCGAAGGCGGAGCCGTTGTTGTTCGAGGCCGAGGTGAATGCGTAGAGCACCTCGGAGAAACCGTGCGCCCCGATGTTGGTCATGGCTTCCTTGCCGTCCGGCAGGGCCATGGCGACAGCCGTGCCGATCAGCACCAGCGCCGGGGTGATCAGGATGTAGCAGGCCGCGAGCTTGATCTCACGGGTGCTGATCTTCTTGCCCAGGTACTCCGGAGTACGGCCGACCATCAGGCCGGCGAGGAACACCGCGATGATGGCCATGATCAGCATGCCGTAGAGGCCCGAGCCCGTGCCGCCGGGTGTGATCTCACCGAGCATCATGCCCAGCAGCAGTACGCCGCCGGACAGACCGCTGAACGAGTCGTGGAAGGAGTTGACCGACCCGGTGGAGGTCATGGTCGTGGAGACGGAGAAGAGCGACGAGGCGCCCTCGCCGAACCGCTGCTCCTTGCCTTCCATCGCGCCGCCCGCCAGGTGCGAGGCGGTGCCCGGGTGGGCGTACTCGAGCCAGGTCACCGCGAGGACGGCGCCGAACCAGATGATGCCCATGGCCGCGACGATCGCGTAACCCTGCTTGATCGACCCCACCATCTTGCCGAAGGTCCGCGGCAGCGAGAACGGGATCACCAGGAGCAGGAAGATCTCCAGCAGGTTCGTGAAGCCGTTGGGGTTCTCGAAGGGGTGCGCGGAGTTGGCGTTGAAGAAACCGCCTCCGTTGGTGCCCAGGTCCTTGATGGCTTCCTGGGAGGCCACCGCGCCGGGGCTGATGGCCTGTTTGGCACCGCTGAGCGTGGTGATGTGGTGGATGTCGCCGAAGTTCTGGATCGCGCCGCACGCCACCAGGATGATCGCCGCGACCACCGAGAGCGGGAGCAGGATGCGGACGGTGCCGCGTACCAGGTCGGCCCAGAAGTTGCCCAGGTCACCGGTGCGGGAGCGGGCGAAGCCGCGTACCAGCGCCACGGCGACCGCGATGCCGACGGCGGCGGAGATGAAGTTCTGTACGGCCAGACCGGCGGTCTGGGTGATGTGGCTCATGGCCACCTCACCCGAGTACGACTGCCAGTTGGTGTTGGAGATGAAGGAGGCGGCCGTGTTGAAGGCCTGGTCCGGGGTGATCGGCTTGAAGCCGAGCGACAGCGGCAGCTTGTCCTGGACGCGCTGCAGCAGGTAGAGGAAGAGCACGCTGACGCCGGAGAATATGAGGACGCCGCGCAGGTAGGCGGGCCAGCGCATCTCGGCGTCGGGGTTGGCGCCGACGCTGCGGTAGATCCATTTCTCTACGCGCAGGTGCTTCTTGGAGGAGTAGACGGCGGCCATGAAGTCGCCGAGCGGGCGGTGCACCAGGGCGAGCGCGCCGATGAGCGCGGTGACCTGGAGTACATCAGCAAGAACGGGGCTCATATCTGCGGCTCAGAACCTCTCCGGGAACACAAGGGCGAGGACGAGATAGCCCAGCAGGGCGACGGCCACGATCAGGCCGATGAGGTTTTCGGCGGTCACAGCTTCGTCACCCCCTTGGCGACAAGGGCCACCAGCGCGAAGACCGCGATCGTGGTGACGACGAAGGCCACATCGGCCATCGTGAACTCCTGAGGAGAGGTCTGGTTGAACGGACCAGAAGAGGGAATCGCACCGGTGGCTGGTTCTCGCCCGTCCTTGACGGGGCCCTTACGGCCGTTAGCGCGACGTTGACGCATCTCTAACGTCCGCGAGGCGACCTGTGCCTCCATTTCGGCCAGCGGCGGTCCGCGCCCGCTGCGCAACGATCGGCTCCATGAGCGGCTCAAGACAGCCGCTGACGCCACCTTCGACGGTCCACGCACGGATGACCGGACCCGGCAGTGGCACCGATCCCGAGCTGGTGGCACCTCTCGCTCGGCAGATCCTTGGCGACACCGCCAACGAAGCGGCGGATACAGGCGTTGACCAGGCCGAAGACGGGACGAAATGACGTCGCGGAGGCGCTGCCGGCGCAGGCTCGGCAGGAAGGAGAGTATGAATGATCCCGATGCCGCCGCACCGCCGAAGGGGCAGGGCGTGCTCCCCCGCTGACGTCCGCGCCACTGACCAAGATCACCCAAGGCCCCTTTTGGGCTCACCTCGGCGGCGATCCCCCCTGCAGATGACGGCGGCGACAGTTGGCGTACCCCCCCCCAGAGGGACAGTCAGTCCGCCAGCTCCCTTGTGCTGAGCGGGAGTTTCCAGACATTCCGGCGGTGCACCGTCGCGAGCGCCTGGTGCAGAGGAGAAGGCGGCACGGTCAGCACGGTGCAGGAGGCGCGGGCCACGCAGTACCGGGAGACGGAGGGCCACATCGCGCGGCGCAGCCGGCCGCGGGCTCCGGCACCGATCACCAGAAGATCGTCGCTCCGGTCGGCGGCCGCCAGCAGTACCTTGCCAGGCTTGCCGGGTGCGACCAGGCGCTGGAGCGGGACTCCCGGCCCCTCGGCCCCGAAGGCGGTAGCGAGTGCCTCAGCGAGCCGCTCGCTCGCCATCCGGCGCCAGGTGGCGGTCAATGACGGGGGGCAGGACCCGCCGCGGTGGAGGATGTCGCCACCGGGCGGCTCCCAGGCCAGCACGGCCCACAGCTCCGTACCCCGGCCCCGCACCCGGGCCTCGGCGGCCGCCCGGTGCAGAGCCGTAAGGCTCCCCAGCGAGCCGCTCACACCGACCACGACGCGCCGACCGAGGGGGCCGCCCATGCGCCACGCTCCTTGTTCTGTACCGCGATCGAACGACCGTGCCGCGATTCCGTTCCGCGACTCCGTCTCCCGCGTTTCTGTCTCGGTTCATCGAACGTCCCCGGTGGAGCGGTCACCGGTTTGTTGGCGCTTCCCATACGTGGGGAGCGGCGACCCTGATAGCTCCATGACGGTGGCGGGCCGACAACGGGTGTCGCCGGCCCGCCCGGCCCGGCTCACTGTCCAGCCGGGCTCTCCAGCCGGAAGCGCAGTCGGCAGATCACCGCGTCGGTGTCCCGGCGGACCGCGTGGGCGACGACCGCCCCGCGCTGGTTCTGGAGCAGCCGCTGCCACAGATGGGCGGGTTCGGCTTCCGGGATCAGGACGGTGATGCGGGTGTCGGGGCGGCGGGCGGTCAGACCGGTGACGTAATCAGCTATCGGGCGGCCTAGGGAGCGGGCCGTGGAGGGGAGTTCGAGGAGCTCCACGCCGGGGTCCCAGAGTTCCCAGTCGCGACGCAGGGCCTCGGCGGCCGGGCGGTCCTCGGGCGCGCCGCAGGTGACGGTGACCGCCACCACCTCATCGCCCAGGGACACCGCCGCATTCAGCGCCTCGTAGGTCAGCCGGGACAGGTGGGAGACGGGCACGATGACGAGGGACTGGGCGCGGCGTGGGGCCTCCGGTACCCGGCCCAGGCCCAGGCGTTCGCCGATCCGTGCATAGGCCCGGTGTACGGCCTCGAGGGTGAGGACCAGAAGCGGCAGCGCGAGGAGGACGAGCCAGGCGCCCTCGGTGAACTTGGTAGCGGTGACGACGACCGCCGAGACGCCGGTGAGCAGCGCGCCGAAACCGTTGAGCAGAGTCTTGCCGCGCCAGCCGGGGGAGCGTTCGAGGCGCCAGTGCCGGACCATGCCGATCTGACAGATCGTGAAGCCGACGAAGACACCGATGGCGAAGAGCGGCACGAGGCTGTTGACGTCGCCGCCGGAGAAGACCAGGAGGGCCGCGGCGACGGCGGCGAGGGCCAGCACACCGTGGCGGTGGACCTGGCGGTCCGCCTTCAGGCCGAAGACGTGCGGCAGGTAGTTGTCGCGGGCGAGCAGGCCCATGAGGACGGGCAGGCCGCCGAAGGAGGTGTTCGCGGCCAGCGCGAGGAGGGTCATCGTGGCGAACTGGACGACGTAGAAAGCCCAGTTGTGGCCGAGCGAAGCGTCCGCCAGCTGGGCGAGGACGGTGACTCCCTGGACCGGCTGGAGGTGGAAGCGGCCGATGAGGACCGACAGCCCGATCAGCATCACCCCGAGCAGCGCGCCGAGTGCGACCTCTGTCCGCTGGGCGCGCCGGGCCGCGGGGGCCCGGAAGGACGGCACCGCGTTGGCGACCGCCTCGACGCCGGTCAGCGCCGAGCAGCCGGCCGCGAATGCCTTGAGCAGCAGCAGGGCGCCGACGGCGGTGGCCTGGTGGGCGAGGAGGGAGGGGTGCCCGTCGGCGGTGGCGGTGGAGGCGGGTGCGGTGCGGAAGAGGCCGACGACGACCATCGTCAGGACCGCCCCGATGAAGACCGCGGTGGGGACGAGGAACGCCTTCGCCGAGTCGACGATCCCACGCAGGTTGAGGGCGGTGATCAGGGCCAGGACTGCGAGGCAGAGCCCGACGCGGTCGTCGTAGAGGGCGGGGAACGCCGAGGTCAGGGCCGCTACGCCGGCGGTCACCGAGACGGCGACGTTGAGGATGTAGTCGAGGATGAGGGAGGCCGCGGCGACCAGGGCGGTGCGCCGGCCGAGGTGGGCCTTGGCGACCGTGTACGAGCCGCCGCCGTCGGGGAAGGCGGCGATCACCTGGCGGTAGGACGCGACCAGTACGGTCAGCAGCGCGGCGATGGCGAGTGTCACGGGGAGGGTGAAACCGAGGCCGTAGCCGCCGGCCGCGGCCAGGACCAGGACGATCGACTCGGGGCCGTACGCGACGGACGCCATGGCGTCCAGGGACAGCGCGGCCAGGCCCTGGAGGGCGGTGAGGCGGTGGCGGGCGTCGGGCTCAGGGGTCGGCGTGGCGCCGGGGGCGGCGGTGGCCGTATCCGGCGGTTCCTCCGGCCGGTCGTCGTGTCGGGCGCCGGACCGGCCGTCGGGCTGGGACACCGTCGACATCGTTCGTCTACCTCCGTACGGCATGGTGGTGCAGTGGTGCTGTGCTGCTCTTGGACCAGCTCAGGGTGCGCGGCACGGCGGCAGCCGTCTGCGGGCCTTTGCGTTCCCTTGCCGGGCGAAGGAGTGTTCTTCACGCGTTGTTGACGGTGCGGGGCATGATTCCGCTGCCGCGCCGGCGCAACGGGCTCGGTTCATCGAAATGTCGCTGGTGGGGCCGCCGCGGTTCGTTGGCTTTCCCTTACGTCGGCATGGGAGGCCCCGACCGGCGCCATGACGGTGGCCGGGCGCCTGGGGGAGCGGGGACGGGCGGGAGCGGTACGCGGACGAGTGCCCTGCATCGGCCGAAGGAGCCGGTGGGAGGACGGCAGAGCGTCGGCGGGTGGGTCAGAGTTGCGTCAACGTCTTCGAACTCTCTCCCGGTATTTGCCGACGCGAAGTGACGATTCCTCCAGGAACCTTGCACGCCGACCGGTGCCATGCCATGGGACACCCTTCGCCATGCCGCCCGGCGTGCCGCTTTCCCCGAAGGGGGTACGTGGAGGAGTACGTGATGGCGCGGGGCGGCGATGTGACCGACGGGCCGGGGAAGCGTCCCGGCCGACTCAAGGTCTTCCTCGGGGCTGCTCCCGGGGTGGGCAAGACGTACCGGATGCTGGACGAGGGGCGGCGCCGGGCCGCGCGGGGTACGCACGTCGTGGTGGCCTTCGCGGAGTGCCATGGCCGTGCGTCCACCGAGGCGATGCTCGACGGACTCGACGTCCTGCCGCGGGTCACGCGCAGACACCGCGGTACGGACTTCGCCGAGGTCGACCTGGACCGGGTGCTGGAGCTGCGCCCGCAGGTGGTGCTCATCGACGAGCTCGCCCACACCAACGCACCGGGCGGCCGGAACGCCAAGCGGTGGCGCGACGTCGAGGAACTGCTCGGCGCCGGGATCGACGTCGCGGCCACGCTCAACGTCCAGCACCTGGACTCACTCAGCGATGTGGTCGAGAAGATCACCGGGGTGCCGCAGCACGAGACCGTGCCCGACGAATTCGTCCGCCGTGCCGACCAGATCGAGCTGGTCGACCTGCCGGCCGAGGGACTGCGGCGCCGTATGGCGCACGGCAACGTCTACCCGCCGGAGAAGGTCGACGCGGCACTCTCGCACTACTTCCGGCTGGGGAACCTCACCGCGCTGCGGGAGCTGGCACTGCTGTGGGTGGCAGGCCGGGTGGACGAGGCGCTGCGCAAGTACCGGGACGAGCATCGCATCGGCCGGGTCTGGGAGACCCGTGAACGGGTGGTGGTGGCGCTCACCGGCGGGCCCGAGGGCGCGACCCTGATCCGCCGCGCCGCCCGCATCGTGGACCGCTCTTCCGGCGGCGACCTGCTGGCCGTGCACATCACCCGCAGCGACGGCCTGTCCGGCTCCTCACCCGCCGCGCTGGCCGGGCAGCGGCAGCTCACGGAGAGCCTCGGCGGCAGCTACCACTCGGTGGTCGGTGACGATGTGCCGGCCGCCCTGCTGGACTTCGCCCGTGCCCAGAACGCCACCCAACTGGTCATCGGCGCCAGCCGCCGAGGCCGGCTGCGGCGGGTGCTGATGCCCCGCGGCGTAGGGGAGACCGTGGTCGAGCTCTCCGGAGACATCGACGTCCACACGGTCACCCACGAACATGCCGGTCAGGGGAGAAGATGGGCCACCCCCGGCAGCGGTCTGCCGCGCTCACGCCGCGTGGCCGGACCGGTAGTCGGCCTCGTACTGCCCGTGCTGCTGACCCTGGCCCTGCGGGCCGTCTCAGGCCCTCTCGCTCTCAACCTCACCAGTGAGGCGCTGCTCTTCCTGCTCACGGTGCTGGGCGTGGCCTGCATCGGCGGCGTGGTCTCCGCCCTGCTCGCCTCGATCACGACATCCCTGCTGCTGAACTACTACTTCATCCCGCCCATCGGCCACTTCACCTTCGCCTCGGCCAATATCGTCGTCGCCCAGGCCACCTTCACCATCGTCGCCGTCACCGTCGCCGCCATCGTCGACCGGTCACTGCGCCTGAGCCGACGGGCCGCGAGGGCGACCGCGGAGGCCGAGACCCTGACTTCGCTTGCGGGCGGCATCCTCCGCGGGGACCGGGCGGTACCCGCACTCCTGGAACGCACCCGCGAGACCTTCGGCATGGACAGCATCGAGCTACGCCCCCGGAAGGGAGAGCCGGAGCCGGCCGCCGTAAGCGGCCCGGTGCCCGACCACGATCACGAGACCAAGGTCGCGATAGGAGACGACAGCGTGCTGGTGCTCAGCGGGCGCAGCCTCCCCGCCTCCGAGCACCGCGTGCTCACGGCCTTCGCCGCGCATCTGACCGCCGCCGTCGACCGCGGCCGGCTCGCCGAGGCCGCCGCCGAGATCGAACCCGTCAAGGCGGCCAACCGGATGCGCACCGCACTGCTCGCCGCGGTCGGACACGACCTGCGTACACCCCTGGCCGGCTGCTGGGCCGCCATCAGCTCGCTGCGCAGCCGGGATGTGGACTTCTCACCCGAGGACCGCGAGGAACTCCTCGCCACCGCCGAGGAATCCCTGGCCAAACTCAGCCGCCTGGTAGACAACCTCCTCGACATGAGCCGGCTCCAGGCGGGCGCGCTGACCCTGCGCCTGGAGCCCACCGCACTCACCGAGGTGCTCTCCACCGCCCTCGACACCCTGCCCGACTCATCCCCGCAGATGCTCGTACACGTGGTGACCCAGGGCCTGAACACCACCCCCGATGTGCTCGCCGACCCGCCGCTGCTGGAACGCGTCATCGCCAATCTGGTCTCCAACGCGGTACGTCATTCGCCCGCCGGGCGCCCGGTCACCATCGGCGCCAGCGCGCTGGCCGGGCACGTGGAACTGCGGGTCATCGACCGCGGCCCCGGCATCCAACTCCCCGACTGGGAGCGGGCGTTCGAGCCGTTCCAGCGACTCGGCGACACCGACAACACCACCGGCCTCGGGCTCGGCCTCGCCCTCTCCCGCGGCCTCACGGAGGCGATGGGCGGCACCCTCACCCCCGAAGAGACCCCCGGAGGCGGCCTGACGATGGTCGTCTCCCTGCCGGCCGCACCGGTTCCGGTCGCGATTCCCACCGGACAGGAGGGCCGCACATGAGGCACGAGATATGAGAGACAAGGCATGAGACATCCGGCATAAGCCGGATGTGGAGGGTTCGGCGCACGGCTTCAGCCCAAGATGAGCGACGCGGACGGCTGTCCCGTTCCCTCTGCTTCGATGACGAGCACCCGGCGCACCGGTTCGCCGGGCGTGCTCAGCGCCGTGGCCATGCTCCGGGCGGCCCGTGGCCCGGGGACATCGAAGGCGGCGACGTCTTCCCGTGCGCCCAGGGCGTACGCCACGCGGGCGGACTGCCAGCGGGTCGGGACCTGTCGCCGCTGGACGACGTAGATGATCGCGTCGAGGTCGGAGGGGTCCACGGAGGCGTCGCGCAACGTGTGGTGCGCGGCGTGTATCGCGCGATGCAGGGGTTCTGAGGACCGGAGTTGAGAATCGGAGACATCCGGCATGGACAGGCGGGGCGTGTGCGCCATGCGTGCGTCGTGGACTGTCATATTGTCCCTCCCCGTTGATCCCGGATCGCCTCGTGAACCGGCCGCGCACAAGCCGCGCGCCGTCGGTCCGTGTGGTGGCGTACGGACCTTATTCCGGCTTCCCCTGCCTGGCCTGATTTCAGTGGTGGCTGCCGGCGTTCTTGATGTGTTCCAGATGGGGTGAAGCGGCGCCGCACCTCGCAGCAGTGGACGCTGATCAGCGCCGGGGCCGGGCAGGCTGGCGATGATCTCGGCTTCGGAGTGTTCGCGGCGCCATGCGGGCGGCTGTCCGAGACTCGGCTCCGAGGGCTCCGGCGAGCAGGAGCGAGGGTGCGCAGCCGGGCCGGCCGCAGCGGGCAGCAAGAACAGAGCGGCCCTGATCCGGTCCGGGCCTCAGGACCAGGGCCACGCGGCCACCAGATGCTCCGGAAGCTGCGCCCACTGCCCGAACCAGCAATCCCGCCCTTTACTTCCCCTTTTGCGCTTCATGCTTCGCGACGGTAATGGTGTTGAGGGCTCACCGTTTCTTCGATGGCACAGGACACCTATGGGTCGGGGCACCGACGCCTGCGACGCAGGTGTCCTCCAGTCGGGCACATACCCGTACGAGTTCCGTTAGGGAACCGGCCTCGGTGTTCGTATGCCAGCCCCTCGGCCTACACGGTGGAGTCGATCGGGATGAGTCGAGCACTGAGGAGGTCCGTGATGTGCGGAGCGATGATGTCGGCGGTGGTGTCGTGAGCGTGGAGCGGATCGTGGGGCTGCTGGTGGCGGTGTCACTTGTCGGGCTTCTGGTGGTCGGCGTCAAGTTCCGGGACCGGTTTTGAGGTTGGCTTTTGGGCTCGGTGGCGTACTCGCCCGGGTCACTCGTCGCCGAGTCCGGCCTCTTCGAGGTCGAGTTTGCGTTGCAGCCGCCGCCGGGTGAGGTCGCTGATGTGGTTGTCCGCGTACAGGCGCTGGAGTGTGGCGGTTTCGGCGGCTATCACGGTGCGGCGTAGTTCCCGGTAGCCGGTGGCGGAGGACGAGGAGGGCGCGGTGTCGTCGTCCTGGTCGGCGTCGGCCTGGTCGAGGCGGGCCAGGAGCCCGCGGCGCAGCTGGTTGATGAGAGTGACGGGCGCGGCCTCGACGGCTTCGAGTTCGTCGAGGCAGTCCAGTCCGGCCTTGGCGAGGCCGGCTCGGGCGCGGGCTTCTTCGCGGGCGGTGTGCTCCGGCTCCAGCGCGATCTTGGACCAGCGGACGACAGGGGCGAGGGTGAAGCCCTGCAGGACGAGGGTGAGGACGACGACGCCGGTGGTGAGGACCAGGATCAGCGGGCGGTGCGGCAGTGGGCTGCCGTCGTCGGCGGTCAGGGGGATGGAGAGGGCGGCGGCCAGCGGCATGACGCCTCGGGTGCCGGCCCAGGAGACCACCGCGGGGATGCGCCAGGTGACCGGGCCGTTGCCGCGGCGGCGCTGCATGACGGTGGAGAGGGGGACGACTCCGAGGAGCCGTACGGCGATCACGGTGGCGGCCACCGCGAGCACACCGAGCGGCCAGCTGTGCTCGCCCGAGTTCAACTGACGTACGAGAGCGGGTAGTTCCAGGCCGATGAGGGCGAAGACGACGCTCTCCAGCAGGAAGATCACCGTGCCGTAGACGGCGTGCACCTGGAGCCGGATGGTGGCGTTGGTGAGCTTGTGACCGGTGCTGCCGAGCACCACTCCCGCAACCACGACCGCGGTAACGCCGGAGGTGTGCAGGTCCTCGGCGAGTACATACGCGGCGTACGGCGTGACCAGGGCAATCACCGTCTCCAGTATCGGGTCCTCGGTCCGCCGCCGGATCAGCGCCACCGCCCCCGCGACGGCACCGCCGACCAGTGCCCCACCCCCGCCCAGCGCCAGGAACTGACCGCCGGCCGCGGGGAGCGTCACCGCATGCGCGGCGATGGCGGTGCCCACCGCGACCTTGAAGAGCACCAGGCTGGTGGCGTCGTTGAAGAGGCTTTCGGACTGGACGAGCACCTGGATGCGGGGCGGCAGCGCGATCTTGCGCCCGAGGGCCGTCACCGCCACCGGGTCGGTGCTGGCCAGCACCGCGCCCAGAACGAACGCCATGGTGGTGTTGAGCGGAGTGACCGCGGAGGCCACCGCCCCCACGGCGGCTGCGGTGGCCAGCACCAGGCCGAAGGCGAGGACGGTCACCGGCCGCCACACCACGCGCAGTTCGCGCCACGGGATCTCCTCGGCGGACGCGTACAGCAGCGGCGGGAGTACGACCACGCTGATCACTTCGGGCGCCACCTGGATGTCCGGGATCCACGGCAATAGCCCGATGAGCAGGCCGCCGACGACCAGTAGCGAGGGAGCGGGAATGCGCCAGTGGCGGGCGCCCGTGGCCACCAAGGTGGCGAAGACGACGAGGAGAAGGAGGGCAGTAAGGTCGGTCACGTACTCGTCTCTCGATGGCTTTTGGCTGTTGCTGAACCGCCGCCGACCAGACTTCCCGGCACTCCGCAAGGAAACCTACCGGGTGTTGTCGGGTTCCTGCCACCGCCTTAACACCTTGTGACGGACTCCGGCTCGGGCGCCGGCCTGCCCGGAATGCCTGTCACCCCACCCGGCATGCTGCCCGACCGGCCGTCGGTAGGACGGGTCGGGGGGCAGCGCCAGCACGGCCAGCCCCCTTCGCCGTCCGATGCGAGGCTCATCGGATGCTCGTGCGTGCCGCGGCATGCGGGCCAGGCACAGCTCCCGTCGATCAGCTGAAGGTTTTCGAGGACGGCTGTCTGGGTGTGGAAGGCGATGGATGTGACCACCGCACCCGGCTCCGGTTCCGCGATGAGTTCCGGCTCGAACTCCAGCGGGCCGAGCCGCACGCCCGGCACGACGAGATCGCGCCACTGCTGGGGATCCTCGCCGGGTGGGGCGGTGAAGACCAGGCGCGGCCGCAGTCCGCAGACGTGCGGGTCTGGCTGATGGGGGCGAAGACGTCCGCCGGCTCCGGTCGCACCAATGATTCCTCTCTGCGTGCTTGTTTCGGGGCTGCTCACGGCTTGCACGGGGAGCGGGTCAGACGGGGAACCACACGGTCA
The DNA here is from genome assembly GCF_000719605.1 of Streptomyces sp. NRRL S-1813. Classification (NCBI taxonomy): domain Bacteria; kingdom Bacillati; phylum Actinomycetota; class Actinomycetes; order Kitasatosporales; family Streptomycetaceae; genus Streptomyces; species Streptomyces sp. NRRL S-1813. The sequence continues at coordinate 391,732 of NZ_JOHB01000002.1, forward strand.
CCACCGCGACGATGAATGACAGCACCGCCGCTGTACAGCACCCGATGGCGAGCAGGCTGGTCATGGTCGGCCGGCACGTCAATGAGCTGTGCCGTGTGGTCGGTACCTCGGCCGTCCGCCGCGACGAAGCTGCCCGTGCAGGTGAGCGACGTGACACGGCCCGAGCGAACGGCGTGGCAATGCTCGGCGGAAAACGTACCGGGCGTCCCGGACAGGCCGGTCGTGTAGCGCAAGTCGTTCAGCGGCATGCGCAGCAGCAGGCCCGCCAGGGCGATGACGCCGAGTACGAGGAGAGCGCCGACCTCAGTGCGGTTCCCTTACCCGCTCGCTGCCGTGTGGCACCCGACCGCACCGTTTTCGCGTGCCGCCCCATGTCCCTGCCCCCCGTGTGCCACACCTGCCTGCCCACCTCGTGCGCACCGCAGCGCTCACAGCAGACCGGAAGCTGTGAGCACCGCGCGCGCTTCCTGTCCGTCGATCCGGTCTGTCAACTCCTGTAGCACCTGCGTACCGTGGCGCAGCGTTCCACTCGCCAGCGAGCGGCGGGCGCCGGCGTCGAGCAGGTGCCAGATCAGCGGATTGGCTTCCAGGACACGAGGGTCCAGTTCCAGCCACTTCCCGTGTGTATCCCGCAGCACGAGGTGCGCAGCGATGCCGCCGTACCGCCGCACGGAGACCAGCGCGTCGGTACGCACCCGGCGTTCGCGCACGAGGCCGTGTACCGCCAGCCACCCGTCGCCCGCGGCCACGCGCGACGGCAGGAAGACGGCGAGGACACCGATCCCGAGCACGGCCCAGAGCATGGCGCGGGGCAGCGTGAGGCTGCCTTCGCCCCAGTCGAGCACCATGAGCAGTCCGACGAACGCCAGGGAGTACTGCAGGGCGCGTCGCATATCCGCACGCCAGTGGCGGTCGACGGCTGTGTCCGGCCGTCCGGCGTGCGACGCCGCGGCGGGAGCGGTTCGCCGTCCCATTCCGCCGACACTACGCAGGATGCGCGTGGGCGTCGGCTCTCCTGACGACTCCTTGATGTCGTGTCGCTTGTCTTTATCGCATCCTTGACACGAAGTCGCTGTGTGTGTTTAGCCGACGTGGACGCGGGGGCGGCGCTCGCGGTCGCGTTCGGCCTCGCGCAGGACCTCTCGGGTGACGGGGGCGACTTCGCCCTGGCCGAAGAGGAAGAAGCGCAGGAACTGGGCGAAGGGGTTGCCTTCGGTCCACTCGAAGTAGATGTGCGGCCGGGCTCCGGTGGCGTCCCGTACGTGCAGCAGCAGGGCGGCGAGCGCATTGGAGATGGTGGAGCTCTCCAGGCACAGCACGCGGTAGCGGCCGTGCAGCACCTCGCCGCGGACCCTCAGCTCGCTCTCGAATTCGGAGGGGTCGCCGAGGGTGACCTCGACGAAGATGAAGTCCTCGGACGCCGGGAGATCGTTGTCGGTACGGATCTGCTGGAGCTTGTCGCGGTATTCGGCCACGTCCCGCTGGTCGGGCTCGTTCGCGATGAAGCGGACCTTGCGGTGCGCGATGTCGCGGATGAACCGTTCCGCCATCTCGTCGAGCGCGACGTCGGTCACCCGCAGTTCGAAGGCGCGGGCGAGGCGGGAGAGGAACGAGACGAGGATGATGCCGGCGATGAAACAGGCACCGATCTTCACTCCGTCCGGCCGCTCGATGACGTTCACCACGGTGGTGTAGAGGAAGACCAGGGAGATCGCCGCGAAGCCGATCGTCCAGCCGCGCTGACCGGCGCGGTGTGCGGCGATGGTCACGGCGATGGCGGCGGAGCTGATGAGGACCAGGACGCCGGTGGCGTAGGCGCCGCCTTGGGCGTCGACGTCGGCGTTGAAGATCCAGGTCACCAGGAACGCGACGAGGGTGAAGACCAGCACCATCGGGCGCACCGCCCGCGCCCAGTGCGGCGCCATGCCGTACCGGGGCAGGTACTGCGGCATGAGGTTGAGCAGTCCGGCCATGGCGGAGGCACCGGCGAACCAGAGGATGGCGATGGTGGAGACGTCGTAGACGGTGCCGAAGGCGGAGCCCAGGTACTCATGTGCAAGGTAGGCCAGCGCGCGGCCGTTGGCCTCCCCGCCCGGCTTGAACGCGCCCTCCGGGATGAGCAGGGTGGTGATGAAGCTGGTGAGGATCAGGAAGCCGCTCATGATCACGGCGGCGGTGGTGAGCAGCTTTTTCGTTCCGCGGATCCGGCCCGTAGGGCGCTCTTCGGTGTCGTCCGGGGAGCCCTCGACGTGCGGCATGACGGCGACGCCGGTTTCGAAACCGGACAGGCCCAGCGCCAGCTTCGGGAAGACCAGCAGAGCCACGCCGACCATGGCGACGGCGTTGCCGTGCTCGATGGTGAGGGCGTGGGACCAGTCGGTGACCACGTGCGGGGCGGTGGCCACATGCCACAGTCCGACGACGACCACCACCACGTTGAGCACGAGATAGAGGCCCACGAGGGCGACCGCGACCCCGATCGCCTCCAGGAAGCCCTTGAGGAAGACCGCGCCGAGCAGGGCGACCAAGACCAGGGTGACGATCATCTGCTGGTTGTGCAGGACGCTGTTGACGTGGGGGTTTTCCACGAGGTGGGTGGAGGCGTCGGCCGCCGACAGGGTGATGGTGATGAGGAAGTCGGTGGCGGCGAAGCCCAGCAGGGTCAGGACGAACAGCTTGCCCTTCCAGAAGGACAGCAGCCGCTCCAGCATCGCGATCGAGCCCTGGCCGTGCGGGCTTTCCTTGGCCACCCGCCGGTAGACCGGGAGCGCGCCGGCGAGGGTCACGATGACCAGGACGATGGTGGCGATCGGCGACAGCAGGCCGGCGGCGAGGGCGGCAATACCGGGCTGATAGCCGAGGGTGGAGAAGTAGTCCACACCCGTCAGACACATCACCCGCCACCACCGCTGCCCCTTGTGGGCGGCCTGTGGGCCAGCGTGCGGACCGGGATGGCGCTTGGCCATATCGGTCAGGCCTTCCAGCATCCACGCCCGCAAGCGATGCCGTACGGCGGCCCCGGACGAAGAACCCGCAGGGGCGGAGGCAGCCATCGTGTGTGCTCCTGTCGTACCGCGAAAAGATCCAGCCATCGACGCGATGGCCGCGTCAGGCTACACAACACCTGCGGCGTTTTCGCCACGGTGTTCGGCGATGCGACACCCTGTGTCCCCGGAACGGTGGTCAGTACGCCGGGGGCACTGCGGAGCGGAGAAGGATACGGCGGGGGTGGGCCGGTCCTATGGACGGGCTTGGCCTCAGGGTTTGGTGGCCGAGGTGCGCAGCATCAGATGGCACGGGTGCTCCTCGCCGTTGCGGAGGAAGGTGATCCGCATACGGATCTCACATGCCTTGGCCGCCAGGGCGGGCTGTGCGGAGATGCTGCCGTCGGTGTGCGTGCCGTCGCCAGCGGCTCCGTAGGCGCCACCCCAGTCGAAGTATTCGTTGCCGACGTCGTCCATGGCCTCAAGGGCCAGGAGCACGGGGGTGTTGTCGGCTGCGTCCGGCAGGGGTGGGGCGATCGTGTAGTGAAGGGTGAAGGAATCGTCCCGCCGTTTCAGGTCGTGGACGGACAGCTCGTGGGCGCCGTCGAGGATTCTCACCGAGGCGAGGGGGGTGCGGTGCGGCTTCATGGCGGCTCCTGGCTTTCGGGTGGTGTTCAGGCGGTGAGACCGGCGACGCGGCGCGCCGGCTGTCCGGTGAAGTAGTGGACGTACTCGTGCTCCAGGCGGAAGCCGGCGGTCCAGGCGAGGAGCCGACTGGGGCGGTTGTCGCGGGAACAGTTCCAACTCGGGGTGTGGCCGCGAGCGGCGATGTCCTGGCACAGGGCGGTGACGCAGGCCAGGGCGAGGCGCTGGCGCCGGAGTTCGGGGACGGTCGCGCAGGCGACATCCTCGTACGTGGTGCCACCAAAGTAGGTACAGGCTACGGCGAGCACGCGGTCCTTTGTGAAGGCCGCCCAGCCGTGTCCGGAGGCGGCGAGACCGGCAGGTCCTCCCCAACTTGCGTGAATCCACGCCATGTCGGGGTCCAGCGCGGCGAGCGCCGGAGCGTCCCCGGGTGCCAGCCGGCGCACCGTCACACCGCGGGGTGGGCGTGGAGGCGACACGCGGACGTGGTGCACGTACGCCATGCGCTCCCACGGTACGAGCAGATCGAAGGCGCTGCCCAGCAGGGGCAGGAAGCGGGCCGGGGCCTGCACATAGTGCGCGGCGAAGGGGGCGAGCGCGATCGGAGCCAGGGTGGTCGGGTCCCCGCGGAGCAGCAGGTGATCGGCACAGGCCACGGCAATGGCACGGGGATCGACCGCGCGGTCCGCCCACCAGCGACCGGCTCCCGGCACCAACGCATGTTCGGCCAGTGCCGCCGCTCCGGGAGGGCCGGTAGCGAACCAGTCGGAAAGAGCGGGAAGTTGGCCGGGGAAAAGCTCGATCACGGAGGCTCCTTGTGGCGGTCGTGGGTGTGGTCCGAGCAGGGCGGCCCTGGCGGGGCCGCCCTGCTCGGTGGTCAGCTCTGGCGGGCCTTGCTGCCGTGGTTGGCCTTCTTCTTGCGGCGGGCCTTCTTCTTGGGGGCGCGCTTGGACACGGGCGTACGGGCCTTTCGCTCTGGGGTGGTGGTCTGGGGCGCTCGTCAGGCGGCGGCGTTCTTCAGACGCTGTGGCCGACGAGCTGGTCGGCGAGTTTGTTGAGGCGCTTGACGGTGCGTTCCTCGGTCGCGGCGGGGGCGGGCTCGACGCGCTGGTCGCGGTCGTAGTAGGAGCCGTTGACGATTTCGGTGGCCGGGTCGCAGAGGCGTACGACATGGGCGGCGCCCTCGGCCGCGGATTCACCGCTGTTCGCGTAGAGCGACAGCAGGTCCGTCTCGCAGATGCCCGGGTGGACGGATACGGCCGTCACCCGGGGATCGGCGGCGAAGACGGTGAGCGCGAGCTGCGACTGGGCGTAGGCGGCGAGCCGGGAGTAGCGGCGGGCGCGCTGCGGGTCGCTCCACTGGATGGAGGCGGTGCGGTGCAGCGAGGAGGACACGTTGACGACGCGGCCGCCCGGGTCGGTGGTGAGGGCGGGCTCCAGGAGGCAGGTCAGCAGGTAGTGGGCGAGGAAGTTGACCTGGAAGGCGATCTCGTTGCCGTCGGCGGTGACGGTGTGGCGTTCGGGGGCGGCCATGGCGGCGTTGTTGACCAGGACGTCCAGGTGGGGATGCTCGGCGACGACGCGCCGCGCCATGATCTCGACCTCCTCCAGATGCGTGAAGTCCGCGGCAAATCCGCACAGTTGGGCGGCGTCGATGCCTGCGGTGGCGATCAGCTTGTCGGTCGCGGCCTGGGCTTCTTCGGCGGTGCGGCCGTGTACGAGGACGGTGGCCCCGCGCTCGGCGAGCTGGCGGGCGGTTTCGAAGCCGATGCCGGAGGTGGCGCCGGTCACCAGGACGGTACGGGAGGAAAGGTCGGAAGCGGACATGATCCATTCCAGGAAGGGAGAAAGGGGACGGGCGCGGCACGCGGCCCCGTCAGAGGCTGAGGCGTGCGGGTGCAAAAGGGGGCGCCGGATCAGATCACGGCGCCCCGCAGGGATACAGGAGAGGTCTCAGCTCACGGCCGAGGTCTCCGGGCAGCGCGGCGCACGACACGGACCCGCCGACCGTGACATGGCACGGCTTCGCCATGACGGCGGGCGGTCGAGAAGGAGCCAGGCGCTGTTCACATCACCCATCAAATGCCGTGCCGCACCCGGCTTCAAGAGAACCGCGCAGCTCTTGACGCACCCCTGATGAGCTGCGGTTTCGACCGATGACGAGCGCAAATCGACTGATACGGCGGTCAGGGAGCGGAGAAACCCTGGTCATCGGCTCGCCACCGCGACAGCCACCAACGTCAGCGAGAGCAGCATGACCAAGGCGCCCCCGGTGATGAACAAGCAAGTCCAGACCCGGGCGTTCCAGGTCGTGAAGGAATGACGGTGCGCGGCTCGACGGGATCGTAGAGGACGAGCACATGGTCGCCATCGTTGAGCGGACGTCGGCGGGTCGGGGCCACGGGGCAGACGACTTCCCTCACGCGGTCGTCGTCCGTGACGAACTGGAGCAGCGGGCGCGGCACGGCCGGCTCGTCGCAAACATTCCCCGGAGGACGCTTGACCAGGGCCTCAACGCGTACGCCGGTCCGCCTCACGTGCCGGGCCTGACGCAGGCCGTACGCACCTGCCAGCATGGCGAGCAGGCCGCCGAATGCGGCAATCCCCGCCAGCACGGCCACGGCCCCTGCGTCCACGTCTATCCGATCTCCGAGGTGACCATGACTACGCCCGCCCGTCGTACGTGAGCCCAGCGGGCTCCTCCGCGCCGGCGGCACGCAAGGAGAGGACCATGGTCAGCCCGCCTCCGGGTGTGTCCTCGGGGGTGAGCGTGCCACCCATCGCCTCGGCCAGGCCCCGGGAGAGCGCGAGCCCCAGCCCAAGGCCGGTCGTGTTGTCGTTGTCGCCCAGGCGCTGGAAGGGTACGAAGATCCGGTCCCGGTCCTCCGGGTGGAGCCCTGGCCCCCGGTCGATGACCCGCAGTTCGACTCGCGAGCCCAGGGAGCTGGCACTGATGAGCACCCGTCGCTGTGGTGGCGAGTGGCGCACCGCGTTGATCACCAGGTTGGCGATGACCCGCTCCAGCAGCGGTGGATCCGCGAGGACGTCGCAGATCTCCGCCAACCCCTGGGACTCGACCGGCACCGATGTAGCGGGCAGGGTGTCCAGTGCCAGGGGGAGGACGTCCGCGAACGCGGTGGGCTGAAGGTGCAACGTCAACGCGCCGGCCCGAAGCCTGCTCATGTCGAGGAGGTTGTCCACCAGGCGGTTGAGCTTGACGAGCGCCACGTCGGCCGTCGCCAGCAGCTCGTCCCGTTCCGCCGCGGAGAAGTCCACGTCCGTGCTGCGCAGCGAGCTGATGGCGGCCCGTCCGGCGGCCAGTGGCGTCCGCAGGTCGTGGCTGACCGCGGCCAGCAGCGCGGTACGCATTCGGTCCGCCGCCTTCACCGGTTCGACCTCCGCGGCGGCCTCCGTGAGGCGGGCGTGGTCCAGTGCGGCGGCGAGGTGTGCGGCGAAGGCGGTCAGCACCCGGTGCTCGGAGGCGGGAAGGCTGCGGCCTCGTAGGACGAGCACGCGGTCCGGCCCGGCGGGCACCTTCACGAGTCCGTTATCACCCTCCAACGCATCGGTTTCCTGATCCGAACGCGGAACGAGTTCGGCCGACTCCATGCCGAAGGTCTCACGGGTGCGCTCCAGGAGCATCGACACCGCTTGGTCGCCCCGGAGGATGTTCCCGGCCATGGAGGACAGGGTCTCGGCTTCCGCGGTGGCGCTCGCCGCGCGCCGTGCCAGGCGCAACGAGCGGTCGACGAGCGCGGCGACCGTGACGGCAACCACCACGAACACCGCAAGGGCGAGCGCGTTGTTGGGCTCGGTGATGGTGAACTGCCCGCTAGGCGGGATGAAGTAGTAGTTCAGCAGGAGAGAGGCGGTGAGGGAGGCGAGCAGCGCGGAGACCACACCTCCGAGGCAGGCCACGCCGATGACGGTGACCAGGAAGAGCAGGGCCTCGCTGGTCAGGTTGAGCGAGCCGCGGTTGGTGAGAACGGCGGTCAGGAGGAGGGGGAGGGCGAGGCCGGCCAGCGGTCCCGCGACGCGGCGCGCGTGCGGTAGCTGACGGCCGGGTGCGGACAGCCGGCGTCCGCGGCCGGCTCCCTCGTGGGTGACCATGTGCACGTCGATGTCGCCGGAGAGCTCGACGGTGTCCTCGCCGATACCGCGCGGGGCCAGCAGGCGGGAGAGCCAGCTGCGGCGGCTGGTGCCCAGGACGAGCTGGGTGGCGTTCTCGGCGCGCGAGAAGTCCAGCAGCGCGGTGGGCACATGGTCGCCGACGACCGAGTGGTAGCTGCCGCCGAGGCTCTCGACCAGTTCGCGTTGTTTCGCGAGGGCGGCGGGAGAGGCGTCGGCGAGGCCGTCACTGCGGGCGACATGGACGGCCAGCAGGTCGCCGCCGGACGAGCGGTCCGCGATCCGTTCGGCCCGGCGGATCAGCGTTTCGCCCTCCGGGCCGCCGGTGAGCGCGACCACGACGCGTTCGCGGGTCTCCCAGACCGTGCCGATGCCATGCTCGGAACGGTACTTCTGCAGGGTTTCGTCCACCCGGCCGGCGACCCAAAGCAGCGCCAGCTCCCGAAGGGCCGTCAGGTTGCCGACGCGGAAGTAGTGGGCGAGCGCGGCGTCCACCTTCTCCGGTTGGTAGATGTTGCCGTGCGCCATGCGGCGGCGCAGCGCCTCGGCGGGCATGTCGACGAGCTCGATCTGGTGGGCGCGGCGGACGACCTCGTCGGGGACGGTCTCGCGCTGCGGGACGCCGGTGATCTTCTCCACGACGTCGTTGAGCGATTCCAGATGCTGGATGTTGACGGTGGTGACGACGTCGATCCCCGCGGCGAGCAGCTCGTCGATGTCCTGCCAGCGCTTGGCGTTACGTCCGCCGGGAACATTGGTGTGCGGCAGCTCGTCGACGAGTGCGACCTCGGGGTGGCGAGTGAGGACACCGTCGAGATCCAACTCACTGAAGGTGCCTGTCCGGTACTCGCGGTGCGTCCGGGGCAGCATCTCCAGCCCTTCGAGCATCTCCTCGGTGTGCGGCCGGGCGTGGCACTCGGCGTACGCCACCACCACATCGGTGCCGCGCCGGGCCCGGCGGCGCCCCTCGTCCAGCATCCGGTAGGTCTTGCCCACTCCGGGCGCTGCCCCGAGGAACACCTTGAGCTTCCCTGGCCGTACGCCCACGCCTGGCGTATCGGCTGCGACAACGCTCGGCGCCACCGAAAGCCCCTCCCTCACCGGTCCTGCACAGCCCCACGTCGCCTGTGCTGCGAGGAGGACGGACCTCGGGCGGCCGAGCGGCATAGGTGGTGTTCCATGGTCACATCAGCCCGGCGAGATCGTGGTTGAGCTCGACGATGTTGACGTTTTCCTGACCCAGGAACCCCAGGACGCGGCCTTGGAAACGTGCTCGGCGACCAGCTTGCGGACCCGGGCTGGAGCCAGTCGGCGAGCCTTCGCCACCCGGTTGACCTGCTCGTACGCGTACGCCGGGAGACCGCCGGGTCGAGTCCGGAGCCGCTGACAGTCACGGCGTCCACAGGGACGGAGGCAGGGGAGACCCGTTCGTCCAGGTCGACCATGTTCCCGGCCTCCTTGGCGGCCGAGGTACCGGTGTTCATGGCCACACCGACATCCGCCTGGGCCAGCGCCGGCGCATCATTCGTACCGTCACCGGTCATCGCCACCAGCTTGCCGCCCTCCTGCTCGCGCCGGATCGGGTGGGAAGCGCTGTGGGGGTCGGCGGTGACCGTGACCCGCTACACGCCGTCCGCTCCTGCTGTGGTGTCACAAGGACACGCGGTCTTCATCCGACACCTCCCCATAGCCACATCAGCGACACCTTCACTGGCTCGCAGATCGCCTATGTCATGAGTGAGCCATGCCGGCGAACACTTCCCTCCACCACACCCCTGCCTCCCGCGGCACGGAGCACCTCGCCCCCGACAGCTTCGCCCGGCCCCCGCTCGGACCGGGTGGCGGGCACTTGATCGCACTCGCCCACACCGGGCTTGCCGGGTCCGTGGTGTGTGCCGGCCTGCTCCACCTTGGCCGGGACGGTCGCTCAACCCGGTGAGCCGGACGTTCAGTGGTGACTATGTGCTCTTCAACGAGGCGACATGGCTGTTCAACACGAGTGTGCTGTCTCTGGCCGTCGGCTCGGCAGCGTTGCTCCCAGGTCTCGCGGGCAGGGGGCGGCCGTGGCATGAGTCGCGCGTCCGCGACCGCCGCTGGATGTCGGGATGGCTGCTGCCGGGTTCAGGTGGCGTACTGCGCGCCGCCGCGCCCGCTCTCGCACCGTTGGCGGTCGTACACCCCTGGGTGTACTGGAGGCCGATCACGGCTGTGCGGAGCGCCCGCGATCACGGGCGCGCATCCCAGCGCCCGGCGTGGCCGGCGATGGTGGTGACCCTAGTCGGCGCGTCCTCGTTCGCCGCCCTGTCCGCGAAAGAGGTGGACAGCGACATCGTCGCGGACGCACTGGCCGTCGTACTCGTGCTGGCGGCGGGCGGCTGGTTCGTCCAGCGAGCGTTCGCGCACGGCCCGCCCGCGGTCGCCATGGCGTGCCTGACGGTGGTCGACCCGATCATCGTCGTCGGGACGGGCATCGCGCTGTTCGGCGAGGGCTTCGGCTCGGTGGGCGCGGTGCCCGCAGCGGCCGGCTGTGTCGCCCTCGCCCTTGCCCTACCCGCTTCCTCTACAGCCAGTTGGTCGGCTTATGGACTATGAGGACGACGAGGACCCCGAGGCCTCACGGCTGTGTACCGAGCGTGAAGCTGCCGACACCGGGTGGCGTAGCGGCCTGCTGCTGGAATCCTCCGCGCACAGGCCAAGTCTCAACTGGCCGAGGGCGCTTCCTGTCGTGGCGGTTCGCTGATGACATCGCCATACCGCCGGTGTGGTCGTAGAGGTTGAGGTGGCTTGTCCGCCGCGGGCGTGTGCGGGGACCTCGAAGTCCTCCCAGATGGTGGGGGCCGCTGTGGGCACGGTGTCGGCTCCTGGTGCTCCGTGGCCCCGATACCTGGCACTTTCTGTCGAGCTCAGGGGTTTTGTGGCGCCGTAGAGCCGCTGTACGGTCTGCGGCGCCCTCCTGGATACTGATCACCATGCGCACTGACTTTGATCCCGCTGTCATGTCCCGCAACGACTTCTACAAGCTGCTGACCTCGACGGTGGTGCCGCGGCCGATCGCCTGGGTGTCCACGGTCTCGGCGGACGGGACGCACAACCTCGCGCCGCACTCGTTCTTCACGATCGCCAGTGTCGCGCCGCCCGTTGTGCAGTTCAGCTCGGTCGGACGCAAGGACACCTTGCGCAACGTCGAGGCGACCGGGCAGTTCGTGGTCAACCTCGGATCGGAGGCGCTCTTTGAGCAGATCAATGACACGGGTACCGACTTCCCGCACGGGGTGAGTGAATTCGAGGCGGCCGGGATCGCTCCCGAGCCGAGTCTGCGGGTGAAGCCGCCTCGGGTGGCGGCCTCGCCGGTGGCGTTGGAGTGCGAGGTGCACAGCACGCTGGGTATCGGAGATTCCACCGTGGTGTTCGGGCGTGTGGTGCATGCCGTCGTATCGCAGGACGTGCTGGTCGACGGGCACCCCGAGATCTCCAGGCTGAAGCCCGTGTCGCGGCTGGGGAAGGACGAATGGGGGACGGTCGGCGGCGTGCGGGAGATCTCGCGCATTCGGCATGCGGACTGGCGGGGGCCGGCGGGCGGCCGATAGGGGGCACGGGGCCCGCAGAGTCGGTGGGCTTGGGGCTTGGCGCGGGCCGGGAGTCGGGACCGGGGGCGGGGCCGGGAGTCGGGGGGCGTACGCGGCGCGTCACCTGCACCCCTCTTCCGCGTACGGTCGGTGTTCGGGCGCGCACCCTTCGATTGCGTGCCGGGGGGCAAGCCGCATGCGCAGGGCGCGGCGGCGGCCGGGTCGTCGGTCTGCCCGGGGGCTGTCCGTACTGGCGATGCCGGCGCTGCTGTTTCAGGGGTGTGCGTGCCGGCGGGCGGCGGAGCCGCGGATCTGCAAGCCGTCGAGGAGTTCCTGGGTCGCTGCCGCCACGGCGTCCACGGCCTGGTCGAACACCTCGCGGTTGTGTGCGGCCGGGGCGCGGAATCCGGAGACCTTGCGGACGTACTGCAAGGCCGCGGCCCGGATGTCCTCGTCGGTGACCTCGGGGGTGGTGGGCGGACGGAGCGTCTTGATGCTGCGGCACATGAGTCCAGTCTGCCTCGCGGTGTGGCAGTTATCCCTCCAGGCCGGTCACCCGCATCGTGATGTTGAGCCGCCCGCTGGTCAGGCCGGTCGCCGGGTCGCCGGTACCCGGCCTGACCTTGGGTACGCCGTGGTACGCGAAGCGAGAGGGCCCGCCGAAGACGAAGAGATCACCGGAGGCCAGCTCGATGTCGGTGTACGGCTTGGTGCGGGTCGCGGTGTTGCCGAAGCGGAAGACGCAGGTGTCGCCGATGCTGAGGGAGACCACCGGAGCGCCGGAGCGCTCCTCCTTGTCCTGGTGCATGCCGAGCTTCGCCTGGCTGTCATAGAAATTGATCAGCGCGGTGTCCGGCGTGTAGCCGTCGCCCGCGGCGGCGTCCTGATGGGCCTCTACCAGCGCGCGACGGCCCAACTCGACCATCCAGCGCGGGAATTCGGCCACCCGGGCGCCGTTCACGTCGTCGGCGGTGCGGGTGTATGCGTACGGCTGCCAGTGCCAGCCGATGCACACGGTCTGGACGGACATCACACCGCCGCGCGGAAGCTTGGTGTGCCGGATCGGGGCCGGGCCGCGGGCCCAGTCGCGACAGGCGGTGACGAGCTCGCGCTGCTGGGCCACGGTCAGCCAGCCGGGGAGGTGGAAGGCACCGGGGGCGATTTCTCGGCGGCCTGCGCGGGCGTGGCCCTGGTCGGGCGCGGTGGGGTGGAAGCGCCCGGCGGTATGAGGGCCGTCAGCTCCGTGGGGTCCGTCAGCCCCTTCAGATCCTGTCGGGCCGCCCACAGGTTCCCCGAGATCTTCGAAGCCGGGAAGTGGCGTGCTCATGTACTCCTGCCTTGCCTGATCGCTCGCTGCCTACAGCGTGCCACGGGGATGAGCCGTCGGCCGACGGGCCGGTAGTTGCTGGGTCACCCAGGCGCGGTCGATGGCCCAGGTGCCGCCGTCCGCAGTGACACCGCGCATGCCGTGCAGCGTCGTCGGGCCGGCCAGGGCGGGGACGCGGGAGTCGCCGAGCAACGCAAAGCCGTAGGTGCGCGCCGGGTCCCAGTCGGTGCTGTGGCGCAGCCGCCGGCTCATCTGGGCCCAGCCGAGAGGTGCGGCGGCCACCACCCAGGCATCAGGGGCCTCGGCCGTGAAGCGGTTGGCTGCCCGGAGCCAGGACGCGGCGGACTCCGGCCAGTCGACCACGGAGAGCACCGGCAGGCGCCCGAGAGCGCGCCAGGCTTCGGCGAACGCTGCCGCCGCCGAACGCGACGCGGTGTCCCGGCTGTGCCCGACGACCACTGTGGCGATACGAGTGCCGGGCACGGTCAACAGGGCGAGCAGGGCGGCAAGTTCGGCGTCGGAGTGCGGGGCGGGGGAGGGGAGGTCGCCGTACGCGGCCGCCTCCGCCGGGGAAATGAGGGGAGAGATCATGGGAGAGGTCATGGGGGAGGGACGTCCCGGGGGAGGGGCGGGATCAGATGAGTGTGGGCTGGAGCGCGCCCTCGTGGGTGAGCAGCGCGGTTTTGCGTTCGACGCCTGCCGCGTAGCCGCGCATCGTGCCATCCGCGCCGATCACACGATGGCACGGGCGCAGAATCGGCAGCGGATTCGCGCCGATCGCGGCCCCTAGCCCGTACGTCGCTGCGCGGTACACCGAGAGACGCGGCTCCTGGAATTCCGTACCGGTCGTACGGAACTCGAGCGCGAAGCGGGTGAGCTCGCCGGCGAAATAGGAGCGGAGCCGGCGGAGGACCTCGGCGAAGGGCCGGGCGTCGCGACGCCAGTGCGGCTGCACGGTGGCGGCGCCCCGCTGCTGCGGCAGGGAGAGGGAGATCAGGGCGGTGCCGCCGGGCGCGGTGGGCGATTCTTCGCCGACGAGCAGCAGCTCACCCAGAGGGCTGTCGAGCGTGGTGTAGCTGAGGGTGGGGGTGGCGGTGGTCGCCGCGGTGGAGGTCATGGCGCTTCCTCGTTCGTGTCCACTGCTTTCACTCTTCGAGTCTGCGGGGTCGTCCTCGCCTCGGCTGGCGGAAAACGGACGTCACGGTGGGCGTTGGCCGGTCACAGTCGCTGACCGCTGACCGCTGACCGCTGACCGCTGACCGCTGACCGCAGCCCGCCGGTTTGCCACCACCCGTCGGTCGCCCACTCCCCATCGACCGCCACCGATCACTCGCTCCCCTCACTCGCCCTACCCGCGCTCTGGCCACCGGCGTGTACCCCCGTTGCCCGGGTAGCGGCCGACGCGCCGACCACGTTCCGTGGGGGAGCTACGTGAGGTCGATCTGGAACACCTTGTCGGAGCCCGCCTCACCATCGCCGTTGTTGTCGGCGTTGGTGGTGGTCAGCCACAGGGACTTCGTGCCCGGTACGGACTCGACCGTACGCAGTCGTCCGTAGTGGTTGGTGTAGTACGCCTTCGGGGTGCCCGCGCTGGTGCCGGCGACCGGGATGCGCCACAGCCGCTCGCCGCGCAGCGCGGCCATGTAGATCGCCCCGTCGGCGTAGGCGACCGCGCTGGGCGAGGCTTCCGCGACGGGCCACTGACGCTTGGGGTCGGTCATCCCGGTGGTCGAGCATCCGCCCTCGCATGTGGGCCAGCCGTAGTTCTTGCCCGGCTCGATGAGATTCAGCTCGTCGTACTTGCTGTCGCCCAACTCGCCTTCCCACAGACGGCCTTCGGCGTCCCAGGTGATGCCCTGAGGGTTGCGGTGGCCGTAGGAGTAGACAAGTGAGCCGAAGGGGTTGCCGGGGGCGGGCATTCCGTCGGGAGTCATCCGCAGGATCTTGCCGTTGAGGGATGTCTTGTCCTGGGCGAGATCAGGCGACTGCGCGTCGCCCGTGGTGGCGTAAAGGTAGCCGTCGGGACCGAATTTGATGCGCCCGCCGTTGTGGTACGTGTTCTTCCTGATGCCGTCGACCAGCACCTTGTAGTCGCTGAGGGCACTGCCGTCGAAGGTCATGCGGGCTACGCGGTTGCCGTCGGCGGCGGTGTGCATCACATACACGTAATGGTCGCTCTTCCAGGACGGCGATACGGCAATGCTCAACAGTCCCCCCTCGCCGCCCGTGGTGACGACGTTCGGGACCTCGCCGATCTGCTGCTTCGTACCGCCCTGGGTGAGCGTGTAGACCTTGAACGAGTCGCGCTCGGTGAGGAGGGCGGAGCCGTCCGGCAGCCAGCTCAGGCCCCAGGGGATGGACCAGCCGGACGAGACGGTTTTCGGGGAGCCGGGCTCGGAGGCGGGGGCCGGGTCCGGGCTTCCGGCGGTGTGGTTCGGAGCGGCTATGTGGCTCGTGCCGGCGGTGTGGCTCGGACCGGCCACGTGGCTCGTACCGGTGGCGCGGCCTGTGCCGGGGGCCGAGATGAGAAGTCCGGCAGCCAGGGCGACAGTGACGGCCACGGTCCAAGTGGTGCGGTGCGCGGGTCTGGTGCGCATGCGCATGGAGTCCTCCAGTCAGGACGATGCGACGAGGCGTTCCACGGGATGAGCATCAGTAGCGCCGTGCTGATAGGCGAGTTTCCTGTTGTTTCGGCCCCGGAAACTACTGCGCCTCGGGGGGAGAGTCAAGGCTGGAGGGTGGGCGTTATCTGCCGTGTCCACTAAGGGAGTTGATGCCATCAAGAGGGGCCGTGGCCGGTTTGGGCACCGTGATGGCTGGGCGACGACGCCGCCGCGGACGGGGGCCGCAGCGGCGGGCCGGCCAGGGAGGGGTGCCGGCGCACGGCCAGGCGTAACCAGGAGTGCTGAGCCCTGTCTTCGACGCTCTCAGGGGTGGTAGTGCTCGACGATCTTTGTCGCGACGCCGCCCTCGACCGTGACCCGGACCTCGAGCGAGTTCATCTTGGCCGCCTCCTCCAGCTGCGCATCGGTGCACGGGGAGGTGCCGTAACCGCTTTCGTCCATGGTGACATTGCCGTTCGACGCGCACATCGCGGCCGCACCCAGGCTCTTGGTCTGCGAGCCGACGAAGAACCCCTGCTCGGGCCCGGAGTCTGGAGCCACGGTCATCTTGCCGGGAGCCAGGTACTTGAGGACGCCGTTCCAGGTGCCGCTCACACCCTTGCCCTGGGACGCAGACCCGGCCCCGGCCGCCGAGCCGCCACCTGCGTCCGTACCGCCGGTGTGGTCGGCGCCGCCCGTCCCACCGTCGCGATCCGTTTTGTCATCACTCGCCCCGCCGCTGTCACCGCCGGCCTTCCCAGGTGCAGACGGCTTCCGGCTCGGCGTCGACTTGTCCTTGGCGCGGGGTTCGTTCGCAACATCGCCCAGGGCCGCTGCCTCGTCCGCCAGGCGTGAAGGATCGGGGCTCGACGAGACCTTGGTGCTCGCCTTCGTGTCGTCACCGCCGCTGCCGCAGGCGGTCAACGAGAGTGCGGCCACGGCGACCAGCGAAGCGGCGGCGACCCGGCGCCCACGGCGTAAGGCGGAGCCGGCGGTGGGGGCGGATCCGGTGGCGCTGTGGGCGTCTGCGTCGACGTCGGAGACCTTCTTCCAGGACATGAAACCCCTTTTATGTGCAAGGTGCCGCACAGCTTCTCTGGGGAATGCGCCGTTGGCCGCGTGGAGTCGGTGTTGGCATGGGCGCAGGCGCGTGCGTGTGCGTGTGGTTCGGGCGATGGACGATGGGTACGGCCTTCGTTCCGCTTTCGTGAGCGGTACAGGCGCCAGCTTGGCGCCGGCCACTGCCGATCTACTAACGCACCACTAACGCAGTCTTCGCAGCCGCTTGTTCACCGCAGGCCGAGCCTGGAGCGTGGGGCTGTCACAGACACTGTCCGGGAGGCGGGAGGCGGGAGGCGGGAGGCGGGAGGCGGGAGAAGGCGGACGGCACGCAGGCCGGGCGCGGCCGTTGCGTTGACCGTGCGCGAACCTACGCCGCCTCGACAACCTCCGAGCGCACCGCCAACGTCCAGATCTCCAGCAGGACCGCATACTCCGCCATGTCCTGAGCCGACCACGCCACGCCGCGGCGGGCGCGCACAAATCGCCGGATCGATTCGTTCGCCTCGGAAGCAGGAACGGGCGCCCCCGTAGGGGCAGAAGGAGTTGGGGACATATGAGCCATGCTAGGGGCAGACACTGACAACGCGGCCCCGCTCGCGGCCTCCCGGTGGTTGCAGCCGGTGCCCCGGCCGACGCCCCTGCGCCATCTCAACTTCCTGACCAGCAGAGACAGTCGGCCCTCGGCTCGGCCTTTGCTGCCTGCATGTGTCCATTCCCACACGCTCCGCGGTCACCCTCGGTCACTCAGCGGCGGTAGCCCCGGTCGCCGGAACCAGGCCTGTATCGCCGGCCCAGTAGCCCAGTAGCCCAGTAGCCCAGTAGTCCAGTAGCCCAGTAGCCCGGCACGCCCCGGCACGCCTCTCTCCGTCCTTCAATGGAGGAAGAGGCAGAAGGGGTGCCCCGCCGGGTCAAAGAGCACCCGAAGATCGTCCTGCGGCTGGTGTGCGGCGCGCGTGGCACCTGCTGCGACCGCATACGCCTCGGCCTCGGCCAGGTCGTCGACGCGTATATCGAGATGCAGCATCTTCTGCTGCTCCTCGGGCAGTTCCGGCCACACCGGGGCCTCGTATTCCGGCTCGGACTGGAAAGAGAGCCCCGTTCCTCCCTCCGGGCATCTGAGCAGCACCCAGTCCGGTTCGCTGATTTTCACCTCCCAGCCGAGCAGTCGCCCATAGAAGTCCGCAAGCACATGAGCGTCCGGGCAATCCAAGACCACCGTCGTAAGCGAAAACCGAGGTTTTCTCGCCACCATCGCTCCTATCAACAGACCGAATTGACACACCAACCGGAAACGCCGCCTCGATAAGCCAACGCGACAACCCAGGGGACTCGGAATCGTCAGCGGCTGTCCATACGGTGGACGGCCAATACCGTAGCTGGCCATACGGCGGCAGGGCCCGTGGCCGTGTCCTGGTCGAGGCTGATGAAGATGGCGCGGTGGCTGGGTGGTGGCTGCGCGGACGATAGCCCGATCGGGTGATGCTCGTCCTGGGCTCTCGCGGCTGGCGCCGACGGCCCACACCTTCCGTCGCGGCCGGTGGCGAGGGCCTGGCCCCGCTTCATCGCATGCGGGTGCGACCGTCACCTCATCTTTCTCGGGCGGGATGGCTCTCCATGAGCACGCCGCCGAGTTCCGCCGTGCCCGCCGTTGTCAGTGGTGCCCCATACGGTGGCTCCCGTAAATATCCGAGCTGCTGGCGCTACTCGGACCCGCCCCGCTCCTGTGACAGCGCACGGGAGCGGGGCCACACATCCGGCCCGCACCCCTGCCGCTGCGCGGCGCCGTCCCGCCCCGCCCGGCATCGAGCTGCCCCGTACCGCCGCGCACCGCCCCGCACCGCAAAGAGCGTGCCGTGCCTCCCCGCTCATGGAATTCCTTGAGCGTCTCGCCCAGGCCGCACGGCCGAGCCGGGCCCGCTGAGGCCCCGGGGCCCGCCCAGTCCGCCCGGCGCACGCAGTGCGGGCAGTGCGGGCAGTGCGGGCAGTGCGGGCAGTGCGGGCAGTGCGGGCAGCGCAGGCAGTGCAGGCAACGCGGGCAGCGCGGCGCCAGCCGATCGTCCGCCGTAGATCGAGCCCAGCCGGCCGGCCTCCTGGGCGGGCAGCTCGGTATACGCCCCCGAGGCGACATACGCCCGCCAGGCGAGGAAGCGACCGTCCGCGTCCTCCTCAGGCGCGCAGGGCCCGTGTGGGCGAGGATGGAAGAACCGCGGTGCAGTGGCGCGCGTACAGGGGCGGCGGGGGACGCCCGGAGCACCTGCCCAGTCTTGTCGGAGGCCTCGATGGATTATCCGGAATGCTATGAGCTGGTATTTCAAGCTCCTGCGGTCGAGGACGACGTGGTGATCGTCCGTCGCACCGAGCGGGCCGGAGCGGGCGGCTATCCGGTCTACGAGGACGAGTCGGGGATCGTGCGCGCGGAAATCAGCGACCGGGGAGAGGTCCGCATGCTGGCCAGCGGGGGACATCAGATGCTCAGGACGCCGCTGCTGGCGCGACCTCTCACGCCGTGAGGGCTTTCCGGAGTCTCGTCCGGCAGTGTTGGACGGGCAATTACCCTTACGTTGCGTAAGCGCCTATTTGCGTTGCGTGCAATTCGCGGGGCGAGAATCATCGATCAGTCATCTCGAGCGGCACAGGCGCGCAGCTCGCTCCGCCCGTCAGGTTGTCCTCTCCGCCGCCGCCCCCACGCCTGCACGGTTATCAGAGCCCGCGCAGATGATTTCGCCTTTTGGGTGTCCGTCGACCGTCGGGCATGGTGGCGTTCTCGCCGTCCTCATTGCTCTCGCCGTGCGCGCTGTCCACGTCGACCGCGTTGGCCTCACCGTTCCCGGTGGGAGCGGAGCCAGTATCGGGGTCGGGATCGGCCTGGGGCTCGGATTGCGACCCGGGGGCGGTGGTCCGGCCTTCGAGGGCAGCCATGGCGCGTTCGAGCGTCTCACCGGTGACCTGCATCCGGATCCTGGCCAGTCGTTCTAACTCGGTACGCGACACCACGTCAGCGTACCTGCCGCGAGTTCAAACCTCGGCATGACCCAAGAATCCGTGACGATGGGGGAGTTGGTGGTCGCATTGCGCTCAACCCGGGCGATCCCAACCTTGAAGACAGGCCCTGGCTAGAGGGCTCCGCCTTACGGCTTCGTTCGCGAGAGGGCGGTCGGCAGTTGACCAGCGCTCCGTCCAAGAGCTGTTCGTTGCCGGGCGTTCATGGGGGCGGGCCGCCGCTGCCGGTGGCGGGGTGGATTAATCCGTGGCAGTGGTTTGCGGTCTGCTGCTTGGATGCGCGGTGTGACTTCTGTAGATCTTGACGATCGTCGTGCATTGCTGGACCAGCTCGAGGCGTACTACGACGCTGTCCCCCGTTCCGGCGCCCGGGCCGAGGACTTCGGGTCGTTGACGCTGTTCGTCCGGGAGGGGCAGGGGTGGCCCTTCTACGCCCGCCCGACCCTGGGGCGGGAAGGAGTGGCGAGCGCTGACGAGGTGACCCGAGTGCGCGCTCGGCAGCGGGAGTTGGGCATCCCGGAGAGTTTCGAGTGGGTTGCCGAGACCGCGCCCACGCTGAAGGCCGCGGTCGAGCAGACGGGGCTTGCGGTGCACGCGCACCCCTTGATGGTGCTGGGCCCGGACGCTCCGACCCCTGAGGTGCCCGAGGTGGCCGAGGGTGTGGTGCTGCGGACCGTCGGGCCGGACGACCCTGTGCTGCCCGGCGCGCTGGCCGTCCCTCACCTGGCCTTCGCCGATCCCGGGACCGGTGTGGGTGTGGCAGGGGTGGCGGAATTGGACGAGGCGGTGCGGAGCAGCGCCGGTGACGGGTCGGTGGAACGCTCGGCCGCACGCATGCGGGCCGGCCTGACGTGTGTCGCCGCCGCGGTGCAGGACGGCACGGCGCTGTGCGCCGGTCAGCACCAGCCGGTCGGGAAGGTCAGCGAGATCGTCGGAGTCGGAACTCTGCCGACCGCACGCCGCCGCGGTCTCGGGCTCGCGGTCACCGCGGCGCTGGTGGCGGACGCACGCTCGCGAGGCATCGAGACGCTCTTCCTGTCCGCGGGCGACGACGATGTCGCACGGATCTACGCCCGGCTCGGCTTCCGCCCCGTGGCCACCGCACTGATCGCCGAACCCGTCGAGTAGCTGCTCGCGGGGCCCGTAACCCGTGATGCGCGACGGCATTACGGGCTACGGGCTACGGGCTACGGGCTACGGGCTACGGGCTACGGGGCGTCGGCGAGGGCGCGTGTGACGGCTGCTTCGGCGTGCAGCCGGGTGGTGGGGAAGACCGGGACCGGGCTGTGCTCCGGCTCGATGAGCAGCTCGATCTCGGTGCAGCCCAGCACGATGCCCTCGGCTCCGGCGGCGACGAGATCGCTGATGACGGCCATGAATGCCTGCCGGGATGTCTCGTGGACGATGCCCTGGCACAGCTCCTCGTAGATTACGCGGTGGACGGTTCTCCGCCCGGCGGCGTCCGGGACGAGCACGTCCAGACCGTGGCTCTCGAGTCGCCCGCGGTAGAAGTCCTGCTCCATGGTGAAGGCGGTGCCCAGCAATCCGATGCGGCGCAGACCGCTGGAACGTACGGCGTCCGCTGTGGTGTCGGCGAGATGCACCAACGGGACGGTCACGGCAGCGGACACCTCGTCGGCGACCTTGTGCATGGTGTTGGTACAGAGCAACAGCATGTCCGCGCCGGCCGATTCCAGTGCCCTGGCGGCTTCGGCGAGCACCTGGGCGGCCTGTTCCCATCGTCCCTCGACCTGGAGGCGTTCGATCTCTGCGAAGTCCACGGAGTAGAGCACACACTTCGAGGAGTGCAGGCCGCCCAGCCGCTCGCGCGTCAACTGGTTCAGCAGCCGGTAGTACTCCGCCGTGGACTCCCAGCTCATGCCTCCGAGCAACCCGATCGTCTTCATCGGGCCACCTTCGCACAGGACGCGGGCTGTTGCGTCAGCACTACGGGGCCGTGGTCGGCCTTGCCGTGGTCCCGGTCTTTCGCGGGGGTCTGACGACGACCGCTCCCGGGCCTCTCCATGGAGGGGGCGATGGGACGGCGCATTGGTATGGACATGTTCAACGTGCTGCCCATAACCTGGCGTTGGTCTAGACCGCAGCTCCTCGTGGTCCCAGTCCGTCGCAGCTGAGCCGTGCCCGTACCTGTCCCTGAACGTGCCGCTTGGTCGATCCGCGCTCCCCCCTCGTGCCGCGGGGGAGAGGAGTTGATTCGTCGCCGAGGCAAGTCGATCCACGTCAACTCGCGTGTCCTGTAAGGCGATTCGCTCATTCGGCATTTCCCCCACATGCAGTGGCCGCTCCTGTCCGGAGGCCGGCCGCGCGAAGGAGTCACCGCACATGAGATCGCGTATTGCCGCACTGTTGGGCGCCGCCGCCGTAGCCGCAAGCGTGGCCCTCGTCGGGCCGACGATGCCCGCGGCCGCCACGCCGGCCTGCTCCGGCTGCGCCGTGGCCCCGGCCGGAACCGACACCCGCGCCGAGGGGTTCGTCGTCAGCGAGGCGCAGTTCAACCAGATGTTCCCGAACCGGAATGCGTTCTACACCTACAGCGGACTGACCGCGGCGCTCAGCGCTTATCCGGAATTCGCGAACACCGGGAGCGACACCGTGAAGCGCCAGGAGGCCGCGGCCTTCCTCGCGAACGTCAGCCACGAGACCGGTGGCCTCGTCCACGTCGTGGAGCAGAACACCGCGAACTACCCCCACTACTGCGATACCAGCCAGCCGTACGGGTGCCCGGCAGGGCAGGCCGCCTACTACGGCCGCGGCCCGATACAGCTCAGCTGGAACTTCAACTACAAGGCAGCGGGTGATGCGCTCGGCATCGACCTGCTGAACAACCCCTACCTGGTGGAGCAGGATGCCGCCGTCGCCTGGAAGACCGCCCTTTGGTACTGGAACACACAAACCGGGCCGGGCACCATGACCCCACACCACGCGATGGTCAGTGGCGCCGGGTTCGGTGAGACCATCCGCAGCATCAACGGTTCCCTGGAGTGCAACGGCGGCAACCCCGGCCAGGTGCAGAGCAGGATCAACGCCTACCAGAGCTTTGTGCAGATCCTGGGGACCACGCCTGGCGGCAACTTGAGCTGCTGACGAGGGAGTGGTCGGGTGGGGCCGGCCCCGGGCGGTCCCTCATCCACGGCCAGGCCAGGCCAGGCCAGGCCAGGCCAGGTCAGCGCAGGCCGTTGCCAGGAGCGTTGCGCCGCGTACGGGCGTCAGCAACGGGCATGGGCTGTGATGTCCGCGTCGAATTCGTCGATCATTGCGGGGGTGACGCTCGGCCGGCACTGGGCGATGGCGGCGAGATAGTCCTCGGTGCTCGCCCCGAGCCGCCCGTGCACGCCCGCGCCGACGCCGATCGCCTCCAGATCCCGCTCGAAGGAAGTCTGGGCGGCCACCCGGGCGGCGTGTTCGATGTCGGCCGGGGTGAACAAGTCACTGGCCGCCACCAGCGCGGCCACATCCACATCGGCCCGGCCGTCCGTGTACCGGGACCAGATGGCCGCTCGGGCCGCTGTGTCCGGCGTACCGATCGGGATCAAGTAGTCGAACCGGCCGGGGCGCAGGAAAGCCGGGTCGAGCGAGCGGATGGAGTTGGTCGCGCACACCAGCAGCCGTTCGTCCCGCTCCCGGAAGCCGGGTATCAGTTTGAGCAGCTCGTTGGTCACGCCGTGCAGCCCGCCCGGTTGTGCGGGCTCGCTGCGGAGCGGCGCGATCTCCTCGACCTCGTCGATGAAGACGAGGACCCGCTCCAGCTCCGCGATCCGGGCGAACGCGCTGCGCAGGGCAGCTGCCAGATTGCCCTCGTCAGCCAGCCGGGACGGCAGGAGCTCGACGAACGGCCAGCCGAGTCTGGCGGCGATACCACGGGCGAAGGTGGTCTTCCCGGTTCCCGGCGGACCGAACAGGGCGATCGCCCGCGGCGGCCTGACCCCGTGCCGGGCGGCGCGCTCCGGCTCCGCCAGCGGCAGCACGACACGCCGCTCGATCAGGTCCTTCTCCGCTTCCATGCCGGCCACCTTGGCCCACAGGTCGGTGGGCAGGAACCGTCCACCGAGGTCCTCCAGGAGGCTGGCCGCGGGCCCGTGATGCGGCTCGACCTTCTCGAAGTAGGCCACGGCAGGCTGCCGGGTATAGCCGGCGTTGAGCAGTCCCTCCCCGAGAAGATCTTCTTCGGGGAGCACATACGCGATACGGCTCACCCGGGCGGCGATCAGCCGCCGCTCCAGCTCCACCAGCAGAGCACTCGCCAGCCCCCGGCCGCGCCAGGCCGAAGAGATCGCGATCCGCATCACCCAGCCCCGCTCACCTGCGACGCACGCGAGCGCCGCCCCGATGGGCGCGCCCTGGTGGACGGCCACCACAGCCGGCTGCCGAGAGGTCAGCGCGCTGATGCACTCGGCGAGCGAGAAGACGGACTCCTGCCCGAGTTCGGCCGTGGAGTCGATCAGGTGGACCACTTCGGCGAGATCGTTCTCGCGGTAGTCGTGGATGAGCCAGTTCACCGGTACCGCCCCTCATTGGTGATGTTGGTGATGTTGGTGATGTGGTGGCAGTGAGGCTAGGGGCGGCGGGGGAGCGGGTCCCGCTCCATCGTGAACAATCCGGGACGCGGATCGCTACGGTCCGTACGTAGCCAGATCCGCCGTGGCTGCGGTCGGCCCGCGGCGCGCCGCACCCGGGCTGCCAGGCGGGACTTTGCGGACAGGCTCAGGACCGGTCCGGCGGATCCCGGTCGGAGGTGGGGCACCCGGGCCTGGCTCTCCCCTGTGACCGGCCAGAATGCACTGGCTGGCCCGGTCCGCGCGATGGCATGCTGTCCGGCGTGAACGGTCCTGAGATTCATGTCAGCTTCGCCCCTGAGCTGCACCTTTTCGTCGCGTCGAAGCACACCACCACCGCACCTGCGCCCGTGGTGACCGACGGGGCGTCGACGCTCGGCCATGTCGTCGAGTCGCTCGGCGTTCCGCTCACCGAGGTCGGGCGTCTCGTCGTGGACGGTGCGGAAGTTCCCGGCTCCCATGTCCCGGGAGCGGGTGAGACCATCGCGGTGCACGCTGTCGAGCGCCCGCAGCGGATCCCCGGCGCTCCCCTGCGCTTCCTGCTCGATGTGCACCTCGGAACCCTTGCGCGCAGGCTGCGGCTGCTCGGCGTCGACGCGGCGTATACGAACGAGGACCCCGGCGACGCGGCGCTGGCGGCGCTCTCGGCGAAAGAGCGACGGGTGCTGCTCTCCCGGGACCGGGGGCTGCTGCGACGCCGGGAGATCTGGGCGGGCGCTTTCGTCTACAGCGACCGGCCCGAGGACCAACTCCGGGACGTACTGGGCCGCTTCGCTCCCGCACTCGCCCCGTGGACGCGCTGCACCGCCTGCAACGGCCGGCTGGCGGACGCGGACAAGAACTCGGTCCGGGAGCACCTCGAACACGGCACTCAGCACACCTATGACGTCTTCGCGCAGTGCACTGCCTGCGGGCGCGTCTACTGGCGGGGGGCCCACCATGCCCGCCTGGAGGCAATCGTCGAAGAGGCACTCCGGGACAGCGCCACCTGAGGTGAGGTCAGGCGAGGGGAGATGCGGCCCTCGATGATTTCAGGAGAAGCAGAGACCGCCTGCCGGATCGGCCCCACGGGCGTACGGATTCCGCAATTCGGGTGGGTGGGACCACCTGTGAGGCGCGGCTGAACGACGCGGCGGAAAAGGGCTGTTGAGGATCTTCCCCCCTGGGCCGGACCAGGGTCCGCCTGGGCGGTCTGCTGAACTAGCCTTTGCTGTACGGGAGTTCGTCTCAATTCATGCGCTACGTGTGCTACGTGCGCTACGGAGTGACGGCAGCCCGCCAGAGCCGGCATCCGCGAGACACAGGGCGGGGGCCGTGGGCTTGCCCCGCATCCATCGCGTCGGGTTCCCCGTCGAAATTCACTCGCCGACCGGCCCTCGTCCCGGCACACGCACGGGGCTGTCGCACCATCGGCGTGTCGCGGAAAGCCCCGCTCGCCGCGCTCGTTCACGGCTGAATTGGACCGCCGTGGAGGGCTGCGAAAGTGCCTCTAGCCCAACCGTTACGCGACACGCCGACGACGCGCGCCATCCAATGGGTGAATCCACCGCCTTGGGCCACCCGAAGAGCCCATGGCGTCCCTCGAATGCGACGTTCTCCGGTGGTGCGAGGCCGCGATCCGGCTGACGGTGATGACGTCGCCACTGCGATCCGATGAGCCGACAAAGAGTCAGCCTTCGCAGTCGCGCCGAAAGGAACATGTCCCCATGCGCACTGCTCGCACCCTGTTCGCCTCAGCCGCCGTTACGGCGGTGCTTGCCATCTCCGCTCCCGCTGCGAACGCCATGATCACGGCGGACATTGCCTCGGACAGCGCTTCTTCCGTCAGCAACAACGACCACGACAGGAACGGCGACCGCGACCGTGACCACGGGCGGGACAACGGCCGTGACCACGGACGTGACAATGGCCGTGGCGACCACCGTCGTGACAACTGCCGTGACAACGGTCGCGGCGGGTACGGCCGTGACAACGGCCACGACAATGGACGTGACCGTGGCAACGGCCGCGACAACGGCCGCGACAACGGCCGTGACAACGGCCGTGACCACGGCCGCGGTGGATACGGCGACCGCGACCACGGCCACGGCCACTGGGGTGACAACTGCGACCGCAGGCCGAGCGGCGGTATGCACACCGGTGGCGGCGCCATGGCCAAGACCGTGCTCGCCGACTGGGACCAGAGCAGCGGCTACGGCGACGACCACGACAAGCACGGGCGCGGCGGCGACCGCGACCGTGACCACGGCCGCGGCGGGTACGGCGACCGCGACAACGGACGTGACCACGGCCGGGGTGGCTACGGCGACCGTGACCACGGTGGCTACGGCGACCGCGACCACGGTGGCTACGGCGAGCACCGCAAGCCGCACGGCGGCATCCACACCGGTGGTGGCGGCCTGGCGACCGGTGGCGGTCTGGCCGCCGGTTCGGTGCTGATGCTCGGTGGCCTCGGTGCCGGTGCGTACATGCTGCGTCGTCGCAACACCTCGGGCGCTGCGGCGGCCTGACCCGGCTGCCCCATGCGGGAGCCGCTGTGCTGTCGCGGCCACCGTTCCTCGCGGACGGTGGCCGCGGCGACGGCATTACCGCCGCTCCTCGCGCCTCCCCGCCCCGTTCATGAAAGGCACCTCACATGACCGCCCAGCAGTCGCCCCAGCCGAATTCGCACCCACCTCGGACCGCCTCCGCGTCCCGCCCCGTCGGCCGCGGCCTGCTGTGGTCTGCGGGAGCGTTTCTGCTGGGCTCCCTGCTCGTCTACAACTCCGTGGACACGTCGGCAGACCCCAAGCCGCAGTCCCCGTCCGCCGTGGCCTCCTCCGCCACTCCGAGGTCGTCCGCCTCCCCGGCGTTCCCCGACCTGGCTCTGCCCCGTTCCGCGCCGAAGCGGGTGCGGATTCCGGAGATCGCCGTCGACGCGCCCTTCACCCAGCTGACCATCGGCCCGACCGGACAGCTCGGTGCGCCGCCCGCGGGGGACAAGAATCTCGTCGGCTGGTTCAAGGACGGCGCGGCGCCGGGCGAGCGCGGCTCGGCGATCATCGCCGGGCATGTGGACACCAAGACCGGCCCCGCGGTGTTCCTGCAACTGGAATCGCTCAAGCCCGGCAGCACGATCAACATCACCCGTGAAGACGGCGTCATCGCGACCTTCAAGGTCGACTCCGTCGAGACCTTCAACAAGGCGAAGTTCCCCAGTGACCGGGTCTACGCCGATGCTTCCACCGCGCAGCTCCGTGTGATCACCTGCGGTGGTGCATACGACAGGAAGGTCAAGGACTACGTCGACAACATTGTGGTGTTCGCCCACCTCGCCTCGTTCAGACAGGGCTGATCCCCGCGACGCGCATGAGTCATCCGGCAGGGCTGAGTCATCGGACTCACCTCACTCGCCTGACGCGTCCCGCACCCTGAATCGATTCCTCACGCCGGGCCGGGCTCGCTTCGTATCCCGCAGGCCCCGCAGACCACGCAGGCACCGCACCCCATGGCAAGCCCAGGTTGACCCCCGGTCAGCCTGGGCTTTGTCATGGTCGGCGCCGGACCGGACCGGAGCAGCCGGGTGAGCCGCTCAGGTAGCGGGCGCGGCCAGGGGCGGGCGTCCCACCGGGCAAAGCCGTCGGCCGCGCGTGGCTACGGGCTGATGCGGCGGTGTGCTGATGCGGCCGCGATCGGCCGACTCACTCGCGTACGAGACAGAGGGCGGGGGAGGGGGCCGGGCGTGACCCGCTTCGGAGAGGGGGCGCTCCGGCCGGACCACGCGGTCGGGCGCGCCCGAGCCTGACGGGGCCCCACCCTCATCCGGGGCCGGCCGGCCAGCGCAATGCGCGACCGTGACCCGTATAAATTGTCCGTTGAACTGTGTCTTCCGCGAACGGGGCGATGACCCGGGCGCACAACTTTTCCGGTTCGCGGTGCCCTTCGCGGTCCGGCACCCATGGCCTTATCAGATCCCGTGCTCCGCCACCTGAGACGGAGCACGGGAAATGAGCGCAGCGCGCCGCTGGGGGGGCGGGCTGCGCCGGGCAAGCGGGACCCCCGGCGCCAGGTGCACCACGTAGGCCTTCTCCCGGAGACTGTGACCTTCGAGACCGGCCATCACCGCTTGAGGCCGATCATCAGGAATCCCATGGCCCATGAATGGCGGCGGTGCCAACTCCTAAGGATTCCGACAATCCCTTCCGCCCCCGGGCCTCTCCCGCCCCATGAAGCCGACAGGCTGTCAGCCGGTGCGACACGCGGTGCCGTGGCATTCTGCCGATACGGATGCCAGGGGAATAACGAACCGTCAATGAAACCATTGGCGCGCCGCTGATCTGCCGACGAGGCATTCATGAGGCACCCGATTCAGGCCTGTTGACGGGATGACATGAGCGCTGGACGCCAAGACCCGTCGAATCCGCGCAAGGGCCGGAAGCCGGCCCGCGGAGGCACTCCCGCCACCGACCGCATGCTCCGCATTCTGCTGCGCTGCCGCAAACGGCCGCTGAGTGCCGAGGATGTGACGCTCACCGACCGGCCCGCCGTGCACAAGGCAGTGTCAGCGGCGGCACTGGGCAACACCCTGGAGTGGTTCGACTTGGGGGTCTATGCCTATCTGGCCGCACCTTGGGAAAGGTCTTCTTCCCGTCGAGTTCCCCCGGGGCCCAGGTGGTCTCGACGTTCGCCACATTTGCCGCGGCGTTTCTCGTCCGGCCGCTCGGCGGCCTGGTATTCGGCCCGCTCGGCGACCGTATCGGCCGTAAACGCGTACTCGCCGCCACCATGATCATGATGGCGATCAGCACCTTCGCGTCATCCTTGCCGTGCCCGCCCGTGCTTCTCATCCGCGGCGGCGGCATCCTGCTGCCGGCCTTCGGATGCCTGATCCTCGGGCTCTTGCTGGTGTCGCGGGTACGTCCGCCTCGACACTGCCCGCACTGTTCCCGACCCGGCTGCGCTACGGCGCGCTGTCGATCGCCTTCAACATCTCGGTCTCGCTCTTCGGCGGTACGACACCGCTCATCGCCTCCGCGCTGGTGCAGGCGACCGGCGACCAGTTGGTCCCCGCCTACTGCCTCATGGTCGCCGGTGTCATCGGGCTCATCGCCACCTTCTTCCTGCACGAGACGGCGGGAAAGCCGTTGCGCGGCTCCGGCCCGATGGTGGAGAGCGAGGAGCAGGCCCAGGAGCTGGTGGCCAAGAGCCGTACCGAAGCGGGGCAGCGGGCCAGGGACCTCTGGCTGCGGCTGCGGCACCCATGGGCGCGGCGCTGAGCGTGCCGACGGGCAGCGTGCTCAACGGCTCGGCCAGGCCCGACGCTCACCCGGCCGGCGCAACCGCCCCGGACTGATCCTTCGCCAGGGCCGATCCTCACCCGGGACTGATTTTCGCCAGTAAGCGATCCTTCGCCCGGGACTGACCCTTCGTCCGGAACCGAACCGTCGACGCCCGGTACTTATGCCCGGACCTCCCCGTACCAGCGCCACGTGGTGCGGTGAGGGCGCCCCGGCAGTTCCGCGCGTCCGGTGGCCCACAGCAGGGTGCGCCAGGGGTCGGCCGCCTCCGTCACGTCCGGAAACAGCCGGGCCAGTACCCGTGTGCACAGATCGGCGGGCGGGTTCCAGGCGAGCCCGAGTCCCTCCGCCAGATCGTGCGTGTGCACCAGGGTCTCCACGGTGCCCATCGCGGCGAAGCCCTCGGGATCCGACACCCCGAACACATGATGGGCGCGCACCTGCGGTGGCATCGTACGGACCATGGCCACCAGCAGCGCGCCGCTCGCCTCCAGCACCTGGAGCAGTCCGCCAGGACCCGCCGCACGGTCGGCGTGCACGGCATTGGCGGGGCCGCCGGGCCGTCGGCTCTCCCAGACGAAGGGCACATTGCCCTCCAACGGCGGCTTCCTCGGGCCCAGTTGGACGGCGTAGGCGAAGAGGTCGTCGCTGAGGTGCTCGACGGTCTCCCAGCAGTCCCACTCCAGTGAGCCCGCCTTGCCGTCCCACGCCGTCGGGGGCGCCTCGCGCAATACGGTCACCGCGAGCTGTACGGCGCGGTCCAGATCGTCCGCGGCTACGGCGGACGGCGGGAGTTCGGCTTCGGTTGATCGGGACATGCTGGGACCGTACCGGAGTGCCGGTGGACTCGGGGCCTGCTGGTGGCCGTCGGACCGATCTGACGGTCTATCGTGGGCGCATGTCCGCCCCTGAACTGATCCGTATCGTCTCCCGCGACTCGCCGATGGCCCTGGCCCAGGTGGAGCGGGTCCGCGCCGAGCTCGGCGCCCTCCACCCCGGCATCGCCACCGAGGTCGTCCCGGTCAAGACGACCGGCGACCGCTGGATGGGCGCCCTCTCCCAGGTCGAGGGGAAGGGGGCGTTCACCAAGGAGGTGGATGCCGCCCTCCTGGCCGGCGAGGCGGACCTCGCGGTGCACTGTGTCAAGGACATCCCGGGTGACCGCCCGCTGCCGGCCGGCACCACCTTCGCCGCCTTCCTCGAACGCGATGACGTCCGGGACGCGCTGATCCACCCCGGCGGGCTCACCCTCGACGAACTCCCCGAAGGCACCCGGATCGGCACCTCGTCGGTCCGCCGGAGCGCACAGCTCGCCGCCTCCCACCCGCACCTTCAGTGCGTGCCGATGCGCGGCAACGCCAACCGCCGGATGGAGAAGCTTGCAGCCGGTGAGGCGGATGCGCTGCTGCTGGCCGTCTCGGGGCTGGAGCGTATCGGCCGTACGGATGTGATCACCCAGGTCCTGTCCGTGGACGAGATGTGCCCGCCGATCGGTGCGGGCGTGCTGGCTCTCCAGTGCCGCGAGGACGACACCGACACCATCGACGTGGTCAGCGGGCTGGGTCACCCCCAGACGTTCCGGGAGACCACCGCCGAACGCATGCTGCTGCACGTTCTCCAGGGCCATTGCAACAGCCCGATCGCCGGCTACGCCAGGACCGACCGCCGCGGTGAACTGTCCCTGCGGGCCTGCGTCTTCACCCCGGACGGCAAGACGGTCCTCAACGCGCACGAATGGGCCGGGCCGCTCACCCCGGAGACGCTCGGCACGTCCGTGGCCGTCGCCCTGCTGCGCCAGGGCGCCCGCGAGCTGATCGACGGCATCGCGCACTGAAGTCCGTTCCCCGGAGGGCTGGTTCCTCGGACGGGGTGGCCGGCACCGGCTCTCCGGGCTCCGTGCTCTCTCCGGACTCCGTGCTCTCCGGACCCCGGCTCGGTGTCTTGGCCCGGGGCCGGCGGCGAGGGGCCTCGGCAGCTGTCGGCATGTGCCCGGTCCCCTCCCGTGCCGATGCCGTCCTGCCTCCCTCGCGCGCCCGGCCGACCGTCAGGATGCCGCCACGAGGGCAGCGGCGAGCCGAGCCGTCGGCCCGTCCGGCATCTCGTTGTGCAGTGCCTCGATGCGGTGGACCAGACGTGGGGTGCGGAGGGGAACCGCATGGATGCCGGGCAGATCGTCGAACTCCCGCTGGGGGAGCAGGGCGAGGCCGTGTCCGGCGGCGATGAGCGCGGTGAGTCCGCGGACATCGGTGCCTTCGTAACGCAGGGATGCGTGGTAGCCGTCGGATCCGCTCGCGGTCCGTAGTTGTGCGAGCGGAATCGCGGTGTCGGGTGCCTCCCGGGTGGTGGGCGCCGTGGTCAGCCGGGCCATGTCCGCGCGGGCGGCGTCCCATCGGAGCAGCAGGGGCCTGGCGTGTTCGAGGAGCCGGATGCCGGCGCCGGTCGGGGCCACCGGCCGCCGTTGCAGCAGGACCGCTCCGAGATCCTTTTCGAGCGCGGCAATGTGCTGGG
Source organism: Streptomyces sp. NRRL S-1813 (assembly GCF_000719605.1). NCBI lineage: Bacteria > Bacillati > Actinomycetota > Actinomycetes > Kitasatosporales > Streptomycetaceae > Streptomyces > Streptomyces sp. NRRL S-1813. Next base: position 423,405 of record NZ_JOHB01000002.1, read on the forward strand.
AGACCGCCGACTGCGTATAGCCGAGCTCGCGGGCCGCCTCGGAGAACGATCCGTGGCCGGCCACCGCAACGAACGTACGGAGAAGATGCGGATCCATGCCCTGCCCCCAAGTCCTGTTGGCTTTACCGGTATCGAGCCACCGCCGCCTGATTCGGCCCGACCCCTCTCATCAGTATCGCTAATGGGAGGGTCATGGATCATCGTTGGCGCTGAACTCGGTTGCCGGGTCAGGATGCCCGTATGTCCGAACCGCAGCCCTCCCGCTGGCCTGCTCCCTCGTCGGCCATGAAGGCGCGGTCGAGGTGACCCCCGGATCGCTGGCGGAGCGCGTGCTCGGGGCCGAGCGGACCGTTGAGCGCTACCACTGTGCGTACGGCGCCGACCCGGCCTGTCCGGACGTGTTGCGTACGCACGGAATGCACTTCAGCGGCGTCGACGAGGCGGGCGACGTACGCATCGCCGAGCTGCCGGACCACCCCTTCTTCCTCGCCACCCTGTTCCAGCCGGAACTCGCCGGCGACGGCAGGCGGCCTCATCCGATCATCCGGGCATGGGCGTTTGCGGCGGCCGAGCGGGCCGCCCGGCGGTCCGCGGCGGCGCTCGGGTGAGCGAGGGCGGTTCGGGCCTGAGGGGCCGGGGCCGACCGCCGGGGTGGGACGAACTCCCCCGCTCCATCCCAGCGGTGGCCCTGGGCTCAGCCCTTCAGCCGGGTGATCGTCGGCACGAGGTCTCCGTGTTCGGCGATACCCGCGGCCCAGAGATCGGCGCTCTTGGGCACGGTGGTGAAGCTCCGTACGACGATGCCCGGGGCGGAAGCCGTGTCCCACCGGTGGTTCCGCCCGTCCCACCGCAGGGCCACGGGCGCGGCGCCCTTACCGCCGACGGCCCAGAGTTCGCCGTTCGCCGCCTTGCCGACGGCGCGCAGCCGGCCGTCGGCCACGTTCGGCGTCGTGGCCGTGGTCCAGGCCGTGCCGTTCCAGTGCGCGGCGAAGGGACGTTCCGCGCTGCCGGACGTACTGCCGCCCACCGCCCAGATGTCGTCGGGGGCGAACGCGGTGATCCCGCCGAGCCAGGTGTGGGAGTCCTCGGGGCCGGGCACGGTGACACGCTTCCAGCTCGTGCCGTCCCAGTGCAGCAGCAGTGCCGTCTGCGGTGACTTCGCGTCGGCGGCGTACGCGGTGCCGGCCGCCCAGATATCGTCCGGAGCGACGGCGGTGACGCTGCTGAGTTCGCCCTTGCCGACGTCGGGCAGGGTCTGCCGGTGCCAGCTCTTGCCGTCCCATGACTGGACGGCCGGGACACCGTCCTTGACCGACCGGTTCATCGCCCGGCCCACCGTCCAGGCCTTCCCGTCGGATGTCGTCGTCACGGCGTCGGGAACGACCCGGCCGCCCGGGTCGCGGTCCAGTTGGCGGGTGGTCCAGCTGGTGCCGTCCCAGTGCACCGACGCGCTGCCCACCGCCCAGATATCGGAAGCCGTCCGGACGGCCAGGGCCTGCGGAAAGCTGTTCTCCGGCAGGGTGGACTCCTGGGCCCAGGACGTACCGTTCCAGCGCAGCGCGACGGCCTCGAGAGCGGTGGCACTCTTCAGCCGATAGCCCACCGCCCAGGCCTGTTGGTCACTCAGAGCCGCTATCGCGGTGAGATCGCCCTTCGTCATGGGCACCGGTGTCGTCTGCCACCGGCCCGCACGTGACGCGGAGGATGCGGGAGACGAGTCGGGGGCGGTGTGGGACGAGGCAGCAATTGTCGTTGCCGCGGATGCGGCCGGTTCACCGTTGAGGCCGGTCAGCACCAGCGTTCCGGTGACCGCGGTGGCGGCCAGTGCCGCCAGCAGTGGCACCCGGCCGGGACGCCGCCGGGGCAGGGAGGTGCTCGAGGGCATACGGACTTCCTCTTGTCTGGGGGGCTCGGGTCCGAGCGGGGGCGGCGACTGGGGAGCGTCCGACCGCCGGCTTTTCAGACCTTGGTAGTGATCACGAAGTCGAAGGTGCCGGTGTAGCGGCCGTCCTTCGGGCCGGTGAGGCCGATGGTGCAGGCGCGGTTGAGCAGCCGGTCGGCGGCGTTGAGGGCGGCGAAGTCCCTGCCGTACGCCTGGGTGTCGTCGGGGAAGTACAGCTGGGTGACGAGCACGGGACCGCCCGACGCCTGCACCTGCGTGTGGATATGCGGTGCCCGTTGGCCCCAACGGCCCCAGTAGTCCCGGGGAATGATCGTCTGAAGCCGATAGCCGCCCCTGCTGTCCGTGTACTGATGCCCGCGGAGCGAGAACCCCGAAGTGTCGTAGTCGCCGTTCTGATCGCACTGCCAGAACTCGATGAGCGTTTCGGGCAGCGGTGTGCAGGCGGTGTCGTACACGACTCCGCTGAGGCCGAGCCGTACTCCGCGAGTCGCCGGCGTGATCAGATCGCCCCGTGCGGGGGAGTTGGGCTTGAACAGCGGGCCCTCGATGGACTCCGGGGTTTCCTGGCCCGAGCAGGCCGGGGTGACGGCGAGGGGAAGCGTCGCTCGGCGTGGCGACGAGGGGCGGCTCGTCTCCGCGGCCTCGGCCGCAGGGCCGGCCACGGCAGCCACGCCCGCCCCGAGCGCGACCGAAGTCACGCCGATGGAAGTGGACCTGATGAAGGACCTCCTCGAACTTCCCTGCTCGCTGCCTGCCCGTGACGGTGGCTGCGGGCCGGTCGCAGCCCCCGGGCTCGTATCGTCGGCGTACCGCATCGCATCTCCTTGCCGGAAGGAACTCGTTGACGGGGCACCCCACGGGTGTGGGTCGTCCTTGACGGCCGGGTCAGCGATGATGACGTGACGAACGGCTGACGATGACTGTCCTCGGCGGTGTCCTTGTGACAGTCATGCCTGTGACGCCCACACCCCCTCCTGACGGTCGTCCCTGTGCCGGACGGCCCTCGGCGGGATGGCGGAGGACCGCGGTACGGCCGCCCCACGTGAGGTGCGCTCTCCCGCTCAGCCTCCGGTGCCGCGCCAGTCCCCACATCGGTCGGATGACCGGTGAGTTGCCCGCGTGACGAAACCTCGGATGGGGGCAGGGGAAGGGCCAGGGCCGGGGTCACGGCCACAGCCAGGGTCAGGGCCACGGCCACGGCCGGGCCGGTGGGGGAGTCCCGCCGTAGCGGACTCCCCGCAACGGCCCGGGCCTCGGAACCGCTCACAGGCGAGGAGTGTCAGCTCTGGGCGGTGGGCCGGACGACAATCTCGTTCACATCGACCGTGGCCGGCTGCTCGATCGCGAACGCGATGGCCTGGGCGATCGCCTCAGGCGGAATCGCGATCCGGTCCCTCATCTCCGTGATCTGCGCTCTGACCTGCGGATTCGTTGATGTCTCGGCGAAGTCGGTCCCCACTATGCCGGGCGAGACGGTGGTCACCCGCAGGGAGTCGCCGGCCTCCTGGCGCAGGCCTTCGCAAAGGGCGCGGACCGCGAACTTCGTACCGGCGTAGACCGCCATGTTCGGCACGATGCGCAACGCGGCCGTGGAGGCAGTGGTGATGAAGTGTCCGGTGCCCTGCGCCCGGAAGACCGGTAGCGCGGCACCGATCCCGTGCAGCACACCCTTGATGTTGACGTCGACCATCCGGTCCCACTCGTCGACGCGCAGATCGTCGAGCGGCGAGATCGTACCGACCCCGGCATTGCTGACCAGCACGTCGAGCCGGCCGAATCGCTCACCGGCCAGCGCGACCAGGGCGTGCAGGTCGTCCCGCCGGGTCACGTCCGTGCGCGTCTGCACGGCCGAGCCACCGGCCTTCTCGATCCGGGCCACCAGATCCGTGAGCCGCTCGGACCGCCGCGCGCCCAGGACGAGCCGCGCGCCTCGCTCGGCGAGCAGCAGTGCGGTCGCCTCGCCGATGCCACTGCTGGCCCCCGTGATCGCCACGACCTTGCCGTCGATCCCCGACATGATGTCTGTTTCCGACATGACGACTTCCTCTTCCCTCTCGTTACCGGGTTCCCGTCGTTACCGGTTCCCGTCGTTACCGGGTCCGGTCGTTACCGGGATCCGGGCAAGCGCCGGAACCCGTCCGCGCGCCAGGGGCGCCGGACGCCGGGATGAGCCGTCCACCGGCTCTCGGTGAGGGCTGCAACCCCCACTCAGGCACCAGTCTGCGCCGGCTTTAGCCTGGTATACAGAGCGCGTTCATTCTGGAACCAGAGGTGCCATCCACCATGCCGAAACAGCCGGACCAACGCCGTGAGCTGAGCGCTTTCCTGCGCAGCCGCAGAGAGCGGATCACCCCCGACGAGGTCGGCCTGCCACAGACCGGTCGCCGCCGGACGCCGGGACTCCGCCGCGAGGAGCTCGCACTGCTCGCCGGGATCAGCGCCACCTGGTACACCTACCTCGAACAGGGCCGGGACATCCGCGCCTCGGACCAGGTGCTCGACGCCCTCGCCTCGGTGCTTCGGCTCGACCGCCACGAACGCGGGCACCTCTTCCAGCTCGCCGGTCACGCGCCGGCGGCCGAGGCCGAGGAATCCGAGCCGCTCGCTGCCGAGGTGGCGGCCGTCCCGCTGCTGATCCAGCCGCACCCGGCGTACATCATCGGCGGCAACTATGACGTGCTCAGCTACAACCAGGCGGCCGACGAGCTGTTCCCGCGCCTCACCGCGGCCGTGGACCGACCGGCGAACTTCGCCCGCTGGGTGTTCCTCGAACCTGCGGCCCGGGATGTTGTGGTCGACTGGGAGCCCGAGGCGCGCGGCCTGCTCGCCCGGCTGCGCACGCTGGCCGGACGCCACCCCGGCGACCCCCGCTACACCCGGCTGATCGACGAGCTGAACGCGGGCAGCCCGGAAGTGCGTGACTGGTGGCCGCGATACGACGTACAGGCCCGGCACGGCGGACGGAAGCGGCTGCGGCGCCCGGGACGCGGCGCGATCGACTTCGCGTATACCGCATTCCACCTGGCCGAACAGCCGGAACAGACGTTGGTGATTTACTCCGACGAACGGGAATCGGTCGGCTGAGGCGGACTGGCCCCCGGCGACCGCACAGAGCGCAGCACCGGGTCAGCGTCTCGACCGGCCAATTCGATCGTGCGGCGGCGCGATCTCCGCTACACAGGAACGGTGAGTGACCCTTATCTGCTCCGTCCCGTCACCGATGACGAGTTCGCACCATGGGCCCGCATGGTCGCCAACACCTACAACGAGGACCGGTCCGACGAGGAACTGGCTGACAGTCGAGCCACTGTGGAACTGGCGCGCACGATCGGTGCGTTCGCCGGCGAAACCCCCGTCGGCGGCACCGCGGCCTACGCCCGCTGCCTGGCCGTCCCCGGCGCCGTCCTCCCGGTCGCGGGCGTCACCTGGGTCGGCGTGGCCCCCACCCACCGGCGCCGCGGCATCCTCACCGCGATGATGCGCAAGCAGCTCACCGACCTGCATGAGTGCGGCGGCGAGCCGATCGCTGTGCTCCGTCCCTCCGAAGCCGCCATCTACGACCGCTTCGGTACCGGCCGCTCCTGGGACAGCCAACAACGCAAGCGCGGTGCAGGTCATGGAGTTCGTGACGACCTGCCACCAGGCGTACGCCGCACTGTGGCGCTTCCTCGCCGGTATCGACCTCGTGCCATGGATCGAGTACGAGGCGGCGGTCGACGAACCGCTGCCGCACCTGCTGACCGATCCCCGTGCGGTGCGCTCGACGCAAGTGGACCGGCTGTGGGTACGCCTGGTCGACGTCGACCGGGCGCCGGCCGGGCGCCGCTACGCAACGCCGCTGGACCTCGTCCTGGACGTGGAAGACAGCTTCTGCCCCTGGAACACCGGGCGCTACCGGCTTCAGGCCGACGGTGACGTGGTCGCCTGCGAGCGCACCCATGACCCCGCCGGTCTCCGGCTGACCTCAACCGAGTTGGGCGCTGCCTTCCTCGGCGGCACCACTCTGGCCTCCCTTGCGGCCGTCGGCCGAGTCAGCGAACTGCAACCGGGTGCCCTGGCACGCGCAACGAGCGCCTTCCGCGGAGACCGGGAACCGTTCTACCCGGGAGGATGGGCGTTCCCGGCCTACTGAGCCGCCGCGTCCATGGCTCTCTGCGGGCACTCGGAGGACCGGACGAGCCGGGGCGGCCGGCTTGAACCAGGCTCAGTTGCCGGGCTCGGAGCCTCCCGGCCGTCTCGCAACCCGGACGGCTATCTGCGTACGGGACCTGACCCCCAACTTGTCCCGCACCCGGTCCAGATGGGCGGCCACGGTGCTCTTGGAGAGGCCCAGATGGGAGGCGATCTGTTGATTGGTCATGCCCTCGGCGACGAGTTCCGCGACGGCCGACTCCCGCCCGGTCAGCGGGGGTTGGCCGACCGTGGCGACCCGATCACGGATCTCGTCGTGGTCGCTGCCGTGGACCAGGGAACGGACCTGAGTGCCGCGCAGTGCATACGCGACCAGCCGCGCGCCGCGCAGTCGACGTCCGGCCGCCATCGCCGCACTGACTCCGGACGGATGAACCCGCTCCTTGACCCGTGCCACGACCGCCTCCACCTGCCCCCACCAGTGAGCTTCCGGCTCCGTGTCGATCCGACGCCGTATCGCGGCGGCCGCCGCGTACAGCCGTAACGACCGCTGTAGCTCCCCACGTTCGGCTGCCACCATGACCAGACCCTCCAGCGGATAGAGCGCATGAAAGCTCTCCCCGGCAGGCGTCTTGAGCAGCACCTCGGCGAACCGCCGCTCGGCGGCTGCCAAGTCGCCCTGCGCCAGCCGGATCGCCCCTTCGGTGTGCAGAGCGGCCGTCAACTGGCCTGCCGGGGCATCCGCTTCCAGCGCGGGCAGGCACTCCTGCATCAGCCGCTCGGCCTCCGCGGTCCGGCCCGTCTGGAGCAGCGCCCAGGCCAGATGGTGCCGGCAGAGTGCGAGATCCAGTGGACGGCCGAGCGTACGGACCACAGCGAGGCACTCGGCGAAGACGGCGACGGCGTCGGAGAACTCGCCCCGGCACAGCCGAGCGGCCGCCAGCGCATCCAAGGCATTGGCCAGCCTGGCCGGATGCCGCCCCGCGCGCTCGACGGCGACGGCCTCCCGGGCGAGGTCGAGGGCCGCGGCATGGTCGTCCTGAAGACAGGCCGACCGCGCGGCCAGCGCCAGCGCCGCGCCCCGGTCCTCGTACTCCTGCACCCGCTCCAGCACCCCCGACAACAGAGCACGCGCGGACGTCAACTGCTCCTGCCGGTACTGCAAACGGGCCAGCGCGAACGCGAGCGGGACATGCCGGCCGTCGGCACGCGACGCGGCGTAGGCGACGGCCGCCGCGAGGTTCTCCTGCTCCTCGATGAGGGGCCCCTCTGCGGTGTCGGGGAACGCCCCTGACACGGCGGCTCCGGCAGCCTGCCCGGCCAGCCAGTCGAGCGCCCGGCCCCAGGTGTCGTGCAGCTCTCCGGCTTCCGCCAGCCGGTCCATCCCATAGGCCCGGATGGCACTCAGCTGCCGGAACCTCGCCGCGTCCCGCGGCTCGTCCCCGCGTACCCGGACGATCAGGGACTTGGCCTCCAGCGCGCAGATCACGCGCAACACCTGCTCGGGGCGTATGAGGTGGTGGGGGCCCGGGTGACCGATGCCGTGCGTGCGGGGGACGATGTCGTGGGGGCCGACGATGTCGTGGGGACCTCTGTCTTCGGCCCCGTCACCGCTTCTCTTTCCGTCGGCGCAGACTGCGGCCGCTCCCTCCGCGTTGAAGCCGCCCCCGAGCACGGACAGCCGCCGGAACACCACTCTCTCCAACGGATCCAGCAGTCGATGGCTCCAGTCGATCGCCGCCCCCAGCTCACGATGCCGGCCCGGTCCGGTCCTGCTGCCATCGGTCAGCAGGGACAACTGGTCGTCCAGGCCGTGCAGGATGCCGGTCAGCGAGAGTGAGCCCGCGCGGCCCGCCGCCAGTTCGATGGCCAGGGGCAGCCCGTCCAGCCGTCGGCAGATCTCGGCCACGGTGCGAGCCTCGCCGCGCCCGAGCTCGAACGTCGCGTCGCTCGTCCGGGCGCGCTCCAGGAACAGCCTGACCGCCTCCGAGCGCAGCAGCCCGGCCAGGTCGTGGTCCTCGCCTGTGGGCGTCAGCGACAGTTCGGCGACACGGAAGACGACCTCGCCGGGGACCCGTAACGTCTCCCGGCTGGTGGCGAGAATCCGCAGTCGGGGGCAACGGGCGAGCAGCGTAGCGGCCAACTGTGCGCAGGCGTCCGCCAGATGCTCGCAGTTGTCCAGCACGACCAGCATGGTGTGGGTCCCCAGCGCATGGACCAACGCCTCGACCCCTGCCCGGCCTCCGCGCTCGCGCACCCCGAGGGCCGCGGCAAGAGCCTGCGGCAGCAGCTCGCCGTCTCGCAGTGAGTCCAGTGCCACCCACTGCGCGCGGCCCGCCCGCGCGCCCCGCACACTGCCGACGAGCTCCAGTGCCAGGCGTGTCTTGCCCACTCCGCCGGGTCCGGTCAGCGTCAGCAGTCGCGAGGACCTCAGCAGCGTACGTAACCGGGACAGCTCTCGCTCGCGCCCTACGAAGGCATCGAGCGAGGGCGGCAGTCCCCGACCTGCCGGCTCCGCCTGCGCCGGGGCGTGACGCACCGCGCGCTGCCGGAACGCGCGTTGCCGGCAGGCACGGGAGCAGTACCGCGCGGGCCGGCCGCCCGGAGCCTTGCCGCCGCTTGTCGCCCGTGAGGGCGTCGGGAGCGGCGCACCACATGCTTCACATCCCTGCGACTTCGCCACACCAGGCATCCTGCCTAACGCGCGGCACTCGCACCAGCGTTGCTCTCCGGCACGTCCGGGATCCGCCCAGCCGCGCGCAGCTGTCTCAGTCGACGAGACCGGCGCGGAACGTCAGCCGATTCGTACGGAGGGCTCGGACCGCGGCGCTGGATAAATGATCTTCCGGGGTTGGTGGACTCGACCCGCTCGCAGCTCACATCATGCGCCGCCAGGATCTCCAAGTAGTCCTCCACCCGGTCGATGAGATGCACAGCGGTGGCCTTGAACCACGCCACCGCCCCCGGGTTGAGGTCGTGATCGTAGATCGTGGGGTCGCCTCACCCACGAGAACTCCTCCAGCTGATGTGTCGGGAAGGAAGCGGACCGGCCGCGGCCCAAGCTGTCGCCGGGCTCATCTTCGTCGAGGAGGCCGCGGCGCCTCATGCTTCTTCGCCGATTTGGGCTCCCGGCATGTCACCCCCCATGTCGCTCCCGTCATGTCGCTACGGCGGTGTGCGCGGTGCCCAACTGGAGGCCGTGGCGGGGCAGATAGGTGTCAACTCAGGGTTGACGACCCCTGGCTGTCAACCTAGGGTTGCCCCCATGGTGAATCCCCTTCGCATGACCAATTCGGTCCGGCTCGACGACCTGATCGAAGCCATCAAAAAGGTCCACTCCGATGAACTGGAACAACTCTCCGACGCGGTGATCGCGGCGGATCACCTCGGCGATGTGGCGGACCACCTGATCGGTCACTTCGTGGATCAGGCACGACGCTCGGGCGCGTCGTGGACGGACATCGGCAAGAGCATGGGGGTGACCAGGCAAGCGGCGCAGAAGCGCTTCGTTCCCAAGGCTTCCGGCGAACCGTCAGGCCTCGACCCCAGCCAGGGCTTCGGCCGGTACACCGACCGGGCGAGGAACGTGGTGGTGTCGGCGCAGAACGAAGCCCGTGCCGCAGGCAACGACGAGATCCGGCCCGAGCACTTGGTGCTGGGGCTCTTGCGGGAGCCGGACGGGCTCGCCGCACGGGCGATCACCGCGCAGGATGTGCCGCTGGATGCCGTGCGCCAGGCAGTGGCCAGGGTGCTGCCGCCGGCGGCCGACGAACTGCCCGAACTCGTCCCGTTCGATGCCGCGGCGCGGAAGGTACTGGAACTCACCTTCCGGGAAGCCCTGCGCCTGGGCCACAACTACGTCGGGACGGAGCACATACTGCTCGCGCTGCTGGAGCTCGAGGACGGCGCAGGCATACTCACCGGCCTCGGTGTCGACAAGGCGACCTCCGAAGCCCACATCGGCAGCGCCGTCGCCGCCATCCTTGCCGCCCACGAACAGAAGAACCCTTGAGCGGCACTGAGCCCTTTCCCGCCTGAGGCTGACGCGAGGCGGAGGGCGAGTACCGCTTGGCGACGATGGTGGTGATGCGGGTGGTGCCGCATCGGAGTGTGCCGGAGGCGGAGGGCAGATCGATCCCCGATGGGCAGACGAGCAGGCGGAGGCTCCTGGCTGGACAGCTGATCTCGACAATCACCCATCTGCCAGGAGACTCTCCACATCTGGACACCGCCTTTGCGCTCAACTCCCGCCGCATACAGTCAGGTTGAGGCCACTGTCCGTTTCGGAGTCCAAAGTGGGCTCGAGCTGCTGATCAGTCGTCTGTGGCGGGCGAGGCGGGGCCGTGCTCGGCCTACGTGGCCCCGCGGGATGCGGCAATCGCGAGGTCGTCGCGCGTCGAACGCCGTGCCCACGCCGTTCGCAGCCCCAGGAACACCAGCAGCCCGAAGGGCGACAGCAGGATCGTGAAGGCCAGCAGGGGCCCCATCAGCAGGGCGGGGATCCTGAGCCGTCTGGCCTCCCGGTACATCCACTGCCCGATGAGAAGATCCCAGGCGATGACCTGCGACCAGATGGCTCCCGCGCCGTCCGCGAGTGCCGTCAGTTCGCGGAAGGTGCCGAGGTCCGGGCTGCTGACCGCGGTCCAGAGTTCGCCGAACACCGGGACGGCGAGCGCGAGATAGACGAGCAGTACGGGCACCACGGTCAGCGGTGACCCGGCGATGCGGGCGGTCGGGCCCCACCCGGGGGCGAAGATCATGAGCAGCCAGACGGGTGCGGCCAGCCAGAAGGAGAGCTCGAAGAGGAATCCGGTCATGACACGAGTTCCTTCGAGGCGCTGACGTCCGAGGCACTGACGTCTTCAGCAGTTGCCTTGCCCGCAAGGGGAGTCGGAACCCGCAGGCATCCATACGTACCGAGAATGACGGCCACCAGGATCAGGCCGGCCGCCCCCAGAGTCACGCCGTCCGGCTGGATCAGCGGCTGACCCCGCAGCGCCTGCCGGAGGACCAGGGCGAACGCGGCGGCGTACACGCCCGAGGCGAACAGCACCAGGCGCAACCGTACCCGGTCATCGGCAAGGCGGGCGAAGCGCGGTGCGAGGGCGGTCAGCACCATGACCAGCAGCGGCAGGAGTTGCAGTGCATGCATGCCGACGAAGTGCGGGATCCGCAGATCTCCGCCGGTCGTCGACCAGCCGGTCAGCGGCATGGAGGGACCGCCGTCCGGCACGCCCACGCTGTGCGCGCCGACCACCTTGGAGACGCCGCGCCGCTGCCCCGGCGCGGGCTGTGTCATCAGGAAGCCGACGGCAGCCCCGGCCAGCGCCAGGACGATGCCCGAGCGCATCGCCCAGGCGGACGCACGGTCGGCGATTCGGGCGCGGAGCAACAGCACGGCGACGACGAGCGTACCGAGCCACAGGATGACGACCGTGACGGCCATCGCGTTGAACAGCGCCTCGTCGAAGGGCGTTTCGTGGTTGAAGTGGCTGCGCTTCCCGCGCATCGTCTGCCCGGCGATGATCACCATCTCGACAAGGCCGGCCAGCGCGACGACCGTCCCCGCCCACCAGCCCACGCGTCGGCCTCGGGGGAGAAGCGAAAGCATCCAGGCCAGGGAGAGGCAGTACGCCACGAAGGAGGCCGAGAACTTGAACGGCTTGAACCAGATCGGCGCGCCCACCAGCATGCGGTCGTCGGCGACGAGCCCCACTGCCGATACGACCGCCATCACCACCATTGCCGCCGAGAACAGCACCAGCGGCCGATGCCACGACCGCCATGGAGCCGAAGACCACCACGACGGCACAGACCGCGAAGACGGAAGTGACGAAGACATGGATTACTCCCTCATAGATAGCAGCACTATCTGCTATCTGATAGCCCAACTATCTATGATGGGAGGCGAGCTGGCAAGGGCCGGCGAGGTGAGCAGAGCGAAGGTCAAGGAGTGAACCGGCAGTGCGAATCGGAGAGTTGAGCCGAACAACCGGAGTGTCGGTGCCGACGATCAAGTACTACGTCCGTGAAGGGCTGCTGCCTCCGGGCGAGCTGACCAGCCCGAATCAAGCGACCTACGGCGAGGCGCACGAGCGCCGGCTGCGGCTCATCCGCGCCCTGCTCGATGTGGGCGGCATGAAGGTGGCCGAAATCGCGGACGTACTGACCGCCATCGACGATCCGGCGCGTCCGCTGCACAAAGTGCTCGGTGTCGCCGCGGACCGCCTCGGCAGCGCAAACATCGAGCACGACGACTCCGAGTCTGCGGCCGCGCATGCCGTCGTCGCCGACCTCATCTCCCGGCGTGGCTGGCGGACGCACGAGTCGGACCCCGCCGCGGCCGACCTGTCCAAGGCCCTTGCCTCCATGGCCCGGTTGGGGCACGAAGCGTTCGTCGAGGTGCTCGACGACTACGCCGACGCCGCCGAGCAGGTCGCCCGCGCCGACCTCGCGTACGTGGACCGGCGGGTGTCGGTCGAGGGCATGGTGGAGAGTGTGGTGATCGGAACGGTACTGGGTGAGGCGGTGTTCAGCGCGCTGCGCAGGCTGGCCCATGTGGACGCCTCGGCGAAGCTGTACGGCACGGATGGGCCGCCGGAGCGGAAGACGAGCTGACCCTGCGCAAGCCGGGAAAGGCTCACTGTCGGACCGACGGTGCCGGCGGCGGAATCCATCGGTTTTCGGCGACCTGGTGCCGATCGGGTAATTCGCCATCCGGACCCATGGGTGAGAAGAGGCGTATCCGGTCAATCCGCTGAAGGGAAATGCACGCCGAGCGTGGTTTCGGAGCCGGCTCGTCGGCCCTTCGGCCAGGTCGGTCGCCCTCGATCGAAGAATGTCACCGCTGTCGCACACTCTGCGGAGTGGAGCTCACCCTCCCGAGGCAGCCTCATCTGCACGGGGTCCGGGTGCTCAGTGCGCAGGTCGCCACATCACGGGCGAATGGATTTCGGGGTTCCGCCGGGAGTGAGAGCGGACAGGACGTCGTAGTCCAGTAGTGCAAGTCGGAACTAACGTGGCGCGTGAGACCGAGCAAGAGCAGTAAAGGCCTACGCGAAACGGACGTTCCCTCATCAACGGTCTCAGGCGCGGGGTGATCTTTGCGTGGTCGCCGCGCTCATGACACGATGTCCAGCGCCGCACGGGGGAGCGGCGGACGAGTGGGGACAACCTCCCTTTGTGCACCGAGTATTCCACTGTGGTGCTCCCTACTTCCCAGGGCGGCGAGAACCTACCGAGCCGCAATCCAAGAATCACAAGGGAACGGGACACTGACATGACTACTTCCACGCACACCTCCAGCCCCACCCCGATCTATGAAGAGCTCGTCGAGGAGCACGGAGATATCCTCGCCGAAGCCCGCGAGGCCGCCGAGCGTTCCCAGCAGACGGCGTCCCAAGCGCTCGACTGGAGCGACTTGCGCCGCCGGCACTGATATCTGCGGACGTCGCGCCGGAACCGTGGTGAGCGATTCCGGCGGGGGAGTGGCGTCGGGCAGCAATTGCCGGCCGGCTCATTCTTTCCGGGGGAAAGCCTCCACCAGCCGCGTCGGAGCTGCTTGCTTCCAGGAGTCCACGAGGATGTCCCGCAGCTCGTCCATGTCTTCCAGTTCGGCGAGCCGCACCCGCACCCAGGCGGAGCCGGCCTCGTGCGGCGGCACCCAGAACTTTCGCGGTTCCGCGGCGATCAACTCCTGCCGCTCATGTATCGGGCATCTCACGGCGAACGACGTCTCATCGTCGGGGATCGTGATGAACATTTTTCCGGCGACCCGGAACGTGGGCATCTCCCAGGCTTCCTTCTCCACCGTCTCGGGGAGGGAAAGGGCGATACGGCGGACATCAGCGGAATCGATCACGCTCACCAGCTTAGACACACAGGGAATGAGCTAACAGGCTTCCCCCCACACACGCTTCCTCGGGCTTCCCAGCGCTTCCTGGAGCTTCCCGCAAGGTGAAGCCATGGCGCCGTTGGCGGCCGCGGGGTCCCCCCGCCGACGGCGCGACGCCCATGCTCAGGGCCCGCCAATCCTCCTCGGCCCTCCTCGGCCAAGAGTCGCCGCCCTCCTTGCTCAAGGGGCGGAGTGCGTACCTTTGTCCCGGATCAGATTCTCGACGTGGTCAAAACGCGCGTGCAGCGTGCGCAGTTCCGAACGCATCGCCTCCGCGTCCACGCGTGCGTGGCTTCCCACTGACTTGCCCAGGCGGATCATGTCCTGCTCCGCGTGGCCGACGAACCAGGTGGCGAGGGCCGCCGTGATGACGCCGAATGCCGTAATGGCGCTGAGCATCAAAAAGGAAGCAATGACGCGGCCCCACAGGGTGACCGGATAGAAATCCCCGTAACCCACTGTGGTAGCGGTCTCGATCGACCACCACAATGCCCTCGGGTAGGACGTGATATTGGCGCGTGGCGCGCCGGATTCGGCGACCACGACCAGAGCGGCACCCCCGAGAAGTGCCGCGGTCATGACGACGGTGACCCAGAACGCCGCTCGTGCATGAAGTCGGCGCCACGATTCATTGCCGAAGAGGCGATTCAGTACGGACAAGAGAAATGACGGCACCAACGGGCGTCACCTTCCACTGCGGGCGGGCCTGGTGGGCAAAGAGCCTTTAGTCATCGCTGACATTAACAGGGGCCAAGGCAATGCCCGGATATGTGGAGGGTGATGACGCGTCCGGCGTTCATCCACCATCTATTCATCCGCCGTCCACTCATCGACACTTTTCGCTCACTTCGACGGCGGACTCCGGCGCGGTCCGGCAGGCGTATCGCCGCGCACGGCATGCAAGTAGAGCGCCAGCGCGTCGCCCGTGAAGTACGAGCTGTAGGAGACGTCCGGGAAGTCGCCCCCGGTGTGGTAGCCGCCGATGACGCCGATCAGGGCGTAACCGGTGAAGTCCCGTACCAGAAAGGGCCCGCCGGAGGTGCCGCCGATATAGCCCGCGCAGGCGATCTCCAGGAAGTTGCCGGGGGCGGCCGGGTCGGTACTGGTGTACCGGTGCGTGGAGGAGGTGCAGTCAAGGGGCTTGGGATGGCTGGTGTCGCTGTTCCCGGGGTAACCGATGAGCCGAACGTTCCGGTGGTCATATCCCGGGTACGGCAGGAGGTCGAAGCCGCCGGTGACCGTCTCCACCTCGGCTCCGTCCTCCCGCGCCGCGAGCCGCACCACCGCGTAGTCCCAGCGGGCGCCCGCGTTCGTTCCGAGGTCGTAGTACCGCTGGTCGAGGTAGATGCGGTCGACGGGGTAGATCCCGTGCGGCTTCAGGCCGTCGTGATACTGCGGCACGAACGACAGGTGCCGCTTCGGGTCGGGGGAGCGGAGACAGTGTGCGGCACTGACCACGAGGTCGCGGTGCGGGCTGCGCACGACCGTGCCGCCGCAGAACCGGCCGGTGTTGCTGCCGTCCGTCCAGAAGAAGGTTCCCACCTGGGGGAGGCCGTCGAACGGGTGGCTCGGTGGTGGAGTGGGTCCCGCTGCCGGGGGCCGCGTCTTCGAACTCCTGGTGACGGCGGCCGGTTCCGCTGCCCTCATCCGCTGCGGGCTCCAGTACGAGTCGGCGGACGCGGCCGGGCGGCCGGAGCCGCCCGGTGCGGCCGCCGCGTGCGCAGGCGGTCCGGGCGGGAGCGTGAGCGCGAGTCCGAGAAGCAGGGGGGTGAGCAGCAGGGTGAAGCGGCCGCGTGCAGCAATCGGTCTGCTCATGATCCGGGTCCTCCCCAGGGCACGGCGTACGGAACGGGAGACAGATGCGAGGCGAGCGTGCCATGGTCCTACGCCGGGGAGGCGTATGGCGAGAGGCCGGGCCGGAATTCCCGCCGGTGGTGGAGCGAGTGGGCGCCGAGTGGGCAGTGGGATGCCCGTGACGGGTCAGCCGGCGGCTGCCGGGGAGCGGCCATGGCTCCGGGCATCCAGGCCACGTTCAGGCCGAGATCAGCCCCGCCAGCCGCAGTACCGCGTCCAGTCCTCGTAGCGAACCGGGAGCGGCTCCCGCAGGAAGCACATAGGAACGCAGGCCCGCCCCTACCGCGCCGCCGTCCTTGGCGGGGTGGTCGCCCACCATGAGCGTCTCGGACGGATCCGCGCCCAGTTCGCGGCAGGCGTGGCGGAACAGCAACGGGTCGGGCTTCTCCGTGCGGTGCTCATAGGAGTGCACCCAGGCCGAGATGAACCGGTCGAGGCCGTGGTGGGCGAAGGTGGTCCGGAGGTCCCAGCCGACGTCGCTCACCACTCCGAGGGGGAGGCCGCTTTGGGTGAGGCGGGCGAGCGTGGGTGCGGTGTCCGCGTAGGGCAGCCACTGCTCGGGAGCCCGCAGCTGTTCGTAGAGCGCCTCGGCGCAGGGAACGAGCTCGGGGACCGAGGCGTACCACGTGGTGAAGGCGTGCCGGTGGGCCTTCGAGGAGACGTCCCGAGCGCGTTGGGCTTCGACGACGTCAGGGTGGGACAGGTTGGCTTCCAGCCCGTTCAGCAGACGGTCCATCATCACGTCGTCCACCGGCTCGGCGAGTGCTGCCCGGATCCTGTCCTCGTACGTTCCTATCTGGAACAGCGTGCCGGAGAAGTCGAAGAGCACGGCGCGAACGGCGGCCGGGCGCGGTGCTGCCGAGGCGGCTGTGACGCGGATGGGACCTTCGGGACCGCAGACAGGGACGAAGCTCATGCGTTCTTCCTACCGCACTGTCGCAGTTCCGGTCGTGGGGCTGCGCACTCCGCCGCGGTACGGCGAAGGCCTCAGCCGTACCGCGGTGTGCGGGGCCCATCGGTTTCCCGCCGACTTCTGTCAGTGCGCGGGCAGATGCCGGGCGAAGAAGGAGTGCACGTAGCCGCGCAGGAGGGGAACCGACACGGCGGGGTCGATGGCGCCGACCAGCTTGTTCCGGTTGCCGGCGGTCATCAGCCCGGCGGATTGCAGCTGGGGGGCGATGGTGGCGTAGTCGGTGAACACCCCGTGCGTGGCGTGGTCGAGCTGACGCCGGTGGGTGCGGCCGTGCGGATGGGCGAGCATCGCCGACCAGGAACGCTCCAGTTCCTTCTGGTAGCGGAAGCCATCCGTTCCCAGCAGGAGCAGCGGCCGGTCCACCCCGTACCGGGCGACCGGGTACAGCTTCCCTTCCCGGCCGGGCACCTCCGGTGGATGGTCCAGAAACCCTTCCAGGTTGACCGCCGCGACGATGCGTCGGTCCTCGTACATCGCCTGGGCCGCGGTGGTGCCGCCGGCCGAGTGCCCGTAGATGCCCGTCCGCCGCAGATCCAGCGCACGACCGAGGCCGTGCGGCAGCGGGTGTCGCTCCGCGTCCGGGTTCCGCCCGCCTGCCAGCGCCTCCAGCTGGTTCAGCACGAAGCGGGTATCCGCGATCCGGGTGTCGATCATGCTGCGGAAGAGCGCCGGCTCCTTCCGGGGGTCTCCTCTGAAGACGGTGGTGCGGACCTTCTTCCTCCCCTTCATCCGGTGGGGGAACTCGACCTCACTGGCATCGCCTGGGTGGTCGATGGTGACGACCACGTAGCCGTGGCTCGCCAGCTCTTCGGCGAGACCGGTGCCCAGGGTGCGCGGGTCGCCGCCTCCCGGGCTGTACAGCAGTACCGGTCGTCGCGCGGGCAGTGCGGGCGCCCCCGTGTGGGAATGGGTTCTGGTGGCCGCCCAGTTCACCCCGCGGGTCGGCAACTCCCCATGGAAGAGGGGATCGACATGGGGGAGAGTCTTCGCGGCGCCCTCGGTCATCTGCGCTGCGACCGGGTAGCCGCGGACGGTGCGGGCGGGATAGAACACCGTGACCATCACTTCCCGAACGGGGAGCGGTTCCCATGGGTCGCGCCTGGAGCGATCCACCAGGTGCAGTGCGGTGACCCCGGTCCGGTGCGGTCCGGTGGGCGCCGGCAACCGTACGGTGACCTCGCCGGCGGGTTGCGCCTGTGTGGGGTGTGCCTGGAACCGTGCTTGTGCGGGTCGTGCCTGCGCGCGCCCGGCGCCCGTGAGCAGCATCGCGGCCGCCAGCACCGCTGACTTGGTGACGGCTCGTCGGTCTGGCGCGGCCGCCACCCCCTCACCACCCGCGGTGACATCAACGCCCTTTCCCACGGCGGAGGTTCGTCCCGCCCGCCCGTCGTCGACCGCCTTCTTGCGCAACATGACTCTCCCTTGTGCCGCGGCTTTCTTCCGCTGTGACGTCAGTCCTTGTGCCTTCCGGCCGCCCCCTGGGTGGAGGGAAGGGGGCACGACCTGGATGCTGGCAGCCGGTGGGGAGGGCCGGCGATCGTTGAGGCCCTGCCCTGAACGATGGCGCGCTGTCACCAGGGAGAGTAGTGATCCGGATCCATTTCACGACCGCCGACTTCGCCCAGGTCCGTTTCGCGCCCCGGCCGGCTCCCTTGCAGGAGCTGAACGTGGCACTCAGGAAAATGTGCCGCCCGGACGACGAGTTGCTCTTCGGCCGCTGGAGACGACGCCTGCTCCGGTCCCTTCCTCCTGCCGTCCTGCCGCTGAGGGACGTGGTCCCTGCGGAGGCGGCCCCCGCCTTCCTCGATGTGTTCAGCGACACGCTGAAGGAGGGAGCGGACACCGTCCGGGCCACACGCCCGGACCTGGTGCGCTCCGAGTTGGAGCGCGTGTACGCCCGGCAGGCGTCCCCGGCTCCGCTGTGGATCCGTGGTCTGCACCGCGGTGACGCCGAGGCCTGGCAACTCCTCGGCCGCGCGCAGCGGGCGGCCTTCGATACGGCACTGGGTCCTGTGTGGCCCCTGGTGCAGGACCTCCACCAGAGGGAGTTCCTCCGCCATGCGCTGGCCGTGGCGGAGCACGGCACCGGCGCCGCACTTGCCGCACTCGTCCCCGGCGCCCGGGTGCACGAGAGCCGCTGGGAGCTCGAAGCACCCTACGAGCAGGACATCGAGCTGCGCGGTCGCGGCGTGCTGCTTCTGCCCACCTTCCACTGGACCGGCCGGCCCCTCATCTCCCACCCGCCCGACCGTCCGCTGACCGTGACCTACCCGGCCGGTCCGGGGGTGCCGCTCCCGCCGGCCGAGCCGGATGACACGGACGACGCGCTCGCCGGGGTGCTCGGGCGCACACGGGTCGAGATCTTGCTCCTGCTCGCGGACGGGCACACCACCAGCGAGCTCGCCCGGCGGCTGGCCGTCAGCAATGCCACGGTGTCCGCCCACACCGCCGCGCTGCGCGGCGCGGGCCTGATCACCACGGTTCGCGCGGGGCGCGCGGTCCTGCACCGCCGCACTGCTCTGGGGAACCTGCTGGTGCGGCGCCGGGGTGGAACGCGCGGTACGCACGACTGACCGGATGTCTCCAGGTCATGGGCGTAGCCGGCGGTGTCCGCGCTGGTGGCGGCGGCCTCCGGATCCCGCGCCTCGATCACACACAGTGACGCGCCGTTGCGGGCGCCGACCGCCCATCGCCGGCTCGGCGCCCGCAACCGTGCGGAGGTAACCTGAATCCACTGCTCCCGCAGCCCCGTCCCGGGGAGGTCGGATGACCGCCGCTGTGAGCCTCCGCCCCAGCAAGGCGGACGCACTTCGCTACACCCCCATCGCCGAGCACGG
Source organism: Streptomyces sp. NRRL S-1813 (assembly GCF_000719605.1). Classification (NCBI taxonomy): domain Bacteria; kingdom Bacillati; phylum Actinomycetota; class Actinomycetes; order Kitasatosporales; family Streptomycetaceae; genus Streptomyces; species Streptomyces sp. NRRL S-1813. The sequence continues at coordinate 442,997 of NZ_JOHB01000002.1, forward strand.
CCTGATCGGGGACATGCGTACGGCCGCGCTCGTCGGGACCAACGGCACTATCGACTGGTATTGCTGCACACGGTTCGACGCACCCAGTGTCTTCGCGGCGATCCTGGACGCCGACCGTGGCGGGGCCTTCGAGCTGGCCCCGGACGTACCCGCGCGGACGAAGCAGTTCTACTTCCCCGACACCAACATCCTGATCACGCGGTTCTTCGCGGACCACGGTGTCGGCGAGGTCCAGGACTTCATGCCGATCGTCGACGACTCACGCGAGGCGGACCGCCACCGGCTGATCCGGCGGGTGCTCTGCGTGCGCGGGGCGCTGCCGTTCACCGTCCGTGTGGCACCCCGCTTCGACTACGGGCGCAGCACGCACACGGTGAGTACGCGGCAGGGCCAGACCGTGTTCGACTCCCCGGATCTCTCTCTTGCGCTGACCTCCAGCGTTCCCGTCGAGACCGACGGCCCGGATGCCACCTCCTCGTTCACGCTGGCCGAGGGGGAGACCGCGGTGTTCGCGCTCGACCGGATCGGCGAGGGGTTGGAGCCGCGGGCCTGTCCGGTGACGGAGGCGGAAGAACTCTTCGGTGCCACGGTGCGGTACTGGCGCAGATGGCTGTCGAAATCCCGCTACCGAGGGCGCTGGCGGGAGATGGTGCACCGCTCCGCGCTCACCCTCAAGCTCCTCACCTACGCCCCGACCGGGGCCATCGTGGCCGCGCCCACGACCAGCCTGCCCGAACAGGTCGGCGGCGAGCGCAACTGGGACTACCGCTATGCGTGGGTGAGAGACGCCGCGTTCTGCATCTATGCGCTGCTCCGACTGGGGTTCACCGACGAGGCCAAGGCCTTTGTGCATTTCCTGTCCGAGAACGTCGGCCTCAATGACGGTTCCGGCGGACCGCTTCAGATCATGTATGGCATCGACGGCCGCAGCGAACTCCCCGAGGAGGAACTCCTCCACTTGGAGGGCCACTTGGGCTCGACGCCCGTGCGGATCGGCAACGACGCCGTCAACCAGCTCCAACTGGACATCTACGGGGCCCTTATCGACTCCCTCTATCTCTACGACAAATGGGGAGAGCCGCTGTCCAGTGAGCACTGGGACACCGTAGGCACCCTGGTCAACTGGGTCTGTGACAACTGGGACCAGCCGGACGAAGGGATCTGGGAGACCCGGGGCAAAACCCAGCGCTTCCTGTACGCGCAGCTGATGTGCTGGGTCGCGATCGAGCGCGCGATGCGGATCGCCACCCACCGGGGCCTGCCGGCGGACATGCCCCGCTGGGCGCATGCCCGTGACGCGATCTACCACCGCATCATGGAGCGCAGCTGGTCCGCCGAGCGGAAAGCCTTCGTCCAGCACGAGGGCGACAACGTCCTCGACGCGTCCGTCCTGATGATGCCGCTGGCCAAGTTCATCTCTCCCACCGACCCGAAATGGCTCTCCACCCTGGACGCGTTGGGCGAGGAGCTGGTGTCCGACTCCCTGGTCTACCGCTATGACCCGCGCCGCAGCCCGGACGGACTGCGAGGTGAGGAGGGCACCTTCTCGATCTGCTCGTTCTGGTACGTCGAGGCGCTGTCCCGCGCCGGCCGGGTGGACGAGGCCCGGCTCGCCTTCGAGAAGATGCTGACCTACGCCAATCACCTCGGGCTGTACGCCGAAGAAATCGGCCGTACCGGCGAACAGATCGGCAACTTCCCTCAGGCCTTCACCCATCTGGGACTCATCAGCGCCGCGTTCAACCTCGACCGGGCACTGGGCTGACGAACTCCCCTTGCCCTGCCCCCCATTGACATCTACTGAACGCGGCGAGGGCTCCGTGGGAGCTTGCGCGCTTACGCAGAAACCCCGTAACTAGGCTAAATAGCCTGGCGCTTGAGGATTGGTCAGTGCCAAGTTTGCGGATTCCCGACAGAAGTCTTGACGTGCCGTTCACATGTGATGAACATGCATCGGGCAAGAGAGCGCTCCCATGCACTTCACTCGTTCACTTCCTGAACTAGGAGAGCTGCGATGCCCACACCCCCCACAGGCGCCACGGCCCCTCGCACACCGAAGCCCTCACGCCGCAGGGTCCTGGCCGCGATGGCGGCCGCGCTTCCCGCCGCAGGCCTCCCGGTGCTGTCCTCCCGGGCGTCCGCGGCGCCCGCCGCAGCCGCCGCACTTCCGGGCGGGGGCGATCTCGGCCCGAACGTCCTGGTCTTCGACCCCGCCACGCCCAACATCCAGGGAAGACTCGACGAGATCTTCAAACGGCAGGAGTCGGCCCAGTTCGGCAACGGGCGGTACGCGCTCCTCTTCAAGCCGGGCACATACAACGGTCTGAACGCCCAGCTCGGCTTCTACACCGCGATCGCGGGCCTCGGTCTGTCGCCCGACGACACGACCTTCAACGGTGATGTGACCGTCGACGCCGGGTGGTTCAACGGCAACGCGACACAGAACTTCTGGCGTTCGGCGGAGAACCTCGCGCTCCGTCCCGTCAACGGCACCAACCGGTGGGCCGTGGCCCAGGCGGCACCGTTCCGGCGGATGCACGTCAGGGGCGGGCTGAACCTGTCGCCCGACGGCTACGGCTGGGCGAGCGGCGGCTATATCGCCGACAGCCGTATCGACGGCACGGTGGGCCCGTACTCGCAGCAGCAGTGGTACACCCGTGACAGTTCGGTGGGCGGCTGGAACAACGCCGTGTGGAACATGGTGTTCTCAGGAGTCGAGGGAGCCCCCGCGCAGAGCTTCCCCAACCCGCCGTACACCACCCTCGACACCACTCCGGTCTCCCGTGAAAAGCCCTTCCTCTATCTCGACGGGGCCGACTACAAGGTCTTCCTGCCCGAGAAGCGGACCCACGCTCGCGGCACCACCTGGGGTAACGGCACACCACGGGGCGAGTCCCTTCCGCTCGGCCAGTTCTATGTGGCCAAGCCCGGCGTCGACGCGGCGACCCTCAACGCCGCGCTGGCCCAGGGCCTCAACTTGCTTCTCACGCCCGGGATTTACCACGTCGACCGGGCGATCGAGGTGCAGCGCGCGAACACGGTGGTCCTGGGGCTGGGGTACGCGACGATTGTTCCGGACAAGGGGGCGACGGCCTTGAAGGTGGCCGACGTCGACGGTGTGCGGCTCGCCGGGTTCCTGATCGATGCCGGTCCGGTCAATTCCGCAACGCTGCTGGAGGTCGGCCCCGAGGGCTCCTCCGCGAGCCACGCCGCCAACCCGACCACGGTCCAGGACGTCTTCCTGCGGATCGGCGGGGCGGGCCCCGGCAAGGCGACCACCAACATGGTGATCAACAGCAACCACACCATCGTCGATCACACCTGGGTCTGGCGCGCCGACCACGGGGACGGAGTGGGCTGGGAGACCAACCGGGCCGACTACGGGGTCCGCGTCAACGGTGACGACGTCCTGGCGACCGGGCTCTTCGTCGAGCACTTCAACAAGTACGACGTGGAGTGGCGCGGCGAGCGCGGGCGCACCGTCTTCTTCCAGAACGAGAAGGCGTACGACGCTCCCGATCAGGCCGCGGTGCAGAACGGCAACATCAAGGGGTACGCCGCGTACAAGATCGCTGACGACGTGACCACGCACGAGGGGTGGGGCCTGGGCAGCTACTGCTTCTACAACGTGGATCCCACCATCCGCCAGGACCACGGCTTCGAGGCGCCGAACAAGCCGGGTGTGAAGTTCCACGATCTGCTCGTGGTCTCCCTGGGCGGCAAGGGCCAGTACGAGCACGTGATCAACGGCATCGGGGCTCCCACTACGGGCACCTCGACGGTGCCGTCGACGGTGGTGTCTTATCCCTGAGGCGTGAGGCGTGAGGCGTGAGGCGTGAGGCGTGGGCCCTGAGCCTCTGGGGCCGTCTCCGTCTCCGCCTCCGTCCGGCACCACCGGCCGGTGGTGCCGGGCCAGGGGGCCGTTGCGGGCGGGCCGGCTGTCCGGCCTACGGTAGGGCGCGCATCTGTTGAGCCTGGAGAGTCATGACCATCGAAGAATCCGCCTTCCGAGGGCGGATGCCTGCCCGGCCCGGTGACCTGACGGTCGAGCGGCACGGTATCGAGCCGGTGCCTGAAAGCAACCGCTATGGAAGGTCTGCCCGACTTTTCACCGTGTGGTTCGCCCCCAATCTCACCATGACCGGAGTGTTCTCCGGCACCGTGGGCGTCTCCCTGGGGCTGGACTTCTGGACGGCCCTCACGGCCATGGTGCTCGGCACGATCGTCGGCGCGGTACCTGCCGCCTACCTCGGCACCTGGGGCAGCCAGACCGGGACCGGCCAGCTGCCGCTGTCGCGGCTGGCCTTCGGCCGTGGAGTGGCACTGCCCGGCATCATGCAGTGGCTCTCCTCCGTCGCCTGGGACGCGCTCATCGGCCTCTTCGGCGGCGAGGCGCTGGCCCAGCTGCTCGGCTGGCCGTTCTGGCTGGGCGCGCTGGTGGTCCTGCTCCTCCAGGGAGCCGTCGGCGTCTTCGGCTATGAGGCGCTGCATCAGCTCCAGACGGTGATGACCTTCGTGCTGGGCGCCGCTTTCCTGGTCCTGAGCGTCAAGCTGCTGTCCGGCGTGCCGCTTCCCCTGTCGGGTTCCGCGCACGGTGCCGACCGTCTCGGCGCCTTTATCCTGACCAGCACCATCGCACTCAGTCTGGCCATCTCCTGGGCCCCCTACGCCTCGGACTTCAGCCGCTACCTGCCCCGTACGACATCCCGGCCCCGGATGTTCTGGTACTCCGTGCTCGGCATGGTGCTGTCCTTCGCCTGGGTGCAGGCGCTGGGGTTGTGGGGGGCCGAGCTCTTCACCGACCAGACGGCCGCCGGGGTGCACGGGCTGCTGGGCGGCGGGGTGCTCGGTGCCTTCGGCCTGCTGGCCATCGCGGCCGCCGCGGTGTGCAGCAATGCCATGAACGATTACAGCGGCTCCCTGGCGCTCCAGACGGCCGGCATACGGGTTCCCCGGCCGCTCGCCGCGGCGGCAGCGGCCGTACTCGGCTTCCTGCTGGTGCTCTGGATGCACGCCGCGGACACCACGACGCGCTTCCAGAACCTGTTGTTGTTCGTGGGCTACTGGATCCCCGGTTTCGTCGGCATCGTCCTTGTCGACGCGAGGCTGCGCGCCAAGGCCCGCCGCGGTGCGCCGATCGACGTCGAGGCCGAGTTCGCCCGCCCTCAGCCGTGGTGGCCCGCGTGTGCCGCTTTCGTCGTCGCGTTCGCGGCGGCCGTGCCCTTCATGGATACGACCCTGTTCGTCGGCCCCGTCGCGGCCGCGCTCCATGGCGCCGATTTTGCGTACTACGTCGCATTCATTGCCTCTGTTGCCGTATATGCACCTTTGCGGAGTCTTTCTGGTGCTCGTGCGGACCGGACGTCCGAGCCTGCCGTGACTGCGCCGGGCGCCTGAACCCTTCGCGTACGACCGCTGGACCGAGGGATCTGGATCGAGGGATGTAGTCCCTGGCCGCGACACGTCATGCCGCAGGAGGGTTTGCCGGGCCGTTCGTGTCGGGTGCGCCGGGGTGCGGCTTCATCGTCGATGCCGCGGGCACACGTAGCTCTCGAAGAGCTTGCGGGGTACGGCGGTCCGGTGCCCGACCGGTGTGGCCGGTCGGGGTGACGAGCCGCCACCGGGCCCGGTTCGATGCGCACGGACGATTCCGGCGGACGCACCCGGACATCCCTCCCGCTGATCGTGAAGGGAGAGCTGATGGCTACGACCTGCGGCACGACGACGCCGGTTCGGGGCTCCGCATGGCGGGCCTGGGGGAGAGCGCTGCTCGGCGGTGCGGTGATGGCGTGTGCGCTGGGGGCGGGCAATGCGCTGGGGGAGGCGCTCGCGCGGCTGCTCGGCGCCGAGGGATACCTGCGGCAGCTGCTGCCTGCCGCACTGGTGAGTTTGCTGGCCGTCCCGGCCGTACTGGGCTTACGGGCCATGCGGTCAACAAGCCGCTGCCCCATGGGTCTGGGGCCCCGTTCCTCGGCGCCCCTCGGGTTCCTTCGTGGCCTGGGCGTCACCGCCTCGTGTGCCGCCCTCGCGCTCGGGGCCGGTACGGCCCTCGGGTGGGTCCACTGGTCCGCCCTTGACCCGGCAGCCCTCGCCTCGTTCCTGGTGGGCAACGCCTTGGTGGCCGTGCTGCTGGAGGCGCTGCCGGAGGAGGCGACACTGCGTGGTTACGCCTGGGCCTCGTTGCGCGACCGGCTTGGCGGGGTGATCTCGGCCCTGGGGACGACGGCGGTCTTCCTGCTGGTGCCGGCGGCATCCACCGTGGCGCAGGCCGGAGTGTCCCGTCTCGTGGGCGTGGCGGCTCCGCCGATGGGTGTTACTCCCGCTGGTCAGGATCCGATTGCCTATCTCGTGCTGCTCTCGGTCTTCGGTCTCACGCTGCTGGCCGCGCGGACGGCGCCGGGGTCCGCGCCCCTGTGGGTGGCGATCGGCACCCATGTGGCTTTCCTCAGCGTCAACCGCGTCGTGTTCGAGGGCGTACAGCGTGGCGCAGGCTGGTCGGCGAAGGTTGCCCCGGCCCACGCCGCGGTTCTCGAACTGGGATATCTGGCGGCCACGGCGATGGTCTTCGTCGGTGCGCGGGTCGTGTCGTCCCGAGTGCGGGCGCGGGCGCAGCGACGTGGGCCGGGGCGCCCGTCCGCGGCGACGGCACACAGCGCCGGCGTGTGGACAGGGGCCGGCTCGCGACTTGTCCCGGCCGGCCGGGAGTGGCCGTCCGCCGTTGGCCGGGAGTGGTCGTCACATAGCCGAGGGGCGCGCATCATTCGACGTGGTGAGGTTGGGCAGCTATAGGTTTGTTTGCTCGTATTTGACTGATTAGGGGTGGGTCTGGTCGGTCACGTGGTGTTGAGCCCGGCGCGGGAAGGTGGCGTCGGGCTCGACGCATCACGCCGCCGGATATTCGTCCCTACCTGCCGCGCAACGACTGGAAAGGGCCAGCCCCTACCCATCGGCCCGTGAAGGAAACCGGGGAAATGCCCGATTGCTCGCGGCGGATTCGGGCACCCGACTGTCCGGAGGAGGATGACGGTGGTTCCGCTTTTGCCGCTGCCGCTCGCGCGCTGAGCTTTTCGGCGCCGGAGGGGCACGGCAGGCCTGAGGGCGTGGCGGTGGCCGTACTCGCCGTCCAGCTGCCGGGTCGGCGTGAGGTGTTCCACAGCGCTCCGCTTGGCCATGCCCGTTCGGGACAGGCGCGGGGTCGGTCTTTCCACCGTTGCGGCGAAGAAACCACTTCGTCCCACCTCGGAGATTTGGGATTGGTGGCCCGGGAAGAGGGCACGCTTTCCGGCCTGAAGGCAAGACGACGCGATATGAGGTGAGCTTTATCATGAGCACCGCCGAGGCTCCGCACACCAATACGGCGTCGCCGGTGCTGGAGCTTCAACTCGATTGCCATTCCGAAGCAGTCGGGCCCGCACGGCACCTTGCATCCGGCTACCTGGAGCAGCTGGAGCCCTCCGTGGAAAGGGACACCAGGGAGGCGGTGATCCTTGTCGTCTCCGAACTGGTTACCAATGCGGTACGGCACGCGGGCGGAAAGACCTGCACCTTGCGGCTGCGGGCCGGCCCGGAGTCGGTGGTGGTCACCGTAGGCGATTCCAGCCCTGTTCTTCCCCGCCCCCGCACCCCCGACGTCACCGGAGAGGGCGGAGGTTTTGGATGGTCGATGGTCTGCCGGATCGCGACCGCCGTGGAGATCAGGCGAGAACAGGCCGGCAAAACCGTGACCGCGATCGTCCCCCGCCAGGGGCGCGGCACACCGTGACCGGCCAGGCCGTGGCCGATGAGCCACGACCTGAGAACACAGCCGTCCGCCACGGCGGACACCCGGGCCGGCCACCTGGTCTGCTGATGACGCGGTGGATGTCGACCCCCCTCAGCCGCCCGAATGCTCCCTCGAATGCACTCACGACGGAGCCGGCCACCCGATGAAGCCGTCATAAGCTGACGCCGGTCATCAGGTGGAGTCGGTCATAAGCTGACGCCGGCCGTCCGATGAAACCAGGCCCGGCCGCCTGAATTCCTTGACGGTGGAACCGAATTCGCCGCGCAGGCAGACGACGAACGACCGTACGTCCGCACACACTCCTGGCCGCGCCCCTCATCACCAGGGAAACTTCCTTCCTCATGACAGGACTTCCCTAAGGCGAGCGAGCCCTTTCCTCAACTTGACGAACTCACCCCTTACTGTCAGGTCGACCAACTCACCCTTGCTGCCAGGTGATGTCAGGGGACGTCAGGGAAAGTGGTGGCGTCCGGCCGAAACCACCGGATCCGGTCGTCGTTTTCCCGGGGATCAGGAAGTGGCGTCCGGCCAGGGAACCTGGGTCGCGGTCGGGGCCGTGTAGTCGATTCCCGGTACCGCAAAACCGTAGAGGCGCTGGACCTCGGCGTGGAACCAGTCGAGATCGGCGAGGCGGGTAATGGTCTCGGTGGTGGCCGAGTCCCACCTTTCGGTGACGGCGGCCTGGACCGCGCTGTTGAGTTCCCAGCCGTCGAGACGGACCCGGCCGTCCTCATCCGTGTCGAGCGGCCGGACGCCGGTCAGCTGGTCCCACAGGTCGGACAGCTGCGCAATCGGCGGCACCAGAGCCTCGCCGAGAACGCCGCGCAGCAGACCGACGTAGAGGGCGATGCCGGGGATGGCGGTGGAGGACTGTGTGACCGCGGCCCCGTTGACGGAGGTCACCGCTCGGCCGCCGACCAGCTTGTCCAAGCGCTCGTCGAGAGTGCGGGCGGTCGCTTCGAGATGCGCCTTGGCGGCGCCGATGGTGCCCTGCCGGTAGATCCCGTCCGTCAGCGGGGAACCGATGTACGACAGAGCGGCGGTGGAGAATCCGGTGGCGAGCAGACCGCGGTCGGCGAGATGATCGATCCACCGCTCCCAGTCCGCGCCACCCATCACCGCGATCGTCTGCTCGACGTCATCGCCCTCGGCCGGCTGCGTCTCCACCTCCTTGACCTCCGGAGCCCCGTCCCCGTCGAAGACGAGGGTCTTGGTGCAGTAGGCCTCGCCGATGGGCTTGAGGGCCGAGGAGTAGGTGATACCGGTTTCCGGGTCGGTGCGTCTCGGTGAGGCAACCGAGTAGATCAGGTGGTCCAGGCGGCCGAAGCGCTGGCGGAGAAGGTCCGCGACCTGGTCCTTCATCTCGTCGGAGAAGGCGTCGCCGTTGAGGAACACCATGTCGTGGCCGTGCCGCCGGGCGAGTTCAGCGGTGGCGGCGGTGCGGTACCAGCCGGCCGTGGCCGTGCGCCGCTCGGTAGGGGCCTTCTCGAAGCAGACGCCGATGCCGCGGATCCCCGCCCGGGCGAGTCCGGCGATCGTCGCGGCCAGCCCGTAGCCGGCTGACGAGCCGATGAGGAGTGCCACCGGAGCGCTGTCCGGGACACGGGCGGGTGCGGGGGCGGCCTCCCACATCTCCTGCACCACGCGCTCGCAGCCGGCCGGGTGGGAGTCGAGGAAGAGGAATCCCCGGCTTCGCGGGGTGATGACACGTTCGCTCATGACGCACGTCCTTCAGGTCGTCGCGGAGGAGGCGGGCCGCCACCGGAGCACGCACCGCCCCTGCAAGTCTGCGACCCCATACCTCCCCATGATCGTCTTGGCGGCCACAGTATTGGAGTGATGCATTTGGAGGTTTTCCCTCAGTTCGAGCGGAGACGGGTCCCTCCCAGCGCCGGCCTGGGGCTGCACCGGCCCGGGGACGGCCGCATGCACTTCCGGGCGCGGCGAGGGCGAGCCACGACCAGTCGCCGCACCACCGGTGCGGGGGCGAGCCCGGCGGTGACATGAGCAGGGTCCCGATGGCCTGGTGACCCGCCGTCACACCAGCGTCCGGGGCCGCGGAGCCCGCCTCCGGACGGGATGTCCCGGCTCCGTACACTCACTGCATGCTTCCCGGACGTACCCCTTCTCCTGATGCCGCCATGTTCCCCTTCGGCAAGCAGCGGATGCGCCGGACCATGCCCGGTGCCCTCGCCGCTCTCGCCCTCGGTCTGTCGATGCCGATCTCCTGCGTGGTCTACGGATACGGCGTCGGTACCTGGGTGTTCGCGGTGCTCTGGTTCCTGGTGTTCGGCGGCGTCGGGGTGTTCATGGGCTGGGTCGGGTGGTCGGACCGCAAGGCGTACCTGGCGTTCGACGCGACCGGCGTGTGGTGGTGGCACGACAAGACGGCGCACGCGGTCATCCCGTGGGACTCGCTCGACAGCGTGGGCCTGTTCCTGTGTCACCAAGGGCCGGACAAGTCGGGGCACCGGCTGGCAAGTCTCGAACTGTGCCCCACCGGCGGGGTGCAGGAGCACGACCCGGCACTGGCCCCGCTCGTCGTCGAGGAGCAGTCCGGGGTGCCCGGCGTATCCGACCGCCGCTACCGCATCGGCATCCCCGTGTTCGCCACCCGCCACTACGGCCAAGCGCTGCTCGAGGCCGCCCGCTCCCGCGCCGCCCACCGGTGGTTCGGCGAACACGAGCGCGCCGCGGGCTACCTGCGTCCCCAGGACCTCATCAGCTAGGACCGACCCCGCACTTCGGGGGCGGGGCGAGCCATCGTTGCGTGGTTTGCCTCCGCCCCGCTTTCCCCCGCCCCCCGCTTTCCTCCCGCCCCGCTTGCCGTACGACTCCGCGGGCCGGTGGGGGGTGGAGGACCGCGGACGTGTCGTCGTCGGCGGACGGTGTTGTTGTGCCTCCGACGGAGGCGATGCGTCCCCAAGGCGGTGGTCGACGGGGTGCGGGCGATCGTGAAGTGCCGACGGCGATCTTGTTCGTTGCCACCACGGGCTGGACGTGGCGGCAGTTGCCGCCGGTGTTCGGGCCGGCCTGGCCCACGGTCTACCGACGCTTCGCCCAGTGGTCGAAAGCGCGGGTGTGGGCGCGGCTACACCGCGTTGTACTCGATGAACTCGGTGCCCGCGGGGAGCTGGACCGGTCGCGCTGTGCGATCGATTCCGTCAGCATCCGGGCGGCAAAAGGGGGGCGTTGACGAGCCTGCTACGAGCGCAAGGCCGAGCACTTCCTTGCCTTCGTCGGCAGAGCAGCACCCTCATCTGTCACCGCAGACTCACCACATGAGATGACCTCTCAACTGCGCCGCCTGATCACAGCTCTGCCCGCATCCAAGTCGATGCCCGTCCGGCGCGGAGCTCCGTCGTGTTGGTCGTCTTACAGGGTCAGATCCACCCTGCGCTGTTCCAGCTGTACGTGCTTGTTGCCGTTCCACATCGTGTGCCGTTCCTCAGTCATGGTGGCGCCCAGGCCCACTCCACCAGCTGGAGTGCGGCCGGCCAGGCGGCGCCGCAGCCACACCGGACGCCCCGACCTGAGCACCACCTGCCGCGCCGCAGCCAGCAGGAAACCACCAATAGATCCAGGAGGCCGACCGGCAGGTTCTCCGCGGTGTTGAAGGTGAAGGCGGCCAGCATCAGGGCTATGAGTACCACCGGCCTGTGCCACCGGGCCGGTTGCGCCGTGATCATGCGGCCTCGTTCTGACCTCGCTGGTTGCGCCTGCTCCGTGGCACCGTCCACGGGGGTACCTCACCGGGCCCACCGGTCCCGCCGCAACCGAATTCGTCTGCCGTGGCGGGGGAGGGGGAGGGGGAGGATCAAGTATGGCCTTCGAGGCCGCAGTCGCCCCATTGAGTCTGACAGTCCGGCCGGGCCGGCCGGTAGCCGATTCCGGGGCAGCGGATGCGGGCCAACTCCCCGCCATCGCTAATGATCTCAACGATTCGGAACGGACGCAGGCAGTGAAGTGACCCGTTGCGCAAGGGCTCCTTCCTGCGGAGAAGGGGATTTGCCTCGTGCGAAGCGGAGCGTGATGAAACCGATAGCAAGCAATGTGTGAAGAGGATGCGAGAGTCGGTGTGATGCGTGGCACACTCCCTTCACCGGTCGCGAGCGATGAGGGGGGCGGGCGGGGTGCAGCGGATTCCTGTGCGGTTCGGGGCGGAGTTACGTCGGCGAAGGATTGAAGCGGGGCTGTCGCTGGGAGAACTGGCGACTCTGATTTGCTTTTCCAAAGGGCACTTGAGCAAGATCGAGCGCAGTGTGAAGGCGCCCAGCCATGATCTTGCCCAGTTATGCGACAGCGCCCTCAACGCCGGAGGGCAACTCAGCAGCCTGATTTCCGCACCTGAGCGCAGCGCCGTCGTGGTGCCCGTCGCGGAAGCGGATGTCGGTACGCCCTGGACATTACGTATGCACGCCGGTGGTGAGAGCGACTTCGTGGCATTCGACCAGGCGTCGCTCGGCGCCGGGGCCCTGCCCGCCACCCTCGTGAGTTGGTCGCTGGCGCCCCCGCTCCTCGAAAGCGGGGAGACGAATTCGGCCTTGCCGTACTTCCGCACTGTCTTCGACGAGTTCCGCCGGATGGGGCAGCTCTTCGGACCGTCCGTGGTCGCCCAGCTCTGTATCGCGTCCACCAGCGCCCTGCGGGGCATGGCCCATCAGGCGCAGCCGGGCCACCGTGAAGTCGTGCTCCGGCTCGCCTCCCGGTTCGCCGAGTACACCGGGTGGATGGCGCAGGAGGCGGGCAGCGACGCGGCGTCGCTGTGGTGGACCGAGCAGGCGGTCCAGCTGGCCGCGGACGGCGGTGACGACGAGCTGGCCGCGTATGCCCTGGTCCGACGGGCGGAACTGGCCCTGTACACCGGTGATTCGGTGGCCACCATACAACTGGCCCGGCGGGCCGGACAGCAGGCCCGCAGCGCACGCATCCGCGGGCTCGCCGCGCAGCGCGAGGCGCAGGGGCACGCACTGGTGGGTGACCGCGACGCCTGCCGCCGCGCTCTCGACCGCGGTGCGGAACTGACCTCCGGCGCGGCGCCTCCGGGTGGCGTGGACCCGGTCCTCGGCAGTATCCATCTGCCGGATCTGATGGCCTTCGTCGCCGGCTGGTGTATGCACGACCTCGGCTCCCCGGCAGAGGCGGTCACCCTGCTCGGGGACGGCCTGGACGCCATTCCGCCGGAATCCCGTCGGGCCAGGGCGCGATATGGCGCCCGGCTCGCGCTTGCACTGGCGAACGTCGGTGAAATCGAACAGGCCTGTGCGATCGCCGAATTGGTCGCCGGTCATGTTGCCCTCATCGACTCGGCGACCATCCGTGCCGATCTTCTGCGCCTGAGCCGCGCGCTCAATCGTTGGCCAAAGAATCCCACTGTCCGACGGACCCTTCCGCATATCGCGATGGGTCTGCACGCCAACCGGACCGGGCCGGAAACTCCTGCCTGACTGCTGACGGACCGGACCGCCGTACGCAGAAGGCTGCCCGAAGAACCCGTAATCCTGACGTATCCGTGGTGTTCCGTTGCCCGGCCAAAAGGCCGAGGGCAACGCGTTGACCACGCCTGAAACCCCTGTGAATCTCGGCTTCATCCCCTATGCCCCGCGACAGCCCGAGTGGCCCGTGCAGCACACGGCTGCCGCAATCCACCGCTGTCATCCTGAGGAAAGGCAGAACAATCATGGCCGGAGTATTCATCAACTACCGGACCGGTGACGGTGCCGTGGCGGCTGTCCTGCTCGATGAGGAATTGAAGGACGTATTCGGGCCGGAAAACGTCTTCCGGGACCGCCGCACCACTCCGCCGGGCGTGCACTTTCCGCCCGAGTTGTGGCGCCGCCTCGAAAACTGCGGGGTCCTCCTCGTGCTCATCGGCCCGAACTGGCTCTCCGTGCGGGACGAGGCCGGCCGGCGCCGGATCGATGTACCGGGCGACTACGTCCACGACGAGATCCGCGCGGCCCTCCAGTGGCGCAAGACCGTCATCCCCGTGCTGATCGATGCGGCCGTGCTGCCGTGCAAGGACCAACTTCCAGCCGATATCGCAGAACTGACGGAGCGACAGTTCATGCAGCTGCGGGTGCCGTACGCGCATCTCGACCTTCCCGACATCACGGAGGCACTGCGCAGCCACGTACCCGTGAACCGGACGGCCCGGCAGCCGGCCCCGGCGGACGGGACCGCGCAGCCGGGCGGGAACTCCACCTATGACCGGTGCGCCGTCAACAACGGAAGCGGCAACCCCAGCTACTACGAGGGCCGCGACGCACAGAGCGGAGGCAGGCCGTGAGTGAGACCGAACAGGCCGTCGCGGAGGGAGAGGCGCCGGAGAGGCCGGGCGAGGACCTCTCCTCGGCGGCGGACTCCGCTCCGGCCGCGGACGACCCCGCACCGAGCGCGCCCGAACCGGTGGAGTCCGCCGCGGCCCCACCGTCCGACGGCACCGAAGCAAACCCCGCGGGCGCCGCGCCCGACCACCCAGCAGCCAAGATGGGCGACCCCCGCCCGTCGGCCCAGGAGACCGGCCGCCAAGCACCCCGCCGGGAAACCGGCGACGGCGGCGACTTCACCCGCTACCAGCAGGCCCGGCAGCAGAACGCCCTGAACAAGCTCAAGCGCAGTGCCGTCGCCAACGGCAGCGGCTCCGCCTTCTACGCCGAGCAGCTGACCATCGGCGCCGACACCGGCATCGAGATCCAGGTGCTGAGCGTCTCCGCGCTGACCGTCGCCCAGCACCTGGACTCCCACCAGGACGTCGACCAGCAGGCACAGATGGCGTCCCGGCTCGCGGCGCAGCACGTCCTGGTGCTCGCCGGGCAGCCGGGAAGCGGTCGCCAGTCCACCGCCCTGAAGCTGCTCGCCGGCTGCTGCCCCGACGACAGCATCAAGATCCTGCACAGCGAGGCCCAGGGCATCCTCCAGGCCCTGTGCCGACGCGCCGACGAACTGCTCACCCCGGGCGGCTTCGTGGTGGACCTGGACGACCAGCCACTGAAACTGTCGACGCTCGAAACACTCGGCCATCTCGCCCGCAAACAGCGCGCCTTCCTCGTCGTCATCGGCGAACCGGGCCCGGTGGACCCCGACCGGCTGCGCCCCCACGCCTTCGAGCACCGGCGCCCGGCCCTCGGCGACGTCCTGGCCGTGCACCTGCGCAGGCTGCTCGCCGGGCACCCCGGCGCCTGCACACAGCCGGACTGCACGGCCGAGCACACCGCGGCGTTCATCTCCCGGATGCTGGAGGCACAGCAGGTGCAGCGCACCCTCGAGGGGGCCCCGTCCGTGCGCAGTGTCGTGGAGTTCGCCGATGTCCTGGCGCAGCGCGTCCACGCGGAGGACACCAGTCTCGGTGAGGTCATCGGGCAGTGGCGTGACCGGCTGCGCCGGCTGGCGAAGCAACTGCTGCACGTCCCCGCCGAGACCTCACAGGGCCCGGTCCTGGATCCGCACCGCCAGGCGTTCCGTATCGCCTATGCGTTCTTCCACGGTCATCCGCTCTCCGACGTCTTCGAAGCGGGCGAGGTCCTCAGCGCGACCGTCCTGCCGCGCTACGAGACCCGTGAACCGGCACCCACCAACCACGTCTTCGAACGGGAACTGGACCAGCTGATCCCGCAGGAGATGCGCGCCAGTGCCGACGCCACGTCCGGTGGCCGCGCCGACGACAACCCCCGACGCGCCCGGCTGGTGGACGAGGAGCTGATGCACGCGGTCATCGAGGTCGTCTGGCACGACTACGACAGTCTGCGGCACCCGTTGCGGGAGTGGCTGACGGCGCTGGTCGCCGGCCCGCTGGAGCGGATACGGGTCCGTGCCGCGCAGATCGCCGGAATCCTGCTCAGCCATGACTTCGACAGCGTCTACCGGGACCTGATCCGGCACTGGGCCGGGGAGTCCGCGGCCTACCGGCAGTCCGCCGCGCTGGCCCTGGAGATGGCGGCCCACGACCCGCGGCTGGTGCACCGGGTACGGGGCCAGATCAGAAGCTGGCTGAGCAGCCCCCGGTGGCAGCTCCAGGACAGCGCGGCCCGGGCCTACGGAACCCTGGTCGGTGCACAGGACGTCCCGGACACCCTCTGGGCACTGCGCGAACTGGGCAGTCGGCCGGAGCTTGCCTTCAGCAGCTCGGTGGCCTTCTCGATGTCCTGGCTCTATCTCGCCGGCGCCCCGGGCCCGGCAGCCGACGCCCTGGACCACTGGATCACCTCGGACAACGACCATCTGTCCCAGCACGCCATCCGCACCCTGCTGATCCTCAGCCGCTACGGCGCAGGCCCGGACCGCCGCGACCGCCCCGTCCTTGCCGACACCGCCATGACCGACCCGGACCGTGCCGAGGCCCTGGTGCGCCTCTGGCGCCACGCCCTGATGGGGAAGGACAGCTCGACACGCGCCTGGGACCTGCTGCGGCGCTGGCTGCTCGCAGGGGACGCGGACAAGGAACTCGCCGCCTTCCTGGAGGTACTCGTACCGCGGATCTGCGCCCGGCCGCTGTCCCTGCGCGCCGGGTTCTACCTGGGCATGTGGGCCGGACGTCACCCGGACTCGACCACCCTTCGCCGGCTCCGCCCCCAGCCGCCCCGAGGCGGCCGCGCCACCGACTCCGCGTCCTGACCGACGCCCATACGAAGAGGAGAGACCATGACAGAGCGCATAGGACTGCGCGCCCGGCTCCGCAACTGGTGGCACCGGGTAACGGGCAAGAACGGCGCGGAGACCGTCGACGGTCCCGAGCCCGTCGACGAGGCGGACGGCACCGGCACCCCGGCCGCCGGACAGGCGGCACAGGCCGAGGCGGCGGTGGAGCTGCCACCGGTCGAGGAGGCGCTGTCGGTAGCGGCGCGCGGCGATGTGTTCGCCTTTGAACTCGTTCCGCACTTCCGCTGGAGCAGCCGGGAGATGCCGCTGGACACCCTGCGCGAGCGCGCGGCGCTCCACGAGGAGACAGCCCGTGGCAAGCTGCTGCGCCGCGCCTGGGCCGTCGCCCGGACCTGCGATCCCCTCGATCCGGTGGCCGCGGAGAAGGCCGTCAACAAGGAGCTGCGCGGCGGGTGGTGCTACAACGACGACAAAGGCCTGATCCGCTGCCGGCCGTCGGTGCGGATGCGTATCGACCCGGCCCTGCGCGAACATGTGCTGCCCTTCCACCTCGCCGAACTGAGGCTGACGGAGGAGCACCGCCTCGGTGAGCTCAAGGCCGGACAGGTGCAGGCGCGCACCGAGCGCTGGCTGCACGTGATGAGCGAACTGGAGCTCCTCGGCACGCTGGGCCCGGCCGAGCGGCGGCTGCTGGTGCCGTTCGCCGCGGCACTCGCCGACGAGGACTTCTTCAAGGTCATGCAAGCCCTCAAGAACACCCGCCGCAACGGTGCCGAGGCGCTCGCCGGCGTCCTCACGGCCGCGACCAAGCACCACGAGCAGGTCGGACTGTTCGAGTACGCCAACGCCTACGACAAGGCACTGAGCGAATTCTGCCGCCAGATGGGACTCAGCCCCTTCTCGTGGGTGGACTCCACGGCCGACGTCGAGGAGCTGGCCCCGTGAACCCACCGGACACCGCAGCACTCCCGGCACCCGGGCGCCGTAAGCCAGCGCCCACGCTCGCCGGAGCCCTCGGCATGGTGCTCACGGCCGGCCTCATCAGCGCCTGCGGGGACGCGCCACGCCTGGACGCCTGCGCCTGGATGAAGGAGCCCGTGGACACCGCGGGCCGCACCGTGGTCCTCGTCGACGACTCCGCCTCCGTACGGGGCAAGACCGCCGGACGCGACTACGCCCACAGCATCGGCCGGCTCCTCGCGGAGGTGGTCGACCGCAAGGACATGGTCTCGGTGGGCAGTTTCAGCGGCGACTCGGCACAGATCACCTGGATCGCCAAGGACCGCTCGACCGACTGGGTCAAGGACAACGACAACGCGATCAACCAGAAGAAGCGGAAGCAGCAAGCAGTCGGCTGTCTGACCGGCCTCGTCGGCAAGGCCGAAAGCGCCGTCCCCCGAAGCGGTGGCAGCAACGTCCTTGCGGCGCTCACGGCAGGCGTCTCCTCACTGGACGCCGCATCCGGCAGCCGCAGTCTCCTCGTACTGACCGACGGCCTCTCCACCACCGGCTGCGCCGATCTGCGCGCGGCCGCCTTCCGGGACACGAGCGAGATCAACGCCATCGCCCGGGTCTGCGCCGCCCGCGACGAGACACCGTCCCTGACCGGAGTGGACCTCACGCTCGCCGGGCTGGGCCGGCCGGCCACCGACCAGCCCGCTCCCACGGCGGCCCAGCGCACCTGGCTGACCGCCCTGTGGCGGAAGCTGTGCGGCGCCGCGGACACGGCCGCTCCCGGCACCTCCTGCACCCTTGCCCCGACGGCCATCGGCGCCGCCGGACATCGCGCGCCGGACAAGAAGCCGCCCCAGGACCCGGTGATCCGCTACGCCGACGACCGCCCCGAGACCTACCAACTCCCCGGCGCCGCACTCTTCGACACCAACTCGTCCACCGTCCGCCCCCAGGCCCTGCCGCTGCTCAACGATGTCGCGGTCAGGGCCCGGACCACCCCCGGCAGCAGGGTCGCCGTCCTCGGCTATGTCGATCCGCGCGGCCGCCCGGACAACAACCAACAGCTCTCGCAGGCACGGGCGAACGCGGTCAAGAAGGTCCTGACCGGCCTCGGAGTGACGCGGGTGACGGCACACGGCCGGGGCCTGCCCACGGGGTGCTCGAAACCGGCCCATGCCGCAGGGGGCCGGATGACCGCCGAGGAAAAGCTCCAGTGCGACCGGCGCGTCGACATCGAAATCATCAGAAAGTGAGGACGGCGGGCAGCGATGAACACCACCAACGGAAAGCACCGGCCAGGGCCGGCCGCCCGCTATCAGGCGGCGGTCGACTGCCCTCCCGGCAGTGACCCCACGTTCGTCGAACTGGACCTCAAGAAGCGGCCGGTCTCACGGCCGGCGGACCAGACCGACAACCGCGAACAGGCCGCCCTCATGCGTGCCTTCACCGACGCCAACACCGTGCTGACCGCGGCGCAGCCGGGGCTCGGCAGCGCGGCAACCGCGGTCGCCCGCACCTTCCAGGAGGCACGGACCACCATCGAAGCGGCCGAGCGGTTCACCGTCGCCCGGACGTCCCGGCGGGCCCAGGAGCGCGTCGGGGAACTGCGCACCCGCCATGCCGACGACGGGCCGGAGAGCCTGCGCCGCCCTCCGGTGCTCTGGCGGCGTCTGCTGTGGCCCACCCTGGTCGCCGGCGTGGCCTTCGACACGATGTTCATCGGCACGCTGATGCAGCGGTTCTTCGGGCTGGGGGAGGAGCAGGCACTCGCCTACTATCTGGCGTACTTGCCCGGGTTCGGGGTCGCCGTCTGCCTGCTGGCCGCGGGCAGTCTGCTGGCCGAGTCCGTCTTCCGGCGGCGTACCCGGGCCGCCCGCACACTGGAGCGGACCCACCGCGGTCCGATCGCCGCCCTGCGCGAGGCGGTCTGGCCCAAGAGTTCGCGTACGGAGCGGCGGAAGGCCGGAGAACTGCCCTGGCCGAATGCGGCCGGACCGGTGCTCTTCGCCCTGGCCATTCTCACGATGGTCGGCATCTGGGCCCGTATGCGCGCGGCCGACGCGGTGCGCGAGCATGTGGACCTGGCACCGGACCAGGGCGCCGTCGTCCTCCTCACCCTGGTGCTCAGCACCGCCGCGATCGTGGTCAAGGTGCTCGCCCACAACCCCTGCGCCGACAGCGACCGGGAGGCCCGACGGTCCGTAGCCGACGCGGAGAAACGCGGCCGGGAGCTGCTCGGGGAGGCACGGCGCAGGCTGGTGGGGCACACCGAGACCTGGTGGCGGCTGCGTTCCGCGGTCGAAGCGGCGGCGAGCGACGCCCACCGAACGCTCGACGAGGCATGCATCCGCATCGTCGAGGAGCGCGCCCGCACCGGCGTCGCCGGCCGCCACGACTTTCCGCTCACCACGCCCGCCTGGCCGTACCCCGCAGCGGCACGCAACGGAGCCGCCCCGCCCACCGACGAGCGGGCTCCCACCCGTCCCACACCGCCCCGGGCGCGTCTAGAACTCCTCGACCAGGCCTACACAGTGCTCGAACGCTACGCCCCCGAGCCGCTCGAAGACCGGCTCAACGGCATCACCGACGACCTGAACGCACAGTTCCGTGAACCGCCGGAGCAGCGGACGGAGCAGCCCGACACGACGACATCCGGCGAGGCCCACGTACCTCATGATGCCCAGGAAACCGACGGGGCCCGCACAGCCGACGCGACTCAGGTAGCCGACGGGACCCGGATACCCGGCGAGGCCCAGGCGACCGACGAGGCCGGGCAACCCGACGACGCCCACGTACCGGCCGAGGCCCACGTCCCGGACGAGCCCCGGACGTCCCATGCCGACCGGGAGCGGGCACCCGGTGAGTCCAGGACGGCCCCGCCGGGGGAGTCCCGTCACGACGGCTCCGACAGCCCGAGGCCCGAGCAAGGAGGGACGACGGCATGACCGTGCCACCGCGCTTTTGTCCGGAGGAAGTGAAACACCTGGAGTTCCTCCAGACCGTGATCGCCCGGCATGCCAACACCTCCTTCGTCGTGAAGAGTTGGGCCATGACCGTCAGCGGTGCCTTCATCGCGGTCGCCACCCGCGGTCCGAGCTGGAAGACGGCGGTGGTCGCGCTGGGACTGGCGGCGGGATTCTGGCTGCTGGACAGCTACTACCTCGGCCAGGAGCGGAGGTTCCGCACCCTCTACGAGAAGGTCGCCGACCGCCGCACCCCGCAGGTGCCGCCGTTCACCATGGACGCCGAGCAGTACGGCGACCGAGTGCCCTGGCGTGGGGTGGCGCTGTCCAGGACGATGCTGCTCTCCTATGGCGTCCTGGTCGCCATCGACACCATGACGGTCCTCTTCCTCGCCTGAGTGGTGTGGACCCGGTGGTCATCTCTCCGCGGGCCGGGCGATGGTCCACGGCAGAAGCAAGCCGTCGCCGTCGGCGCGCGGGACGAGGTGGAGATGAAGATGGCGGACGGTTTGGGTGGCCGACGGTCCGCGTGAGGTGATCACATTGCAGTCGCCGGCCTCCGCCGCGAGCTCGGCGGCGCGCAGCATGGTGGTCGCGGAGACCGACGGGTCCTCGGCGACATCGGCCACATGCACCTTGGGGATGACCAGCACATGTCCGTCGGTGACACCTCCATGGCGAGGCCGGATGGCGAGGGTCTCCGGCCACTCGCGCAGCACCGTTGCCGGTGCCCGGCCCCGGACGATGAGGCAGAAGGGACACCCGGGCCGATGAGCGCGACGGGGAGTCCGCGGATTCCGGGGGCCGGCCCCGGGCACGTCTCCGGCCGCCTTGCGGAACTCCCCATGACCGACCATCAATCCTCCGCGGGGGCTGTTCGGGCCGGGCGCACTGGTCGGGGCGGGGCCCCCGGTCAGGCCGGGCGGCCGGGCATCACCGGGCCGTCGGGCGCGCGTCTGCTGAAATCAATGATCGACCATGAAATCCGCTCTCGCGGTGCTTGGCCTCATTCCGTCATTCCGTCATTCCGTCCAACGGGAACGCTACGTGCCCCGCGGAGGGCCGTCGTCACCACAGTCGGTCGATCTCGCCCGGGTACAACTCGATGCGGGAATGCGGAAAGGACGACCGATGCCGGCGGCCCCGGAGCGAGAAGAAGTCGGCCATGGTGGCCTTGTCGAAGCCGGGGCGGTCGCTGGGGAACGGGGCCAGGGGCGTACCGCCGACGAGCACCGCGCCGGGCAGGTGGTGCCAGCCCGCGCTCTCGTAGAAGGACCGGAGCGGCCGGTCGCAGGTGAACAGGCCGATATCCAGATTCATGGCTGCCATTGCTTCACGGGCAGCCGTCACCAGATGGCGGCCGTGTCCCTGGCCGCGGGCGGTGCCACGGGTCACCACCGTGCTCAGCCCCGCGGCCCGGAACCGCTCTCCGTCATGGACGAGTGGTTTGGTGAGGATGTCCAGCGCGGCGAGCACCGCGCCACCGTCGACGAGCAGCATGGACACCGGCCGCAAGGCAGGGTCGTGGGCGAAGGTGCCGGGCGCCGACGAGGAATCCGGCGGCCAGGCCTCGTCCCGCAGCTCCGACACCTGCGTGTGGAGACCCGGCGGGACATCGGCTTCAGGGAAGGTCATGATCGGCACCCGGCCATTGTGACTGCCGGTGTGAGGAGGGCCAAGGTTTTTCTGTGACCCGACCCGATCAGACCGGACCTGCCCGGCTCTATGACCCGGTCCGGTCCGACCCGACCCGCCCCGCCCCGACCGCCCCGCCCGGCCCGGTGCATCGCCTCGTAGCCGCCCCGTCTCCGATGACTCCGTAGCGACACCCTTCCGCATGTGCACGGTGCACCAGGGCAGACGATCTCCATGGGATTGCTGATGCGTTGGGAACGAGTGGTGGAGGACTGCGAGAGCGCGCTGCTGGCCAAGATTTTCCGGACCGATCCGGTCCAGTTGTTCGACGCGCTACGGCAGGAGTGTGACGGCCATGCGGTCGTCTGTAGCCAGAGCAGAGTCCTCGTGCCCAATGACTACACCGTCGAACTCGCGAAAGAGGTGCACGATGAACTGGCCGAACGCGGCGGACAGGTGGGGCAGCAACTGACCGATGTGCTGGCCCGGCACGCCGTCGAGCGCGGATACGAATGGGCGGGGCCGCTCACCGTCCACGTCACCGCCGCCGACGTGCCGAACGGCCGGTACCGCATATCGAGTGCGGCCCTCGCACACATTCCTGCCGGTGCCGCCGGCCCCTGGGGATGTGATCAAAATCCGGTTTCGCCTGATCCTAGGGGCTCTGCCGGGGCAGACTGAAGTCTCTGTCGGACATGTGCCCGTCCGGAGGCCTGAATGGACCCGACCTCGCAGCGTCAGCCCGGTGCCGTAACCGTGCGGCCCATCGGTCAAGTGATGAGCCCGCGGGGCGAACTCACCGACGACCACTGGGGCGAGGTCCCTGCGGTGATCCGGCTGGATGCCGCGGTCTATGGCATCAAGCCCTACCTCCGCGAGTTCGGCCCCCGCGGAGAGCTCCGGCAGCCGCAGTGGTCGACCGAGCTGGTGCGCTCCTACTACTGACAGCGGAGGGCCGGGCCCCAGGCTCGGGAAACGGCCCGGCGCCTCCCTGCCCCGCTCGCCTTCTCACTCCATGGAGTCGGCGATCTCGGCAATCACCTGGGCATGGCAGGGCTCCGGGAGGCACCAGCAGCCGAGCCGGCGGCCGCGCAGTTCAGGCAGGAGCGCGAGCAGGTCGGGGCGCTCCAGCAGATAGGCGCGGTACTTCGCCAGGACCTCCGCGCGGGACCCGTCCGGGCCCGGACGGAACGGACTGGCCAAGGGTGAAGCTTTGAGGTGCCAGCCGCCCCGGTTCATGGCACGCCCCACATAGATCACATCGGCGTACTCCGGGTCGTCCCGGTGGCCTTTGAGATTGACGACCGTCGTGCGTTTCATGCCGCCATTCTCACGCCTTCGTCCTCACGCTGCCCACTGCCCCCGGCAGCGCGAAGTCCTGGCGGGGCGTGGTGGTGTGCGCGAGTGCAAGCGCCGCAGCGATGCGCTCGGTGAACGACCGGTCCGGCTTTCCTCGTTGTCCTGGTCGTGGAACAACGGACGGCCGTCCCCCCCCCGTAACCGCAGACTTGCACGGGGACGGCCGTCCAGCTCGGGATTGCTACCTGCGGCTTACCGATGAAATGCCGCAAGCGGGAGAGGGTTTAGAGGGGCCGGGCCCACAGGTCCCACCGGAGACCCGTACCGTCGCAGAAGGGGTCGGCCCACTTGCCGCTGTTGACCAGGTCGGTACCCGCGGCCTGGCAGCCGCCGAGGGTCCAGAACTTCTTGCCGGTCCACACCGTTCCGGGCGGGCCGTCCATCGGCTTGGCCGGCGCGTGGAAGGCGGCCGGCGCGGCTTCGGCTCCGGTGGTCGCGTGGGCCTGGGCGGCGCCACCCAGCCCGATGACCGTGAGCGCGGCGGCAGCTAGTGCAGTGGTGAGAATTCGCTTGTTACGCACGAGAGGTCCTTTCCCCGTAGTGACGGGCCCCGTGCGGGCCCGTCACCTTGCATACGGATGCGGCCGCTTCGGCGTATGACACCTTGCTGTGTGACCTGGGTCACATGACGGCTTTGACGCTGTCGCCGGGGTCCGCGGCACCCCGGCAACGTGAGCTGTCGGTTCAGCTCAGCCGGGCGTCGGCGTAGACGACCATCGCATCGCGCTGGTAGACGGCCAGCCCGTCGGCGATCTTGTCGTAGTTCGCACGGATCCCGGGGTCGTCGACGTAGGTCTGCCCCAGGCCCTTGTACGCGGCCGAGTTCGGGGTCCAGAAGCGGCAGATGCCCTGGTAGTGGGCGTCCAGTTCGGCCTGTACCGCAGGATCGGCAGCCGGTGTGCCGGACGCCATGAACTCCGCGATGCGGATCATCTGCGCCGTCACCTCACGCTGCCACTGCTCCGTGTCCTCGGCGGTCATCGTCTCGATGACCTGCCGGGTCTGCTCCCACTCCTGAGGCCACCGCTCGCGCACCTCGGCCTCGGCGGGGTGGGGCTCGAATCCCTCGAACAGGTTCTCCGGCCTGTTGATCTTTGTCGTTCCGTCCATGTCCTTTTCCTCCTCCAGTTCGGCGATGGTCTGCCCGACCGTGTGTGCCAGCGTCTCCAGCCGGTCCCGCTCCTTCAGCAGTCGCCGGTGGTGTTCGCGCAACACGGCCACCTGATCGACCTGGCTGTCCAGAACCGCCTGGATCTCGCGCAGTCCCAGGTCCAACTCCCGCATCAGCAGGATCTGCTGGAGCCGCAGCAGGTCGGCCTCCTCGTAGAAGCGGTGCCCGTTGCTTCCGATCCATGCAGGCGGCAGCAGGCCGACCTCGTCGTAATGCCGCAGCGTCCGGGACGTCACCCCGGACATCCGGGCCACCTCCGCGATCGACCAGGCCATTGCCGTGCCTCCCATCGCCGGGCCGGTCCCTCCGGCCACACGGACGACCGTAGAAGTTGACGCAGCGGAAACCGCAAGCCGGACCGGTGTGCGGATCGTGCGAGGCTTGAGATCAAGCCGGTGGGGGCCGCCACCTCCGAAGAGAAGTGACGGCCCCCACTGCCGTCCTGACGCTGAGTCAGGGACATCGTGACCGGGTTGCGCCCGCCGCTCCGGGCCCCGCGCTGGAGGCCGCTGGGAGCAATGCGCGCCACCGCAACCGAGCGGTGTTTCCGCAGGTTCCGGGCGATGCGGGGCGGAGTCAGCCGCTGGCTTCTCCGGTGACGGAAAGGCGGGCCTCGCGGCGGCCTGCGTAGCGGTCCTTGCGGTTGTCGGCCCTGACCATCTGCTGGCGCTCCTTGATGCAGGAGCGCACATTGCACCCCGAGCAGCAGGTGCTGCCGAACAGCAGTGCGCCGGGGTGCTCCCACCGGCAGCGTGTGTCCGCGTCCGCACGCGTCGGGTTCGGCGGCAGGTCGCAGGCGCCGTGGCGGTGGTCGTGGACCGGCCGGGGGTTGTGCTCCGCGTAGCGCACCCACAACGGCTTGGTCCTGTCCGTACGGGACATCTCGTTCCTTCCGGAACCGCCGCCCGGACTCCCGGAGACCTTCCGGGCGGGCGGCTGGGTTCGCCACTTCACGGCGGCACACTCCTTCCTTTGTCCGAGGGCAGGATCCACGGGAGTGGAACCTTTCAGGCTATCGGCCGGCGTCGGTCACACACACAAGACCTCCCCACGAGCGCAGCCGATATGAGGCCGAGATCAGCTTGGTTCGGGCCGGTGGCCGGGCTCCGGGCGGATCACTGCTGTGCCGGAGTGCAGGTCCACGAAGTTGCGCGGCGGCGCACCGGACTTCGTGTCGTCACGGAGGGCGAGGCGGCGCTCCTTCTCCTCCTGGACGTGCTGTTGTGAGGGTTGGAAGAGCTCGTCCCACGGGCCGGATGTCGCGCCGCCGCCTCCGTACTTGCGCCGCCGCCGGCCCGCCCACGCGAAGAGCAGAATCCAAAGGGCCACGATGACGCCCGCGACGATCGGTAACACCTGGCTTCGCCTCCGTATGCCGGTCTCCCGGGAGCCGGCACAACCGAAGTCCTCGCCGCCGCTTGTCCGTTGCTCCCCTCGGGGGAAGCGTAGAGGAGCTGCCTCGGGTGGACTGTGGAGCTGTTCCGGGACGTGACATCTGAGGCGCCGAGGCGCCCGCAGGGTGATCGTGAAGCGTGTCGCGGGGCGTTCGGCGCCGCCGACGATGCGCCGCCCGATTTCGTCCGGTTGGGGGGAAGTCGCGCACGGGCCGGTCATGGTGACGGGGTGTCCGGTGTCGCGCGCAACTGCTCAGAGAAGTGGAGGTGGCCGGGTGAACCATTCCGACCTGCCGGTTTACCTGTTCTTTTCAGGGTGTTGTCCAGAGGCGCTTGCCTTGGAAGCGCGGGGATGGATAGCGTAACCAGCACCTAAAGCTTTCTGAACAGCTTTAGTGAAAGCTAAACATCGTATCGGTCCCGGGTGGGGGAGAAGCATGCAGATCAAGGTTGCGGTGGCGTATCACAGTGGATACGGCCACACCGCAAAGCAGGCGGCGGCCGTCGCGGCCGGCGCGGAGAAGGTTCCCGACACCCAGGTGCGCCTGGTCTCCCTCGCCGAGCTGAACGACGAACTGTGGGAGGTGCTCCAGGAGTCCGACGCCCTGATCTTCGGCACGCCGACCTACATGGGCGGCAGCAGCGCCGTCTTCCGCGCGTTCGTCGAGGCCACCAGTCAGGTCTGGGGCGACAACATGCGCTGGAAGAACAAGATCGCCGGTGGCTTCACCAACAGCGGCAACATGGCGGGCGACAAGCTCAACGCGCTGATCGACATTGCGCTGTTCGCCGCCCAGCACGGCATGGTCTGGGTCGGCCTCGCCGAGTACGGCGGCTGGAACACCTCCTCGGGCAGCCCCGAGGACATCAACCGGCTCGGCAGCTGGCTGGGCGCGATGTCCCAGTCCAACAACGACGAGGGACCCGACGTCACCCCTTGCGCCAGCGATCTGCGCACCGCCGAGGCACTCGGCCGCCGGATCGCCGAGACCGCCCACGTCCACCGGGCCGGCCGCGCGGCTGTCGGGTTCGAGGTCTCCGACTGACCTTCGAAGGCCCGTACCGAGGCAGCTGAGACCGGGAGGGGGGCCCGATGAACAGCCGTCAGGAACCGGTGGTTCCCCATGCGGACGCGTCCGAGCAGGCCCGCAGCGACGCGAGCAGCCGATACCCACGCATCGGGGCGGCTGCCGCACGGGTGCGGGGCGGCTCGCGACGCACCGGTGGGGGTGCCGTGCCCCAGACCGCCGCCGTCTCCCGTGCCGGCGGTGGGGACGGCCCTCTCCGTACCGCCGCCTCCTGTCGGGGGATCGCCGGGTGCGGGCCCGCCCGGTCCCGCGTCCGGCTCGCCCGCCCCGACCGCGACGATCCGACGACCGGCAGGGCGAGTGGAATCGACTGTGCCGTCAGTCGCTCGCATCCCGGTGGAGCGCCGGTCTTCCGTCTCGTGCCAGGGGCGTCCCCCGGGCGATTCCTGCCCCGCGCCCTCCGCGTCCGGCGCGTTCCGGGGCGCCATGACATCGCCGCCCCACCGGCTCCGCCACGCGTTGCCCACTGCCCCAGCACCGAACCGCTCCCGATCCACGGCACACCGGCCGAGGTCGCCGCTGCCCGGCTCCGTACCGGCTGCACACACGAGGCCACCGGAGGAGTGCCGGGCCCCTTGATGCCCTGCGTTGCCGCTGATGCCCTGCGTTGCCGCGTTGTCCGGGCGGCGGCCGGTTCCTCCGGTGCCGTCACGGACGGGGCGTCGTCAGCGGGCGCCGCGGCCGGAACCGAAGCTGAACACCACTCCGATGGGCCCCGCACCTCGGTGTGATCCACCACGCCCGCCACGGCGCGCAGCACCCTCCCCCCTCGCCCTCGTGGCACAGCCGGAGCCGGTTCGCCCCATGGGCGCATCTGCTCCACGGCCCCGGCCGGCTGAAGCTCGTCCCCGTTCGGCAGTCCCATCACCTTCACCGTGCCCGCGGGCCGCCGCGAGCACGGTGTGTCCTGGCCGCGCGCCGTCGGCGCGGCTGTTGTCACCTGCCATCCTGAGGAGATCAGCCATGTTCAAGACCACTACCGACGCCGAGCTGGCGGGCAACCCGATCGACGAGGTGATCGGTTCCACCATCCGCTACGCGGCGCTCACCTCCGCCGCCAAGCTCGGCATCTTCACCGCCCTGGAGGAGGACGGCCCGAAGACGCTCGACGAGCTGGCCGCGGCGATCGGCGCGAGCACGGACGGCACCCGCGCGGTGGCCGACGTCGCCGCCGTCCTGGGCTGGCTCACCCTGGAGGACGGGCGCTACCGCAACGGCCCGCTCGCCGAACGCTGGCTCGGCAAGAACGCCGAGTACGACTTCACCCCGGCGCTGCTGTGGGCGTACGAACTCACCAACGTCATGTGGGACCTGCCGCAGGCCGTACGGGACGGCAAGCCCGACCGGTCGCTGTGGGAGCGCTGGGCCGACAACCCCGATGCCGGGCGGGACTTCTCCGCGTACATGCGGGTCAAGTCGCGGCTGACCGTGCAGTCCATCGTCGACGCCGTACCGCTGCCCGAAGGCGCGCGGCGCCTGTTGGACCTGGGAGGTTCGCACGGACTGCACTCCATGGCCATGTGCCGTCGCCACCCCGAGCTGTCCGCCACCATCCTCGACCTGCCCGAGGCGCTCGCCGACACCGGCACCGCGATTGCGGAGGCGGGACTGACCGACCGGATCACCCTGGAGCGCGGCAGCTTCCTCAGCGGCGACCTCGGCACCGGATATGACGTGGTCTTCCTCTTCGAGATCGTGCACAACCACACCGACGAGGAGAACCGGGACCTGGTCGCGCGGGCCGCCAAGGCGCTGCGGCCGGGCGGCCGGATCGTGGTGCTGGAAGACGTACGCGGCGAGGAGCTCGACGAGCACAACGCGGCGTTCTCCCTGGCGATGTACGCCTGCTCCGGCGACCGCACCTACAGCCTGCCGGAGATCTCCGGCTGGCTCACCGACGCGGGGCTGAAGACCGTCGAGCGGATCGCGTTGCCCTCATCCGTCTCTCTGGTCGTCGGCACCAAGTAAGCCGGCAGCCGGGGAAGGGGGGAGCACCGTGCAGATCGATCTGGCACACCGGGCGAGCAGCTCATGGCTGGACGCCGCGGACCTCGCTCGCGAGGTGTACGCCCAGGCCTATGGCGCCGATGTGGCGCCCCGGCCCGACTCGTTCATCGTCGCCCGCCCGGACTGCGGCGGGGCGGCGGAGCCCTGCCCGCCACTGGCCTGCGCGGGGCTCACCTTCGGCAGGGACCAGGAACTGTTCTCCGAGCGGTATCTCGACACCGGGATCGAGGCCGCCGCACTGGACCGTCTCGGGGTCACGGTGGACCGCAGGCGGGTGGTGGAGGTGGGGGCACTGGCCACCAGACGCGCCTCGGTCGGCCGTGAACTGATCAGAGCCACCCCGATCATCTCCTGGTGCCTGGGCATGGAGTACATCCTGTGCACCGCCACCCGGAGCCTGATCACGACGCTGGCCCGTACCGGCATCTGCTTCGAACCGTTCGGACCCGCCGACCCGGGCCGGCTGTCTCCCGACGAGGCGGCGCGCTGGGGCTCGTACTACGACCAGAAGCCGCAGGTCGGCGTCATCGCGCTGAACGCCCTGGACCGGCTGTTCTCCGACACCACCGGGCGCTACTCCGTCACCGACCTCCAACTGAGCATCAGCGCAATGGAGGTGGCCGGCCATGCGGGCCATTAGGGAGAGCCTGGTCAGGTTCGGCGAATCGGCGCGTCCGCTGATCGAGGTGCTGGGGGAGGACGGTGTCCCGGCACGGACCCTCGGCTACCAGGAGGTGACGCGCCGGGCCGCGGACCTCGCCGAACAGATCGGCCCCCGGGACGGCCGGCCGCTGCGCATCGGTGTGGTCTGCGGCAACACCCCCGAATTCGTGGTCGCCGATCTTGCACTGATCGTCGCACGCGCCATCGAGGTGCCGGTCCCGCTCGCCTTCTCCGCCGAACAGGCCGCCGGTCTGCTGGAGGAGACCGATCTGTGTCTTGCGGACGCGGCCGGGCAGGAGCGGCTGACGCAGTGGGGGAGGGACCGGGTGCTGCGCCCGGACTGCACGGTGCTGCCGCTGTCCACCGACGGGCCCGTTCCGACCGCGCCGCTGGTACTGGCGCCGGACGGTGTCGGCGAAGCGGACTGGGAGTGCAAGGTCATTCACACCTCCGGGACGACCTCACGTCCCAAGGGGGTGCGGATCCGGGCGGCCGCGCTGAATGAACTGCTGGGCTCACTGCGGTCGGTGATGCCCCGCGGGGCCTTCGCCCGCTATCTCTCCGTCGTTCCGTTCAGCCTGCTCATCGAGCAGGTCACCGGCCTCTACATGGTCCTGCTCGACGCTGGGACGCTCGTCCTGATGCCGCCCGGCAAGGCCCTGGTCGGCACCGCGGCCGCGGCCCCCGCAGACGCCATGCCGTACGTGGCCGCGTCCCGCCCGACCGCGATGGTCGCCACGCCCGCGCTCGTCGATGCCTTCGCCACCGCCGCGGACGAGGCCGCGGCCGGCGGACGGGCCGTGGCACCGGCCCTGTTCGGGAGTGCCGAGGCGCCGCTCATCTGCTGCGGCGGTGCGCCCGTGCACCCCGAGCTGCTGCGCCGCCTGGAGGAGCACGGCCTCCCCGTCCACGAGGGGTACGGACTGTCCGAGAACAGCTCCGTGGTCAGCTGGAACACCCCGGCCGCGCGCCGCACGGGCACCGTGGGCCGGCCGCTGCCACACGTCCGCGTCAGGCTCGCGGACGACGGGGAACTCCTGGTCAACAGCACCTCGTTGTTCGCCGGCTACACCCGCGACGACCCCTCCAGCCTCGTCCTCGACGCCGACGGCTGGCTCCGCACCGGCGATCTGGCCCGGATCGACGGGGACGGATTCCTCAGCATCACCGGCCGCAAGAAGAACGTCATCATCACCGCGGCGGGCCGCAACGTGGCCCCCGAGTGGGTCGAGGCGCAGTACGCCCAACTCCCGTTCGTCCGCGCCGTCGCGGTGGTCGGCGACGGACTCACCGTCCTCCACGGTCTGTTCCTGGTCGAGGAGTCCACCGATCTCGCGGAAGCCGAAGCAGCCGTCCGGGAGTTCGGCGCAGCACACCTCTCCGAGGTGGAACGGGTCGCCGTACCGCACCTCACCGTGGCCGACGAGCGCCTCTACCGCAGATTCTTCACCGTCACCGGCCGGCCCATGCGGGCAGCCGTCCGCACCGCTCTGTCCAACGGAACGCTGTACGACCACCAAGGAGCTGACGCATGACCACGATCGCTGACGTCCGGCCCTACGGCGCCGCCACGGGCCGGCTCGTCCTGCCCGCCGGGGACGGTTCGCTGGGTGCGCTGGACCCGGCATGGGTCACCGGGCTGCTCGCCGACGCCGGCTTTCTGCTCTTCCGGGGCTTCCACACCGACCTGGAGGAGTTCACCTCGTTCGTGAAGGCGCACTCCAGCCGGATCACCCTCGACCCGGCACGCTCCTTCCACGGCGGCGAGGTCGCCCAGAAGGTGGACGCCGGCACCGGCGCCGTCGGCCTCCATCTGGAGAACGGCAACAGCCCCTTCGGACCCGACCTGACGTGGTTCCTGTGCGAGAAGGCCGCCGCCAGCGGCTCCCGGACCACCGTCTGCGACGGTTACCGCGTCTGGGACGCGGCCAGTGACACCGCCCGCGCGGTCTTCGGCATCAAGGACATCATGTACAGCCGCCGGGTGGAGGAGCCGAAGTGGAAGGCGTTCGTCTGCCACCAGACGGAAGGCCGCAAGGACCCCGACGACATCACCTTCGCCGATATGAAGGACCTGGTGGGCAGCAATGTCTCCACCACCCTCCAGCTCAACGACGACGGCTCCCTCCACTACGCGTACCGCACCGGCGCCGCCCGCGCCACGCTCTTCGGCAGCCGGCTCGCCTGGGCCAACAGCATCTTCGGCCCCTCGTACAACTACGAGACCCCGCACATCACCTTCGCCGACGGCACCGACATCCCCGAGGAACTCCTCGCCGAATTCCGCCGGCTCACCTCCGAACTGACCGAGGAGCTGGACTGGCAGGACGGTGACCTGGCGCTGATCGACAACACGCGGGTGATGCACGGCCGCCGCGAGATCCTCGACACCGACCGGACCATCTACAACGCACAGAGCTATCTGGACCCCGCACTGCTGGCCGCCGGGCGGAACGGGAAGGCGCAAGGATGACCCGTACGCCCACCGGGCTCGATGACGCGCGTGTCGGCGCCGTCCTGGAGGAGATTGCCCGCACCGCCGAGCACCATGACCCGGACGTGATGAAGGGTGCCTACGCCACCGCGGCCGACTGGCCGCAGCCGCCCACCGCCCAGGAGGCCGCCGAGCTGTGCGCCCAGGCCGCGCTGCCCGTGCACCCGCAGGTCGGCACCTTCCTCTTCCAGCTCGTACGGAGCCTGCGCCCGGCGCTCGTCGTGGAATTCGGCACCTCCTTCGGCGCTTCGACGATCTATGCGGCGGCGGCGCTTCGCGACAATGGCGGCGGCCGCATCATCGGCTCGGAGCTGCATCCCGGCAAGGCCGACCGTGCACGCGCCCACCTGGAGCGCGCCGGGCTCGACACCTACGCCGAGATCCGGACCGGCGACGCCCGTGAACAGCTCGCCGCGCTCCCCGGGCCGGTGGACCTGGTGCTGCTGGACGGATGGAAGGAGCTCTATCTCCCGGTCCTCAAGGTGCTCGAACCCGCACTGCGGGCCGGCTCCCTGATCGTCTCCGACAACCTGCCGATGCTGCCGCCCGAGTTCACCGACCACGTCCGCACGGCCGGCAACGGCTACCTCTCCCAGCAGCTGCCGCTGGGCGACGGCATCGAATTCTCCCTCCGCCTCCAGGACGAGGCATGACGCCGCCGCTCCGGGCACCCGCCAGAAAGGGCTGTGAACACCTGTGAATCCCCGTACCCACCGCCGTACCCTGCTCCGGGCCGGCTTCGCCGCGCTGCCCCTGGCGGCAGTGACCCCGGCCGCACACGCCGCCGAACGGTCCGGCAAGCTCACCGCCGCCCAGGTATCGAGCTGGACCGACGCCTATCTTGAGGCCTGGCGGACCAAGAACGACACCGCCGCGGTCCGGCTGTTCACCCCCGACGCCGTGTACGAGGCAGTGCCCGGCGTTCCCGCACAGACCTTCCGCGGGCGCGACGCCATCGGACGCTACTGGCGCGACATCACCGCCGGCCAAAGCGACATGACGGGCCGTCACGGCACCCCGGTCGTCACCGGCAACCGTGCGGCCGTCGAACTCTGGGTCACCCTGCGGGCCCCCGGCATCAACCCCGACGGCGACCACTGGGTCACCTTCCTGGAGAGCAACATCCTGCTCTTCGCACCCGACGGCCGCTGCCGGCGCAACACCGAGTACTGGAACCTCCAGATGGGCCGCCTGCAACCGCCCCAGGGGTGGGGCACTGCATGACCTCCGCCCGTACGCTCCTCACCGGTGGCCGCGTCCTCAGCATGGACCCGGCCATCGGTGAACTGCCGTCCGCCGACATCCTGGTGGAGGACGGCCGGATCACCGCAGTACGCCCGGACATCGATGCCACGGAGGTGGGCGAGCGGATCGACGCCCGCGGGTGCCTCGTGCTGCCCGGCTTCGTCGACACCCACCGGCACATGTGGCAGGCCGTACTGCGCGGCAGTGGCGCGGACCAGACCCTGGACGAGTATTTCGCGACCGTGCTGCACGCCCTGGCGCCCCGGCTCACCGCCGACGATCTCCACGTCGGGAACCTGCTGAGCGCGCTGGGGGCGCTGGACGCGGGGG
This sequence comes from Streptomyces sp. NRRL S-1813, assembly GCF_000719605.1. Lineage (NCBI taxonomy): Bacteria > Bacillati > Actinomycetota > Actinomycetes > Kitasatosporales > Streptomycetaceae > Streptomyces > Streptomyces sp. NRRL S-1813. The sequence continues at coordinate 476,681 of NZ_JOHB01000002.1, forward strand.
TGACCACCGTGCAGGACATCTCCAACGTCGCCAAGCCGACCGAGGAGTACACCGACGCCCTGCTCGATGCGCTCACCGACTCCGGACTGCGCAGCGTCTTCGCCTACGGACACGGCACGGAACAGGATGCCCGCCGGGTCCGTACCCGCCGGCTGCACACCAAGGACAGCCTGGTGACCATGGCACTCAATGCCGAGGCCGGCAGTGCGCAGACCATCCGGCGCGGCTGGGCCCTGGCACGGGAACTGGACCTGCCGACCGCCCTGCACGTCCGGGGCGGCAGACCGGTCTCCCGGCTGCACCGCCTCGGCGTACTGCGTCCCGGCACGGTCTTCATCCACGGCACCGGGATGGAGGACGGTGAGCTGCGGATGATCCACGACAGCGGTGGCGCGCTGTCGGTCGCGCCCGCCATCGAAATGACGATGGGCCACGGGCTGCCGCCGTTCGCCGCGGCGGCGGCAGCCGGACTGCTGCCCAGCCTCAGCGTGGACGTCGAAGTCGCCGCGCCGAGCGATATGTTCACGCAGATGCGGGCCGCCTTCCAGATCGGGCGCTTCGCCGCGCTTCAGGGCCATGCGGGCCCGGAAGCGCCCTTGCTCACGGCGCGGGAGGTCCTGGGGTTCGCGACGCTCGGCGGCGCCGCGGCACTCGGGATGGCGGACACCATCGGCTCCCTCACCCCGGGTAAGCAGGCCGATCTGCTCGTGCTGCGGACCGACCGCCCCGGCGTGGCGCCGGTGCATGACGCCACCGCGGCCGTCGTGTGCTCGATGGACCGCGCCGATGTCGACACCGTGATGGTCGCCGGGCGGGTGGTCAAGCGGCAGGGACGGTTGCAGTACGCCGGGCTGCCGCGGCTGCTGGCACGGGCCCAGGGCGTGCGCGACCGGCTGGCCGCCCGCTGACGTCGCCGGTCAGCGGCGGATCAGCACGCCTTCCTCGATGGCGGCGAGGGCGATCCGCAGCTGCTCGCTGAGCGCCTTCGCGGTGGGGGCCGGAATGCGGTCGACGAGCCGGGCGTGCACGGCGGTGGTGGCGCGCACCGCCGCCTCGGCGGTCTCCACCCCGCTCGGCGTGAGCTGCACCCAGCTGCTGCGCGCATCGTCCTCGGCCGCCGCGCGGGTGACATAACCGGCGGCCACCAGGCGCTTGATCACATTGCTGGTGCCGCCGGAGGACAGCAGGAGAGCGTGGGTGAGATCGGTCGGCTTGAGGCGGTAGGGGGCGCCGATCCGCCGCAGGGTGGCGAGCACTCCGTACTCGGCCTGGGTGAGCCCCAGTTTCTCCAGCTCGGCTCCGGCGGCGATGTCGAAGGCCGAAACCAACAGGGCGGTCCGTTTGGCGAGTTCCAGCGGGAGACCGGCGATTTCGGGCAGTTCATGTCCCCATGCCGAGATGATCTCGTCTACGTGGTCAGGCTCCACTGAGAACCGCCTTCCCTCTACCTAAGTGCTCAGTCCAAACATATCCCACCGTCCGGACAGGCACGTTCTGACCTGGGGAGACTGTGTGATTGCCAGATGCAGACACTGTGAAAAGCTTTCCATCTATCTTTCAATATAGCTTTTTCCAATGCTTTCTCTCTATGCTTCTCCCATGTTCAAGCGTGAGTCGAGGCGTGCTCTGGCCATGACAGCGGTCCTGGCTCTGGCTCTGACCGGCGCCACTGCCTGTGCCGGCCACACCGCGGAAAAGGCCCCACAAGGGAGCGCAATGGCGGAAAACCGCCGCTCCGCCGAGGAAGGAACCGTCGGAATGCGAGAGTTCAGCGCCGCACCGGACCGGCTGCCGTCATGCTTCCGCGGCGTCCGGGGCGCCACCGCATACCGTCTGCCCGGCACCTCGGGCGGCGGCCGCCTGGTCGCCGCGGGCACCGGACCACACGGGGTCGTCTTCGCCCCCATCTCCTGGGGTGACGCCTGCGAATGGGCGGCCGAGGCCAAGCGGCTCGCCGCCGACGGCTACCACGTCGTCACCTTCGACTGGGGAGCGGACCGCCGCCGGACCGTGTCCGACGCGACCCGTTTGCTGCGCTCGCGCGGCACCAAGAGCGTGGCGTGGGTGGGCGGCTGTATGGGCGGCACGCTCATGCTCGGCATGCTGACGGACCGCACCGCCCGGCCGGCCGGCGTCGCCGGCATCAGCCCGCTCGCCTCGTTGGGCGGCTACACCGCGGGGAACGGCACGTCCTACGACGGCGAACTGCTGCTCCTGGGGACCGCCGACGATCCGCTCTCCGACGAAGGCCGGCTGCGCGAGGTCGCCCACGGCTTCCCGAAGGCCGAGGTCAAGGTCCTGCCCGGCACGCTCCACGCCGCCGAGATCTTCGCCGGTCCGCACGGTGACGCGGCCCGCCGCAGTCTCGACGGCTTCCTCGGCCGGACCTTCGCCCCGGCGGGCGGCTGACCCCTCGGGTGGCTGATCTGCTCGGCGTCGCGGGGCCCAGCAGTCCGGACCGGACCGGCCCGAACTGCTGGGAACTCCCGGGGGCTGCTGGGGACGCGTGCTCACCGCCCCGGCCGGCGAAGGAGCCAGTGCACCGATCGCCGGGTGCGGTCAGGCGTGGGTGCCGAAGTCCTGGGTCCACCACGGCCCGTTGGCGCTGAGATTGACGCCCACTCCGGTGGATTTGTAGGAGCAGTTGAGGATGTTGTCACGATGGCCCGGGCTGTCCATCCAGCCCTTCACCGCCGTGGACGGATCCTTGGGGCTCTTGAAGATGTTCTCGGCCCAACTGCCCCACTGGAAACCGGCTTTGGTCATCCGGGTTCCGGGGTCGACGCCTTCCGGGGTGTTGTGCTCGTAGTAGTTGCGGGCGGCCATGTCGTCCGAGTGGGCCTGCGCCGCGGCCTGGATATGGGGGTCGACGGTGAGGGGGCCGCAGCCGTGCTGCGCCCGCTGGGCGTTGACCAGCTCGACGACCTTCTGCGCGAACGCCGCGGCGGTGCCCGTTGCCGCCCGCGTTCCGGCCGGTGCACCGGCTCCGGTTCCGGACTCGCGCCGGGGGGTGCGGGGTGTCGTGCTCTTGACCGTGTCCGTGGTGCGGTCGGGGGTCTTGGCGTGCGGCCGGGCTGAGGTGTGCCGCTTGCCGTGGCGCTTGGCTTCGGACGGGGAGGCCGAGGGCTTGCGGCTCTTGGGCGGCTTCGAGGCCTTCGGCGCAGGGGACGCGGAGGTGGCGGCGTCGGTCGTCACCGGCGCGGACCGGCCCTCTGCCGCGAGCGCCTGGTCGGCTCCGGAGTCGGGCCGTATCAGCACCGCACCGGTAGCGCCCACGACGATCACGGAAGCCACTGCCAGCAGCGTCACCTTCCGCCGGGGATGACCGCCACCGCGGTGCAGACCGCCGTTCCGCCCGTGCCGTCCCCCCGAGCGGCCGCCGGCGCCGGGCAGGCCGGAAGGCCGGTGCGTGGCGGACCCGTTCGCCCGGCGGCCGCTCCCCGTCGGGGCCTCGTCGTGCAGATCCGTGTGAAGGTGGTCGTTGTTCATGGTTCCGTTTCCTGTGGGGGCTGGGGATCCGTCGGGCCTGCGGTGCCGCGTGGTGTGTGGTCCGGGTGGTCCGACACATGGGAGATCCCGGGGGCGGGCCCCGATAACGAAAAGCTCGCAAGATTTTTTTGGTGCGTCCTCATGGGCGGTCCCTGGGGGACCTCCGGTGGCGCTCCACGGACCGCTGCCGCGGCGCGTGGCCGGGCCGTCGGCCCCGGGCTGAGCCATGCGCGTGGGCCGGGGCGCGGGCGCCTTCCGGATCCGCGTAGGTTTTTCTGTTATCGCGACGTGCCCACGGAGTCACCTGAGCGCGGGGGTTACGAGTACGCACGACTGAACAGGGATGAATGGGCGTGAAGCAGGAAAACGGGACGGCAGCCGTCGAGGCTGCCAAGGCCGGGGACGAACATGCCCGGGAGGAGCTGATCGCCTCCTACCTCCCGCTGATCTACAACGTCGTGGGACGTGCACTGGACGGCCACGCGGATGTCGACGACGTGGTGCAGGAGACCATGCTGCGCGTCCTGGAATCGCTGGCGGACCTACGGGAGCCGGCGTCCTTCCGCTCCTGGCTGGTGGCGATCGCCATGAACCAGGTACGCCGCCGGTGGACCACCGAGCGCAAGGCACCCGTCGTCGGCCTGGAACAGGAACCGGAACGGCCCGACCGTTCCGCCGATTTCGTGGACCTGACCATCCTGAAGCTGGGACTGTCCGGCCAGCGCCGCGAAGTGGCCGCGGCCACCCGGTGGCTGGACGAGGGCGACCGGTCGCTGCTGTCCCTGTGGTGGCTGGAGGCCGCGGGCGAGATCACCAGACCGGAGCTGGTCGACGCCGTCGGGATCGACTCCCGTCACGCGGCCGTCCGGGTGCAGCGCATGAAAGAGCAACTCGAGGCAGGGCGCGTGGTGGTCCGCGCGCTCGCGGCGAGTCCGCCATGCCCGGATCTGGCCGAATTGACGGCCACCTGGGACAACGAACCCTGCGCCCTCTGGCGCAAACGAATATCCCGTCATGCACGCCAGTGCTCGGCCTGCTCCGGGCACTGGAAGGACCTGCTGCCCGCCGAAGGACTCCTGGCCGGCCTCGCCCTCCTGCCGCTGCCCACGCACCTCGCCCCGCCCGCAGCCCTGGCCCCCACCGCCGCGACTACTACGGCGGCCGCGGCTCCCGCACACCACGCGTCCGGAGCGCCCGGCGCACCCTCGCTGCCGACGCGGCTCCCCAGGCCCCGCCGGCTGAAGAAGGGCACCGCCGTCACGGGTACCGCCACGCTCGCGGTGGCCGTCACAGCCGCCTTGTGGTGGTCGTCCGCTCCACCTCCGGAGGAACGGAAGGACGAGCCGAAGGCGGCACCCACCGTGGCCGCGCCCCCGCCGACGCCCCGCCCCACGCACACACCGACCCCGTCGCGCACCGCGACCGCGTCCCCCACACCGTCCGCCACGCCGACCCCCACCCCGTCGGCCACCCCGCCCAGCCTCGAAGAACAGGCCACCGAACTCATCAACCAGCGGCGGGCACGGGCCGGCTGCGGACCGCTGCGGATCGACCGGAGACTGCACACCGCGGCGCGGCGCCACTCCGCCGACATGGCGGCTCGTCAGTACTACGAGCACGACGCTCCGGACGGTACCGGCCCCGACGACCGGATCACCGCCGCCGGATTTCGCTGGATCAGCTGGGGCGAGAATCTCGACCGGGGTCCGCGCACCGCCGCCGCGGCGGTCAACGACTGGATGGGCGACGCCATGCACCGCGACAACATGCTCGACTGCAAGTTCACCGCGGTCGGCATCGGTGTCGTCGAGGGCACGGGCGGGCCCTGGTGGACCCAGGACCTCGCCGCACCGCGCTGATCTTCGCCCCGCCGGGGACGACACCGACGGCTGCACCGGACGGCGTGCGATTTCGGTCCCTCCACAGCCAGGCAGCAGGGCTGCAGGACGGCCGGGCGGCAGGACAGCCGGACGGCCGGGCGGGAGATCACGGCAGCAGCGAGATGGCCAGGACGGTACGTCGCCCGCGAAGGATGGGCGGACGCCCGTGAGAGGCCGAACCCCCGGTGCCGGGCGGCCGCGTTGCTGCGGCACGCCCGGGACCGGGGGTGGTGTGCGAGGGCTGGCTAGGGGGAGACCCGCCAGCTCAGCGAGCCGGACAGCAGCTTGTGCAGTGCCGGGTCACGGACCGCGGCCGTACGGTCGGTGGCCTTGGCCGTGACCGTATGGCTGCGGCCGTCGGCAGGGACCCCTAGGGCCCGCACCACGACCGTGGATCTGCCGCGTGCGGCCTTGCGCTCCCGGCCGTCGACATACCACTTCACCTGCGCGGAGGCGGGCACGGTGACACGGAGACGAGCCTTGCGGGCCACTGCGCGGTCGGTGGCCACCGGGCTGTTCAGCACGGTCGCATAGCGGTAGAAGCCCGCGATCATCGCTTCGCGGCCGGGGAGGTTGAACTCCCGGCCGAGCGTCCGCATGATCGAGTTCTCGGTGGGCCGGTTGAGCCCGTACTGGTAGTAGCCGCCGCCTTCGAACGCGCCGACCGCGCCGCCGTCCGGCGACTCCTGGCCGATCCAGCGGTACCACTTCTGCCGCTGAGCGGTCATCTGGTCGGCGGAGAGGGTGGTGATGTTGGCCTCGGTGGGTTCGGGGCCGGTGTAGGTGCCGGACTGGCCGTAGTCGTACTCGTCGGCGAGCTTGCCGAGCGAGTGACCGGTCTCGTGCACCGCGATCTGGTCGGAGCGGTCGTTGTCGGAGGAGGCGGTGGCGATCCCGTCGTAACCGGCCTGCGAGGAGATGTCGTTGTAGCCGGCACCGCCGTACTTGGTGGAGTTGCCGAGCATCACGACGAGGTCGGCGGCCGGGGCCTTGGAGGCGTAGGACTCGACCTTGCCGGTGTCGACGCACAGCAGCCGCTCGGTGCCCTCGCAGAAGAAGGCGGAGTCGAGGGCGGTGTCGCGGACGACGTCCTGCGTCGGATCCCCGGAGACACCGGACTCGTTGGAGACGGCGTCGACGGCCCAGACGTTGAACAGGCCGGCGTACGAGGCGTAGGGCTCGACGGCGGAGATCTTGGCCCACTTGGCGCGGACGTCGGCGTGGAAGTCCTCCTGCTGGGCCGCGGTGTAGCCGTCACCGACGAAGACCACATCGAGCTTGCTGCCGACGGGGCCGTTCTGCACGATCGAGGTGACGTCGACGTCGGCGGCGATCGCGGCCCTGTCGGAGGGGGAGACCGGCTTCGAGGCCGGGACGGTGGTGTGCCGGGGGTGAGCGGTCGATCCGGTGAAGTACTCGACCTGCTGGGTGCGTTGTCCGTGCGGGGACGGGGCCGAGGCGGTGCCTTGGGCGGTGGCCGCGGCGGCCGTTGCCGCCAGTGTCACCACGACAAGGCCGGCCGACACGGCGGTGCGTATGGAAGTGCGTCTGGAGGTGTCTTTCGAGGTGTGTCCGGAGGTGCGTCTGCGCATGGGGGGTCCTCCCGAAGCCCGCCGCACGAGCGGCGGGTTGATCCGAATTCAGGCGCGCTCAACGTAGAGGCTGCGGGGGCTTGAGGCAACGGATGGGGCCCGAGTGGCGTAGAAGACAGATGAGTTGAGGCCACGGCGTACCCTGCCCCCGCCCCCGGGCCCGCGGCCACCAGAGGGGCGGCCCCGCCACCACCCCGGCAGCCACCCGCACCCCCCGGTGCGCCACAGGCAGGCTTCCTGCGGCGCACCGGGGGGTGCAGGCGGTGGCCGGTTGCGGCGGTCCAGGCGGACGTCGTGACACACCGGCCGGCGCAGTCCTCAGATCGCGATGACCAACTTCAGATCTTGATGACCAACTTCCCCCGTACATGCCCCGCTTCGCTCAGTTCCTGGGCCTTGGCGGCGTCCGCGAGAGCGAAGGTCTCGACGACCGGTACGGCGAGCCTCCCCTCGACGGCGAGGCGGGCGTGCGCGGCAAGGACTGCCCGGACCTTCTCCGGGGGTGTACCGCCCGCCGAGAAGACCACGCCATGATCCGCGGCGTGCATATCGGCGATGGTGACGATCCGGTCGGTCTCTCCGCCGAGCAGTGCGATCGAGACCGGCAGCGCGTCCTGGCCGGCCGCGTCGAAGACCGCGTCGACGCCCTGCGGCGCAGCCGCCCTGACCCGGTCGGTAAGGCCCGCTCCGTACGCCACCGGGACCGCGCCCAGCGAGCGCAGGAAGTCGTGGTTGGCCGGGGACGCCGTGCCGACCACCGAGGCGCCCAGCGCCACCGCGAGCTGTACCGCGACCTGGCCGACGGCGCCCGCCGCACCGTGCAACAGCAGGGTCTCGCCCTCCCTCAGACCCAGCAGGTCGAGCACGCGCTGCGCCGTCTCACCGGCCACCGGGAGGGTCGCCGCGGCTTCGAAGGAGAGCGCCGCGGGCTTGCGTACGATGTCCCCCGCGAGGGCGTACTCCGCGTAGGCACCGGTGCTCGTCAAGCCGAAGACCTCGTCGCCGACGGCGAGGGCGTCCGCCGGCCCTCCGCCGGAGCCGCGGTCCGCTGCGTCACCGATCGCGTCCACCACCCCGGCGAATTCCAGCCCCGGCACGGCAGGAAACGTCGTCGGGTAGAACTGCTCCACCCACCCGTAACGCCGCTTGTAGTCCAGTGGATTGACGCCGACCGTCACCACCTTCACCCGCACTTCCCCCGGTCCTGGCACCGGCTTGTCGGTGTGCCCGAGGGCGAGCACCTCCGCGCCGCCGAATTCGTTGTAGATGATCGCTCGCATGTGGGTCTCCCCGTTCGCTGCATGGAATGTCGGGATGTACGCAATCCCCGGGCTGTCGTGCCGGAGGCACTGGATCGATGACTTCAGCCTCGTCCCCGGGAAGGGAGACGGCGCCGATCGTCGGGACAGTCCGACCTGGTCGAAAGGCCAGCGCCTGCCCCGGTGCCCCTGGTTACGCTGACGCACATGGAGTTGACCGGTTCCGTGCCCGCCCTGACCGCCGCATACGAGGTGATCCGCCAGCCACTGGGCGAGATCCTGCCCCGGCTCTCCGTCGTCCTGGCCGAGGTGGTGCCGCACCGGGCAGCCGCGGAACTGTCTACGCACTGCGCGCACTCACCGTTCAAGACGTACGGCGACGCGGAGCTCACCGGCCGGCTGTTCACCGCCGACCTGGCGCCGCTGCTCGCCTCGGGCACTCCGGGCCGCCCGTGGCAGGGCACCCTCGCGCTCGCCGGCGCCGAGCGGTGTGTCCTCGCCGCGACGAGCCATGCCACCCTCCGGGGCGCGGTCCTGCTGCTGGTACGGGACGCGGACGCCACCCCCGTCGACGACCGCGCCGCCGCCCTCGTGCAGGCGCTGTGGGACGTGGTCACCAGCCACTTCGACCGGTTGGCGGCGGAGGCCGTGCCCGGGGCGCTGGCCCGCTCGCGGACTGCTGCCGGGACCCGGGCTCAGGTGATCGCGGAGCTGGGCGAGTCCTACTCGGCCGGGCTCACCGGCCTGCTGGCCGTCCTGCGCAGCCGCACCCTCGACGATGCGGCGGCCCGCGCCACCGCCACGGACCTGGCGGTCACGGCCCTGGTGGAGCTGCGTGCGGAGGCGGAACGGGACCAGGAGATCGCCGAGGAACCGGCCGCCCAGGCCTTCGCCCGGCTCGCCGACGTGCTGCGGCCGCTCGTGCGGTACAGCCCCGTACGGCTGGAGTTGGGCGCTCCGGACTCCACGCGGACCGTGGCCGCCGACGTGGCGCACACCGCGCGGGCCATCGTCCGTACGCTGCTGCTGAAGGTGCTGGAACAGGAGACGGTGGGCCGCGTCCACGTCGGCTGGCAGATCACCGACGACGAACTGCGCGCGACGGTACGGGACGACGGGCCCGGCACGCTCACCCACGGCGTATTGGCGCATGGCGGGGTCATCGAGCGGCTTGACGTGCTGAACGGGCGGCTGGATGTCGACGCCGTACCAGGGTGGGGGACCACCGTGTCGGCGACCATCCCGCTGCGGGTCTCCCAGGACCCGGCCCCGGACCCCCTCATTGCGCTGGGCGAGCGGGAGCTACAGGTGCTGGCCCGGCTGGCGCTGGGGCACCGCAACCGGGCGATCGCGCAGGAGCTGCACATCAGCGAGTCGACGGTGAAGTTCCATGTCGCAAAGATCCTCACCAAGCTGGGCGTCGAGTCGCGGGGCGAGGCGGCGGCGCTCTTCCACACCGTGGCGTAGCCGACTGCGTTGTCCGGCTTCCCGACCCGCGGGTGCGATACACCACCTTTCCCCCACTTCACGAAGGGAACCCCGGCACACCATGACCGATGCCACCACCTGCTGCCCGCGCTGTGCACACACCACCATCGAGCAGCTCTTCACCTCACCCGTCCCGGGCGCCTGGCACGTGTTGCAGTGCGCACGGTGCCTCTACTGCTGGCGCACCAGCGAGCCCGACCGCCGCACCCGGCGCGACGCCTACCCGGAGAGCTTCCGGCTGACTCTCGACGCCATCGACCGCGCCTCGGATGTGCCCGCCGTCCCGCCTCTGCGGCCCTCCGGATGAAGAGCGGCCCCGCACGGGGGAGTTGCTCGCCATCCTGACGGTCGACGCCGGCTGCGGGGGTGAGGCGTGTGTGGCGCGGAAGGGAGCTGTCCCCCACCGGCAGAGGGCGGAAGCCACAAAAAATCTTTGCCGATGGCGGGATGTGAACGGTCGCGGGCGCCGCTCCGTATCTCTCCATATCCGTGCCCCGTGGGGCACCGGTCCACGATGTGAGGAGGGCACCATGACTGACCCTGGTATCCCGCAGCTCCAGGCCCTGCCGGACGGAGACGCCGAAGTTTCTCTGGTGGTTCGTTTGCAGTGGGAGGACGTTGCCGCGCTCGGTCAGGACGCCGCCAGACTGGCTGCTCGTTGGAAGCGCCCCGTGACCCTTGATGAGGCCGCCAGCCAGCGGCTGCGCATCCGCCCGCCGGCCACCCACGCCAAAACGGTGACACAGGAGCGGGTGCAGCAGCCCGCCATGGCGTCCACCACGGTGTCACCCCTGCCGTCCCGTTCTCCTCAGGAGCAGGCCCGTCAGGCGATAGAGAAGATCAACGGCAACGCCAGTCATGAGACGGCCTAGCACGGCGACGGACTGAGGAGGGCAACGAGGGACCGAGGAGGGCGACGGACCGAGCAGGGCGACGGGCCGAGTAGGGCGGCGATGAGTCCTGCTCTCCTGGGGCAGGGGGTTCGGCAGTTCGGGACTGCCGGACCCCCTGCCCCTGCCTATTTTCTTGACGCCAGTGCTGACATCTCTCCTGCGTCGCACCGGGCCCCTCCTGAGGCACCGTCCACTCGTGGGTTGGGCCCGACTGGGCCGACCGGGCGAAGCTCATCGGCCCAACGGCTCAATGCGGAGCCGTGGTGCGTGCTGCCCGCGCCCGCCGGTGGTTCCGTGACGAGCCGGGCGCGAACCGGCGCTGTCCCGCAGCACCGGGCCCGGCGCTGTCCGCAGGACGGGGCCGAGCACCGAGGAGGCAGGCCATCGTGAACCCCACCGCCGGCGCAGCACGAGAGGGGCAGCCGGCGCAGGTACGGGAGGCCCGGCCCGGCGGGCCGGGCCGACGGCGTGGCCCGCCCGTCGGCGCCACCGAGGCGGCCCTCTCCTGAACGTCCCTAGCAGCAAAGGCACGTAGGCATGCACACCACGGTCACCCTGCTGGCGGACGCCCCGGCCCAACTGCTCCCGGCCAGGCAGCTGATGACTTTCACCTTGGCGTCCCACATCATCCTGGTGCCGTTCGGCGTGGCGCTGCCGCTGATCACCCTGGTGATGCACTACCGCGGCCTCCGTCACCACGACCCCGTGGCGCTGCTCCTCGCCCGACGCTGGTCTGCGGTCATGGCGGTGCAGTTCGCGGTCGGCGTCGTCACCGGCACCGTGCTGTCCTTCGAGTTCGGCCTGCTCTGGCCGGGACTGATGGGCACATGGGGCGGCGTCTTCGGGATCGGATTCGGGGTCGAGGCATGGGCCTTCTTCCTCGAAGCGGTGCTCATCGCCATTTATCTCTACGGCTGGCGGAGGCTGAAGCCCGGCACCCACTTCCTGCTCGGCCTGCCGCTTCCGGCCGCCGCCCTGCTCGGTGCGTTCGGGATTCTGGCGGCCAACTCGTGGATGAACACGCCCCAAGGATTCACGCTCGATGCCGAGGGCAAGCCCGTGGACGTCGACATCTGGTCGGCCATCTTCACCCCGATGTTCGGCCCCCAGTACTGGCACTTCGTCGTGGCGATGCTGGTCACTGCGGGATACGCCGTTGCCGGCGTCTACGCCGTCGGCTGGCTGCGCGGCCGCCGCGACCGCTACCACCGGCTCGGCTTCACCGTTCCCTTCACCCTCGCCGCGGTGTTCACCCCGGTGCAGATGCTGCTCGGTGACTCCATCGCCCGGTCGGTCTTTCACAAGCAACCGGTGAAGTTCGCCGCGACGGAGATGGTCTGGCGGAGCGACACCCGCGTACCGGAGTACATTTTCGGCCGTCTGCACCCCGACGGCAGCATCTCCGGCGGCATCAAGATTCCCCAACTCGACTCCTATCTGGCCGGGTTCACCGCCGATACCAGGGTGACCGGGCTGACCTCCGTCCCGGCGAGCGACCGTCCGACGGCCGCCCAGGCCACCATCGCGCACTGGGCCTTCGACCTCATGGTCGTGCTCGGCTCACTGCTCCTCCTCCTCGCACTCTGGTACGGCTGGTGCCGGCTGCGGCGCCGTCGGCTGCCCCGTTCACCGTGGTTCTTCCGCGGCGCGGCATGCGCGGGTGTCGCCTCCGTCGTCGCCGTCGAATGCGGGTGGGTCACCGCCGAGGTGGGACGCCAGCCCTGGATCGTCTACCGGCACATGCGGATCGCCGAGGCGGTGACGGCGACCCGGTCCACCAGTCTGTGGATCATGCTCGGCCTGGTGATCGTGGTGTATGTGTTCATCTTCGGCTCGATGCTCGCCGTGCTGCTCAAGATGCGCACCGGCTGGCGGCTCGCCGACGCGCGACCGGCGGCGGGGGAGCGGCACGAGGGACCGGAGACCGGCACACCCTACGGGCCGCGCTCGCCGGTGCCGGCCGGCGACCCTCGGCCGCCGGGCGAGACGGGAGCGGCACCGACCGAGGACGGCCGGCCATGATCGCCGCTGTGATCGCCGTGGCGCTGCTGCTCGCCGTGGCCGCCTACGCCTGTGCCGGCGGCACCGACTACGGAGCCGGATTCTGGGACCTGACCGCCGGGGGCGCGGAACGCGGCAAGCGCCCCAGATGGCTGATCGACCATGCCATGGCCCCCGTATGGGAGGTCAACAACGTCTGGCTGGTCTTCATCTTCGTCATCATGTGGACCGGGTTCCCGATCCTCTTCCAGACCGTGTTCTCCGCGATGTGGGTGCCGCTGGCCCTGGCCGCCATCGGCCTGGTCCTGCGCGGCGCCGGCTTCGCACTGCGCAAGCCCATCCGCCGTATCGCGGGGCGACGCCTCTACGGCGCCGCCTTCGCCCTCTCCTCACTGCTCACCCCGTTCTTCCTCGGCGCGGCCGTCGGCGGAATCGCCTCGGGACGGGCGGTACCGGGCACGGAGGCGTCGGCTCATGCCTGGGCCAACCCGACTTCCACCCTCTTCGGGCTGATCGCGATCGTCTCGACCGCCTTCCTCGGCGCCGTGTTCCTGGCCGCCGACGCCGCTCGCTTCGACGCACCCGACCTGGTCGGCTACTTCCGGCGGCGGGCACTGGGCAGTCTCGTCGCGCTCGCCGTACTGGCGGGGGTCATGCTGACCGTCACCCGGAACGATGCCCCCCACGTATGGCACGGCCTCACCCACGGCGTCGGCTTCGGCCTCGTCGTCCTGGCCGGAGTCTGCTCCCTCGCCACGGGGTTGCTCCTGCTGCGCCGGTCGGGAGCCTGGTCGCGGCTGACCGCCGTCGGCGTCGTCGCCGCGGCGGTCCTCGCCTGGGGGGCCGCCCAACGCCCCTACCTCATCCCCACCTCCCTGACCGTGGCCGAGGGCGCCGGCCCTCCCAGCAGCCTGCGCTGGGTCGGCCTGGTCACCCTCGTGGCCGCCGTGGTCGTCTGCCCGGCCGTGGCCTTCCTGTACTGGCTGGACACCCACGGCGAACTCGAACCACTCTCCGACGCCGACCTGCACCGGACCGAGCCGGGCCGCGATGACCCGCCAGGCCAGGGCCGTGCCGACCGGGAGGACCCGGTCCATGGCGGCACGACCGATCCGGGCCCTGACGGGCCGAGGGACCCTGGCTGACGCGCAGTGCGTGCGGACCGAGCCGTTGTTGCCGCATCGGACGGCTCACCAAATGCGTGGAGGTGCACGCCACTTCGGCGGTAGGGTCCGGCCCGCACGCGAGCTTTCGTCAGGCTCGGCCGAGCGATTCGGCTGATCATGAGAGGAGCGTTCCGTGGAGGGATTCGATCCCAGGACGAGCTTCGGATATGAGGTGTCGCAGCGGTACGACGAGGAGCCACGCGGTGATGAGGCCGAGACGGTCGCGTTCCTGGCCAAGCTTGCCGGGCAGCGAGACGCCCTGGAACTCGCCGTGGGCACCGGCCGCATCGCGCTCCCGCTGATGCAGGCGGGGGTACGGGTGGACGGGATCGAGCTGTCGCCGGACATGGTCGACCGGATGCGCGAGAAACCAGGTGGCGATCAAGTCGACGTGACCATGGGCGACATGTCCCGCGTCACCACCGGCCGCACCTACGGACTGGCCTACCTGGTCTTCAACACGATCGGTAACCTGCTCACCCAGGAAGACCAGGTCCGATGCTTCCAGAACGCGGCCTGCCATCTCACCGACGACGGTGTGTTCGTCGTCGAATGCCGCGTCCCGACCGCGCCCGCACGCCCCGGTCATCAGTACCTCGACACCGAGCAGGTCCGCCTCGATCAGGTCGACCTGGATGCCGGCCGGTACGACCCACTGACCCAGGTCCTCGACCTGAACCACATCCGCATCAGCAGCGGGGGCATCAGGCTCTCTCCCATCAGGCTGCGCCTGGCCCACCCGCCCGAGTTCGACCTCATGGCCCGCATCGCCGGCCTCCGGCTGCGCGAACGGTGGGGCGGGTGGAACGGCGAGCCGTACACCGCCGCAAGTTGGCGCCATATCAGCGTCTACGAGCGCGCGGACAGCGCCGCGTAACAGACACCCGGCGAGACCCACTGCGACCCGCCCACCCCCACCCGACGGCCATCGAGCAACGGCACACTCCCGGGCCGACGACAGCTGATCCTCCCCAAACGGCCTGGCTGTCAGCAGTGCTCGGAGACATGGCCCTCGGCATCGGCAGGGCGGACCTCGCGATCGCGCAGGGAGAGGGAGAGGGCCTTGCCCCAGGCGCGGCAGGCGGCGGTGAAGTCCTTCTTCCGGTATTCGATGACGAAGACCCTGTTCGCATAGGCGTCGCCGAAGTCGGTGCACTCCTTGTAGCGGGCGCACTCCTCGACGACGGCGAAGTCGAAGCCGATGCGATGGCGCTGCGGCAGCAGGTCGGTGGTGTTCTTCTGGGCGACTGCCAGATGCCGTTGGTGGGCGCGGCGGGTCAGGAGCTGGGCGAAGGCCGCGGCGTGCCGGGAGGTGAGCCTGCCGTCGGAACGCTCGTAGGAGTCGAGGTTGTCGGGTTCGACCGCGTCGTAACCGGCCTTGGCGCAGCCGTCGATCCAGGGACCGACGATGTCCATGAGGGCGAGGCGTTTGGCGCCGGTGGAGATGTCGAGCAGGGGCTCGTCCCAGTCCTCGTCGATGACGGGCTTTCCGTGCTCATCCCGCAGCAGGAGTTCGGGGTGGTGGTCCTCCCAGATATCGGCGTCGGGCTGCGCCTGGAAGGCGTTGACGTAGCAGACGTTGTAGAGACCGGGGGCGGGCTTGGCCGTGCGGTCGCGGGAGACGGCCCGGACCCCGGCGGGCGGCGGATAGGCGCCGCCCAGCTGGTAGTCGAAGACGGCGTTCGCGGCCGGCGGCCGTACCGCGGTCGGGGCGGCCGCCCCGCCGGGCGGCGCCGATGTCCCGGAGTCCGCGGATTGTCCGGGACGGGCGGCGGAGCACGCCGTGCTGAGCGCCATGACCAGGACGAAGGCGCCGACGGCGAGGGGGCGTAAGGAGTGCACAGGCGGAGCCTATGTGCGGTCGGTGCCCGGAGGTGCCGGTGGGGTGCTCTCGGGAGCGCTTCGCTCACACCAGACGGTCGGCGATGTCCTGGGCGCAGGAGTGCAGCGCGGTCAGATGGTTGAGCAGTTCGTCCTGGGAGGTGAGGACGACGGCCGCGCCCAGGAATACGGCCAGGGGCGGGCGGCCGGAGGTCTCGCTGCCCGGCACGGCGAGCGCGAGGGAGCGCACACCGATCTCGTTCTCCTCGGCGACCGCCGCCCAGCCGTGGGCCCGTACCACCAGCGCCTACCCCAAGGACGTGGCGTGCCAGGGATTGCGGGTGCCCTCGGCGCTGCGCAGTTGCAGATGCTGGGTGCCTTCGATGGTCAGGACGAGCAGGACATCCCTTCGGCCGTCGGCCCGCCGCCGCGGCCGGGCCGGGGGAGGCGGGAGAAGCGCCGGAGCGTCGCGGGGGAGGTGCTGAGATGAGTGTGCCTCCCGGCCCGTAGGAGCCGGGAGGCACGGTCGCCGACGGCCGCAATGGTCTGCCCCGTGCCCGAAGTGCGCGAGGCAGCCCCCCGATGCGGCCGTTCGGCTTGGTCGTGGTCAGCTCAGCGCTTGACCACGAACGCCTGGCCCTTCTTCGCGTCGGCCGAGCAGGAGCTCTTCTCCGCCGCGGTCATCTTGCGCGTCTTGACGGTCACCGCATTGCTCTTGCCGTCGGTTCCGTTGGGCGCGGGGCCGGTGACCGTGTCCGGCACGAACCAGAAGTAGTGCCCCCACTTCTGGTTGTCGTAGTGCGTCTGCCAGGTCCCGGAGACGGTCTGCATGACCTGCGCACGGGAGATCCAGCCCACCTCGCCGGGCTTGACCGTCATGTTCAGGGAGCTGTTCTCGGTGTGCGAGCTCGACCAGGTGTGGCTGTACGTTGCCGTGACACTCAGGTCGATAAGACCGGCGATGTTGCCGCCGGCCGTGACGGAGACGCCTGCGGAGTCCGTGGAGCCCACGGTGTCCGCCCAGCCCATCGACTGCGTGGCGTCCGACGTACTGCAGTTGTAGAGGGAGTTGGAGACCTGGCGGAAGTCCCCGAGATATGCCTCGCCGAGGGTCGGCTCGTTGAAGCTGCACTTCCCTTCACCGGAAGCGCAGTCGGCTATGAGCTGGTCCCGGGTGGGTTGGTCGTCCGCGGCAGCCGGCATGGCCATCGCCGCGACCAGGCCCAGTGACGCCGTGGACAGCGCCAGCAGCCGGCTTCCGTGGCGGATCGTTCTGCTTTTCGTCATCGTGCTGTTGCCTCTCGCCCAGCCTTGTGGAAGCGACGAGTCCGTGTGGCATTCGTCGCTGTTGCGTTTGAGACTGGTGTGAAATCTGTGACAACTACACCAAGAATTAGTAAAGTTGTAGTTGATAGTGAAACAGACCCTTTACAAGGGCCCGAAACGGAGGCAGCATCAGGTCCCGCCGTAGCTCCGGAGAGCCGGTCGTCGGACGTTATCCGGCGGCGCGCGCCCCGTTGAGAACGGTGTTCACGGCCCGCGCCGCAAAGTCCTTCTCAAGGGGAAGTTGGCGCAGCGCGACACGCACCCACGCGGCCCCGGCCAGCAGGTCCACCAGCAGCATGCGGTCGGTGTCCGCCGTGATCTCGCCGCGTGCGACGGCCCGGTCGAAAACGGGCTGCTCGCGGGCGATCCGGTCGGCGAGGAAGCCCTTCACGTGTGCGGCGAGTTCCGGGCTGTGGGTGACGGCTCCCAGTACGGAGACGGCGATGTCGGAGGCCGGTCGCGTGGTGAGCAGGGTCACTATCGTGTGCAGCAGGGCCTCCAGGTCCCCTTCGAGGCTGCCGGTGTCGGGGGCCGTGAGCTCCAGTTGGCGCGCGCCGATGAGTGCGGCGCCCAGGAGGGCTCCCTTGGAAGGCCACCAGCGGTAGATCGTGGTCTTGTTGACGCCGGATCGCTGGGCGACCCCCTCGATGGTCAGCCCCTCGTAACCCTTTTCCGCGAGCAGATCCAGTGTGGCGTCGAAGATTTCCTGTGCCTTCCGGGGGCCGCCGCCCTGCCGTGCCCCGTTCCGCTTCTCACTCATGGGGCGAGATTAGCATCAAAAACAACGCAACGTTGCGTTGCATTTCATGTAGCGTGCCGGGCATGGAGTCCAATGAAGCCGGTCTGCCCATCGTTTTCGTGCACGGCACGCGTGTGAGCGGTGCGATGTGGCGACCCGTGATCCACACCATCGGAGAGCGTCATCCCATGGCGGCGCCCGACCTGCCCGGCCACGGAGGCCGAAGAGGTGAGCCGTTCAGCATCCCCGGCGCCGTGGCGGCGGTGACCGCCGCCGTGGACGAACTCGGCGGCCGCGCACTGCTCGTGGGGCTGTCCCTGGGCGGCTATGTCGCTCTTGCCACCGCCGGCGCCCATCCGGACCGTGTCCTCGGCACGGTGGCCATGGGCTGTACGGCGCTCCCACGCGGGCTGTTCGGTGCCGTCTACCGGGGAGCGGCGCGGCTCGCGGCCGGACACCCCCGACAGGCCGATCGCCTCAGCGCGTTCGCGTTCCGCCGCGCCCTGCCCCGCCCACAGGCGCACGCCATGGTCTCCGGCGGACTGAGCAGCGAGGTCACACCGAGCGTCGTCAAGGCCGTCCGTGAGATGGATCCGCTGGCATCGCTCTCCGCGTATCCAGGGCCGGTCTGGCTGGTGAACGGCGAGCGCGACCACTTCCGCCGCAACGAACGCCTCTTCCTCAACGCCTGCCGCGACGGGCGCCTCATCATCCGACCGGGCTGCGGGCACATCACCAGCCTCACCGATACGCCGGACCTCACCCGTCATGTTCTCGATGCCGCAGGGGTCGTCACGGCCAGGATGCGCGGCGCGTCGGCGCCGGAAGCCGCGCAGTGACCGCCCGGGTATGGAGCGTGGAGGAATCCCTGGAAATCCCCCTCCCTCCGCAAGCCGTCTACGCGGCCCTCGCGGACATCCGGCGGATGAAGGACTGGAGCCCCGAGGTCATCGGGGTGTGGCCCCGCGGAGACCGCTTCGTGGGAGTCAACCGGAAAGCCTGCTGGATCTGGTTCGCCACCTGCCGGATCGTCATTGCCGACCCCGGCCGGGAGTTCGCCTTCGACAACATCACGTTCGGCCTGCCGGTCGCGCGCTGGGGCTATCGCTTGACCCCGACGGAGCACGGCACCCTGGTCACCGAATACTGGATCGACCTCCGGCGCCGCGGATGGCGTCGCTGGATCGCCGAACTGCTGGGGCTGGTCTTCACCGGAACCCCGGCCGCCCGCCGCGCCGCACGCAATCGCCTCGGCATGCGGGTGACCCTTCGCCGCCTGCGCGCCACGTGCAGCACGGCCGTCTGAAGCGTCGCGGGAGGTCTGCCAAGCCTCGGGCTTTCAGCAGGCCAAGGGCTGTCCCGTAACAGCTGATCTTGGTGGCATGATCTTGTCGTTCCTGGTCTGATCATGGCGTCGGAGCCATGGATAGCCCCGTTCACCGGGCTGAGCCCGCGGCAGTTCGGCAAGCTGGTCACTGCGATACGGAGCGAAGGTACGAGCCCGGTACGCAAGGGCCGACCGTGGAGCCTGACCTTGGAGGACCGGATCCTGCTGGTAGCGGTCTACTGGCGTACGAACTTGACGCTGCGGCGGCTCGCCCCGCCGTTCGGAGTGTCGAAGTCGGCCGCTGACCGCATCATCGGCCGCCTCGGACCGTCGCTCGCGCTTCAGTCCCGTCAGCGGTTCCGTAAGGACGAGCTGGAGATCCTTCGCGACTGCCGCCTGAAAGGGGACGGCGTTCACACCGCCATGCTCGGCATCGCCCCGCTGCGCAACCTCGCCCTCACGGGATGACTCCCGTCCCATGTGCTCAGTCGATACAGAACTCGTTGCCCTCGATGTCCAGCATCGGGATGCATGAATCATTGCCGTCATACAGCGTTTGCACGTGTACTGCGCCGAGCGGGACCAGTCGTGCGCATTCGGCTTCAAGTACGGCGAGGCGTTCTTTACCCACGAGTCCGGTGCCGACCCGCACATCAAGATGCACCCGGTTCTTGACGGTCTTCCCTTCGGGGACGCGCTGGAAGTACAGTCGCGGGCCCACACCTGAGGGATCTATGCAGGCGAACCATGAATCCCGCTGCTCAGGTGGCTGCGAACGCTTGAAGTCATCCCAAGTGGCAAACCCCTCTGGCGGCGGCGGTACGACGTACCCCAACACCTCGCACCAGAAACGAGCGAGACGCTCAGGTTCTGCGCAGTCAAAGGTGACTTGGAACTTCTTGATCGCTGACATCGGTGCACCGTACCAAGGGGACTTGAGGCCCTGCCGCTCATTTCCCCAGGTGGATTCGCCCGCAATCCCGTCGGGCCCTGGGCCACCTCGGACACCAAGTGATCAAACCGGACGGTGAACTTGTCCAGGCTCCTGGACGTCGGTCGGGGAAAGCGGCCCTCAGGTGCGAAAGCGTCTCGGGCTGCTTGTCGTTCAGGGGGACGGGGAATCCGCTCATCGGCCCTGATCGCACGTGGCCCGTAGGCAGCCCCCCCGGTGCCCGGTCGACATGTCCACCGGCGCACCGACAACTGCTACATCGACGTGGCCGGCACGCAGGTCGTCCGGGTTGAGGCAGAGCGGCAGCCCGAAGAGCGTGGCGATCCCGGCGTAAGCCGGTACGAACGCATACCGCTGCAAGTTGATCGGCCCGGGCTCGCGCCTCGGGTCGGACGTACGGTCGACCTCCCATTTCCAGGCATCCGAACGGCAGGCAAGGCATACCACCATAAAACGCCCACCTCTTTGCTTCCGCCGGCTGCCCGGAAGAGACGTTCCCGGCGCAAAGCACAAGATCCGCCCCCTCTTCCGCTTCCGGTTGACGGCGGGGTACTCCTGTTGGTGGCGCGCGCTGACCACTCATTCACCTGCCCAACCCGGACCAGGAGGGACGGACCCGTCATGACCGAGAAGCTGTTACCCGTGGGGGTACCGGAGGAGGCCGACGGAGGCTGGCACGTCGACGCGCGCTGTACCAACTGTGATGTCGCCAGACAGCTCGCTCCCGAGGTGATCCGCGAGACGAACGGCCGCGCGGAAGTGTTCCGGCAGCCGCAGAACGACGCGGAGCAACGGCAGTTGTATGCCGCCGCCTTCGCCTGCCACACCCGGTCGATCCGGCACCCCGCCCAGCGCCTCACCCCCGACCTCGACCCCTTTCCCCTCGCGCTGGACGGCACCGTCCAGCTCTGCGGCCACAACTCCCGCCACACGGCGGGTGCGAACTCCTATCTGCTGCGCCGGCCCGCCGGACACCTGATGATGATCGATACGCCCCGTTGGAGCAGCGGTCTGGCCGACCGCTACGAGGCGCTGGGCCCCGTCACCGACGTCCTGCTCACCCACCGGGACCACGCGGCGCACGGCCGCCGCTACGCCGACCGGTTCGGGGCCCGGCTGTGGATCCACGAGGGCGATCTCGACGCCGCTCCGGACGCGGACCGCATCATGCGGGGCACCGACCCGGTCGAGATCGGTGACGGCGTCACCGCGTATCCGCTCCCCGGCCATACGCGCGGCAGCGTGCTCTACCTCGCCGATACGCGCTACTGCTTCAGCGGCGACAGTTTCTACTGGTCGCGCACCACAGGCGATCTGGAGGTGGCAGCCTCCGTCACCTGGTACTCGATCGTGGAACTGGCCGACTCCCTGGCACGCACCGCCCCTCAGCTGCGCTTCGAGTGGGTGCTGGCCGGCCATGGCGACCGCAAGCGGCTCCCCGCGGAGGAGATGACGCGCCGCCTCGGACAGCTGACGGCGCGTACCCGCGAGCTCCGTCCGCAGCCCGTCGACTTCACCGCTGTGCGGTGGTGACGGCGCGCCCGCTTCTCAGGCAGCCCGGGTGGCCACCACGAGTCGGCACCGCGGGCTGCCGTCGGGGCGTCGGCCGAGCTCCGGCAGGGCGTACAGCTGCACATCGAAGCCCGTACGCATCAGCTCCGCACGTACGTCGGCGAGGCGGAACGTCCGGTAGTACATGACGAAGCTCGGCCGCCACAGTGCATTGCGGACCCGCATCGCCGCGTCGAAAGCCAGCAACGTCCAGTAGCCGCGCGACCCCGGCCGCGGCGGAGCCCCGATCGGGAAGACGAACCGGCCACCGGGCCGCAGAACGGAGTGCACCTGCGCGAACAGCCCCGGCCGCTCCCGGGGCAGAAAATGCCCGAACGCACCGAAGCTCACCGCGAGGTCGAAGACCGGCCCGAAGGGAAGTGCCCGGGCGTCCGCACGCACCCACGCGGTACGTGGCGCGCCCGCGGTCACCGGCTCACCGGCGCGGCCCTCGGCGAGCATGCCCGCGCTGAGGTCGATTCCGGTGACCCGCTCCCGGCACACCTGCCGCAGTACGTCCATGCCCGCCCCGGTCCCGCAGCACAGGTCGAGGCCGCTGTCGAACGGCCCGAGCCTCCGCAGCACCCGAGACACGGGCGTCAGCACCGCTTCGGGGGTCCGGAACGGCGTGTGGTCGAATTTCGGCGCGAGCAGGTCATAGCCGCGCTCGACGGAGGACAGCGCCTGCACGGCGAGCTCACGGACGGTGGGACCCTGAGGTGCGAACATCGCCCTCAGCATAGAACCGGTCCGCACCATGCCGCATCGGCCGCGCCGTGTGGTACCGTGCGAGCGGAACGCATTTGTGCTTGCCGCAATTTCGGCGCCGGTGCTTAACTTCCCTTGTATTGCGTATTGCTTGCGCAGCACTGTCGCGCCCGTCCTTCTCGACCGGCGATCCAGCACCGAAAGTTCCACACCCGCAGTTCCGCGATGCGGCTCCGGTGCGGCTCCACTTTCCCTTTCCGGCCGCGGGCCTTCTGCCCGCCTGCGGGGCGTGACATCACCGCCCTTTGCTGCCGGATTCCCCTCCCACAACGGCGCCTGTAGGAAGGTCCCGAGAGGACATCATGACGACTGATACCCATGTCGGCACGCCCACCATGAACGTTTCCCGTTCCGCTGCCGTCCCCCTTGAACAGCCTGCTGCGGCAGCCTCGGCGCAATCCGCCGTCTCGGTGGCCGGGGTCCTGGATATCGCGAAGGACCGGCAGGAATTCGGGTTTCTTCGCGGGGAGGGCTGCCTTGCCTCGCCCGTCGACGTCCGGGTGCCCGCAGCGTTGATCCGTGGAGCGGGTCTGCGCAAAGGCGATTTCGTCGTAGGGACGTGCAACCGGCCGCGCTCGCTCGCGCGGCTCGAATCGGTCAACGGACGCCGGCCGGACGCCTTGCACGGGCGGCCGCATTTCCGTGACCTTACGCCGCTGCACCCGCGGCACCGTATGCGCCTCGAAAGGCCGAGCGGCGGACTGACACCGCGCATCGTCGATCTGCTCGCACCGATCGGCAAGGGGCAGCGGGGCCTGATCGTGGCCCCGCCGAAGACAGGAAAGACGGTACTGCTGCAACAACTCGCGGCCGCCGTCGCCGAGAACCACCCCGCATCCTCTTTGATGGTCGTGCTGATCGACGAACGACCGGAGGAAGTCACCGACATGCGCCGTTCGGTACGCGGAGAGGTGCTCGCCTCGACCTTCGACCGGCCGGCGCAAGAGCACATCGCCCTCGCCGAACTGGCAGTGGAACGCGCCAAACGACTCGTCGAGCAGGGCCAGGACGTCGTCCTGCTCCTCGACTCCCTCACCCGCCTGTGCCGGGCACACAACAATGCCGCCACGTCGGGCGGCCGAACGCTGAGCGGAGGTGTGGACGCCGCCGCGCTCCTCGGCCCCAAGAAGCTCTTCGGCGCGGCACGTCTCGCGGAAGAGGGCGGGTCGCTGACCATTCTCGCCACGGCGCTGGTGGAGACCGGTTCCCGGGCCGACGATTACTTCTTCGAGGAATTGAAGAGCACCGGCAATATGGAACTCCGTCTGGACCGCGCACTCGCCGGCAAGCGGCTCTACCCGGCGGTCAATGTCACCGCCTCGGGCACCCGCCGCGAAGAACTATTGCTTCCGGAAGCCGAGTTGACCGCCACGCGCCGACTACGGCGCGCCCTCCGGACCGGGGACGGACAGACGAGCCTGGAGTCTCTGCTCGACAAGGTCCGGCGCACGCCCGACAATGCGACGTTTCTGCGGCAGGTGCAGCTCACCGCCCCGGGCGGATGAGGCGGTTTTCAGGCGTGAAAGCGGCCCCCGGGACGGCATCCGGGGGCCGCTTCGGGGCGGCAGACGCCACGACATGTCTGCCGCCCGAACGACCGTGCGCCGAGAAGGCGTCAGTCGCTCACGCAGGGGTTGCCGAAGGCGGGGTTGAGCAGCCCGATGACGCTGATGGTGTTGCCGCAGACATGGACCGGAATGTGAATGGGGGCCTGGATGACGTTGCCGGACACGATGCCGGGTGAGTTGACGGCGGCCGACTGGGCGCCGCTGTCGGCGGTGGCCATACCTGCCGTGCCGAGGACGACGGCGCAGGCGCCCGCAGTCGCGAGGGCAGTCTTGATCCGGTGAGCCATCGATCAGTCTCCTTAACTGGTGGAAGAACTACGGCACATGACGCTGCGGCACCCCCGTAGGCCACGCTGCGCCACGGCTGTGAGCCGCCCGTACAAGACTGCCGTTCCCCACCGGCTCCCGTTCCAGAGGCAGCGGACACGAAGAGCAGACGTTTAGGTGATATGGCTGTCGGTGTTGACTGTCGTTCCCGGTTGCATCAAGCAGGCGCCGTCGGCAGGACGTGAGCGCCGGTCTTGTCGGTGCTCAGGCACAGGGAGCAGACCACCGCGGCATGGCGGTGGCAGGCGGCGAGGTCCGGGCGCTCGAACTCCTGTCGGCAGACATGGCACTCGTACAGGGCCGAACTGGGGTTGCCGTCCGGGTCCAGCAGCGGAGCGTCGATCCCGTCGGTGGTGCGCCGCAGATAGAACCGGCCCTTCGTCAGGACGGCCATCAACGGGGTGAGGACGAAGGCGATCAGGGCTGCCGCGACAGGTGAGTACGGCTGGAGAGTGTCACCCAGGGCGTGGAAGTACATGGCGATCGACAGGCCGGATGCGGCGGTGAAGGCCACCACTCCCACCGGGTTGACCGCGTAGAGCATCCCGCGGCGGAACTCGGGGGCCTGCGGGGAGAGTTTGAGCAGGTACTTGTTGACGATGATGTCGGTGGCGACGGTGACGATCCAGGCGATGGCGCAATTGGAATAGAAGCCCAGGATGCTGTTGAGGAAGCTGAACATGTCCGCCTCCATCAGCGTCAGTGCGAACGCCAGATTGGCGAGCACGAACACCATCCGGCCCGGATAGCGCTTGGTGACCCGGGTGAAGGAGTTCGTCCACGCCAGCGAACCGGAGTAGGCATTGGTGACGTTGATCTTGATCTGGCTGATCACGACCAGCACCACGGCCAGCGGGATGACCAGCCAGGACGGCATCATGGCCGAGAAGGCGCCGGTGAACTGCTGGATGGGCTCGGTGGCCGAGGCCGCGCCCACCTCGGCGAGGATGTAGACGGCCAGGAAGACACCGATGGCCTGCTTGAGTGCGCCGAGCACGACCCATCCGGGGCCCGCCATCACCACGGCCGTCCACCAGGCGCGCCGGTTCTGCGCGGTCCTGGGCGGCATGAAGCGCAGATAGTCGACCTGTTCGCCGATCTGCGCGATCAGCGACAGACACACGCCCGCGCCCAGCAGCACCGAGGCGGCGTTGATCCCGCCGTCGCCGTGGGAGCCCTTGTACGTGAGGAAGGTGTGCACCGTTCCGGGGTCGGTGGCGACCAGGTAGAGCAGCGGTCCCACCATCAGCAGCAGCCAGATCGGGGTCGTCCAGACCTGAAGCTTGCTCAGCGCCTTCATCCCGTAGATGACCAGGGGAATCACCATGCAGGTCGACAGCACATAGCCCAGCCACAGGGGCAGCCCGAAGCCCAGTTTCAGGCCCTGCGCCATGATCGAGCCTTCGAGGGCGAAGAAGATGAAGGTGAAGCTGGCGAAGATGACGCTGGTCAGGACCGAGCCGTAGTAGCCGAAGCCCGAACCCCGGGTGATCAGGTCCAGGTCGATGTTGTAGCGCGCCGCGTAGTAGGCGAGAGGGAAGCCGGTGACGAAGATGACCACAGCGGCGAGGAGGATCGCGGCCAGTGCGTTCCCTGTGCCGTGCGTCAGGCCGATGCCCGCACCGATCGAGAAGTCGGCCATGTACGCGATGCCGCCCAGCGCGGTGGTCGCCACGACCATCGGTGTCCAACGGCGGTAGCTGCGCGGGGCGAACCGGAGGGTGTAGTCCTCGAGGGTCTCGTCGGTGGCTTTGCCGACGGGTGCCTCGGTGGGCGGGGGCCGATGGCTGCTGTCGGGGACTGTCAGTTGTGGCTCGACGCTCATGCCGGACCTCCTGAGGGTGCAGTGGGAATGCGACGCCGGTCCACGCCCACGGCAGGGGCGGCCGTGTCACGCGTGCGGGCGTGGGCAAGCGGGAGTGCGGTGATGCGCACGAGGGGGACCCGGCCCCGTACGGTGTGGTGCCGGACCACCCGATCGGGTCCTGTGTCCATGGCGGGACATTAGGGAGCCCGTGTTTCCCGCAACGTCTTCCCAGATGAAGCAGACGTTTCCACGGTGGTCCGGAGGGTGGTCCGGAAGGCGGTGGAAGTGTGGGGACTCGCGGCTCGTGACCAGGGCGTTGCACTGACCAGCGGGTTCTTGGGCCGTCTCATCCGGTGACCGGGTGCTCGTGTCGCAGGACGGGTGGCAGTTCCTCGCGCCCGCCTCCGGAGTCATGACGGCCGGGCGGCGATCTGCCGGCGAGCGGTCTCCCGGGTCTCCTCGAACTCCTGGAAGGCCAACTGCTCCGGAACATGGTCTTCCCGCACGATGTATACGCCGTTGGCGTCGAGCCCTGCGTCGTGCCCGGCGTCGTGCTGGTTCGGCTCAGTGCACGAAGGGACGGTTCGGCATCACCGTGCGCACAACCGGTCCAATGCCGACTGGCTCTCATCGTCCGCGGCGCGGTAGATCACCAACCGCTGGTCCGGATCGTGACGTGGCATCAGCACCTCGAAATGCACTGCGATCACACCGACCCGCCGCTGATACCCGACCGAGCGCCGGGGGCAGCACTGCCGCCGCCCCAGGGGCGATCATCGGCACACCTCTACCGTGGATACTGCTGGCCGAGGGGCTGATGGTCCAGTCGAACGGACTGGCCTCCCTGGACTTCAGCGTGCTCGGCGACGACGAGGCAGTGGCGGTGTGAGTGGGTGAAGAAGCCGGGCTGGCCGTACGCCGGGTAGGCACCGGACCCGATCGAAGTCGAAGGGCCCTTCGACATCGATCGGTGTCCTACGTGCAGGGCAGGTGCCGGTCGGCTCTTCGCCGTGGTGCGCCGTCAGGTTCCGAGCTGTGCGGCGGTGCGGGTGAGTCGCTTCTCGATGTCTTCTAGGGCGCGCAGGACGGAGGCCTGTTCTTCGTCGGTGGTGTCGCCGGCGGTGGCGTCTTCGAGCTGGCGCCACAGCTGTTCGACTTCCTTGCGCAGCGCATGGCTGGCGGTGGTGGCCTCGATGACCCAGGCGCGTTTGTCGTCGGGGCAGGGTGAGCGGCGGACGAAGCCGGCGTGTTCGAGGCGGCGGATGGTGCGGGTCATGGTGGCGGCGTCGGAGTCGAGCAGACGGACGAGGTCGACCTGCCGCTGTGGGCCGAGTTCCCACAGCTGCATCATCACCAGCTCCTGGCCGGGGTGCAGGCCCACGCGGCGCAGGAGGTGTCCGGCGATCATGCGGTGGGTGCGGGCCACCCGGAAGATCGCGTGACTGATGGGTCCTCCGCTGGCTGCTGCGGGCAGGGGGATGGTCGCGTCGGCCGAGGCCGGGGAGCGGCCCTCGCTGCTGGCTGCGGACTCCGCCATGGTCTCTGACACTCCTGCCTCGCAGTGAATGCTGCTCAAACAAGATACCCCTCTTCCGGTGCAGGATCTCCCGATTCGCTCTCTCGCTCTCCATGCGCAACCTGCCCGATCACAAGGGGATCGCAGGCCGCTGTGACGTGCATCACGTCATTTGCGGAATGCTGCTGGCCGCTTTACTGTTCGAACAAGTAAATCGGCCGGGTCGCATCGGACCCCGCCGACAGAGGCCGTCACCGGCCGCTGCAGCAGCCACTGCGTGAAGGGCTTTGATCATGACCACCCCTTTCGATCCGATCGTCCTGGGCGGCCGCCGCCTGGCCAGCCGCGTCGTGATGGCGCCGATGACCCGCAGCCGCGCCTACGGGCCGGGCGCTGAGCCCGCCGAGCTGATGGCGACGTACTACGCGCAGCGCGCCACCGCCGGCCTGATCGTCACCGAGGGCATCCAGCCCTCGGCGGTCGGCCAGGGCTACCCGAACACCCCCGGGCTGCACACAGCCGGGCAGGTGGCGGCGTGGCGGACGGTGACCGACGCGGTGCACCGCGAGGGCGGGGTGATCTTCGCGCAGCTGATGCACACCGGCCGCATCGGCCACCCCAGCCTGCTGCCCGACGGCCTGGTCCCGGTGGCGCCGTCGGCGGTGACCGCCAATGGTCAGGTCTTCACCCACGAGGGGCCGAAGGACTTCGTCACGCCCAAGGAGCTGAGCGAGGCGGAGATCCGGCAGACGATCGCCGACTTCGCCGACGCGGCGCACAACGCCATCGAGGCCGGGTTCGACGGCGTGGAGATCCACGGCGCCAACGGCTACCTGATCCACCAGTTCCTCGCCCCGAACACCAACCGGCGCACCGACGCCTGGGGTGGCGAGGTCGAGGGCCGGATCCGCTTCGCCGCTGAGGTCACCGCCGCCGTGGCCGAGGCGATCGGCGGCCACCGGGTCGGACTGCGGATCTCGCCCGGAAACCCCTACAACGACATGGCCGAGGACAACCCGGCCGAGACCTACGAGGTGCTGATCGAGCGGATCGCCGGCCTGGACCTGGCCTATCTGCACCTGATGGAGGGCCCGGACCGTGACCTGACCGCGCGTCTGCGCAAGGCCTGGCCCGGGACGTTCGTCCTCAACCCGTTCACCTACCCGGAGGTCACCGGGCCCGAGGCGCTGAAGCTGGTCGAGGACGGAGCTGCGGACATGGTCGCCTACGGGGCGCTGTTCCTGGCCAACCCCGACCTTCCCGCCCGCCTGGCGGCCGGCGGCCCCTTCAACGCCCCGGACCCAGGCACCTTCTACGGCGGCGACCACCGCGGCTACACCGACTACCCCGCTCTCGCCGGCTGACCGCGCAGCCCGGGCACACGACCCGCTGCTGCCGGGCGTTTCGCCCCTCCGACCCCACTCCTGTGATGCGGATCACTTCGCATCCGGGTCCTCTCCCCTGGAGCCTTCGATGTCCAAAGCGATCACTTTCTCCGAGTACGGCGCACCCGAGGTGCTGCGGCTGTCGGAGGTCATCCCGCCAACGCCGGGGCCGGGCCAGGTCCGGATCAAGGTCAGGGCCGCCTCCGTGAACCCGCTCGACATGAAGATCCGATCCGGCCTGATGGCCCGTATGGTCCCGGCCGACTTCCCGGTGATCCCCGGCCTGGATGCGGCGGGTGTCGTCGACGCCGTCGGCGAGGGAGCCGACGCGACGGTGGGGGATGAGGTCCTCGGCGCCACCGTCGGCGGCAGCTACGCCGAGTACGCCCTGCTGGAGCGGCCGGTGGCCAAGCCGGAGTCACTGTCGTGGGGGGTCGCCGCCTCGCTGGTCACGGTCGGCCAGACCGCGGCCCGGGTTCTGGGCCAGTTGGGCGTGGGGGCGGGTCAGACCCTGCTGATCCACGGCGCCGCCGGCAGCGTGGGCGTCATCGCGGTGCAGCTGGCCGCCGCCCGCGGGATCACCGTCATCGGCACCGCCGCCGAGCGCGACCTGGAGCGCGTCACCGCCCTTGGATCCACCGCGGTCCGCTACGGCGAGAGCTGGGTGGAGCGGGTGAAGGCCGCCGCCCCGGGCGGCGTGGACTTCGTCTTCGACGCCTCCGGCGTCGGCGTGCTCGCCGACTCCGTCGCCCTGACCGGCGAGGCGGGCAAGGTCATCACCATCGCAGACATGGCCGCCGCGCAGCACGGCGTCCGCTTCAGCGCCGGTGCCTCCGAGCCGATCGGGGAGTCCCTGCCCGAGCTGGTGCAGCTGGCCGCCGCCGGGAAGCTCACCGTGCCGGTCTGGCGCACCTACCACCTGGCGGAGGCGGCCCAGGCGCAAGCCGACCTGGAAGCCCACCGCAACCAGGGCAAGGCCGTCCTGGTGCCCTGACCCCCGATGCCGCCCCTCGTGTCGCCGGAACGAGCGAGGCGGCCCCCGGGGCCCAACCGACATCCCCGACCGGCCGCGGCCCCACCCCCAAGCCCGAATCACGCATGCCCCGCACTGGCACGCACGAGACGGAAGGCCGAACCGATGGCCCTGGCCAACCTCCCCGTACCGACGGCGGATGCGGACCTGGCCTCCGCGTTCGCGGTGCTGGGCCAGAAGTGGAAGGGGATCCTCCTACACACCTGGCCACCCGCCCCGCCCGGTTCGGCGAACTGCACGCGGCGATCGGCTCGATCAGCAGCAAGATGCTCGCCGACCGGCTGCGCGAACTGGTCGATGCGGGAATGGCCACCCACGCCCAGCTCCCGCCCGGCCCCGCCACCTACACCCTCACCGCCGACGGCCGCGCCCTGCTGCCCGCACTCGAACAGATCCGCCACTGGTGGCAGCAGCGCACTCCGGCCACCACAACCGACCCCCGTTGATCACCACAACCCGGAAGGACCGATCACTCATGTCCGCACGCCACCTCCCCGAAGCGACCTTCGCCCGCACCCGCCTGGGCTCCGGCCCCGGTCTTGTCCTGGCCCACGGCGCCGGCAGCAGCATCGCCGGCACCTACGGCCCGATCCTGGACGGCCTGGCCGCCCACCACACCGTGGTCGGCGTCGACTACCCCGGCAGCGGCGACACCCCCCGCGCCACCGCCCCCCTCGACCTCGACGAGATCGCAGACCAGCTCGTCGCCGCCGCCGTCGCCGAGGGCCTGGACACCTTCGCCCTGCACGGCTACTCCCTCGGCGGTCCGGTCGCCATCCGCGCCGCCGCCCGCCACCCCGAGCGCGTCACCGCCCTCGTCCTGACCGCCACCATGGCCGACCCCAACAACCAGCAGGCACTGACCCTCAGGGTTTGGGGCAAGCTCGCCGCCACCGGCGACCGCCGCCTGGTCAGCGAGTTCCTCTTCCCCCACGCCCTCAGCCCCCAGGCCATGGAGGCCATGCCCGCCGAGCAGCTGGAGGAGGTCATCACTTACGCCGCCGCCGACATCGCCTCCGGCACCGTCGAGCAGGCCGACCTCGCCGGCCGGATCGACGTCCGAGAGGACCTCGCCGGCATCCGCGTCCCCACCCTGGTGATCTCCACCACCGTCGACCACCTGGCTCCCCCCGCCCTGCACCACCAGCTCGCCGAGAACATCCCCGGCGCCCAGCTCACCGAGATCCCCACCGGCCACCTGCCCATGGTCGAACGCCCCGAGGAGTGGCAGAACCTCATCACCGACTTCCTCGCCAAGCACAACGCCTGACACCAGTTGCGACCCGGCCCGGACCGCTGAGCTCATCGTCTCCGGCACCCGCGAGGGCCTGGCCGCTGCCCGCGCCCGCGGTAACCACATCCCCGACCTGCGGGAACTGCGGTCCAGCCGCACCGGCATCCCGGCCCAACTCGATGCGAGCAGCAGGTGATCCCTGGCGAGCACCGGCGCAAGGGCGGAGCCGTCCTGCTCGGTGCCGACGAGCCCGGCCGGCCCGGCCCCTTCGGCACCTGGACCGATCAGGACGGTCACGAAGACCAGCACGACCCGGCCAAGGACGCTTTCGCTGAAGGCCCCAGAGCGGGAAGCAACACCTTGATTCCCTGCAAGCCCTTAGGCTCACCTTGGCTGGACCCCTGACCGAGGACCCCGACATGTCCTTCGGCACCGCACACGTCCACGGCGCCCAAGCCGTCAAGGCGTTCTTCGTCAAGATTGACGAGCCGCTGCACATCGCCCACAAGATCCTGGAATTCTGGGCCACGGGCGACGGTGTTTGCCTCCTGCGCGGCGAGGCCACCATGGCCAGGAAGACCGAACCCGACCGCGTGGTCCGCGCCCCGTTCATGCATATCTTCTACCTCGCCGACGAGGAGGCGATCCGCGTCCGTGAACTGCGCATCACCGCAGGACCGCTGAAGACCGACGCGGTGATGTGACCGACTTCCACCCGCCGCTGCCGCCGGCAGCGGTTCCCGCGATGCGGGACGATCTCCGAACCCTCTCCTCACGCGACAGGAGTCACCCATGACAGTGGACCGCCACGGTCACCCGATGAGCGGAACCGGCGCCGAGGCCCGTACCCACTACGAACAGGCTCTGGACGACCTGCTGTTCTTCCGGCCCCAGGTTGCAAAGAGCGCACAGTCCGTACTGGCGGACTCGCCGCGGTCGGTGATGGGCCAGACCCTGGCCGCTTATCTGGGGGTGCTGGGAACGGAGGAGAAGGATGCGGCCGAGGCCCGGGAGCACTTCGTCCGCTTCCGCTCCGGCCTGGACGCCGACGGGCTGACACCCCGCGAGCGTATGCATCTCGCCGCCGCAACGGCATGGCTGGACGGCGACCTGCACGGTGCCGGCCGCATCCTCGGTGACCTCACCGTCGCCTTTCCGCGCGACGCGCTGGCGCTCTTCGCGGGGCATCAGCACGACTTCCTCACCGGGGACGCCCAGCGCCTCCGGGACCGCGTCGGCGGAGCACTGCACGCCTGGGACGAGGACGACCCGCACCACGGTCCACTGCTCGGTATGTATGCGTTCGGCCTGGAGGAGTCGGGCCATTACGAACGGGCGGAGGAGGTCGGCCTGGCGGCCCTTGCGCAGCATCCCGGCGACGTATGGGGCATCCACGGCGTGGTGCACACCTACGAGATGCGGGGACGCTTCACGGACGGGATCCGCTTCCTCGACGCCCGCACGGACGACTGGGCCCAGGGCAGCCTGCTCACCGTGCACAACTGGTGGCACTACGCCCTCTACACACTGGAACG
Organism: Streptomyces sp. NRRL S-1813; assembly: GCF_000719605.1. Classification (NCBI taxonomy): domain Bacteria; kingdom Bacillati; phylum Actinomycetota; class Actinomycetes; order Kitasatosporales; family Streptomycetaceae; genus Streptomyces; species Streptomyces sp. NRRL S-1813. Next base: position 509,338 of record NZ_JOHB01000002.1, read on the forward strand.
GGGAGACATCGCCGGGGTGCTGGAGATCTATGACTCCGCGCTGCATCACGAGGGTTCGGCGGGGGTGGCGATGGAACTGCTGGACGCCGCGGCCCTGTTGTGGCGGCTGTATCTGGCAGAGGACGAACAGAGCGCACGGTGGGCCCGGCTCGCCGACGCCTGGGAGAGCCGCCAGGACGGCCCGCACTACGCCTTCAACGACGTACATGCGGCCATGGCCTATGTCGGGGCAGGCCGCGTCGCCCAGGCACAGCGCCTGGTCCGGGAGCGGGAAGGCTGGGTGGCGGCGGAGCCCGGCGTGTCCAACCACGGAATGACGGCCGAGATCGGGCTGCCCGTCTGCCGCGCGCTGATCGCCTACGGCCGGCAGGACTACGGCCGGGCCGTCGATCTGCTGCTGCCCGTCCGTCACCGCCTGCACAGCTTCGGCGGCAGTCACGCCCAGCGGGACGCGATCCAGCGGACCCTCGTGGAAGCGGCCATCCGCGCGGACCGCGCCGACCTGGCGCGGACGCTGCTCAGCGAGCGTATCCAGCTGCGCCCGGTCTGCCCGTACAACTGGTCGGCCACGGCCCGGCTCGAGGAACGGCACGGCGACCCGGCCCGCGCCGCGGCCGCCCGCGAACGCGCCGCCGCACAGGCGTCGGCGTGAGTGGTCCCCTCAGTGGCGCCCCGCGGGAAGGTCCGCGTGATCGACGGCCGGTGAGGCGTCGGGCGAGGTGAACTCCGGGTCGGGTTCGAGGAAGCGGATGGCGACTGCGGTGGCGAGGTGCAGGGCGGCGAAGACCCACACGATGCCCTCGACGCCGACCGGGCCCAGGGCGAGGGCGACGATGGCCGGGCCGGCGAAGGTGCTCGCTCCGGCGCCCAGATTGAGGGCGGACATGGCCTGCCCCTTGTGCCGTGGCGCCAGCGCGGGGACCAGAGCCGAGATCGGTACGTAGCCGGCGAGGGCGATGCCGTAGAGCGCGGCGGCCACCGCCGCGGCGCCGAAGTGCGGGCCCGCCACGACCGGTACGTAGTAGAGCGCCAGACAGGTCACGGCGCAGGCCACGGCCCCGAACCAGGTCATCGTGCGCTGCCATCCGAGGCGGTCGCCGACGGCGCCGAAGAACAGGTTGGCGAAGATGTTCGCGGCGAACATCACGCTGAGCAGACGCAGCCAGGCCGAGGTGCTGAAGCCGACCGTCTCGGTGAAGAAGAACGGCAGACAGACCAGGAAACCGAACTGCGAACCGGTGCTGAAGACGCGCACCGCGGCGCCGACGGCCACCCGCGGGCGCCGCCGCATGATCGAGATGCTGCCCGCCAGCGTGGCGAGCGCACGCCCGCCGTCCGGCGCGAGTCCGGTCCGGCCGGTGGGCTCGCGCACCAGCAACAGGGCGAGCAGGCCGCCGAGTGCCACCAGGCCGAGGGCGATCCAGAGGGTGTCGTAGGAGCCGACCAGCGGGATCGTGGTGCCGGCGACCAGTGAGCCGAGGGTGGGCAGGCCGCCGGTGAAGGCGAACCAGTACCAGCCGACCGCCGTCCCCAGCCGGTGCGGCGGCGTCGCCGCGGTGACCCACACCAGGAACCCGTAGGCGAACAAGGGGTACCCGAACCCGCGCAGTCCGTAGATGAGCAGCAGCAGCCAATAGTTCATGGCCGGCAGTGCCACGGTCAGCATGAGCACTTGGAACACGAGCCAGATGGCGAAGCCGGCGGTCATGACCCGCCGTGGCCCCCACAGGTCCGAGAGGGCTCCCGAGAGCCAGGCGCCGACGGCGACCGTGATGCCGTAGACCGCGATGATCACCGCCGCGTCCGCCTTGGCCAGACCATGGTCGGCCAGATACTTCGAGAAGAAGCCGGTCTCCACGCCGTCGCCGGTCATGAACAGCAGGACTCCCACGAATCCCCAGGTCAGAGCCGGGGGTATGCCCAGACGGGCGGAGCGCGAGCGGCCGGTCGGCGGGGGAGCGGTGACCGGTGGCCGCACCGGTCGGGGGTGAGCGGGGCTGCGCATGGACTCTCCAAGGGGCTGATCTTGAACCGGGTGAGCAAGGGGGACGGACGCACTGGCGCAGACGTCGGCTGGTGGTGAGTCCGCCAAAGTCTTCTCGCATTTTGTGTGAAGTCAAGACTCCTCTGATAAAAAAAGAAGGGGTACCGTGCTGAAACCGAAGGGCGCGCGCCGGTCCGGAGCCGGATCGCGCCACGCCCCGCCCCATCCCCGCCCCCGAGGGAGCCGTGAGCCCGCCATGACCGTCACATCCGGGATTCCCGCCACCATGCGTGCCGCCGTACTGCACGGACCCGCGCAGCTGAGCATCGAAGAACGCCCCGTGCCCGCCCCCAGCCCGGGAGAGGTCCTGGTCCGTGTCGAGGCGGTCGGGACCTGCGGCTCGGATGTGCACTACTACCGGCACGGACGCATCGGTGACTTCGTCGTACGGGAGCCGCTGGTGCTGGGACACGAGGCGGCCGGCACGGTGGTCGCCTGCGGGCCGGGGGCCGACGCGCGCCGGATGGGCAAGCGCGTCTCCATCGAGCCCGGCACACCCTGCGGCAGCTGTGGTGAATGCCGTCCGGGCCGCTACAACCTGTGCCCGGACATGCGCTTCCTCGCCACGCCGCCGGTCGACGGCGCCTTCTGCGAATACCTGGCCGTGCACCAGGACTTCGCCCATGAGGTCCCCGATTCCCTCACCGTCGAGGAGGCCGCGCTGCTGGAACCGCTGTCCGTGGCGGTCTGGGCCTGCCGCAAGGCCCGCGTCGCCCCCGGTGACCGCGTTCTGATCACCGGCGCCGGGCCCATCGGCCTGGTCGCCGCCCAGACCGCACGGGCCTACGGCGCACGGGAGGTGCTGGTCACCGACGTAGTGCCGCACCGCCTCGAACTCGCCCGGGCCGCCGGCGCCACCGTCGTCGATGTCTCCCGCACCCCGCTGTCCGCGGCGGACTACACGCCCACCGTCCTGCTGGAGTGCTCCGGCGTTCCCGAGGTGAGCAGCGAGGCGATCCGTACCGTGGGCCGGGCCGGCCGGGTGGTGCTCATCGGCATGGGCGGCGCCGAGGTGCCCCTGCCCGTGAGCCGGGTGCAGAACTACGAGCTGGAAGTCACCGGTACCTTCCGCTACGCCCACACCTGGCCCGCCGCGACGGCCTTGGTGGAGTCGGGAACGGTCCGGCTCGACTCCCTGGTCTCGCACGGTTACGGTCTTGCCGAGGCCGAGAGCGCACTGACCGTCGCCACCCACGACGCGACTGCCGTGAAGGCCGTCATCTATCCGCAGCGGTAGGCGCACCGCCGCTGTCCGACCGGAAAGGGGCGGCCCCGATGGCTTCCACACGGTCGTCGCTGGCCGAGGTCGACCGGCGACGGCAGGACGTACTGGCCCATGTCGTCGAGCACGGAGAAGTGCGCATCGACGACCTCGCCAGACACTTCGGGGTCAGCCTCGCGACCATGCACCGCGATCTGGACCAGCTCGCCGAACGCCGCCTGCTGTGCAAGGAACGCGGCCGGGCCGCGCCGTTCCCGTCCCTCACCATGGAGACCGCCACCCGCTTCCGGATCGGCGTGAACCGCGCGGTGAAGGAGGCGCTGTGTGCCGCCGTCGCCGACGAGATCCGGCCCGGCAGCACCGTCGTGCTGGACGACTCGACCACGGTCTTCCCCCTCGCGGCCCTCATCGCGCGGACCGAAGCGGTCACCGTGGTCACCAACTCCCTCGGTGTGGCCCGGCTGTTCGACGAGGCACCGGGGGCCGATGTCACCCTCCTCGGCGGCCGCTACCGGGGCGAGTTCGGCTCCTGTGTCGGCCCCGACGTGCTGCGCGCCCTCGGCCGTATCCACGCCGACCTCGCGGTGATGTCGGCGGTGTCCGTCCTCGGCGGCCGGCTCTTCCACCCGATACGCGATTACGCCGAGATCAAGGAAGCCGTGCTGGACTGTGCCCAGCGGTCGCTGCTGCTGGTGGACCACACCAAGTTCGGCAAGACCGCCACGCACGCCTACAGCGACATCGCCCGCTACGACCGGGTCGTCACCGACCGCGGCGCGCCGGCCGAGGAGCTGGCCGAACTGCGCCGCAGGGGCGTGAGCGTGGACCTGGTCGACGCCTGACGGCTCGCCGCGGCGCCGTCCCGCAGGAGTGCGCCGGGCGCCGCCCTGAGGCTTACCCCGGCAGCGGCGACGGCGCCCCCGCATCGGGGGAGAGCAGGCCCGCCAGCACCCGGCGGACCACCCGCTCGGACAGGGCCTGGGCATCCCGCGCCGGGTCTGCCGCCGCTTGCCCGGCCAGTGCCTCTGCGAGCAGCGGATGTGCACCCTGCCGGGCCGCCGTCGTGAGGTAGGCGGCCTGCGCCGCCTGACGGGCAGTGGGTGCCCTGCGGCTGTGCAGCGCCGCACGGGAGAGCATCGCGACCAGCGCGCTCAGCACGGCGACGGCCTCCAGTTCGGCCGGGCCCGTCATCCGCACCGGAGCCAGGGCGCCGAGGGCGTATTCGAGGTAGTCCAGGCCGCACGGGCCCACCCGCATCGCCTCCGGCGTCACCTCCAGCAGCCAGGGATGCCGGAAATGGACCTGCTGGGTACGGGCGGCCAACGCCACCAGGTCCGTCACCGGGTCCCCGGTCAAGGCCACGGTGAGGTCGATCCCGCCGGTCGCGGCGTCCACCATGAGATCCACCAGATCGTCCCGGCCGGCGACATACCGGTAGAGGGACGCCGGGCCGGTGCCCAGCTCCTTGGCCACCTGCCGTACGGACACGGCCGTCAGCCCGTCCGCGTCGGCCAGGCGGATCGCGGCGCGGGTGATCTGCCCGCGGCTGCGCACGGGTGCAGGCCCTCGCGCTCCCCGCTCGGGGCGCTCCCACACCGTCCCGGGTTCCTCGGCCACTGGCCTCACCTACGTCTCTCCGTCGTCCGGCGGCTATGCTAATAACTGCGAACACCGATCGCAGTATTGAGGGGGCATCATGACCACCTGGACTCCCGTCCGCTGGGCTCGCAACGGCGACATCGAGCTGGCCCACGACCGGTTGACGGAACAACAGGGCGGTGAACCACTGCTGTTGGTGACCGGACTCGGCGTCTCCCGGCTCTGGTGGCCCGGCGGCCTCGCCGAGGCGCTGGCCGCGCAGGGCTTCGCGGTGGCCCGTTACGACCAGCGCGACGGGGGAGAGTCGACCCGTCTGCCGCCGACCGCGACCGGCAACCCCCTCACCGCGCTCTTCCGCAAACGCGGCGAGTCCTACACCGCCGAGGACATGGCCGACGACGCCATCGCCGTGCTGGATGCGCTGGGTTGGGACTCGGCCCATCTGTTCGGTCAGTCGCTCGGGGGTGCGGTCGCGCAGCGCATCGCACTGCGTCATCCCCGGCGGGTACGGACCCTGACGTCGGTGTCGGCCGTTCCCGGTGACGTCGCGGGCCTGGGCACCCTGCGCTACATCCGGCTGAGGACGCTCGGCAAGCTCGCCCGGATGCGCTTCCCCGCCACTCCCGAAGGCGACGTCGAGGCCGGGCTCGCCCTCGTCCGCCTCCTGCACTCACCCGCCCATCCGCTCGACGAGCAGGCCGCCAGGGACATGATCACCGGTCTCGCCGATGCGGGGAGCCGCGACCGGCACAGCCAGAGCCGTCAGATCGGCGCCCAGTGGCACGGTCCCGCCATCAGCCGGATCAAGGTGCCGACCCTGGTCCTGCACGGCGCGGACGATCCCCTCGTCAAACCGGCCGCAGGCCGCGCCGTCGCAGCCCGCATCCCCGGTGCGCACTTCGTCTCGCTGCCGGGGGTCGGCCATGACCTCCCGGAACCTGTCTGGACAGACGTCGCGCTGCGGGTGCGCCGCCTGGCCGGCCGGAAGGACACTGGAGGCATCGGGCGAACCGAGCGTGGCGGTGAGGGGTCCCGCACGGAAGGCTCCGACTGATCAACAACTTCGATTTCGCGACAACTTGGCCCGGCCATCGGCCGAAAGTCGACGGACGGACAACGCCTCCGCAATCCCGCCCGTCCTACCGCACGCACTGTATTCAGCTCTCTGGAGGTAATTCATGCGACGGTTGGCGACAATGGCCGCGGCGTGCGTGTTGGCGGGCGCCGGGGTGGCGGCCACGGCCGGGGTGGCCGGAGCCGCGACCGGCCCGGCGGGCAAGGCCACCTCGGCCTGCTCGACCGCCTGGGGCAGCGGCAACAAGTCGGCGACGGACGCGAACATCAAGCCGTTGAAGAACATCAAGACCAGCCGCACCACGTGTTACGACCGGATGGTCTTCGACATCAGTGGCGCCACCGGCAAGGCCGGCTACCACGTCGGTTACGTCGACGCGTTCCACCAGGACGGCTCGGGCGACCGGATACCCGTCAAGGGCGGCGCCATTCTTGAGATATTTGTGTCCGCGCCCAGCCACGACCCGGCGACCGGCAAGCAGACCTATGCCGGGACCGCCGGCAAGGCGCTGCCGGGGGTGAACATCACCGGATACAAGACGTTCAAGGACACCAAGTTCGGAGCGAGCTTCGAGGGGCAGACCCAGGTCGGCCTGGGCGTGCGCACCAAGCTGCCGTTCCGGGTGCACCAGTCCGGTCACCAGCTGATTGTGGACGTCGCCCACAAGGGCTGACCGGACGCGTCGCCGAGGCCTGCCCGGTCGCTCCGATGGAAGGCGCGAGGTGACCGGGCGGGCTCTCGCGTAAAGCTCGCGCAGTACACAGAGAAATACCCCGGACCGAATTGACGGCCGGGGTATTTCTCTGTGTATATTGAGGGCTTCTGTGTCTTCATGAATGCGGGAAGCAAGCCCAACTTCATTCCGAACTTTATCTGAGCGGAGTCGAATTGTCAAACGAGGAATGGCAGGACGAGCAGGAATTCATTGATCTGCTCTATGAACGCCTCGCCGAACTGCGGGTCGGCGCCGAAAGGGCGGTCGACGAAGCCCTGCCGCTGGGCGGGACCAACGCCCAGGCGCGACTGGAGCGCGATGTGCTGGTGGCCGAGCACTCGGGCCTGCTGGCCGCATTCGACGCCGGCGAGCACGGCCTGTGCTTCGGACGGCTGGCCTTCCGGGACGGCCGCGATCACCACATCGGCCGCATCGGCATCCGGCGCGACGACGCGGACCGGACCCCGCTGGTCATCGACTGGCGGGCCGAGGTCGCCCGCCCGTTCTACCTCGCCACCGGCCACACTCCGATGGGGCTGCGGCGCAGGCGGCACATCACGTCCGAGGGCCGGCGGGTCACCGCCCTCCATGACGAGATCCTCGATCTCGGCGACACCCTGCGCACCGGGCACGAGGGCGCCGACGCGGACGCCGTGCTGCTGGCGGCGCTGGACGCGGCGCGCACCGGACGGATGCACGACATCGTGCAGACCATCCAGGCGGAGCAGGACGGGATCATCCGCGCCCCGCACCGCGGCGTCCTCGTCGTGGAGGGCGGCCCCGGCACCGGCAAGACCGTTGTCGCGCTGCACCGCGCCGCGTACCTGCTCTATGCGCACCGCGAACTGCTGGCCCGCCGTGCCGTGCTGATCGTCGGGCCCAACCCCGCATTCCTCGGCTACATCGAGGAAGTGCTGCCCTCGCTCGGCGAGACGGGCGTCCTGCTCGCCACACCCGCCGAGCTCTTCCCGGGCGTGACGGCGACCGGAACCGACACCGCCGAAGCCGCCACGGTCAAGGGCGGTGCGGCGATGGCGGACGCCCTGGCGCGCTTCGTACATGACCGGCAGACCCTGCCCGACCCCGTGATCGTGATCGACCACGAGGACGGCGAACTGCGGCTGGACGCGGACATGGCGCACGAGGCACGACGCCTGGCCCGCGAGACCAAGCTGCCGCACAACCTCGCCCGCCCCCACTTCGCGTTCCGCATCATCGACGCACTCACCGGGCAACTGGCCGACCGGCTCGGCGCGGACCCCTTCGGCGGGCCGAACTTCCTCGGCCCCGATGACCTCGCCCAGCTCGGCAAGGCGATCGCCCTCAACCCCGAAGTGCACGGTGCCATCGAGGAGTTGTGGCCCCTCCTGACCCCGCAGCAACTGGTGGCGGACTTCCTCGCCGTGCCCGCCCACCTCCCGGAGGCCGACGCGGAGGCGATCCGCCGGGCGGACGGCGACTGGACCCCCGCGGACATTCCCCTGCTGGACGAGGCCGCCGAACTCCTCGGCGAGGACGACTCGGCGGCCCGCGCCGCCGCCGAGGCGGAACGCCAGGAGCAGATCCAGTACGCCCAGGGCGTGCTCGAACTCTCCTACGGCTCCCGCACCCAGGAGTTCGAGGACCGTGACGACGACGATTCGGAGGTGCTGGCCGCCCACGACCTGCTGGACGCGGAACGGCTCGCCGACCGGCACGAGGAGGCCGACCACCGCACCGCCGCCGAACGCGCCGCGGCCGACCGGACCTGGGCGTTCGGCCACATCATCGTGGACGAGGCGCAAGAGCTGTCCGTGATGATGTGGCGGTTGCTGATGCGCCGCTGTCCCACCCGCTCCATGACTCTGGTCGGCGATCCGGCGCAGACCGCCGAGCCGGGTGGCTGCGGGTCGTGGGAGAGCATCCTTGCGCCATACGTCGAAGACCGCTGGCAGCACGTCAGGCTCGGCGTCAACTACCGGACGCCGGCCGAGATCATGGAGGTGGCGGCGCGGGTTCCCCGGTCCACGGATCCCGCCTTCGAACCGCCGCGCTCCATCCGCTCCACCGGCGTCCGCCCCTGGGCGTACCGCACCGACGACCTCGCTCACGCGGTCGCCGAGGCCGTCGCACGGGAGACCGGCGAGGAAGGCCGCCTCGCGGTGATCGCCCCGCGTTCCCACCACGAGGCCCTCTCCGCTGTCCTCCCGGCCGCCTCCGCCGGCGCCTCCCCGGATCTGACCAGCGCCGTGGTGCTGATCGACCCCCGGCAGGCCAAGGGCCTGGAATTCGACACGGTGATCGTGGTGGAACCGGCGGAACTCGGAGCCAGCGACCTGTACGTCGCACTCACCCGGGCCACGCAACGGCTGGGTGTCATACACACCGCGCCCCTGCCCGCCGGACTGGAGACACTGCCCACACCGGCCGCCGCCCTCTCCGGGCGGTGACCGCGCACTGCCCGGGCGCCGTATGGGCACATGCGGCGCCCGGGGTGAGGGGAGCGGAGTGACGGTTTCTCCGGCTCGGGCCGGCCTTCACTCGTGACCCGCCGCGAGGGGCTACTGCGCCAGGAGCCGGGTCACGATCCCGGAGCCGGCGGCACGGCCGTAGTGGCGGAACGCGAACGGCCGGCCTTCTTCGAGAGCGAGGGGCTTGTCGAGTGCGACCGTCACCGTGGCGCTCCCGTGCGGCCGTAGTGTGTCGAGGCCTTGCGGCAGCGTCACGGTGCCTCGCAGCGCGGCGGTGTAGGCGTAGAAGATCAAACGGCTGCCCGTGACGACGTCCCGTCCGCCCTCATCTTCGGGCAGCAGCTCGATTTCCGCCGTGAAGTGCGCATGGGCGCCGACCGATCCCGGCGCGGCCAGCACCTGTCCTTGCTTGCCCCCGCCTGCCTCCACTCCGCGCAGCACCAGGCCCACGTTCCTGCCCACACCGGCCTCGTCGACGCGTGTCCCCCTTGCGTCGATCTCCGTCACGAGGGCGCACCCACTGTTGCCCAGGCCGACGAACTCCACCGTGTCGCCCGTGTGTACGTGCCCACGCTCGATGGCACCGGTGAACATGACCGCCCTGCCCTGACGCAGGGGGACGACGTCGGAGACCGGCATCAGGAAGGGCTCCTCGACCGCCTTCCACGGATGGTGCAGGGATTCACCCATGAGCGGCCGTGCTCCTTTGCTCTCCTGTTTGCTCTCCTGGGCACGCAACGGTCCCGGCATCTGCGCGTGGCCTGCCGACCGCACCGCACCGCACCGCCGCCGGCCGGTCTCACGCGGGCTTCTTGGTCCGCTGTTCCTCGGCGGAGATCCGGTAGACCACGTTCCGGCGCAGCGGGCCGTCGGGCACGCCGGGGTCGTCGAAGTCGTCGGCGGGGTTGCGGGTCATACCGATGCGGCGCATCACGGCCTGCGAGCGGAGGTTGGTGGTGGTTGTCACCGCGAGGATCTCCGGCAGGGCGAGGGCGGTGAAGCCGTAGGCCAATGCGGCCTCGGCGGCCTCGGTGGCGTAGCCGTGCCCCCAGGCGCGACGGGCCAGACGCCAGCCGGCCTCCACTCCGGTGAACGGCATGGCCTCCTCCACCGGATCCAGCCCGGTGAATCCGATGAATTCTCCGGTGGCACGCACCTCGACCGCCCACCACCCCCAGCCGCGCGCCTCGAGAGCCGCCTGGAAACGAGCGACGGACGCCTCACTCTGCTCACGGGTGAGCACCCCGGGGAAGTGCGCCCGGACCTCGGGATCGGCATTCATCGCCGCCCAGGGAGCAAGGTCGGACTCCCGCCAGCCGCGCAGCTGGAGACGCTCGGTTCGCAGTTCGGACATCCCGCCAATCTAACCCGCGCAGGCTGAGGGGACGATCGAATAACGAGCCGGGCGAAGAGCGAGCCGGGCGAAGAGCGAGGCGGGCCCGCCCGCGCCGTAACGGCGCCGTCGGCGGGCCCGGATCTCGCACCGTCAGCGGTGGGGTCGCTACTTGACCGAACCCGCCATGATTCCCTGCACGAAATGCCGTTGGAAGGCGAAGAACACGATCAGCGGCACGATCAGGGACAAGAACGCGCCGGGCGCCAGTACACCGATGTTGCTGCCGAACTGCCTCATCTGCGACTGGAGGGCCACCGTCAGCGGCTGTGACGTGTTGTCGGCGAACAGGAGGGCGACCAGCATGTCGTTCCAGACCCACAGGAACTGGAAGATGGCCAGGCTGGCGATGGCGGGGCGGCCCAGCGGCAGGACCAGTTGGGAGAAGATCCGCCACTCGCCGCCGCCGTCCATGCGCGCGGCCTCCAGCATCTCCTTGGGGATCTCCGCGAAGTAGTTGCGCAGCAGGAAGATGGCGAACGGCAGCCCGTAGGCGGTGTGGAAGAGGACCACGCCGGGGATCGAGCCGAACAGGCCGAGCGCACCGAACATCTGGGCCACCGGCAGCAGTCCGATCTGGACCGGCACCACCAGCATGGCGACCACGACCAGGAAGATCCAGTCCCGGCCGGGGAAATCCATCCAGGCGAAGGCGTAACCGGCCAGTGCGGCGATCACGACGACGGCGAGGGTGGTGGGCACCGAGATCAGCACGGTGTTGAAGAAGGCCTGGACGATGCCTGATTCCTTCAGCAGGGCCGTGTAGTTGTCCAGGGACAGCTGACCGGGGGCGGTGAGCGCGGTCCACCAGCCGCTGCCGGCGTTCTTCTCCTCCGTACGCAGCGAGGAGAGGAAGAGTCCGGCGGCGGGCGTGACCCAGACCAGGCCGACGAGGAGCAGGAACAGCTGGATCGCGCCGCGGCTGAGACGCTTCACCGGCCGTGCCGTCGCCCGCCTGCGGGGTGCGGCGGTTCCGGGGGCGGTGGTCATGACTGGCTCCTGCGGAAACGTCGGATGTTGAGGGCCATGGCCGGGACCACCAGGAGCAGCAGCAGGACACCGAGCGCGCTGCCGAGGCCCTGGTTGTTACCGCCGCCGAAGGAGACCAGCCACATTTGCAGGGCCAGGACATTGGCGTCCTGCTGCACGGGACCGGGGGCGATGATGTAGACGAGGTCGAAGACCTTCATCACATTGATCACCATCGTCACGAACACCACGCCCAGGACGGGGCCGAGCAGCGGAACGGTGATCCGGCGGAAGACCTGCCATTCGTTCGCGCCGTCCATCCGGGCGGCCTCCAGCACATCGCGCGGCATCGAGGAGAGTCCCGCGCCGATGAGGACGAGCGCGAAGCCGGTCCAGATCCACATATAGGCGCCGATGATGGCGGGGGTGATGAGGGCCGGGCCGAGCCAGGAGACGCCCTCGTAGGGGGCGGCGAAGTCCTTGGCGGGGAGCTGGACTTTGTAGGACCCGGGGGCCAGACGGGGCAGGCGGTAGGAGCCGTCCGAGGCGGTGGTGGTCGTCGCCGCCACCTTGCCATGCGAGTCGACCGCCTCGACGGAGAGCTGCGGCAGTCCGCGCTCGTCGCGGTCCACCGTGCCGGGGGTGCCGCCACCACGGGGGGTGAAGTCGAGGTAGACCACACCGCGCAGTTCCCCTTCGCCTGCCGGGGACTTGGCCGCCGGGGCGGCCGGTCGTGCCTGCGGGGGCATGTCCTTGGGCGCGACGCCGACCAGTCCGAGGTTGACGGTGTTTCCCGGGCCGGCGCTACGGGCGGTGCGATAGGAGCCGTCGTTCCCCTTGACCAGACGCTTGTCGCCGATGCGCGTCTTGGCGGTGGGGAAGGAGACGGACTCGCCCTGGACCTTGTCGTGGATGCCCACGGTGATCGCGTTGAGCACACCGCGCTGCGGATCCTGCTCGTAGGCGAGGCGGAAGATGATGCCGGCGGCGAGGAAGGAGATCGCCATCGGCATGAACATCAGCAGCTTGAACGCCGTCTTCCAGCGGATCTTCTCGGTCAGGACGGCGAGGACCAGGCCGAGTCCGGTCAGCAGGGCCGGGGCGAAGACGACCCAGATCGCGCTATTGCGGATGGCCCGGAGCGTGGCGGGGTCCTGGAACATCGCGGTGTAGTTGTCGGCGCCGACGAAGGTGTCGCCCGAGGCGTCGTACAGGCTGCGGATGACCGAGAACACGATGGGGTACGCGACCAGGGCGCCCAGCAGCAGCAGCGCGGGAAACAGGAAGGCCACGGCGATCCGGCGACGGCGCCGGGCGGCGCCCCGCACGGGGTCAGGTGCCCTGCCGGGTGTGCCGCCCGGGGGGAGGGACGCGGTGCCGCGCGTCGTGGCGGGCGGCACCGCGGGAGTGGTGACAGGCATGGCTCGGGCCCTTGGTCCTTACTTTCCGTATGCCTTGGCGGCGGCGGCCTCGAGCTTGTGGGCCGTGCCCTTGGGGTCCGAGGGGTCGCGCAGGAAGTCCTGGAGCAGCTTCCACTCGCCGGCTCCCTGGGTGCCGCCGAACGCCGCGGGGGCCTGGTCGGACATGTCGAAGCGCACGGAGTTGCCGGCGTCGGTCAGCGACGTGGCGGCCTTGCGGGCGACCTCGTCGTGGTACGCGTCCGCGGGCACCTTCTTGTTGGGCGAGATGTAGCCGCCCGCCTTGGCCCAGACACCGGACGCCTCGGGAGTGGCCAGGTACTTCACCAGCTCCATCGCGGCCTTCTTGTTCTTCCCGGCCTTGAGCACCACCGCGGCGTCGCCGCCGCTGACCACCGGCGCCTTGCCGCCGTCGACCGCGGGGAAGGGGAAGAACTTGGCGTCCTTGCCGACCTCCTTGTGGAGCTCATCGGTGACCAGCGCACTGACGAAGTCACCCTCGTAGACCATGGCCGCCTTCGGTTCCGGGCCGAAGACCTGCTGGACGGACTCGGGGAAGTCGGTGCGCAGTGCGCCCGAACCGCCGCCCGCCACCAGGCTCTTGTCGCTGAACAGCTTGCCGAGCGCGGTGAGCGCCTTGACCACGCTGGGGTCCGTCCACGGGATCTTGTGGGCGGCGAGCTTGTCGTACTTCTCCTGACCGGCCTGGGAGAGGTAGACGTTCTCGAACCAGTCGGTCAGCGGCCAGCCGGCCTCGCCCGCGACGGAAAACGCCGGCACACCCGAGTCGGACAGCGTACGGCCCGACGTCAGCAGCTCCTGGTACGTCTTCGCGGGCGTGACCCCGGCCTGGGTGAACGCCTCCGGGCTGTACCAGACCGTCGACTTGTGCGAGGCCTTGAAGTACAGGCCGTAGTAGGTCTTGTCGACCGTGCCGTAGTCCTTCCACACCTGCGCGAAGTTCTTCTCGGCCTCGGCACCGACCTCCGCCGACAGGGGCGCGAGCCAGCCCTTCTTGGCGAACTGCTGGAGCACACCGACCTGGGGGACCATCACCACATCGGGGGCGTTGCCGCCTTCGACCTGGCTGCCGATGACCGTCGAGACGTTGTCGCCGGTGGAGGAGAAGGTGACCTTCGCGCCGGTCTTCTCGGAGAACGCGTCCAGGACCTTCTTGAAATTCTGCTGTTCCACGCCGGTCCAGACGCCCGCCACGCTCACGGTCTGGCCGTTGAGTTCCTGCTTCTTGCCACCGGCGGACACGTTGCCGCCGCATGCGGTGGCGCAGAGCGCCAGACCGAGCACGGCGGCGCCGGACACGGCGGCTCGGGTGTGTCGTACTGCGGGTCGTCTCATCGTGGGTTCCCTTCGGAGGACTAGCGGGGAGGGGGCTGTGGAGAGGTGGGGCTATCGGGGGGCGGGAGCGTGCATCCACCAGGCGGCGGTGGAGCCCGGGAGCGTTCCTGCGGGGCAGTCGCCGCTCGCCAGCAGCGGGGTGCCGGGTACGGGGGCCGGCACCGGTTCGGTGCCGAAGTTGATGGCGCAGACCAGGCCGTCGCCACGGACGAACGCCAGGACCTGGGGCGGCGACTCCAGCCAGCGCAGGGTGCCTTCGCCGAGCTGCGGAAGACTGCGGCGCAGCGCCAGCCCTTCGCGGTACAGGTGCCAGAACGACCGGGTGTCGGCCAGCGCCCGGTCCGTGGCGTGATCGGCGAACCACGCGGGCTGCGGCAGCCATGGCCGCGCCGCGTCGGTACCGGACGTGAAGCCGAACGGGGAGGCGTGCCCGGACCAGGGCAGCGGCACCCGGCAGCCGTCGCGGATGTGCTCCCGGCTGCCCGTACGGTGGTAGATCGGGTCGGTGAGGACCTCGTCGGGCAGGTCGACGACCTCCGGCAGGCCCAGTTCCTCGCCCTGGTAGATGTACGCGGCGCCGGGCAGCGCCAGCATCAGCAGGGCGGCCGCGCGGGCGCGTGCCGGGCCCAGCCCTCCCTCGGACTCTTCCCCGGCTGCCGCTGGGGCTGCCTCCAGGGCGGTGCTCCGGGCCCTGCCGCCGGGTTCGGTCGCGTACCGGGTGACGGTGCGGACCTGGTCGTGGTTGTTGAGCACCCAGGTGACCGTGGAGCCGGTGCCCGCGATGTCGGTCAGCGCCTCGGAGATGACCCGGCGGAAGGTGTCGACGTCCCAGAGCGCGGTCAGCAGGTGGAAGAAGAACGCCTGGTGCAGCTCGTCCGAGCGGACGTACGCGGCCTGCTCGCTCGGTGTCCGTACGGATACCTCGCCGACCAGCAGCCGGTCATGGCCGTCGCGCGCCGTGTACTCCTCGCACAGGGCACGCCAGTCGCGCCACACCTGGTGCACCTCGGGCTGGTTCCAGGCCAGCGGATTGACCGAGTCGCGGGTCCGCTCGTCGGCCGCCGGGTCGGGGGAGTCGGGGAGCTCGGGGTGTTTGAACAGCCCGGCGGCCACGTCGATACGGAAGCCGTCGACACCGCGGTCCAGCCAGAAGCGCAGCACCTGGTCGAAGTCGGCGGCCACGGCGGGGTTGCGCCAGTTCAGGTCGGGCTGCTCGGGCGTGAACATGTGGAGGTACCACTGGCCCTCCGTGCCGTCCTCCTCCTTGATCCGGGACCAGGCGGGCCCGCCGAACATCGCCCGCCAGTTGTTGGGCGGCAGTTCACCGGCCTCCCCGCGCCCGTCGGCGAAGTGGAACAGCGACCGTGCCGGGCTGCCCGGAACGTCCGCCAGCGCGGCCCGGAACCACGGGTGCTCGCTGGAGCAGTGGTTGGGGACGATGTCCAGGAGCAGCTTCAGACCCAGCCGGTGGGCGTCGGCCACCAGGAGGTCGAACTCGGCGAGGTCGCCGTATACGGGGTCCACATCGCGGTAGTCCGCGACGTCGTAGCCGTGGTCGTGCTGGGGGGAGGGGTAGAAGGGGCTGAGCCAGATGCCGTCCACCCCGAGCTTCTTGAGGTAGGGCAACCCGGTGCGGACGCCGGCCAGATCGCCGATGCCGTCGCCGGTGCTGTCGAGGAAGCTGCGGACGTAGACCTGGTAGATCACCGCGTCGCGCCACCAGCGCTGTGCCGAGTCCTGGGACGGGGTCCCGGTGGCGGCCGGTGAGAGCGCGGGGGAGGCCGGACCGGTGGGGGTGGGGGAGGGCGTGGAGTCGGCGGAGGAGCCGTTCCCTGCCGTGGCTATGAGCATCTGCCGTGATCCCGTTCTTGCATGGGCATGCCGTGCGGCTGCAATCGCTGTTATGCATGCATGTTAAGTAGGTGTGTCGTTCGAGTGTCAACGAAATGGTCAAAAGTCGCTGTGAGATGCCCGGATTTATGGGAGATTGGGTGGCCAGCCTGTACCTAACAAGTAACTAGGGCAGCCGGAGAGGGAACTGCTGACAGCCGCGAGGGGTCAGCCGCGGCCGACGATGGCCCGCAACTCCCTCGTCAGCCGCGCGACGGTGGCATCCGTGCTCCGGCGATGGAGCAGCGCGTCATGCATGACCGCCTGAACCGCCAGGCTCACCTGGTCGTAATGCGGGCTCTTGAGGCGCGGCTTGGCCGCCAGGACGCCCCGCTTGAGCGTCGGCAGGTACGGGAAGCGACGCACCAGTTCCGGATCCGAGTACAGGTCGGCCCACACCGGTGGCAGTGCGCCCTCGGTGAGCACCCGGCGCTGCACCGACTCGGTCGTCAGATAGGAGATCAGCTCGGTGGCCGTCTTCTGGTGCCGCGACTGCGCGTTGACCGCAAGATTGGAGCCGCCCAGCGCGCTGGAGCCCGGTCCGTCAGGACCCGGCAGCGGCACCGCGCCGAACTTTCCCGCCACCTTCGACGACCGGGCGTTGGCCAGCGCGTAGGCATACGGCCAGTTCCGCAGGAACAGCAGTCGGCCGTCCTGGAAGGCCTTGCGGGACTCCTCTTCCTTGTATGTCAGCGCCCGCTGCGGGATCCAGCCCTCGCGTACCCCGTCGAGCAGAAAGGACAGGCCACGGCGGGCCGCGGGGGAGTCCACCGTCACGCGCGCGCCTTCGCCGGCGAGCACCGTGCCGCCCGCCGACTGGACGGCCTCGCCGACATTGGCGGTCAGCCCCTCGTACGGCAGGAACTGGCCCGCGTAACCGTCCATCCCGTACTTGGGCGCGACCGTCTTCGCCAGTTGCTCCAGCTCGGCCCAGGTGCGGGGCGGCCGCGCACCTTCACGGGCGAGCACGTCCTTGCGGTAGTAGAGCAGCCCGGCGTTGGTGACATACGGGACCGCGTAGAGCCGCCCCCGGAAGGTGGCGGTGTCCACGACGGGAGGAAGGAAGCGCTTCAGCGGGAACTGCGCACTGTTCACGGGCTTGATCCAGCCCGCGGCCGCGAACTCCGACGTCCATGCCACGTCGATGTTCAGCACATCGAAGCGGTCGCTGTGGGAGCGCAGCTCCGTGACCATCTGGGCGCGGACCTCGTCGGCCGCGTCCGGCAGCTCGACCAGCGTCACCTTCTCGCGTGGGTGGCGGTCGTTCCAGCCGTCGAGGACACCCCGCAGGTAGCCCGTGAGGTCGCCGCCCGTCACCAGGGTGACAGGGCCCCGTCCGTCCGGACCGACGGCCGGCTCCCCGGCCCGCGCACCGGCCTGGCCCGCGAACAGCAAGGAGCAGACCAGCAGAGCCCTTCCCGCGGCACGCTTCCACCGCATGGGCTCCTCCTCATACCAGGCGTCGACGGGACACTGGACCGACAGCCCGCCCCATGTATACCTGTTAGCCATGCGGGATACTAGATGCAGCAGGAAGATGCGACGGCGACCCGGCTCACAGTCGGATGCGTCCAGATGACGGTCAACTAGGGCGGGGAGGGAGAGGGAGAGCGTGCGGCTGCCACTCCTGGCGCTGTTGGTCAGCGGCCCCGCACACGGCTACGAACTCAAACAGGCCCTTGAGAACCTTCTGGGCGCGGCATACCCTCAGCCTAACGTCGGCCAGATCTACGTCACCCTGGGCAGGCTGGAGAAAGCGGGCCTGATCGCGGGGGAGGACGTCGAGCAGTCGGACCGCCCGAACAAGCGCATCTACCGGATCACCGAGGCGGGACGCGAGACGGTGGACGTCTGGTTCGAGGAATCCACCGCCGAACCACGGGTACGGGACGAATTCTTCATGAAGCTCGCCCTGGCCCCCCACACCGGGACCGCAGACCAGATCGCCCTGATCAACAAGCAGCGCCGCCACTACCTCAACACCATGCGTGACCTGTCGAAACTCGCGGCGGGCGAGGACCGGGACAACCGGGTCGCGCAACTGCTGATAGAGGGCGCGATGCTGCATCTACAGGCGGATCTCGACTGGCTGGAGCGCTGTCAAGAGGAGTTGGAATGAACCGGGACGAGCCGTCCGGCCCGATAGTCCGGGCAGCCGGCCTGGTCAAGACCCACCGGCCGGAAGGCGCCGCCCCCGTGCCCGCGGTGCGGGGCGTCGACCTGTCCATCGAACGCGGTGAGTTCGTCGCCGTCACCGGGCCCTCGGGAGCCGGCAAATCCACTCTGCTGCATCTCCTCGGCGGCCTCGACCGGCCCGACAGCGGTGCACTCTGGCTCGACGGCCGCCAGGTCGACGGCTACAGCGAGGCACGCTGGGCGGAGCTGCGCCGCCACCACATCGGCATCGTCTTCCAGTTCTTCAACCTGGTCTCGAACCTCAGCGTCGCCGACAATGTCGAACTCCCCGCACTGCTGGCCGGCAGGTCCCCCCGGCGGGCCCGCACCGACCGGGCGGAACTGCTCGACGAACTGGGCCTGACGGGCAAGGAGAACTGCACTCCGGGCGAGCTGTCCGGCGGCGAACAGCAGCGCGTCGCCCTGGCCCGCGCCCTGGTCAACACCCCCAGCCTGCTGCTCGCCGACGAACCCGCCGGAAGCCTCGACAGCAAGGGCACCAGGGAGGTGCTGCGGCTGCTGGCCCGCTTCCACCAGCGCGGCCAGACGATCTTGTTGGTCACCCATGACGCCAGAATGGCCAGCGCCGCGGACCGGGTGATCAGCTTCTACGACGGCCAGGTGGCCGACGACGCTCACCTCGGCGGCAGCCGGAACCGCCCCGCGGCCGGTGTGGCCGACGTACTCAAGCTCAAGGGCTGACCCGTGCGAGCAGCGGCACGCTGGACACAGGCGCACCTGAGAGCACACCGACCGGCCGCGGTCCTCATCGTGCTGGCCACCGCCGGGATCACCATCTCGCTGTTGCTGGCCACCGCGCTGTTCGCTTATGCGACCGACCCCTGGCAACGGGTCTTCACCCAGTCCTCCGGCGCCCATGTATGGATCCACACCCAAGCCGGCACCGCCGCCGGGTCGCTCGCCGAACTGGACGAGGTGCGGGCCACCTCAGGACCGTTCCGTACGGTCCGCACCACCGCGAGCCTCCAGCCCGGCGGCGCCAAGGCGACGGTGGAGCTGCGCGGTGCGGCTAAGCGCCCCGCCACCGCGACGCCCCAGATCGTGGCGGGCCGCTGGCTCGACGCGGGCGCCGATACGGGGGCCACCAAGGGCATCGTGCTGGACAGCTCGGTCGCCCGCGCGATGTGGGCGAAGCCGGGCGACACCCTCGCGCTGAGCGGGATCCCGGCACATCTGCGAGTGGTGGGCGTCGCGGACACCGCCGAGGTCGCCTTCCGCGCGGGCGAGTCCCCGGGAGTCGGCTGGGTGCTCCCCGAGACCCTCGCCGCCTCCGACGCGGGCCGCGACCAGCGCGGCCGCACCATGGGCCTCCAGCTCACCGACCCCGCGGACACGGACTACGTCGTCCAGCGGGCGGTCACCCGGCTCGGCGCCGATCAGATCACCGATGTCTCCACCTGGCGGCAGGCCAAGGCCGAAGCCGAGGGGGACAACCAACTCCTCGGACGGCTGCTCGGCCTCTTCGGACTCGGCGCGCTGCTCGCCGCCGCCCTGGCGGTGGGCGGCGCCATCAGCACCCGGATCCGCGGACATCTGCGGGACATCTCGGTCCTCAAGGCCATCGGGTTCACGCCGGGTCAGGTGGTCCGGATGTTCCTCGCGCTCCACCTCGGCCTGGCGCTGCTGGGCGTCGCCCTCGGGGCACTGCTCACCCAGGGGCTCGGCACGCTGGTCCCCGGCCGGATCGGCGAAGCGATGGCCCTGTGGCACCGGCTTCCCGAGCACACCTGGCTGCCCTTGGTGATCTCCGGCGGCGTGGTGGTCTTCATCGGCTCGGCGACCTGTCTGGCCGCCTGGCGTGCCGGGCGGGTACCACCGGTGCCCGTCGCCCGTGCCGCCGCCGTCACCGGCAGCCGGACGTCCGGCCTCACCCGGCGGGCACTCGGACTGCGGGTCCCACCGGCCCTGGTCCTCGGCTGGCGCGGTGCCTTCCACCGCCCGCTGCGCTCCTCGGCAGCAGTGGCACGGCTGGCCGTCCCGCTGCTGCTCATCACCATCGCGCTGGGCACCTGGACCACCCTGGACCGCTTCACCTCCCACCCCGGGAACGTCGGCCTGCCCGCCGCTCTCACCGCACGTTCCGACACCCTCGGCGACGGGGAGCTAAGCCAACTCCTCACCTCCAGGCCACGGATGAAGGCCTACCCCGGCGCCGAGGAACAGGCGCTCGTACCGGGGCAAACCGGGACAATCACCCTGCGCGGGCTCGGCACGGACACCCAGCCGTACCCCTTCGCCGTCGTGGAAGGCCGCGCCGCCCACGGCCCCGATGAAGCGGTCGCCGGACAGGGCCTGCTGGAACTCCTCGACGCACACGTCGGCGACTGGGTCCGGATGACCGTCGCCGGCCGCCCTTACGTCCTCCACATCGTCGGCCGCAACATCGAAACCGCCGACGCCGGCCGGGTCATCTCCACCAGCCTGGACACCCTGCGCGACGGCGACACCGCCGACGGCACACCCTCCGGCCCGCACCCGCCCCGCCCGGACTTCTACAACCTGGTCCTGAACCACGGTGCCGATCCCGGCGCCGTACGCGACGCGCTGACCGAGGCGTCCGCGGGCCGTCTCGAAGTGCGCGAGGTCCCCAACCCCGCCGACCAGCTGTCGGCGGTCCGTGCCGTCAGCATCGGCCTGATGGCGGTGCTGATCCTGATCGGGCTGGCGGAACTGGCGACGACGGTCGGTGCCGCCGTACGCGACCGCAGTCGTGACCTGCTCGCCCTCAAGGCCGTCGGCCTCACTCCCCGCCAGATCACCGCGGTCATCGTCTCGGCCACCGCCTTCGTCACGCTCGCCGCCGCGCTGGCCGGCACGGCGCTGGGCCTGCTCGCCTCCGAGTGGCTGATCAACCTCCAGGGCCGCACCAGCGGCTGGGGGACCGGCATCGCCCAGCGTCCCGCCACGGGCATGCTGCTGCTGGTCATTGCCGTCGCGGTGACGATCGCCGCAATCGCCTCGGCCCTGCCGGCCGCCCGCGCGGTGCGGCGCCGGCTCGCGGATTCGGCCAGCGCTCAGCTCTAGGTGTATTGCCCTGTGAGGTTGGGGACGCGGCTGGCGGGTGGTTTGCCTGCGAGCGCGGTGTGTCCGCGGTGGTGATTGTAGGTATGCAGCCATTG